>JBBQNJ010000031.1:0-49497 GCA_038329845.1 Tepidisphaerales bacterium | reverse complement strand
TTGATGAGCGTGTTCCGCACGTTGAAACTTCGCGGCCACAACCCCTCGACGACGATCGTTTCGGCGTTGCGTGAGCTGCTGATCACCGGCCAGCTCCCCCCGCTACCGGAGCCGGTCGCGGCAGATGGGTGAAGTGTTACGCATCGGGAAAGCCTGTGCCTTCGGCGAGTCGTGGCCGGCGCTGCGGTTGATTGACAATCTCTGTTTGCGGAACTTCCTGGCCCGACCCGCTCAGCGAGAGCGCCAGCAGTTTTTTCCCCGCATTCCGCGGAAGTTAAATTAACGTGAAAAGAACGACTTGATCGCGTGAACGGTCGCCTGGCGCTGGACGGCGGAGATCGACTCGAGCAGGGGAATCTGCTTGGGGCAGACCCGCACGCAGTTGCCCGCCTTGGCGCAATCGCTCACGCCGCCGTCGCCCATCATCACGTCGAGCCGTTCGGGCTTGAGCGCTTCGCCGATGGGGTGGACGTTGAACAGGCGCACCTGGCTGATAATCGCGGCGCCGACGAAGTCATTCACCGGCGTATATTGCGGGCAGGCGTCCAGGCAACAGCCGCAACTGATGCAGCGGCTCAATGGATAGCGCACATCCTGCATTTCCTGCGGGATCGGCGGGCCTTGGCCGAGGTCGTAGGTGCCGTCGATCGGCACCCAGGCCTTAATCCGCTTGAGGTCATTGAACAGCCGCTGGCGATCCACGAACAAATCCCGCACCACCGGGAACTTGCGCATCGGCTCGAGGGTGATCGGCTCGCCGATCTTGCCCAGCTTGTCCACCAGCGTCGAACACGACTGCCGCACCGCCCCGTTGATCACCATGGTGCAGGCGCCGCACACCTCTTCCAGGCACCCCGAATCCCACACGGGCGTGGTCGTGGCCTTGCCATCGGTGGTCGTGGGATGGGCCGCGATCCACTGCAGGCAGGAGATGATGTTCATGTTGGGCCGATAAGGGACGGCGAACTCCTCCCATCGGGACGCAGACTGCGGCCCGTCCTGGCGCTTGATGCGAATGACGATCTTGCGGTCATCGTCGCGGGCGAGCGGCTTGGTGGCATCGGTCGTTGTGGGATTGGTCATGGCTGATGAAATAGAACCTCGATCAACAACTCCATCGCGCCGGCACAAAAATAGACGGCGTCTGTCCTCGGATCGTAAGGATGGAGTGCTCGCGTGACAAGCGCGCGTTCATTCCTTCGGCGATTGGCGCGTGGGAAGGTGGGCCAAGGGGACATCCAGAATATTCCCACAGCTTCGCCGCCCGGATGGATTGGTCGCGAGTGCGGGTCGGCCCGACGGAATATCCTGAATGCTCGCGTCCGGGCCAATTCCCGCGATGATCCAACATCCGGCCCGCTCGGCGGTAAGGTTAAGGGATGATCGAATCCCCGGGCGTCGTGGGGTAGACTTACCAGCCGTATGAGCCAACTGCTTCTGAACAAACTCGCGGAAGTGCGGCGAAAGCACATTGGGGTCAGCGCCTCGACCGGCGTCTTGGCCGCCGTGGGGGCGTTCGTGCTGATCCTGGGGATCGGGATGTTGCTGGATTGGTGGCTGAATCTCTCCTGGACCCTGCGCGCGGCGATCCTGGCCGTCAATCTGGGTGCCGCGATCATGCTGATCCTCAAATATGCGGTGGCACCGGCGATTTTCGCGCCGAATGACGAGGAGATAGCCCTTCGCGTCGAGCATGATCAGCCCGACTTCCGCTCGCGGCTGATATCGGCGGTGCAATTGACCCGTCCGGGGGCGGTGCCTGCCGGGGCGTCGGTGTCGCTGGTGCGGGCGATGGTCCATCAGACCGAATCGATGAGCCAGCCGTTGGACTTCACCCGCGTCGTGCGGTCCGATGCGCTGATCCGCATTGCTGCGGCCACGACCCTGATCCTGGCCGGTGGCCTGGCCGGGCTGGCGCTCGGAGGGCAGACTTCCGGCGACCTGCTCAAGCGTGCCTTTTTGTCGAACATCCCCGTGCCGCGAAAGACGCGGGTGATCGTCGATCCCTCCCTGGGTAACCGGGTGATCGCCAGGGGCGACTCGGTCACGCTCGAAGCGCTGGCCCGCGGAATCAAGCCGCGCGAGGGAACCGTCGAAGTTCGCTTCGAGCGCGGCGCCACCCAGCGATTCACCATGGATCGAGACCCCGAGCAAGCCGACCGCTACACCCGCCAGATCGAAAACGTCCAGTCTTCCTTCACGTACCAGATTTTCCTCAATGACGGGCAGAGCGAGCGATTTCGCGTCGAGGCCGTCGCCCGTCCGCAGGTGCAGTCAATCGAGTGCGCCCAGTTGTATCCCCGGTACGTCACCCAAGCCGATCCGAAATTAAATATCGTGCCGCGCCAGCCCGGCGATCTGACTCTGCTGGCCGGGTCGCGGCTGGCCCTGAAGGTGACGAGCAATAAGCCGGTTCGACTGATACCCAGCGCCGTCGGTGCCGCGGGGGTGGGCAATCGCGTGCGGTTGCTCGGGCAGGATCCGCCGGATTCGCGCCCGCGATTCCCCATCGATTTTCCCTTGGAATCCGACGGCGGCGGTGACAACACGCGCCTGATAGCCCGCGACGGCGTGCAGGCGAGCATTCCCCTGCCCGCAGGAACGACCGGGTTTTCCGTTTACCTGATCGATGAATACGGCTTGGAAACCCGCGATCCGGCGGTCTATCGCGTCGATCTGGTTCCCGACAAGCCCCCAGTGGTCAAGGTCACGTATCCCGATCGCAAGGAAGAACTGGTCACGACGCAGGCCTGGATCGCCATCGGGTTCGACGTGGCCGACGATTACGCGATCGAGAAGTTGAACCTCCATTACAAGCGCGACGACGAGAACGCGGGTGAGGAAAAGACGATATCGCTGGAAACCGGTCGAAATCCTAAGAATCTTCGCGGCTGGTATAAGTGGGAACTGGCGAAGATGAAGCCGTCGCTGGGCGAAGGGGCGGTGATCGAGTGGTGGCTGGAGGCGCAGGACACCAACAACGTGACCGGTCCGGGAAAGAGTTCCAGCGAGCATTACCAAGCCCGTGTGGTCAGCGAAGCCGATAAGCGTGCGGAATTGATGGCCCGTACCGGGGACATGACCACGACCCTGACCGACCTGACCAGCAGTCAGGAAAGCCTCAATCAGCGACTGGGCAACATGGTGTTGGAGAAATCGCGCGACTCAGCGCCATAACCTCATTAGCGGGCGGCGCCGACGAAAGAACGACGTAAGCCTGTTTTCGGAGTCATTATGAATCGCATCATCCGATCGTCGATCAGCCTCGTGATCCTGGGTGCCTGCGCCGCGGCGTGGGGATTGGCACCGTTGCCAACCGAGAAAATCCGCGAAAGCGAGGTCTCGCAGCAGCAGATCCGCAATCAGACCGGCAAGGTGGCCGATCAGTTGACCGCCATCATTTCCGAGTTCGATCGCAACGGCATGGGCAACGGCGACGATGTCAAGACGCTCAAGGCGATCCATTCGATCCTGGGCAACCTGTCCGACCAGGAGATGGCGACGGTCATTTCCCTGTTGCAGGAAGCCCGCGGCGTGGGGGGACAAGACGCGCGCGGAAAAGTTGTCGATGCCTATACCCAGCAAAAGGGGATCATCGCCCAATTCAAGCACCTGCTCATCGAATATCAGCGCCAGCAGCAGTTGTACGAGCTGTCGATGCGATTTTCCCAGTTGGCCAACCGCCAGAACACCAACCTCAAGGCGGCGGTGGACCTGGCCCGGGCGACCTCCGGGCGCACCGACAAGATGAGCGAAGCCCAGAAGGATTCGCTTCGGGTGCAGCATGTCGAGCAGAGTACGCTGCGTGACGATGTGCGGATGGCGTTGGGAATTCTCAAAGGGCTGACCGATTCGGCTGATGGCATGACCGCCGAACGACTCCGCCGAGCCAGCGACGGGGCGACCAAGGCGCAGCTCCAGGAGAACGTCTCGACCGCGACCGACGATCTGAAGATCGGAAACCTGTTCCGCGCCGCCGGTGGCGAAAAGGCATCGCGCGACGCACTGGTCGAACTGTCTCGCCTGGTGGCGCCGCCCGCGACGGCGCTCGAGGTACTTCGCAAAGCCGCGCAGGATCTCGACAAGGCGATCGCCGATCAGAAAAAGCTGGTCGAGGAGACCAAGGCCGCGCCCAAGGATCGGGCGGCGATGAATCAGCTCGAGGATCGCCAGGCCGAACTGGTGGACAAGACGAACCTCACCCGCAAAGACCTGGAGACGGCGGCGCCGGCGGCGTCGGATCAACTGAAAAACGCCGAAGACAAGATGCAGGAGGCCCGATCCAAGTACCGCGAGTCGGACAAGGACAAGGCCGCCGAGCGCGGCAAGGCCGCGATCGACGAACTGGAAAAGACGCGGGAAATGGTCCAGCAGGAGATCGTCAAGGCCGAGCAGCGTGAGCAATCGGCCCCGAAGGATGCGCTGGCGGCGCTGAAGGACCTCAAGGCGCGAATCGAGGCGTTGATCGTCCAGGAGCGCGACCTGGCGACCGTCAGCAAGCAGGTCGAGAACCAGTCGGCCAAGCTGATCGAACTAACGCCACGGCAGACCGCGATCAAGGACAAAACCCGCGAGGCCCAGGCCGACGCGGCCACCTCGGCGCCCCCCGCGGCGCGGTACATCGGCGACGCGGCCCGACAAATGGAGAAGGCCGAGCAGGCCATGTCCGACGCCAAGGCGGCCCGCAACCCGGCGGAAAATCAGCAGTCGGCGATCGATTCGCTGCAACTGGCGGTCAAGGCATTGGATGAACAGATCGCCAAGACCGAGGAGATGAAAAAGCAGCTCGCCTCACTGGAGGCGGCCCGCGATGACGTGGCCAAGTTGATCAAGGATCAGCAAAAACTCGAACAGCAGACAGCCAAGGCGGCGGTCGATAAGGAACAGCCCGCGACCCAGCCGGCGCCAAAGGCCGATCTCGATCAGGCGAAGAAGTCGCTGGACCAGGCCGATAAGAAACTCGCCGAGGCGTCGAAGAAATTGGATGAGGCTCGCAAGGACGCGGCCGAGAACAAGCAGCCCGCGACCGAGCAGAAGCTCGCCGAGGCCCAGGACCAGGCCAAGGCCGCTCAGCAGCAGGCGAAAGAGGCTCAACAGCAGGTCGCCGAAGCGAAAAAGGAAGTCGCCGAAGCCCAGAAGCAGCAGGCCGACGCGGCCAAGCAGCCGGAAACTCCCGCGCCCCAGGCCAAGGCCGAAGAAAAAGCCAAGCAGGCCGAGGAGAACGCCAATAAGGCGCAGGAGAAGGCCGCCGATGCCCAGCAGGCGATGGCCGATGCCCAAAAGGCGCTGGCTGACGCCCAGAAGCAGGCCGCCGAAGCGGCTGAGAAGCAGGCCAACTCGCAGCAGCAGGTTGCCGACGCGATGAAGCAGGCGGCGCAGCAGAATCCGCAGATGACCCCGAAGGCCGCCGAGGCTCAGCAGAAGGCTGCCGAGGCCGAAGCGCAGGCCAAGCAATCGCAGGCCAAGGCCGACGCCGCCGAGAAGAAGGCCGACGCCGCCCAGAAGGCGGCCGACGCCGCCCAGAAGGCGGCCGAGCAGGCCCGCCAAGAGCCTAAAGCGTCTCCCGCCGCTTCCCCCGAGGCCAAGCAGCAGCAGGAGTTGGCCCAGCAAACCGACGACGTGAAAAACGCCTTGCCGCAGGAGGGCGCTCCCGCGGCCCAACCGCTTCAGCAGGCGCAGCAGGAGATGAAAAAGGCCGGCGACGAACTGGCCAAGAATGATCCGAAGTCAGCGCAGCCGAAGCAGCAGGAGGCCTTGGCGCAACTGGGCCAGGCGAAGGATCAACTCGATAAGAAAATCGCCGACTTGCAGCAGCAACTCAATGAGCCGGCGGCAGATCCCGCCGCGGCCTTAGCGGGCGCTGCCGAGCAAATCGAGAAGATGCAGCAGCAGGCCGCCGATGCCACGCAGAAGATGGATGCCACTCCGCAGGCGCTGGCCGAGCAATTGCAGCAGCAGCAGAAAGAGGTCGCCAAGGCGCTGGATCAGATGAACCAGCAGGCGCCCTCGCCGGCGCTGAATCAGGCGCAGAAGGCGGCCGAGCAGGCGGCGTCGGAACTGGCCAAGGGCGATCCCAAGGCCGCGGCGCAGTCGATGCAGAAGGCGCAGGATGCGATGGCGGCGGCGGAAGCGTCCAAGCCGTCGCAGCCGTCACCGGGCGAGCCATCACCAGGGCAGCCGTCACCGGGTCAGCCCTCGCCGGGTCAGCCTTCACCGGGTCAACCATCCCCGGGTCAACCGTCCCCGGGCCAGCCATCGGCCGGTCAGCCTACGCCGGGCCAGCCGTCGCTTCCACAAGTGGCCGAGCAGCAGGCGGGGATCCAGAAGGCGACCGAGCAACTCGCCGCGGCCCAGCAGGCCGGGACCAATCCCGCGCCGCAGGTCGCGTCCGATCAGTTCCAACAGACCGGCGAGCAGGCAACGGCGCTGGCGGCCGACGACCAGGGGGCGTTGCCGGCCAACGCCGACCAGGCGCTTCAAGATGCGGCCAACGCCTTGTCTCAAGCCGCGGCCGAGGCGCAGGCGGGCAACACGCCCGCTGCCCAGCAAAGCGCTCAGCAGGCACAGTCGGCGCTGGCCCAGGCGCAGGCGGCGGTGGCGATGGCACAGGCCGGCCTTGCTCCCGGCCAGCCCATGCCCGGACAACCGGGTCAGCCGGGAATGCCCGGAATGCCCGGGATGCCGGGAATGCCGGGAATGCCGGGAATGCCGGGAATGCCGCAGGAAGGGATGGCCACGGGAGATCGCCAGATGGGTCCCGACGGCACGGCCCAGGCCGGGGCGCGGCGGGATGAGAACTCCGCCGGTCGATTTATCGCGCTGCCCGAGCGCGATCGGGCGGCGTTGACCCAATCGCAGGCCGAGAAGTATCCCGAAGAATACGGTCCCCAGGTCGAGCAATACCTTCGCAATCTGTCAGAGGGACGGGAGTAGCATGAAGCACGGCGACGCGCGGTTTATTCGACTCTTCACTGCCGCCGCGCTGGCGGGACTGCTACTCGCCGGCACGATGGCAACGCCGGTGCGCGCGATAGCGCCCACGACGGCCCGCGGCGTCGGGGTTGACCAGGACACCGTCACGGTGGATGAGCCGACCGAAGCGGCGCTGCGGGGTGCGATGAACTGGCTGGCATCGCGCCAGATGCCCTCGGGGGCGTGGTCGGACAACCGCAGCCACCAGGCGGCGATGACCGGCTACGTGTTAATGGCCTTCATGGCCACGGGAAACCTTCCCAACGAAGGCGAACACGGAAAAAACGTCGCCCGAGGCGTGCAGTTCCTGCTTGACTGCGTTCGCCCCGACGGATACATCATCGCCCCGTCCGAGGCCAATTCCGGCCAGGGAATGTACGGCCACGGGATCGCCACGATCGCGCTGGCCGAGGCGTATGGCCAGACCCGCGATCCGGCGATTCGGCCCAAGCTGGAAAAGGCGATCCGCCTGATCATCACCTGCCAGAACGACAAAGGCGCCTGGCGATATCAACCCCGAGTGATGGACGGGGACATCTCCGTGACGGTCTTGCAGGTCGTGGCGCTGCGGGCGGCGCAGAACAGCGGGATCGCCGTCCCACAGGCCACCATTGACCGCGCCGTGAAGTACGTGCGAAGTTGCCGCGATGAAAAGAGCGGGGGATTCACCTACCAGCCGCACAGCAACAAACCCGGCTTCGCCCGCACCGCCGCGGCGATCTATTCTTTGCAGGTGTGCGGGGTCTACGACGATCCCATTGTCGCCGCCGGTTCCAAGTATCTAGTCGATGGCAATTTCCGAGATCGAGAGTGGTTCACCTACGGCAATTTCTACGCCGCTCCGGCCCAGTACATGATCGGCGGGCCGACGTGGAAGGATTGGTATCAGAAGCTGAACAAGATGCTTTTGGCCAAGCGCAAGAGCGATGGGGACAAGTCGTACTGGGAACCCCTCGATGGGAGCAAGGGCGTCGGTCCGGTCTATGCCACCGCCGTCTACAGCACGATCCTGGCCATGCCATACCATTACATCCCGCTCTATCAGAGGTGACGAATTGCCGATGCGCCGGGCTGTGGCCATGGGGGTGATTGTGCTGTGTTGCGGCCTGGCCGGCGCGGGGAGCGTGCGGACATTCGATGGCAAGGGCGTGCAGGGCATCGTTAAACTGGACGATGCCGGGGCGAGAGTTTCGCCGAAGATCGGCGCGCCGGTCAAAGTGGGTTGGGACGAGATCCTCCACCTGCTGGTCTCGGACGGCGCAGCGCCGGAACCGCCCAAGCGTGCCGTGGTCCTTCGCGACGGCACGCTGATCGCCGTCGAGCGGATCGACCACCTCGGCGAAACGAGCGTCAAGTTCTACCGCAACGACCTGCGCGACGTGCGGGTCGCTCGAAGCCGGGTTGCTCGGCTTTATTTCCGGCCCATCAGTCCCGACATGCGCCGAAGTCTCGACGCCGGCAGCGCCGGGGTAGTGATGAAGAACGGCGATTTGTATGAAGGCGACGTGCGGGCGGTCGACGGCAACCGCATCAGCGTCTCGTCGGTGCTGTTCGGCAATTCCAGCTTCGATCTTTCTGACCAGGCCGCCGCCGCTATCCTGTCGCCCGTCGGCGAAGAACCGTGCGAGTACGTGGTTCATCTCACCGATGGATCGGCGTTGCGCTGCGCGTCGATCGCCTCGGAAAAGGGAAAACTCGTATGCCAGCAAGGCGTGCTGGGCCGGATTCCGGTGGATTATCGCTCGATCCGCGAGATTCAATACGCCGGACGGCGGCTTCGATCTCTGGCAGAACTTCGCCCGAGCAATATCAGCGCCGCCGCGGGGATCGACCCGGGGTATCAGCCGAATGCCGTCGTCGCATCGCCCGTTGACCAATCGCCGCGATATGGGATCGGCCTCGGCGGCGGCGGCTCGATCACATACGACCTCGGCGGGCAATACATCCTGTTCACCGCGACGGCCGGCGCCGCGGCGGGGCTGGCGCCGCTGGCCCGGTTGCAATTCGTCGTCTTAGGCGATGGCCGCGAGTTGTACCGCGGCGAGCCGATCACCAGCGTGGATGATCCGCTGAACTTGACCGTCGCGGTCGCCAAGGTGCGAAACTTGACCCTCCGAATAGAAACGCCCGAACCGCTCCTCGGTGCCCGCGGCGTCTGGGCCGACCCGCTGCTGCTCAAGCAATGACACCCGCGGTTGTCGCGCGGGCGATCAACGGTTCGTGGCGGGCGAAGTGGCGGGGGGCGCCGGCTCGATCCGCAGGGGCGTGCCATTGGACAAGTCATCGGCGTTGGCGACTACGACGATGGGCGTTCCCTCGAGTCCCGAGACGATCTCGATCCAATCACCATCCCGTTCGCCGGTCTGAACCCGCGCTTCGCGGGCGACGGCATGATCGTTGATGAAGACCTTCTTAACCCCCGCGAAAGTGACCAGCGCCGTCGCCGGCACGAACGTCACGCCAGGGTCGATGCGCGTCATCACGAACGCACGGGCGAAGGCACCAGGGCGCAGGGCACCGTCGGGGTTGGGAACGATCGCCTCGATCTCGAAAGTGCGGCTGGCCGGGTCGATGCGCGGATTGATTCGTCGAATCTCACCGGTGAAGACACGCGCAGGAAAGGCGTCAAGGCCGAGGGTCACGGTCTGACGGACGCGCAGCTCGGCGATATAGCGCTCGGGAATCGCGCCACGAAACTTGATCGGGTCATCGGCCACCACGTCGAATAGCGCCGTGCCCTCCCGGACATATTCCCCGGCGGAAACCCGGCGGGCGGCGACGGCGTATCGTCCGGCAGGCTGGCTTGATGGTGCGGCGGGTTGGCTTGACGACACAGCGAGCCGGCTCGATGGTGCGGCGGGTTGGCTCGACGACACAGCGGGCCGGCTCGACGGTGCGCGGGGTTGGCTTGACGGCGCGGCGAGCTGGCTCGACGCCGCCCGCTGGCTCGATGGCACGAGGGGCTGACTCGACGGCGAGGCCGGTCGACTCGACGCCGTGGCGGGTGCCGCACCCGGGGCGCGCACGACCGTGTCGGAAAGCAGTTGGTCGGCCAGATCCAGCGCCGCCTTGGCGCTGCGTGCCTCGGCCAGGGTCGCGCGGGCGCCGAGCACCGCCACATCGGTCTCGGCTTTGGCCACATCGTGGGCGGTCTGGAGATCGGAGAAATCCTGCTCGCTGATCAGCGGCGGGTTCTGCTGGAACAACTGCCGCCCGCGCTCGAGCCGCGCCGCGGTGTTTAACGCCGCACGACGGGCCCGGACCACTGTCGGGACAGTTTCCGGTTCGAACGAATCGCCGGGCAGTGCATCCAGCCCCAGCCGCGCCAGCGATTCGCGCATCGCCAGCAGTTTCTGCTCGCGGGCCAGGCGATAGTCGGCCGGATCGATTTGCGCCAACGGGTCCCCCGGGCCTACGCGATCCCCCACGTCGCGGAGGATGCTGATCACCCGCCCGGCGACTTTCGCCGAGATCGTGGCTTCCTCGTCGCCGTAGAGCGAACCGGACACTTCGATCCCCCGCTGGACGCGTCGCGTGGTCGCCGCCGCGCACGTCACCACGACCGCGGCCTGGGCGCGGGGCTTGCCCGCGTCGCGGGCGGTAGAGTCTTCCTTGCAACCCCAGAAGACCGCGAGAAGCATCGCGGCGACGGGAATCAGACGCCATTGACGAGCCATGAGGTCAACCCTTACAATACTGACGAGTCAGTTTTGGATTGTATCCCTCGCCGAACAGGATCGCAAGGGACGAAAGCCCGCCATGCAGAGGCCCGACGAGCAAAAGCGACAGGATATCCAGCGGGTGGCCGCCCGCCTGTTCGCCACCCGCCCGTTCCACCAGGTACGCCTCGAGGACGTCGCGACCGAGGCCCGCATCGGCAAGGGGACGATCTACATCTACTTCAAGAACAAGCAGCGGCTCTACGCCGACCTGACCCGCCAGGCGCTGGCGGACCTGCGCGACGGGCTTGAGCTGCGCCTGGCATCGGCGCCGAGCGGCGCGGGGGCGATCGAGCAACTGGGCCTGCTGGTCCGCGAACTCGTCCGCTTCGGACGGCAAAACCCGCATTTTTTCCAGTTGCTTCGGGCCGCGGGCGTCCAGCCCCGCTCGTCGAATTCGGACGATATCCAGCAACGACGCCGAGAGGTGGTCGAGGTGATCGAGGCGGTCATCCGCCGCGGCGTACGCAGGGGTGAGTTGGCCGATCCTCATCCCGAGGTGACCGCCGATTTCATCATGTCCTTCGCCCGGGCCGCATGGCGACATCCGGAGGATCAGATCGGCGAATCGGCGCTGACCCGGCACATGCTCAGGATCATCACGCGAGGGATTCTCCGAAATAGCCCCGATTCCGGCGTAGTGTCGAGCCTTCGGTCCGGCGGGCAGTGCGACGCGGTGTTGGCGGGGAGGCGGTCGTGAGGAAGCTCGCCGAGCTTTGCATCCAGCGCCCCGTCTTCGCCTCGATGATCATTCTGGCGCTGGTGGTCGTCGGCGCCGCGTCGTATTTCCGGCTCGGCGTCGATCGTTTCCCGTCGGTGGACCTGCCCACCGTCTCGGTGCGCACGACCTTGCGCGGGGCCAGCCCGGAAGAGACCGAAACCGAGATCACCGACGTGATCGAGCAGGCGGTCAATCAGGTCGACGGAATCGACGAGCTGCGCTCGATTACCGGCCCGGGCAATTCGATCGTCATCGCCACGTTCCGGCTCGACCGCGACATCGACTCAGCCGCCCAGGACGTGCGCGACAAGGTCTCGGCGATCATTCGTCGTCTGCCCGAGGATGTGGACCCGCCGGTGGTCTCGAAGTTTGACAACGATTCTCGCCCGGTGGTGACGATCGCGCTGTCGGGGGAGCGCTCGGTGCGCGAACTGACCGAGCTGGCCGACAAGGTCGTCAAGGTCCAGCTCGAGCGGGCCAAGGGGGTCGGCGCCGTCAATCTCGTCGGCGGTGCCGGGCGAACCATCAACGTCTGGGTCGATGCCGAGAAACTCGCGGCGTACCAAATCCCCATCACCGCCGTGCGCGACGCGGTTGCGCAGCAAAACGCCGAAGTCCCGGGTGGAAATCTCACCGGTGCCGATCGCGAATCGCAGCTTCGCACCATGGGCCGGATCGCCGATCCGCGGGCGTTCAATGATATCGTCATCACGCGAGTCAACGGCGCGCCGGTGCGCGTGCGCGACGTGGGGCGGGTCGAGGATGGCTCGGGCGAGCGGCGATCGTCAGCTCGGCTGAACGGCCGAGCGGCGGTGACGCTCGAGGTCCGCCGTCAGAGCGGCGCCAATACCGTCGAGGTGATCGAAGGCGTGAAGCGCAACATGGAGCAGGCCCGGGCCCAGCTCCCGGCGGGCGTCGAGATGGAGGTGATCTCCGACCAGTCCCGCTACATCTATAACGCCTTGCACGAGATCAACTCTCATTTGATCCTCGGATCGATTTTCGCCTGCCTGGTGGTGCTGGCGTTTATGCGCTCCTGGCGCGGAGTGGTCATCGCCGGCATCGCCATCCCCGCCTCGCTGATCTCCACGTTCGCCATGATGCGGGCGCTGGATTTCACGCTCAACAGCGTGACCATGCTGGCCCTGGTCTTGATGGTCGGCATCGTCATCGACGATGCGATCGTGGTGCTGGAAAACATCTTCCGCTTCGTCGAGGAAAAGCGCATGACCCCCTTCGAGGCGGCGAGGCGCGGCACCGCCGAGATCGCCCTGGCCGTCCTGGCCACGACCCTCAGCCTGGTCGTGATCTTCATCCCTGTTTCATTCATGTCCTCGATTTCCGGGCGATTTCTGTACCAGTTCGGCATCACCGCCGCCGTCGCCGTGCTGGTTTCGCTGCTGGTCAGTTTCACCCTCACCCCTACGTTGTCGGCGAGGATGCTCAAGCGGGCGACCGGGCCGGCCGACCATGACCACGCCCGCTCCCGCCGCGGCTTTTACGGCGTGATCGACCGCGCCTATACCGCGATGCTTCGCACGGTGATGCGCTGGCGATATCTCACCGCGGCGCTGGGCATCGCGGTGGTGCTGACCTCGATTCCGCTCTACCGCGCCGTGCGGCAGGACTATCTTCCCAGCGACGTGGACGAGGCCGAGTTCCAGATGTCCGTCTCGGCCCCGGAAGGCACCGCGTTCGCCGCCATGGATGATGCCATGCGGGCGGTTGAATCCGACGTGCTGGCGATGCCCGAGGTGCGCACGGTCCTGGCGACCAGCGGCGGGGGGTTCATGGGCCAGACCAACAGCGGCAGCCTCTACGTGCGAATCGCCCCCCACGAGGAGCGCTATTTTTCGCTGGGTCGGCTGTGGCATGCCACGCTTGAGGGTCATCCGATGTCCGCCTTCCGCGGCGGCTACACGCAGCGCGACGTGATGATGAAGATCCGCGCCAAAATGCGCGAGTATCGGGATCTTCGCATCGCGGTGCGTAACCTGCCCTCATTCAACATCGGCGGGGGCAGCTTTGATCTGGATTTCGTGATCAAAGGTCCGGAACTGGAATCGCTGGCGCGCTACGCCGAGGAACTTCGAGCGATGACCCGCGACGGGCGGATCGAGGGGATTCTCGATGCCGACACCACGCTCAAGCTCGACAAGCCCGAACTTCGCGTGATCATCGATCGCGAGCGGGCCGCGGACTTGGGGATCAGCCCGCGCGACATCGGGACGGCGCTTCGAGTCATGGTCGGCGGCGAGACCGACATCACCGAGTACCGCGATCCCCAGACCAACGAAAATTACAATGTGGCCCTGCGCCTCAGCGAGCGAGATCGGACCGATGCGACGCAGATTCCCCGGCTGTTGCTTCCGCGGCAGGGGGGTTCGCGCGACTCGGCGGCCTCGTCCGACCCTCGCCGATTGATCGAGCTGCGCTCGATCGCCACCCTTGACACCGCCACCAGCGCCGCGCGAATCGACCGGCTGGATCGGCGGCGATCGGCCAATCTCCGCGCCGGAGTCGCGCCGGGATATGCCCTGGCCGACCGCATCGAGGCCGTGCGTGCCGCCGCCGATGGGCTGAACATGCCCCCGGCCTATACCACCGCCGTCTCAGGCAGGGGACGAGAACTCGAGCGAACCTTCGGGGAGTTCATCTGGGCATTCGGCCTGTCGATCATCTTCATGTATATGATCCTGGCGTCGAACTACGAAAGCCTGATCCACCCTCTGACGATCCTGCTGGCGCTGCCGTTGTCGATCCCGTTCGCGCTGTTATCGCTGTACCTCACCGGCGGAACGCTCAACCTTTATTCGGCCTTGGGGATGCTCGTGCTGTTCGGCGTGGTGAAGAAGAACTCGATTCTCCAGATCGACCACATGAACCAGTTGCGGGCGGCGGGGATGAAGCGCTACGATGCGATCATCGAAGGCAATCGGGATCGGCTTCGGCCGATCTTGATGACAACGCTCTCGTTGATCGCCGGAATGCTGCCGCTGGCGCTGGGCGCTGGTCCCGGTGCCGAAGAGCGCCGGGCCGTGGCCGTGGTGGTGATCGGCGGACAACTGCTCTCGCTGGGGCTGACATTGCTGATCACGCCGGTGGCCTATTCGCTTTTCGACGACCTGGGTGCCCGAATCGCGCGTCGGGGCAAGAAAGCCGGCGAGCCGGCGTCGATTGACGACGATGCGTCCGCGGCCCTCGCCGTCCCGCAGAGCGTCCAGGCATGACCCTCTTCCGATCCGGCGCTGTCGCCAACGGTCCAGACGCCACACAGTGGGCGGGCGCTGCGATCCTCCTGCTGGCCACGGCGTTGTGGGGCACCACGTTCGCCCTGGGCAAAGACGCGCTGGATCACGTTTCCCCCGCGCCGATGCTCACCGCCCGTTTCGTTG
Source organism: Tepidisphaerales bacterium (assembly GCA_038329845.1). Taxonomy (GTDB): domain Bacteria; phylum Planctomycetota; class Phycisphaerae; order Tepidisphaerales; family Tepidisphaeraceae; genus JBBQNJ01. Next base: position 34,690 of record JBBQNJ010000031.1, on the reverse strand, counting down.
TCGCCGCGATTATCTTCCTTCCCTTTTTGCGGCTCGACCCCCGGCTGTGGATCGCGGGGTTGGAACTGGGCATCCTCGAATGGGGCGGATACGCTTTGCAGACCATCGGGCTGCAATATACCACCCCGGGACGCAGCGCTTTTCTCACCGCGATGAGCGTAATTTTTGTCCCCCTGTTCGCCGCGGCGACGGGGCGACGAATCGATCGGGTGATCTGGGGCACCGCAATCGCTGGCTTCATCGGCGCCGGCCTGCTGTCCTACGATGGCTCGCCTCCGAACCTCGGCGACGCCTGGACGGTCCTCTGCGCCGCCTGCTGGGGCATCTACATCCTGCGGCTCGAACACCACTCGCCGAACTTCACTCCCCGCGCCCTCACCGCCGTCCAGTTGGTCATCGTCGCCGCGGCGTGTGCCGTCTGGATGGGTATCGAGCGCCCGACAACCGATTTCTCGAGCTTTCCCTGGCTCACTATCCTGTACCTGGCGATCGCCGCCACGGCGTTGACAACCTGGCTGCAGACCCTCGGGCAGCGACGAGTTTCGGCTCCGCGCTCGGCGGTCATCTTCACCGTCGAGCCGGTCTTCGCCACGGCATTCGTGTTTTTGTGGCATGGCGAACTGCCGGGCTCGCGGGGATGGATCGGCTCGGGGTTGATCGTCGCCGCGGCGCTCGTCTGCGCGCTGCGAAAGCCCTCGGCGCGGATCGATCCATTGCGGGCCGATCAGATGTAGTACATCGCCTGCTGCCCGCTGGCGGCGCGATTGACGTGTTCGAGAAGCTCCTCGAGGGTCATCTGGTCCAGCACATCGTCGGTCGCCTGGGTGAGCCGCTCATTGAGCAACCGGACCGCGATTTTTCCCGGGGCGTTGTCGGCGGGCGAGGGCGATTCCTTCTGGCTAAGCCTTCCCTCGAGCCGGCGTACCACATCACCGACGCTGACTTCCCGCGGCGAACGCGACAGGCGATAACCCCCGCCGCTGCCGACCTTGCTCTCGAGAAAATCCCCGCGCCGAAGCGCCAGCAGAATCGATTCGAGAAACTTCGTGGGAAGGCTTTCCAGCCGGGCCAGGTCTTTGGATTGAACAAAATCATTGGGCCATAAGCGGGCCAATTGCACCGCCGCCCGAAGCCCGTATTCCGTCCGCTTGCTCAGCTTCAACGTGATCCTTCTGAAACGTCGATCATTCCTATGGGAAATGCTAGACGGCTACGGCTGTACCGTCAAATCCGAACTTTGACGTTGTGCGGTATTCACCTGTTCGGGCAGACTATGATGCTATGATGGGAACACGATTTTTCCGGCTGGGTCTGCTTGGTTTGATAGTTGTTCTGGCGGGATCGGCGAGCAGTGCCCGCGCCGCCGAGCCTCGCGCCTCGGTTTCCGCCAGGATCTCGCCGCCGGTTCTCGGGGATTCCGCGGAGCTGCTCGTCACCCTCGACATCGCCACGGGGCTTCACGCCCAGTCGCACGAGCCTCTGGATGAAAACCTCATCGCGTTTTCCATCCAGGTGAATCCCGTCGAGGGGTTGAAGATCGGCGACCCCGTCTATCCCGCGGGGCAGATCGTGCAATATCCCATGCTCGGCAAGTTAAGCGTCTATTCAGAATCAATCACCGTCCGCGTGCCGATCCAGCGGGTGGGGCCTGTTCCCATCGGCGCACGGCTGATCGGATCGGTGAGCTATCAAATCTGTGATGATCAAACCTGCTTCCGTCCGGAAACGGAAAAAATCGACCTGCCGTTGACGATCGACCCATCGGTCACGCCGTCGGCAAGCTCCGCAGCGTCTGAGACGCCGGTGAGCTTTCTCGGCTGGAATTTTACTCTGCGCGGCGACGAAATCCTGTTGCCGATGCTCATCGCGTTGATCGCGGGGATCATCTTCAACGTCATGCCCTGCGTGCTGCCGGTCATGCCGCTCAAGGCGATCGGATTTTACGAAGTTTCACAGCATCACCGGGCCAGAACCCTCCTCTACGGGCTGGTTTTCTCCCTCGGGATCATCGCCATCTTCGCCGTGTTGGCGCTGATCCTGCTGCTGAGCAAATCGCTGTTCGGACAGCGGTTCAACTGGGGTCAGCAGTTCTCTTACCCCTGGTTCGTCTGGACGATCGCCATCGTGCTGGCAGCGCTGGGATTCGGGATGCTGGGCGGATTCTCTTTTTCTCTGCCGCGCGGGATTTACGGGCTGAATTTCCGCCACGATACCTACTCGGGCAACTTTCTTTGGGGCGCGTTGACGGCCATCCTCAGCACCCCCTGCACGGCACCGCTGTTTCCTCCGCTGCTGGCTTGGGCGGTGCTTCAGCCGCTTCTCGTCGGGGTGGCATCGGTCCTGATGGTCGGCGTGGGCATGGCCCTTCCGTACCTGATTCTGTCGGCGTTTCCTGAGCTGGCCCGTCGATTCCCGCGGACCGGGCCGGCGAGCGAACTGGTCAAGCAGATGATGGGGTTCCTGCTGCTGGCGTCGGCGGCATTTTTCGCGGGGCTTCGGCTGTTGCCCGATCCACAGCAGTGGTGGGCGGTTTTCGCCGTGGTGGTGTGGGCATGCCTTTATCTGGTCGTGCGAACGCCGCAATTGACGAGCAAATCCGTACCGCTCTTTGTCGTCACCGCGCTGGCGGTGGCGATCGTCGCGGGAGGCTTGGTGCTGAGCCTGCGCTTGACCGACACCGCACCGGGCGTCGCCATGGCGGAGGGCGAGAGCGCCGCCAGAGTTTCGGAAACCTGGCAAGCCTACTCTGCCGAGACCTTCGCGGCGGCAAAGAAATCGAATCGCATCGTCCTGGTGAAGTTCACCGCCGCCTGGTGCCTGAACTGCAAATACATCGAAACCACGGTGTACCACGACCCGACAGCGCTGGCGGCGCTGCGCGATCACAATGTCGCTGCGCTGAAGGCCGACCTGACCGAGAGCGATGCCCCCGGATGGAAGCTGCTGGATGAACTGGGAGGCAACGGCATCCCCTTCACGGCCATTTACCCGCCGGGATCGAACGTGCCGATTACCCTGTCTTCGATCTACACCACGCCCACGCTGATCCAGGCGCTGGAGCAGGCCGGTGCCGGCGCGGCGCCGACGACGAGGCGGTTTCAGCCCGATTGATCCGACTCAAAGCGCGGCGGCGACGAAAAATTGGTCTTCAAACACCCGCCGACCGTGTTCCAGCCCGACTGATCCGACTCAAGGCGCGGCGGGGCGTGTCGTCGCCCCCGCCCCCGCCCCCGCGCGAGCGGCCGGACGCCGGGTGTGGTCGCTGGATCGAAGCAGGGCCTTGGCCTGCTCGGCCCGGGCGAGAATCGCCGCCGGCTCCGATTCGCTGAGGGCCTCGGGCTTCAGCGCGAATGCCAGCTCATGCGTGTCGCGCAGTCGCACCGGAAGGATCTCAAAAACCAGGTCCAGTGGAATCCACTGCCAGATCGGCGCGTAGACCTTGGCGCTGGTTTTAAGGGTCTGATACCCTTCTTTTCGCAGTGTCACGTCGTAGTTGCTGTACCAGACGAAATCGCGGGTCATCGGCGTGCGCCCGACCTCCTGGCCGTTCAGCGACACCAGCGCCCCCGGCGGATCGCTGCGGATCGTCATCACCTGCTCGACGCAGCCAGCGCTCGCCAACAACACCAGCGCCGAATAAAACATGCCGATTCGGATCATCCCTACTCCCTTGAAGCCGATCCCCGAGTATAGCGCCCGCGCGTTGCGACACAACCGCCCCAAGGCGAAGGGGACATCCAGAATGTTCCCTCAGCGGCGCCGCGGGAGGGAAGGATCGCTCGCTGTGCAGACCCGTCCGGCGCCGAAGCGGCCTGGACCGAATATTCTGGATGTTCCCGTTGTCCACGTTTCTCGGTTTCGCGCTTTACGATGGATCGGCGCCGCGCTACCATGGGCGGAATCATGGAATCACGACCCGCGCCCGAGGCGATCGGGCGGCTTCTCGCTGCGCGTCCGTTGAAAGAATTGGTCTGGAAGCTGCGCGAATCCCGTGCCGCGTCGGCGTCGGGATTGTGGGGATCGAGCATCGCCGCCGTCACCGCGTCCGTCGAACGCGAACTGGGCCGCGGGGTGCTGGTGATCTGCGGGCATGTGGACGAGGCCGATGACCTGGCCGACGATATGGAGTTGTTTCACGGCCATCGCCCCGAGGTCGTGCCGGCGCTCGAGCTTTCCGGCGGCCTGGGAAAGGTGTCCGAAGAGCTGGTATCCGCCCGCCTACAACTGATCGCGCGACTGGCGTCGGTCGAACGCGGCGGCGCGAACCGCCAATCGCCTCCACTGAGCCTGGTAGCGCCGATTCAGGCGTTGATCCAAGCCGTCCCGGCCCGTCAACAGTTGAGCCAGTTCGTCCGGACCATTCGTACCGGCGAGCAGCTCGAGCCGGAGAAACTGATCGTCTGGCTGAGCGAACATGGTTACAGCCGGCTGGAGCAGGTCGAGGTTCCCGGCGATTTCGCCGTGCGCGGTGGGATCATCGACATTTATCTCCCCGGCGAACATGCCAAGGCCGGCGAACAGGTCGGCATGACCGTCCGGATCGATTTTTTCGACGACCAGGTCGAGTCGATCAAGCAGTTCGACTTAGCGACGCTCGGGTCGCAGACGGCATTGGACGAGGTTCAGGCGCTAGATCTGAAAGGTGAGTTGGATTCGGGGGATTCGACCCATTTCTTCAACTATCTGCCCGACGACACGGTGGTCGTTCTTTTCTCGCCGCTGGAGATCGCCGAACAGGCCAAGAGCTACCTCGAGCGTCTGCCCGATGTGCGCGGAATGTATCCGCTGGCGGCGATCTTGAGACTCGCGGGGCAGTACACCGTGCTGGAGTTGAGCCAGTTCGACCAGGGTGCCGCGTCGCTTCTGGGCGGCGGGGCGATTGAGCATGTCCATCTGCCCATCGGGTCGCTTCAGCGATTCGAGACTGAGGCGAAGAAGGCGATCAAGGAACTGGCTGAACTGACGGAAACGCACGATGTAACGGTTTTCTGCGACAAGCCGGCCGAGGCGCAGCGGTTCGGCGAATTGCTCGACCAGGATGTCCCCGGCGCCCGCCCCCGTATCGACATCGCAATGGGGTATTTGCATCGCGGGTTTGTCTGGGATCCCAGCCTCGAGGACCAAGCCGCCCGCCGGTCCGAGCGGCCGTTGGCGCTGTTCGGACACCATGAGCTGTTCCACCGCTACGAGATGCGGCGGCGGCCCCGGAAGGTCATCGCGTCGCGTCCGGTCGATTCGTTTCTCGATCTGAAGGTCGGCGATTACGTCGTCCACGTGGCGCATGGGATCGCCAAATTCACGGGGATTCAGACGCTGGCCAAGGAGGGCAAGAGCGAGGAATACCTCACCCTGCGCTTCGCCGACAACGCCGCGCTGCATGTGCCGGCGGCGCGGATCAACCTGATCCAGAAGTACGTCGGCGGTTTTCATGGTCATCCCCAGCTTTCGCGGCTGGGGTCGGGGGCATGGGAAAAGCAGAAGGCCAAGGTGTCCGAGGCGGTGATGGACATGGCCGCCGAACTGTTGCAGGTGCAGGCGGCGCGGGCGGCGCAGCAGGGGGTGGCCTATCCGCCCGACAGCGAGTGGCAGAAGGAGTTCGAGGCCGAGTTCCCCTACGAGCCGACGGCCGATCAGGTGACTTCGGCCGAGGAAATCAAGCAGGACATGTCCAGGCCACGCCCGATGGATCGGCTGCTGTGCGGGGATGTCGGGTACGGCAAGACCGAGCTGGCGATGCGGGCGGCGTTCAAGGCCGCCGAATACGGCAAGCAGGTTGCGGTGCTGGTCCCGACCACGGTGCTGGCTGAGCAGCATGATCGCTCGTTCCGCGAACGGATGGTCAACTACCCGATCACCATCGAGTCGATCTCGCGATTCAAAACCGGCGGTGAGCAGAAGAAGATCATCGCCAAACTCGCCGCCGGCGAGGTGGATATTCTGATCGGCACGCACCGGTTGATCAGCAAGGATGTGAAGTTCACCGATTTAGGCCTGGTGATCGTGGACGAGGAACAGCGCTTCGGCGTAACGCACAAAGAGCGGCTGAAAACGATGCGCAACGAGGTGGACGTGCTGACGATGTCGGCCACGCCTATCCCGCGAACGTTGCACATGAGCATGTTGGGCCTGCGCGACATTTCTTCGCTGACCACCGCGCCGCAGGATCGGCGAAGCGTGGTCACGGAGGTGATGGCCTGGGACAGTAACCGGCTCAAGCAGGCGATCCTGCGCGAGCTTAGTCGTGATGGGCAGGTCTATTTCGTCCACAATCGCGTTCATAATATCCAGGAAGTCGCCGACGAGGTGCAGCAGATGGTCCCCGACGCACGGATCATCATCGGCCACGGACAGATGCGTGAACACGAACTCGAGCGGGTGATGCTCCAGTTCATCCGCCACGAGGCCGACATCCTGGTCTGCACCACGATCATCGAATCCGGGTTGGACATCCCCAATTCCAACACGATCATCATCAACAATGCCGATCGCTTCGGGCTGAGTGAGCTGCACCAGCTTCGCGGGCGAGTCGGGCGATGGAAGCACCGCGCCTACTGCTACTTGATTCTCCCGCCCGACCGGCCGGTCACGCCGGTGGCGGCCAAACGCCTCAAGGCGATCGAGGAATACTCACACTTGGGCGCGGGGTTCAAGATCGCCATGCGCGACCTTGAAATCCGCGGCGCGGGGAACATTTTAGGCCCCGAGCAGTCCGGGCACATCGCGGCGGTAGGGTACGAGATGTACTGCCAGCTTCTCGAGGAAGCATGCCGGCAATTGAAGGAAGAGCCGAGTCCGCGTCGTCCCGAGGCGCATGTGGAAATCGGGCTGAACGCATTCCTGCCCAGACAGTACATCCCCGCCGACCGACAGCGCATGGACATGTACCGCCGGCTGACGCGCTGCGACAGCGTCGAGACCTTGCGTGCCTTGCAGCAGGACGCGATCGACGCCTTCGGCGAGATTCCCCGCCCGGCGGTGCTGCTGTTCGCGTTGACCGAAGTGCGCCTGCTGGCCGGGCATTACGGGATCGAGAGCATCATCAAGCATCCCCCCGACGTCGTGCTGACCGTCCGCGATGCCGCGGCGGCACAAAAAGGCTTGGCCAATGCCCCGGGCACGCTGCGTGTGGTGGATGACAAGACTGTCTATTTTCGTCCGCCGCCGACCTATCTTGAGCCGGATACGCTGCTGTTGGTGCTGCGCAATTTGATGACCCAGGCGTACGACCGGGAAAAAGCGGCGGCGGCGGCGCCGCCGGCATCGACGGTCGCGGATTCCGCGGCACCCGCCGCCGCGACATCGCCGGTCGATCGCGCCGCGACCGCCGCGACGATGATCCCGATGCCCGTGGACCACAAAAAGCCCGGAAAGACCGCCGCCGCGACGATTCCACGGCCGCGCGAGGATGAGCGCTTGAAAAACCTTCAAATGCTGCGCGACCAGGGAATCCTGACCGACGCCGAGTTCGAGGCCGCCCGTAAGCGGATTGGGGTCAGCGCTTGAAAGGGTGGAAGATACTCCGAGCGCCGATTGGCACCGAGCGGCACCGAGCGGACACCCGGAAGCTTCCCCGCGCGACCGCCGGTGAGCCATCGTCGAGAGACGCGGATTCAGAAAATCAGCCAGTTCCGAAGGAAGATTCTCGTCGAGTTTTAACTTCATCCGATGGTCGGCAGTTCGGGCAAAGGCAAATCTTCCTGGGCTGACGCCGCTGCGAAGGCGATCGCGGCGCGGATCTGCTGCTCGCTGAGCGTGGGAAAGCTCGCCACGATCTGATCTACGCTGTCGCCATCCGCCAGCGAAGCCATCACCGTGCGGAGCGTCACCCGCGTGCCACGAAACACTGGCTGACCTCCGCACAGCGCCGGATCCCGAATGATCATCTCTTGAAGTCTCATCGTGCGATTCCGCTGCAATCGTATCCAAGGTCAGGTGTTAAGGCGATACCGGACAGCGACAACTTTGATCCCGAGTCCGCTGCGGCGTTGTGTCTCCGGCGTCGGTGAACCCTATAATGAATCGCCTGGTCTGTTAGCATAACCCTGTTTTTGCGAGGGCGACAGCTTGATTAGTCGATTTTTTGTCGGGATTGCGGCGATCGGAGTCATGGCGTTCGCGCGGGTTCATTCGGCGGCGGGGGGGATTGATTTCCGCCGGGAATCGGCGCCGTTGAGCTGGATCGAGCAGCAGTTGCCCGAGGCGCTTCCGCCAGTGGTCACGCCCGCTTATTTCACGGTTTTGGAGCAGGCGAAAGCCCAGGCGTTTCATGGGCGATACAAGCAGGCGCTGTTGACATTGCGGAAGGTCAAGCCGGATGCCGATCCGGTTGCGCTGGCGCTGGTCAAGTCCACGGCGCTGGCGGCGACCGGGCAACGCGATGCCGCGATCGAGGCGCTGTCCACCGGGCCGGTTCAAGGGGATCCGGCAGCGCGAATTCTGCGGGCGCGCATCCTTGCCGAACAAGGCAAACTTCCCGATGCCATCGAGGCGTTTCGCCGGGTGGCAAGCGATCATCCCGACTCGATCCCCGCCCATTTCTGGCTGGCCGATGCGCTGGATAGCGCCGGCGATCCGGCGGGGGCGTTGGCGGCGTATGCCTGGTTCGATGCCCAGCCGCAGCGTTTTATGGATCGGTGGCGGGCAGATGTCGGGGGCCTGTTCGGGCGGGCCGAAGACGTGGTGCTGATTGCGCGGGCGTATGACCGATGGGCGTCGATGACCAGCGCCTACCGCGATAATCGCCGGCTCCACGACGACATCCTCGGAATGTTCGTCAAGGCCTATGACATGATCGATCGGGAGTATTATCCGGCCCATGTCGCCGCCGCGGAGTATTTTCTCTCCCACGACAATCCGATCGAAGCGATCAAGGAACTGAAGGCGGCCAAGGCGTCCAATCCCAATGATGCCCGGACAATCGTGTTGCTGGGACAGATCGCGCTGATGCAGTTCAACTTCGACGGTGCCGATACGGCGGTCGAGCAGTTGCGCCAGGTGGATCCCGACAGCCTCGATGCCGATTTGCTCGAGGTCCGCAACCTGCTGCTTCAGCGCAAGCCCAAGGACGCCGAAGCGCCCTTAGCGACAATTCTGGCCAAAGTCCCGGATCACCGCGTGGCTCTGGGGTTGCTTGCCGCGACATACGCCTTGCAACTGCGCGACGCGGATCTTGAATCGGCGCTGGCGCGGGTGGATCGCTTTGCCCCGCGCAGTCCCGAGGCGTATTTCGAGGTCGCCGAGCAGCTCGGGGCGATGCGCCAATACCCCCGCGCCGCGGCGATGTACCAACGCGCCATCGAGCGCGCCCCGTGGTGGACCGCGCCGCGCAACGGGCTGGGATTGCTTTACACCCAGTCCGGCGATGAGGACGAGGCCCAGCGCGTGCTTGACGCGGCCCATGCCCTCGATCCGTTCAACCTGCGAACGACCAACTATCTTCGCCTGCTCGACATGATGGCTAAATTCGCGCGCGTCGAGACGGACCATTTCGTTGTGATGTATGACGCGGTGAAAGACCCGGTCATCCCCGAATATTTCGCGGATTATCTCGAGAGCATCTACCGCGATGTCTGCGGTGAGTTTCAGCACGAACCGGCCCGCAAGACGCTCATCGAGGTTTTTCCCACCCACGATGCGTTTTCCGTCCGCACCACCGGCACGCCCTGGATCGGCACCGTCGGGGCCAGCACCGGGCGCGTGATCGCGCTGGTTTCCCCGCGAAAAGGGGCACAGACGATGGGCACCTTCAACTGGGCCCAGGTGCTGCGCCACGAGTTCACCCACACCGTCACGCTCTCGGCCACCGACAATCGCATTGCCCACTGGATGACCGAGGGCCTGGCCGTGGTCCAGGAACATAGCCCCATCCGCTGGGAATGGGTTCCCATGCTCTACTCGGCGGTGAAGCAGAAAAAGCTGTTCACGATGGATGGCCTGACGTGGGGTTTCGTGCGGCCCAAACGCCCGATCGACCGCCAACTCGCCTATGCCCAATCGTTCTGGATTTGCGACTACATCCAGGAGAAATACGGCCAGCAGGCGCTGCTGAAAATGATGGATCTGTTCCGCCAGGGCGGGCGGCAGGAGGACGTATTCCCCCAAGTGCTGGGCCGATCGCTTTCCGACTTCTCGAATGACTTTTTCGCGTGGACCGAAAAGCAGGTCGCGGGTTGGGGCTACGATGGCCCGACAACCGAGAAGGTCAATGGCCTGAAGCAGCGCGGGGAAAAGCTGATCGCCGAACGGCGATACGACCAGGCCGCCGAGGTGTGGGAACAGATCGCTACGCTGCGTCCGGTCGATGCGCTACCGCACGCGCGGCTGGCGGGACTATACCTGAGCAAGACAATAAACAAGCCGGAACTGGCGCTAAAACACCTGATCGCCCTTCACCAGGTCGAGCTGAAGGACAATCGCTACGCCAAGCGCATCGCGCGGCTGCTGCGGGATCTGCATCGCGCCGGCGAGGCCGAGCAGTACGCCATCCAGGCGGTGTACGTCGATCCGTACGACCTTGATGCTCACAAATTGCTTAAGGAAATCCACGAACTCACCGGCAATGCCCGGGGGATCGCGCGGGAAGACCGCGTGATTCCCATCCTCACGCAATGGCTTGCCCGGAAAGATCAGCCGACCGGCGGCGCCAGTGGCGGTGGCGGGGGCTGAGGCTCGAACGCCTCGACCACGTTTCGGCGGCGAAGGAACACCAGCACGAAAACCGGGTAGATCGCACCGATCACCGGAGAGATGAACAGCGAGTACTTGCCGACGACGCCGCCCATCCGGACCGCCGGATCGGGGTCGCTGGCAAGTTGGTTGAAAATGGGAATCATCCAGATGGCGCTGATGATCGTCCCCAGCACGCCCAGGACCAGGCTCGCGACGGCGTAGATGAGTACCATCTGACGAGCCCACGTCTGAAGCGACAGCATCCCGATGCTGCCGGCGAGCAGGGCGATCGTCAGTCCCAGTCCCAGCACGATCGAGACCGGCGACCAGATATGCATTACTGGCGAGCGGTCCATCTGGACCAGCACCGGGTTGGTTTTTATCACAAGCTGCACAAGGTTCGATACCATCCCGCATAGGCCCAGCGCGCCCAGGATAATCCCGAGAATCGCCAGCACCGTTACGGAAGTCGGCCGCCGCGGGGGTGCCGGCGTGGTGGGGCCTTGATAGGACGGAATGTAGCTCATAGGCGGACCCCGACTTCGGCGGGCCAGCGATCAGTGCTTCGATCGGAAGAAGCGACTCGGATCAGGCCGATTCTTTGCGGCGTTCGGGGCGCAGCTCGAACAGGTTCACCCGTCCGCGCACCACGTCCTCGTCGATGATGTACTTGCCGCCTTGCTGGTGATCGGGCAGACGGTACATCAAGTCGAGCATGATCTCCTCGCAAACCGCCCGCAGCGCCCGGGCCCCGGTGTCGCGCTTGAGGGCGCGCTCGGCGATCAGCCGCAGAGCGCCGGGGGTGAACTCCAGGTCGCTGCCCTCGAGCCGGAAAAACTTCTGGTATTGCTTGACAATCGCGTTTTTGGGCGTGGTGAGGATGCTGATCAATGTCGTCACATCCAGCGGTTCGAGGGTGGCCACCAGGGGCAGGCGACCCACGAACTCGGGGATCATCCCGAACTCGACCAAGTCCTCCGGCTGCACCTGCGCCAGGTCGCTGGCCCGTTCGCTGGACGTTTCGTCCAGGCTGGTTTCACTGATGAATCCGATCTGGCGCTTGCCCAGGCGCTTGCGGATGATGTCCTCGAGTCCCACGAACGTCCCGCCGCAGATGAAGAGAATCTGCGAGGTGTCCATCTGGATGTACTGCTGCTCGGGGTGCTTGCGGCCGCCCTGGGGGGGGATGTTGCTGATCGTCCCCTCGAGCATCTTCAGCAGCGCCTGCTGCACTCCTTCGCCCGAGACATCGCGCGTGATCGACACGTTGTTCTGCGTCTTGCCGATCTTGTCGATCTCGTCGATGTAGACGATCCCCCGCTGCGCCGACTCGAGGTCGTAATCGGCGTTTTGCAGCAGTTTCAGCAGGATATTCTCGACGTCCTCTCCGACGTAGCCGGCCTCGGTCAACGTGGTGGCGTCGCCGATGGCGAACGGCACGTTCAGCACCCGCGCCAGGCTCTTGGCCAGCAACGTTTTGCCCGATCCGGTCGGACCGATCAACAGCACGTTGCTCTTGTCGATCTCGACATCGTCGCGATTGTCGGCTGCGGCATCGGGGGTGGTGGTGCTGAGCCGCTTGTAGTGGTTGTGGACCGCCACGCTCAGCGCCTTCTTGGCATATTCCTGTCCGATGACGTATTGGCCCAGAAAATCCTTGATCTGCCGCGGCGAGGGAATCGCGCTGAACAGTGGCTGGGCGCTGGAGAGCTTGCGTTTTTCCTGGCGGATAATGTTGTGGGCCAGGTCCACGCAGTTGGCGCAGATATAGACGTCGCTGGGGCCTTCAACCATCGGTCCGACATCGCGCGAGCTCTTGCCGCAGAACGAGCAGGTAGTGACTCGACGCCCGCGAAACCCGCCGGCACCGGGGTTGTTCGAGCCGCTGGACGAGGGAGTATTCGGACCACCGTTCCCGGTGCGGTTGTTGCTGGCCATCGGAAGACTTTCCGTTCGTTAAAGCACTTCGATCGGTCGGGAGGCGTCTTGCGGACGCCTTCCCCCGGCGTGTGGACCGGATTCTGCGCCTTGCGGATCAACCCAACGGTCTCACCTGGATCCGTCTTCGCTCACCGCCGCCCGCGGATTTCCGCGCGCTCGCACGCTGTCTTATCGAACCGGGGAGTGGGGAGACTTGACTAACAGATACATCCGACAACCCCTTGCGCTCGATTCCCGGGGGTCTGCCCGCCGCCGTTTCCGCTCGCCGATTCTTTAATGGATGGTACTCCAGTTAGACGCCCGGGAAAAGCAGGGAAATTACTCGCGATAGCGTCCGAGAAGATCGCCGATAGCGTGGTCTGGCGGCGGGTTCAGCGCCTCGGGTCCGCCGAGCCGTCGCCCGCGCCGTCGCCGCCGCGCAACCGGCTATCGCCCATCGCACCCGGCGACTGCGATTGAGCGGGCTTTTTCAAGACCGACACGAGCTGAGCCTTGGCCTTGGCGAACTCATCATCGCTCATCTGCCCCTTGCGATGCAGTTCCCGCAGGTCCGCCAACGTAAATCCCGCCTTGTTCGTCGGCTCATCGCCGCTCACCAGCCGCTGCCGAAAATACATGATCCCCAGCCCCAGCGCCCCCAGCGCAATGATCAACGCCAGCGACCACCCGAAAATCGCCCCATAGTCAACATCACCAAGCGACCAAAACATCGAAGGATGCTAAGCCGCGCGCCCAGGAGGGTCAACGCGGCACCGGCACGCGCAGCGCCCAACGCGGTTGCTCGTCCCATTCTTGATTCAGCCCGCGCGGTGTGGTACGGTCGGGGAAGGACGGAATGGATTTCCGTCTGGCACGCGCGGCGGTCCTGTTACCGTCGAGCCCACGGGAAAGGGATGTCCCTATGCTGCTGCACGCCCTGTTGCGCCAGTTTGATCCGGCGATCGACCTGGCCGCGGTTCTCGATCTTCCAATCACCGGCATCGAAGAAGATTCCCGCGCCGTTCGACCGGGCGCGTTGTTTGTCGCTCGCCCGGGGACGCAGTCCGATGGCAGGTCGTTCATCGCTGACGCCGCGGCGCGGGGGGCCGTGGCTGTTGTTGCCGAAAAAGCCGACACAAGCTTGCTCGCCGAGATGTCTCTGCCGCTGATTCAAGTGGCCGACCCCGCAGCCGCGGCATCTCGACTAGCGCACCTGTTTTTCGGCCGGCCCAGCGAGGAAGTCCAGGTCCTGGGGATCACTGGGACCAACGGCAAGACAACCTGCGCCTACCTGGTGCGACATCTGCTGGAAAAAGTTTCGCGGCGCTGCGGGCTGATCGGCACCGTCGAGATCGACGACGGCGCCAAACGCTCTTCCGCGACGATGACCACGCCCGGCGCGGTCGAGGTTGCCGGGCTGCTGGCGCGGATGCGCGATGCGGGATGCCGCTCGTGCGCGATGGAAGTCTCCAGTCACGCCCTGGACCAGCGCCGCGCCGATGGGGTGAGTTTCGCCGGCGCTGCGTTCACCAATCTCACCGGCGATCATCTGGACTATCACCGCACGATGGACCAATACGCCGCGGCCAAGGCGAAGCTGTTCGAGCAGTTAGGGCCACAGGCGGTGGCGGTGGTCAATGCCGAAGATACGCACACGGCCCGAATGATCCAGCGCACCGCCGCCAGGATCGTGCGATTCGGGTTCACTCGTCGTTGCGATTACGCGGCCCGCGACGTGTCGATCACCGCCGCGGGAACTTCATTTACGCTGATCACGCCGGACGGACAGGCGCCGGTGAGCATGAGCTTGATCGGGCGATACAACATCGCCAATGCCTTGTGCGCCGCGGGGCTGGTGGGCGAGGTTTTCGGGCTGTCGGTTCACCAGATCGTCGCCGGCCTGGCCGATGCGGCCGGCGCACCGGGGCGATTGCAGGCGGTTCGGGCCGGCCAGCCCTTCACTGTGCTGGTCGATTACGCCCACAGCGATGATGCGCTGGACAATGTTCTTAAGACGCTGCGCCCGTTGGCGCGCGGGCGTCTGCGGGTGCTGTTCGGTTGCGGCGGCGAGCGCGACCGCGGCAAGCGCCCGCGGATGGCCGCCGTCGCCTGCCGCTGGGCCGATCAAGTCTGGATTACCGATGACAACCCGCGCCGCGACGATCCGGCGGTGATCCGCCAGGAGATATTCGCCGGCGTGCCGTCGAATCGCCGGGATTCGGTCGTGGTGCAGCCGGACCGGCGAGAAGCGATCGAGCGAATCTTGACCGAGGCTCAGGAGAACGACGTGATCGTTCTGGCCGGTAAGGGGCACGAAACTTACCAGCAAATTGGGACGATCAAGCATCCTTTTGACGATGTGGAAGTGGCGTCGCGGGTGTTGACCGGCACGCAGACCGCCCGTCGGGCGGCGGGTTGAACCGATTTCCTTTGCGAGACAACGATGAAGCCATTGACGATTCAGCAAGCGCGGCAACTCCTGGGCGCCAAGCCCTTGAATGTGATCGGCACCGACTGCCCGATGATCCACGAGGTCTGCATCGACACGCGAATGATGCGCCGGGGGAGTTTGTTTGTGGCGATTCGCGGCGAACGACATAACGGCAATGACTTCCTCGACGCTGCCATCGCCGGTGGGGCGGTCGCGGCGGTGGTCGATCAACTGCCCGCGAAAATCCCTGCCGACATTCCCGTGCTGCTAACGCCCGATGGGCGAAGGGCGCTGGCGAAGCTCACCCGTCATGCCCGCCGGCAGATGACCGCCCGCGTCGTGGCCGTGGCTGGCTCCAACGGCAAGACAAGCACCAAACACCTCATCCACGCGGCCCTGGGCGGCAAACTCAACGGATCGATCTCGCCGCGAAGCTTCAACAACGACATCGGCGTTCCCCTGACGATTTTGCCCGCCAACCCCAACCAGGATTACCTGGTGCTGGAACTGGGCACCAATCATCCCGGGGAGATCAAGGTGCTGACGGAGATGGCGATGCCCGATGTCGGGGTCATCACCAACTGCACCGCCGAGCATCTTGAAGGCCTGGGCGACCTGATCGGCGTTCGTCGTGAAAATGCCAGCTTGATCGAGGGGATGGACCCTAATACCGGCATGTTGATCGTCAACGGCGATGATCCGCAGGTGCTCGAGTCGGTGGCACCGTTTCGCGGTAGGCGGGTGACGTTCGGATCGCAAAGCGGCAACGATCTTTTCGCCACCGAGGTGAAGGTTGATCGACAGGGAACGCGATTCGCCCTGAACGGACGCCGCGAGGTCTTCGTGCCGATGCTCGGGCGACACGCCGCGATTAATGCGTTGGCCGCGATCGCGGTGGGACGGCGGCTGGGGGTAAGTGAAGATCTGATCGTGCAGGGATTGTCGCGCTCGACAGGCCCGGACATGCGCATGCAGTGGCTGACCGTCAACGGCGTGAGCCTTATCAACGACGCATACAACGCCAATCCCGCTTCGATGCGGGCGGCGCTGGAGACGATCGCGGCGTTGGAGACCAGCGGGCGTCGGATCGCGTTCCTCGGCGAAATGCGTGAGCTGGGCGATTCGAGCGAGCGGTTCCATCGCCAGGTCGGACAGTTCGCCGCCGCGTGCCGGCTCGATGCGTTGATCTGCGTGGGCGAGCAAGCGGCGTGGATCGCCGCCGAGGCCCGTGCCGCGGGGATGGCCGGGTCGATTACGCATGTGGCTGACGCCGCGACAGCGGCGCAGCAGGCGAGCGGCTACGTCCGCGAGGGCGACTTGGTGCTGCTGAAGGGTTCACGGGCGGTCCATCTAGAACGGATCGCCGAGGCGCTGGCGAGCGGCGGGGCCTCACCGGCGCTGCGGGCAGCGAGTTGAGGTCGAAGAGAAAATCTAAACGCGAAGGGACGAAAGGGCGAAGTCAATCCCGCGTTTTTTCGTCGGGTCCTTTGAGTGTGCGTGGTGAAGATTCTCAGAGTCTCGTCCTCGCGGAAACGAAAGTTTGGAGAATCATCTACTCGAAGCAAGAACCCAATTTCTTCCTCGCTCCTTCGCCCCTTCGCGTTTAATTGTCCGGGCAGGCTGATTCATGATTTATCTTCTCGTCCAGCACTTCATGCCTTGGCTGGAAGCCCATAATCTGGGCTTTTTACGCGTATTCACTTTCCCCACGTTTCAGGCGACCGTCGCCATTTTGATCGGGTTTATCGGATGCATCGCGCCGGGGCCCTGGGTGATCGCGTGGCTGCACCATCAGAAAATTGCCGACCTGGCCAAGTTCAATCAGGCCGACATCGACAAGGTGATGGCGTCGAAGACCGGCACCCCGACCATGGGCGGCTCGCTGATCATCGCGTCGATCGCGCTAACCACCTTGCTGCTGGCCGACTTGCGGAATTTCTATGTGGACATGGCCTTGGTCTGCCTGGTCTGGCTTGGGGGCGTGGGCGCGATCGACGACTGGCTGAAACTGACCGTGGGCCGGCGCCAGGGCAGTCGCCAGGGACTCACCAGCCTGGAAAAATTATTGTTTCAGATCGGCCTGGGAGTGATTCTCTCGTACTTCACGTTCCAATACGCCGCCGCCATGCCGCACACGTTCGGCTTTCCGTTTTTCAAGAATCTGTTGATCCCGCTGAACCTGGCGGGCTTCGTGATTATCGGCACGCTGGTCGTCACCGGCGCCAGCAACGCAGTCAATCTCTCCGACGGGCTGGACGGCTTGGCCAGCGGCTGCATGGCGATCGTTTCGTTCGCGTTCGTGGTCTTGTCATTGATCGCCGGGACGCTCTCGTGGGCCAGTCCACTGCTTATCCCCTACGTCCAGGCGGGCGATCAGATGGCGGTGCTTGCCGGGGCCATGATGGGGGCGTGCCTCGGATTTTTATGGTTCAACT
Source organism: Tepidisphaerales bacterium (assembly GCA_038329845.1). Lineage (GTDB taxonomy): Bacteria > Planctomycetota > Phycisphaerae > Tepidisphaerales > Tepidisphaeraceae > JBBQNJ01. Next base: position 17,236 of record JBBQNJ010000031.1, on the reverse strand, counting down.
GCAACCCCGCCAGCGTCTTCATGGGCGATACCGGTTCGCTGGCGCTGGGGGGGCTGATCGGGTATATTGCCATCGTCATCCGCCAGGAGCTGATGCTGTTCATGGTCGGCGGCATTTTTGTCGCCGAGGCGTTAAGCGTGATGATGCAGGTGAGCTACTTCAAGTACACCCGCCGGCGCTACGGCGAGGGCCGTCGGATTTTCCGCATGGCCCCAATACACCATCATTTCCAGAAACTCGGCTGGACGGAAACGCAGGTGGTGACCCGGTTCTGGCTGATCGGCGCGATGCTGGCGGCGATGGCGCTGGCGACGGTGAAGCTACGATAGCGTGGACTTTGAAGCGAAAGAGCCGATGAGCAAGCGACGGATCATTCAGGATGTATTGGAATGGCGCCGGCCCGCGTACGTGCCCTGGTCGTTCAAATTCACGCTCGAGGCCCGCGAAAAGCTCGAGCAGGCGTACGGACACGAGGACCTGGAGCAAGCCGTCGGCAACCACATCGTCTGGCTGGGCAACGATTACGGATTCTTCGACGACATCGGCAATGATCGCGTTCGCGACGTGTTCGGAGTGATATGGGATCGCTCGGCCGACAAAGACATCGGCGTGGTCGAGGGGTGCCTGCTGCCCGAGCCGACGCTGGAGGATTACCGCTTTCCCGACCCGCTGGATCGGCGATTCTTCGACGACATCCCCGCCAAGCTCGCCCGCTACCCGGACCGCTATCGCGGTTTCGCCATCGGATTTTCCCTGTTCGAACGCGCCTGGACGCTGCGCGGGATGGAAGATCTCATGATGGATTTTTACGAAAATCCGGGGTTCGTCGAGGAATTGCTCAACGCCATCGCCGATTACAATATCGTCCAGCTTCGCCGCGCCTGCGAGCACGACATTGACGCGGTCTACTTCGGCGACGATTGGGGCCAGCAAAAGGGTCTTATCATGGGGCCGGTCCTTTGGCGGAAAATGCTGGCGCCGGTGCTGCGCCGGATGTACGGCGCGGTCCTGGAGCAGGGAAAGAGGGTCTTCATCCATTCCTGCGGCGACGTGGACGAGTTGTTCGATGACCTGATCGAAATGGGAGTGAGCTGCTTCAATCCTTTCCAGCCTGAAGTAATGGATGCGCCGGACCTGATGCGACGCTATCGTGGGCGATTGACGTTTCACGGCGGGCTGAGTACCCAGCGGACGCTTCCCTACGGTTCAGTTCGGGATGTCCGCGACGAGACCCGTCGGCTTATCGAGCTGGGCCGCGCCGGATCGTACATTCTCTCCCCGGCCCACAGCGTCGAGGGGGACGTGCCGCTCGAGAATATGCTGGCGTTCATCGAAGAGGCCCAGTCGCAATCGAGGTGACCTCTGGATACGGCGCTGCTGAAGAATCAGGGCCTTGGCCTCCGGTCGCACGATCGCGCTGGCCGCGGCGGCGAACTTCCGACGGCCTGACGGCGGCAAGCGGTCTGAGGCAATCCCGTCGAGGATCGCTGGGCCGACGTGGCCACGTTTTTGACAGGTGTCTTGCTGTAATCACCACGATAGCCTCGAACCGATGACTCGACCCCTTGCCCTGCTATTCGTCCTCGGTGACAGCATTTCCGTCCATTATGGGCCTCACCTGCGCGATGCCGTGGCAGGGCGGTTCCACTATGACCGCAAGGGCGGTTCGGATGCGCGTCTGGACAATCCCGCTGACGTGTCGAACATCAATGGCGGCGATTCTGACCGCGTCCTGGAGTACCTGCGATATCGTCTTGCGCACGATCCCATCGCGGCGGACCTGATGCTGATCAACTGCGGGCTGCATGATCTTAAGCGAAATCCCGCCACCGGCGAGCTTCAGGTCCCGCTGGATCGATACATCGCCAATCTGCGGGAGATTATCGCGGTGGCTCGCCGCATGGCCGTTCGTGTGGCGTGGATTAGCACGACGCCCGTCGATGATGAGCGGCACAATTCACGCTCGCGGCACTTCCATCGTCATGCCGCCGATGTCCAGACATACAACGCCGCGGCAGACTCCATGATGGCCGAACTGCGTGTCCCAACGATCGACTTGTTCGCGTTCACCGTCGCGCTGGCACGCAGGCCGAGCGACCTCTATTGCGATCATGTGCATTTCCCGGAAGACGTGCGCGTTGCCCAGGGCCGATTCATCGCCTGCCGGCTGATCGACGCGAATCTTCCCGCATGAATCGCCGCGCCGTGAGTGTGGTCGCTCGGATTCGCTGCGCCTCCCGGGGGGTTAGGATGTCGCGGCGGGCGCGCTCGCGCGCAGTGAGTGCGATGGCTCGGATTCGCTGCGCCTTAGGCTACCTGCGCTTCGGGCGTTTGCGGGCAAGGCGTCGATGCCCGCGCGGACTGGCGATCGGCGAAGCGGCGCAGGACTTCGGGATGGAAGGTCAAGCGATTTCGGCCTGTTTTCAGGAGATTGCGAATCCGCAACTGCGTCAGTGCCAGACTCACCGTTTCCCGCGCCGCGCCCACCGCCTGGGCCAACTGGTCGTGCGTGATTCGCAGGACCACTTCCTGATCGTTGCTCGTCGAGGCCGCCGCCGAAGAGCTGAACCGGATGAGCGTGCGAATCAGCCGTTGATTGCAATCGGCGAAGACCAGCTCGCCGGCGTCATCCCGCGCCGATTCGAGCTTCGAGGCCAACTGTCGTACCAGCTCTTCCGCTGCCTGCGGTTGAACCGGCAGCAGACTCATCAGCGATTCGACCGTGACCTCGGAAATGATCGAGTCGCTGACCGCCACCGCCCGGCGCCCATGATGCGGTAAACGCGCCAACGCGGCGGATCCAAACCAGTCGCCATCGCCGAGAATCCCCAGCAGGCGATCGCGATCCGACCCTTGCTGGTAAAGGCGCACCTCGCCGCGATGTATGTAGTAAACGTTCGTCGCCGGGTCGGTGGGGTGATGAATCACATGCCCCGGGGCCGCGTTGATCCGGCGCGATTCGACGAGGGGGTTCAAGAACAACTCGCGCATCAGCGAGGCGTCGCGCGGGGACGGAAGGGATTGAGCAGATTGCATGAAAACACGACTCCGTTGTGTATCAAATGAATCCCCACGTCGATCCGCTGCCGTCTCCGCTCCGTGGTTAGTATTACGCTCGGCGTCAAGCTCGGGTTCGCTGAAATGTTCGGCAGGGAACTGGATTGCGTCATGCCGCATTGGACGTACGCTGGCGAGTGATGGCCGAGACCGCTTTTAATCCATCGCTTCCGGAAAGTGGGCACGACCCCGTATTGCTAAGCTCGGTGATCGAGCTGCTCGAGCCGGGTGCGGGAATGCTGGCGGTCGATTGCACGCTCGGGCGGGCCGGTCATGCCGCCGCTTTGTCGCCGATCGTCGGGTCGTCGGGATTGCTGATCGGGCTTGATGTCGATCCCCGGAATCTCGAGTTCGCCCGCACGCGCCTCGAGGGATTGCCGGCTCCGGCGCGGTTTTTCCATGCCAACTTTGCGCAGCTTCCCGAGGTGCTGAACGTGGCGGGGGGCCGATGCGCTGATCTTCTGCTGGCTGACCTGGGCCTAAGCACCAACCAGTTGTTCGATCCCAGTTACGGCTTGAGCTTCGCCGCGCCGATGCCGCTGGACATGCGGATCGACCCCCGGCTAACCCGCACGGCGGCGGATATCGTCAACTCGCTTCGTGAAGATGACTTGGCCGACCTGCTGTATCAACTGGCCGATGAGCGGCTTTCTCGCCGGATCGCCCGCGCCGTCTGCGCCGCCCGACGTGTATCGCCGCTGCGGCGCACGGATGAACTGGCGGGCATCGTCCGCGATGTCTACGCCGCCGTGCGCCGGCCCGGCCCGCCCGACCGGATCGATCCGGCAACGCGCACCTTCATGGCGTTGCGAATGGCCGTGAACCAGGAACGGGAGAACCTCAAGGCGCTGCTCGAAGCGATCCCCGCCTGTCTGGCGCCCCGCGGGCGGGCGGGGATCATCACGTTTCATTCGATCGAGGATCGGCTGGTCAAGCAGTCGTTTCGGGCCGGGGCGCAGAGCGGGATCTTCGAACTGATCACCCGCAAACCGGTCGGTCCGGACGACTCGGAAGTGCGGGCCAACCCCCGCGCGCGGTCGGCGAAGCTGCGCATCGTTCGGCGGATATAGCGTGGGCGTTTGGTATAGCGCGTGTTCCTGGCAAACTGGGTTCATTCAAGAAAGAGATCGCGTCCGAATGCCACGGATGAAGTGGCGCCGGTGTCCTGACCGGCGGCGATGTTGGAATCGCCGGCGAGTAGGGCACCGGCGGCACAAGGGCGATTGAATCGCCACCGTATTGAGTTAGCCCCTGGGCATTTGCGGCCTGCAACGCGACCCGGCGCGCGCGTTTCAGGCCTGCGAGGCGAGCATTTCCCGGGTTACTTCATGCTCGAGCGGCTCGCCCTTGAGAAACCGCAGCGTCTCGTCGATCGCCAGCTTGCCCATGTCGCGACGGGCCTGCTGAAGCGCCCCGGCGATGTGCGGAGTGAGGATGATGTTCGGCTCGCGACGCAGCGGCGAATCGGCGGCGGGCGGTTCCGGATCGGTTACATCCAACGCCACATAAAGCGGACGCCGGTGCATCTCCGCGACCAGCGCCTGCTCGTCCACCAGCGCCCCCCGGGCCGTGTTGATCAATACCGCGTGATCCGGCAAAAGCGCCAGCGTGCGGGCGTTGAACATGTGATAGGTCTGGGGAATTTTCGGGGCGTGAATCGACACCACCTCGCACCGGCAGGCATCTTCCAAGTCGCACAATTCGACTCCAAGTTCACGACCCGCCGCGTCGTTGAGCATCGGGTCGTAGAGACGAATCCGCACCCCGGGAAACCCGCGCAGCAGCCGGATCACTTCGCGCCCCACCCGCGAGGCGCCGATGATCCCCACGGCGATGTCCTGCAGCTCGCGCGCCAGCGGCTTGCGGGCGCGGACTGTCTCCTGGTCGCCGCGCGCATAAGCCGTCGACAGCCACGGCGTCTGCTTGAGCAGACTAATCATCATGGCGATCGTGAAATGGGCCACCGGCAGGGCGTTGGCCGAAGCCGAGGTGCTGATGCGGATGCCGCGATCGTACATCGCATCGGACACCAGGTTTTTGACCGATCCGGCGCTATAGGCGATGAATCTTAGCTGCGGCGCGGCTTTGAGCAGATCGGCGTCAAAACACGGCGATCCCCAGCCGGTGATCGCCACCGTGGCATCGCGCAGCAACTCCTCGCGCGAGGCAGCGTCGGCCGAGGGACCGACGATCCGCGCCGCCGACCCCAGGCGCGCCAGGTCGTCCTGGCGGAACATCGACTCGTGAACCTGCGGCGAAAGCACCATCGCCACCACCGGTTTGCCTGCCATACGCGCTTTCCCTACAATTCTCCGCCTCGGGGCGTCGATCCAACATGGATGACGCTCACGGCGAAAAAAATGAAGGTATCGCTCCCGCAACTTCTGTCAAACCCACCGGGGCTCAATGGTTGCGGCTCGGTGCAAGCCGCGCCGACCTTGCGAAAGCCCGGCTGGCTGAAAATGAAAATGCCCGCCGGGGAGAAGTACGCTCGGCTGCTCGAGCTGGTCAATCGCCGCAACCTGCACACGGTCTGCCAGAGCGCCAAGTGCCCCAACATGGGCGAGTGCTGGGCCCATGGGACGGCCACGTTAATGATCCTCGGCGATGTCTGCACCCGCTCGTGCGGGTTCTGCCATATCGCCACGGGGCGCCCCCCGACGCTCGATCTGGATGAGCCGCGCCGGGTTGGTGAGGCGGTGGCGTCGATGCGTCTGCGCCATGCCGTGCTGACCAGCGTCAACCGCGATGAACTCCCCGATGGGGGTGCCGGCGTCTGGGCCGAGACAATCCGACAGATTCGCCACACCAGCCCACAAACGACAATCGAAGTACTGATCCCCGATTTCCGCGGCGATGCCCGGGCGCTGCAAGCGGTGCTGGATGCGCGGCCGGACATTCTCAACCACAACGTCGAAACGGTTCCCCGGCTGTATCCGCGAGTGCGACCGCAGGCGGCCTACCTGCGCAGCCTCGAACTGCTCACGCGATCCAAGGCCCAGGGCTTTGTTACCAAGACCGGCATGATGTTGGGATTGGGCGAGGAATCCGAGGAAATCGATCGCGTGCTAGATGATCTGGTGTCGCTTGGCTGCGACATTTTCACCCTCGGGCAATATCTCCAGCCGACGACCGCGCACCTGCCGGTGGAACGGTGGGTACACCCTGATGAGTTCGCATCGTGGAAACAGCGCGGCCAGGACAAGGGTCTGCGTCACGTCGAGGCCGGACCGCTGGTGCGCAGCTCCTACCATGCCGAGCGCCAGGTCGATGCTCACGCCGCCGTGACGGCGTGATTGCCTCTCCACATCGGTGTGAAACCCCGAAGGCAGCGCCGGTGTCAAAGCTCCGACCCAGCCCCGACGTGAACGCCGCGACGCAGCGCCGATACGAAAGTCTTGTCGTGCCGGCGTGAACGCCCGCGACGCAGCGCCGATGTGAAAGGCTCGTCGTGCCGGCGTGAACGCTACGACGCAGCGACGGTGTGAAAGTCCCGTCGTGCCGGCGTGAACGCTGCGACGCAGCGACGGTGTGAAAGTCCCGACCCAGCCCCGGCGTGAACGCTGCGACGCGATTGCCCGCCGGCAGAGACCGGCGACGTTCTATTCACCCGGAATATAGCTGATCACCCCGTCGAACGGGCTTGACGCCGTGGCGTAGCGCTTCTTGCCGATGCGCCCGGCGAGGTGCGCCAGCCGCCCGGATTCCAGGGCGTGACGCATCGCCGTGGCCATCATCACCGGGTCTTTGGCGTGTGCAACGCCGGTGTTCAACAGCACCCCGTCGGCACCGAGTTCCATGGCGATGGTCACGTCCGAAGCCGTACCCACCCCGGCATCGACGATCACCGGGTACGCGGGATCGCCGTCCTTGAGCAGTTCCAGGCACAGGGAGATGTTCAGGGGATTTAGCACCCCCTGGCCCGAGCCGATGGGACTTCCGGCGGGCATTACCGCCGCGGCGCCCGCTTCTTTGATCCGCACGGCGCTCCGCGGATCGTCGCTGGTATAGGCCAGGACGGTGAACCCTTCTTTCACCAGCTCGCGCGTCGCTTCGATCGTGCCGACCGGGTCGGCCAGAAGTGTCTTGGTGTCTCCCAGCACCTCGAGCTTGACCCAGCCAGCGCCCGGATTCTTCTGCTTTTCCAGCAGTTCGCGCCCGAGCATCGCCACGCGGATCGCATCGTCGGCGCTGAAGCATCCGGCGGTATTGGGCAGGATCACATAGCGCCGCAGATCGAGGCTGTCCAGTAGACTTCGGCCCTGGGCGTCGATCAATCGCTCCCGCCGGACCGCGACGGTGACTACCTCGCACCCGCTGGCGTCCAGCGCCTTTCGCATGACCTCGTGATCGGCGTACTTGCCCGTGCCCACGAACAGCCGGTTGTGAATCTCGAACGACCCGATCCGCATCGCTTTTTCCATCGCCTGATCTTACCCCATCTCCCCGCCCCGCCAACCCCCACCCTCTGCAAAAAGCGGTTATCTGCCCGCGCCCCGCCCACCCCCCATTGCAAAAAGGGGACGCGCTTCTTTTTCCCCCTGCGTAAAAAGGGGACGCGCTTATTTTTTCGGTTCCGGCGACTTGCGCGGGCGTCCGCGAGGCTGCAACGTATGATTCAGATCCAGCGTTCCGGCCGTCCGTGCCGTCCAACTTTGCGAGCCGAACGGCCTGCCGCGAACGATGCTCAGTCGCAGGGCTTCGATCTGCTGCTGCGGCTGCGCCGCGTTGACCTCTTCGACCCAGTCGTGGGGCGCATCGATGGGCCATTCGCTCAGGAGTCGCTCGGCCAATTTGGGCCGGGATCGGCGCAGATGCAGCGAACTCCACGCCCAGTTCTCGGCTCGGCGAACCAGTCCCGATCGCAGGGGATTTCGCTCGATATAACGAGCGCAGACTAGGAAATGTTCGTCGTTTTCCAAGGGAAAACTCTTAAAACGCCCCTGGTAGAGCGGTCCGGTCCCGGTCGTCTGATGGAAGGCGTGATATCGCTGAGAATGGGTCTGCGTGAACCACCGCATGAAGGAGGTCAGCTCCCCATCGGTCCGGGGCCAAAGGATCATGTGCCAATGGTTGGGCATCACGCAGAACGACAGCAGGCGCGTCGGCGTCCGGGCCAGCGCCTCTTCGAGAATTCCCAGCAGCGCCTCGTAGTCTCCGGGCTTGTGAAACAGCTTGCGGCGACCGACAGCCCGATTGAGAACGTGGTAGCAATACCAACCCGGTGCGAGGCGTCTTTTTCGTGGCATGGACGCACTTTACCACCGCGCCCGTCGCCTCCGCAAGAAAAAAGAAGCGCGTCCCCTTTTTCACCAATTGTTAAAAGGGGACGCGCTTCTTTTTCGGGAAAGATGGGTTCACTATAGTGAGGGCATGGCTTCAAATGTTGCGTTTATCGGGATGGGAATCATGGGAAGGCCGATGGCCGGGCACTTGCTCGCGGGGGGGCATGGATTGACCGTGTATTCCCGGACTAAGGCCAAGGCTGACGAGTTGTTGCGGCAGGGTGCCAAATGGGCCGATACGCCGGCGGATGCGGCGGCGGTGGCGGACGTGGTGTTCATCTGCGTGCCCGACACGCCCGATGTGGAGAACGTGCTGTTCGCCGAGGAAGGCGTCGCCCACGCCGCCCGACGGGGACTGATCGTGGTGGACCACTCGACCATTTCGCCCTCGGCGACGCGCGGGATGGCCCGCCGACTGGCCGAAAACGGCGCTGCCCTACTCGATGCGCCGGTGTCTGGCGGTGATATGGGCGCGAAAAATGCCTCGCTCTCCATCATGGTCGGCGGCGATCCGACCGCGTTCTCCAGCGTCCTGCCGCTCTTTCGGCTCATGGGCAAGACCATCACCCATTGTGGGCCTAGCGGCACCGGCCAACTCACGAAACTGGTCAATCAGATTCTCGTGACGATCAACAACATGGCCGCCTGCGAAGCGTTGGCCTTCGCGCAGGTGAACGGCCTGGACCTGAGCAAGACCCTCGACGCCCTCGGCGGCGGTGCCGCGGCGTCATGGCAGTGGAACCACCTGGGACCGAAAATGGTCGCGGGCGATTTTTCTCCCGGCTTCATGGTCGATCTGCAACTGAAGGATTTGAACCTCGTCATCCAGGCGATGCGAGAGACCAACCTCGATCTTCCGGCCGCACGCCTCGTTTATGCGCTTTTCGTAAAGGCTCAACAACAGGGATATGGCAGAGATGGCACGCAGCGGTTGTTCACCGTCGTGCGTGACTGATACGAATTACACTTCATTCGCGGGCACCGCTGATTCGGCAACCACGGTCTGGATCGAATTATACCGCTGGCGGTCGGTATTGAAACAATCCGCTTGGGGAAAGCCGGGATATCCCGCAGGTTCCGAGCTGTTGGGGATGACTCACCTATGGCCGCGAGCGGCATAACAATCGCCGAACAGCGGGCGGAAGTCAGGTACAATCCGTATGAGGCGGCTGCGTTCGATGCTTGGCCACGATCGGCCAGGCCCGGCGCTAAGAGTTGACGGTCTTCACCCACGGCGGTGCCCTGTCTGCGCGCGGCCGGTCCGCTCGTCGAAATTACCCGGGCACCGGCGCTGAAGGCGGTGAGACGCGGGTCGCCGGCGCTGTCGGCGGGGAGAGCGCCCGCAGCCGCGCCGACACTTGGCGCTCGATGTCGCGCAGATCCTGGGCGTAGCGGCCGGCGAGCGGGGTCTTCATCTTCGCGGTTTGGGCGATTAGTTCGAGCGCATTTCGCAGCGATGCCGGATCGTCCGCATCGCGCAGGCGCTCGGCCTGGTCGCGCAGCTTGGCGCCAATAATCTCCTGCTGCGACGGATCGGCGGCGATCAATTCCGAGGCCTCGTCGGCCACGAGGTCGAACTTGCCCGCCTTCAGCAGCGCGTCCATCCGCTGCGCGATCAGCGCCTGCACGCTCATCAATTGGCCGCGCTGACGCCAATGGTCCAGGGCCTCCTTGAAATACGGGGCCGCCTCCTCCGGGCGACCGAGCTGCATCAACGATTCGCCGACGCTCTGTCGCACGAACGCCAGCCGATCCAGCTCTTTGTCTTTAAGGTACTTCCCGGCCAGCGACTTCAAGACCGTCAATCGGCGTTCCGGTGCATCGCGGAACCGATCGGGCCATCCGGCCAACTGCTCGCGCGGGGCGCTGTCGAATAGCGACGCCAGCGTGTTCCACGCGGCGATGCGCACGGCTTCATCTGGCTCGACCGTCGGCTGAAGCAGTCGATAGAGCGACTCGGCGTGTTCAAAAGTCGCGGTTTTTCCCAGGGCGTTGACGGCCTCGAGCCGGACCTGGGCGTCGTCGTCGTTCAACGCCTGGGCGATCACGTCGGCGGCGCGACGGTCGCGCAGCTCTCCCATCGCCCGTAGCACGGCCCGGCGGACTTCCGGTTGCTCGCGCGGGTTCAGCAGTGCGATGAACTCCGCCAGCAGTTCGCCGCGGCGCAGCGGCGCCATCGCGTCGATCAGCGCCCGGCGCAGCGAAACACCCTGCCCGCTGGTGGTTCGCGCGCGAAGGGTGCGCATCAGCCGTGCGGCGATTTCCGCGGCACGATCGGGCTGACGCTCTCGCAGTCGCGGGGCCAGATCTCGAAGCGACCTCGCCGCCGCCTCGGCCACCCGGGACGATGGGTCGCTGAGAAGCTCGAGCAGGGCCGGCGCCGACCGCAGTGACGGATCGTTCATCGGCCCCAGCGCCCGCGCTATTTCGGCGCGAACATCGGCGTCCTGCTCCTGCGACAATTGGGTCAACAACGGATCGATCGCCCGGTCGTCGTTCATCAACCCGAAGGTCTGGATCACCTGCAAGCGAACGTCGGCGGCGCTGTCGCCGATCAATTGCACGAGGCGCTCATGCACATCGTCGCGGGTCTTGACCCCATTGAAAAAGTCCTCGGCCACGATCTTGGCGCCGGTGCGGCGAATCGACGGCAGGGGGCTACGCAGGTATCGCAACAGGATGTCGGCCTGCTGCGCGGGGGGAGCCGACCGATGCTGCTCGGACAAGATGCCGGTGAGTTCCTCGGTCAACTCCGCGTAGCGGCGCTGCAATTCGTCGAATCGCGCTGCCCGCACGTTCAGAAGGTCCGTCGCCCACTGCGCCGCCGGTTTGCCGCGATTGAATGTCCACCATCGCTGCCACTGTGCCGAGTCATATCCGTATTCGCGCAGTCCCGTCAGCTCCATCAGCGCTTCGGCGGCGGCCCGACGCACCGATTCGGCCTCGTCGTCGCGGGTCAACAGGTTGATCAAAAGCTCGGCGGCGTCCTTTTCGACCATCGTGCCGATGGCCCGGACCATGGCCACGCGGATCGACTCAGGCTGGTTGCGGGCAAGGGCGAACTCAGCCAGACGATTTAGTACCTCCGGATTTCCCTTGTAATTGGCCAGGGCCACCGCGGCGGCCTCGGTCAGCGCCTTGTCAGCGCCGAGACGTTCGAACAACGGATTAATAAATCGCGGATCGGGTTGAGCGTCGGATGCCAAGGCCCGGGCGACGGCGAGTTGGGCCGGGCGATTGCTCACGTCGGTGAGTGCATTGAGCAGAATCGTTCGCGCCTCGGGCGTGGCCCGCGAAACCAGTCGAAGGGCCGCTTCCTCGCGCTGATGCGCGGTGGTGGCGACATCGGTCAGCCCCGCCGCCAGCTGTTCAATATCCCGCGCGATCGCCGCCGAGGGGGCGCTGGCTGGCTCACCGTGAACCGCCGGTGTCGTCCATGCGTGCCAAAGCACCAAGCCGACCATCAGCGACAGCGCGCCGGTCGTTTTCCGGGCCAATGGATTGAACTTGCGACATGCCTTCACAAGCCCGCCTTCGTCGCCTGACGCCGGCGCCAACGGGCAGCGCGCCTCGCTAAGCCGCCGCGGATCGGCGCTTTCTCAGCTATGGACCTCAATCGGACGCCGCCTATGACCGCCATCGCTCTTATCGTCGAAAACCGCACCTTACCGTATGTCCGCCGCGACGAAAAGACGCGCCGCCGCCGCTCGCACTTGCCAGGCGATCTTACGTACTATTACAGTACGCGCAAAACCGAGTTTTCCGGCGCGGCGTGCCATACCGTCGAGCTGATGAGGCGGTCTTTCCCATGAATGACTGGCAACAAGCCGAGCAACGTATCGAAAGGGCCCAGGTGCTGTTCGAGCAGCGCCGTTTTCCCGAGGCCCTGGAGCATCTTCGCGCCGCGATCGCCATCAACCCGCACAACGCCGCGTGGTTGTTCAACGCCGGACTGACGCTTGACGAAATGCATCGCTACGAGGAGGCGATCGAGGCGTATCGCCAGGCGCTGGACCTCCAGCCGTCCGATATCCAGGCGATGAACCACCTGGGCGTGGACCTGCATCGGGCCGGTCGGTTCGCCGACGCCATCGAGGTGTATCACCGCGCCGAAAAGACCGATCCATCGTTCGAGCCGTCCTATTGCAATCGAATCCTCAGCTATACCGAGCTGGGCGACCACGAGCAGGCCGAGCAGATGTTCTACCTCGCCCGGCTCTACAAGGATCAGTGTCCGACCTGTTTCTATAACATCGGCTGCTCGCTCTACGCCCGCGGGTTGTACGACAAGGCCCTGTTCTGCTGGCGAAAGGCATTGGACCTGGACGATTCACTTCCGGAACTGCATCTGCGAATCGCCGAGGCGCTGCGCGGAAAACGAGAATTGGAACAGTCGCGCCTTCATTACCTGCTGGCGCTGCGGCAGGATCCCGGCAGCGCCCGAATCCTGCTGGACCTGGGCGAATTACTGCTCGATATGAACTGCCTGGACGAAGCGGGGGAAAAATTCCGCCGCGCCGTCGAACTCGAGCCGGAGAATCCCGCCGGATATTTTCGGCTCGGACGCTGGCTCGCCGCCGAAGCTCAGGTGGATGCGGCGATCGAGTCGATCGGCAAGGCGTTGCAACTGGATCCGACGCACCCGGCCGCGCGGCTCGAGTTGGGACGTCTTTATCTACGCAAAAGCGATCGGACACGAGCCAGACGGCTTTTGCGAGAGGAGTTGCTGCTGCGGCCGGATGATCCGGATGTGTTGATGGACCTGGCCCGCGCCTTGATGGACCTCGATGAGGCTCGCGCCGCCGTCGCCTGCCTCAAGCGACTTGTCCAGGTCGATCCCGACAACCCCCAGGTGGTGCAACATCTGGCCGTCGCCCAGTTTCAGCGTGGCCGCTATGACCAGGGGATCGAGGCGTGTCATCAGGTGCTGGAACTGGACCCGGCCAACGTGATCGCGCTGCACAATCTGGCTGTCGCCCATGAACATCAGGGCCAATATTCCGCGGCCCTTGACTTTGCCCAGGCTGCACTGCGCCACGACCCGGCCGACGTGGCGCTGGGACGGCTTGAGTTTCGGCTTCGCGTGTTGCTTCTGCGCGACCGACTTTTCAAGACGCTTCGGTCGATCGTGCGATTTCGAAAGGGAGTGTGAATCAAGCGGTCGGGCAGCGGTCGGGCAGCGCTCGGCGGCGATTCACTTCACCGCCTTGTGCCCCTCAGGCCGGCTCTTGCAGAGCGTGAACAGCCTCTCCATGCAGCAGGCGGCAAAAATCTGCTGAAGGCGGTCGCTCAGACAGCAGAGCGCCAACTTTCCCCCTTTTTGCTTGACCTGTTGCCGCATGTTGACCATCAGACCCAGCATGGCGCTGCCGAGGTAATCCACGCTGCTCAGGTCAATGATCCAGCGATTTCCCTCGGTCGCGTCCAGCAGCCGCAGCAGGTTCTCATTGATCTTGTCGAAGTCCACCGCGTCGATGGACCCGGGCAAGGTCATCTCGATCACGTTGACCGAATCCTCGATTTTGTGTCGGAAGTAGTCCATCACGCCTCTGAAAATGAAAGGTTCATCCATCGCGCGATCCTCGGCGCCTTCGCCGCGATCGTCGCATCACCCGATTGTCCCGTCCCCGGCCCGCAATTTCCACCGCAGCGCCCGTGCCGCCTAGCGCACCCGCAAGGTTTCGCCTTCGAAGACGATGTTCAACGAAGGGATCTCCACGGCCTTGCGCGGGCCCTGTTTGATCACCCGGCCGGCACGCCAGGCGCTATATCCCGACTGCTCGGCCGCCGTGACGCAGCGGTCGGCGTCGGCGGGGCGCACATAAGCGGCGAATCCCGCCCCCATGTTGAACGTCGCATACGCTTCGGTCAGATCCAGTGCCGCGGATTGGTGAATAAACTCGAAAATCGGCGGCTGGCATTGCACCCGTGGATCATCGATGACATAGACGAATGGCTCTTCCAGCCGCATGAGCTTGCGCCAGCCGTGGCCGGTGATGTGCGAAGTGTATCGAAGCATCACGCCCTGCCGCTGGCATTCGCGGACGAAATCGACGTAGATCACGCTCGGATCGAGCAGCGCCTGGCCGTAAGGACGCCCGTCACTCAGCCGCGACAGATACCCGTCCGGCAGGCGCTCGGCCACGGCCCGACACAGCGTCAGGCCATTAGTGTGAACGCCGCTGCTTCCCAGCAGCACGATCGCGTCGCCGTCCTGAAGTTCTCCGACGATCCGGTTGCTCTTGGGCCGAATCTGCCCGATGGCGCTGCCGGCCAGGACGATTGTTCCCGGGCAGACCAGCCCCTTGAGCGCCGGGGTCTCTCCCCCGCCCCAGACCGCCCCGGCGCGGCGGCATCCCTGGGCAAACCCCTCGGCCAGGGCCTCGGCGCGCTCGGCGTCGCTGAACCAGCTCGAATCCCCGACCGCCGCGTGCATCGCCACCGAAATCGGCATCGCCCCCAGCGTCACCAGGTCATTGACGATCGTGGCCACCGTGTCGATCCCGATCGCCTGGTAGTAATCCTCGCCGGTGAGTTGCCGCATGGCGTCGGCGACGAGATTCTTTGTCCCCAGCCCCTCTTCCACATGGGCCAGAAACGCATCCGCCATCTCGACCAGATAGGCCGATTCGCCGCGTACCCCCGGCACTTCGCGGTAGCCCGATTTGGCCAACTCCCCGGCGGTCTGCGCGGCGTGGCGCTGGCAGGCCCGCTTGAACGAATCCAGCGTCCCGTAGTCCACCCCCGCCTGCTCATAAGTCAGCCGAGTCATACTGCCGGTTGTAGACCGGTGCCCCATCGCGGTCAACGCGCGGATTCTCGAGCAGCGCAAACGGGCGTGCCCAAATTTTGGGGGAGCGTGTAAAATAGTATAATGATGGGGAAAACGGATGGGGAAAACGGGTCAGGGATCAAAAACTGAGGTTGTCGGCTTTGATGTGGTGCATCGTAGCTGGTAACTTAGCGCCATGCCACGGCAGCGGCGTCATACACCTTCTGGCATGGTATTCCACGTCATCAACCGTGGCGTGGGCCGGCAGACGATCTTCCACAAGCAAGAGGACTACGCGGCGTTCGAGCGGGTTTTGGACGAAGCCTGGCATCGGCTGCCGAGTCGCATCCTTTCATACTGCCGGATGCCCAATCACTGGCACTTCGTGTTTTGGCCGCAGGCAGGGAAAACGGGTCAGGGATCAAACACTGAGGTTGTCGGCTTTGATCGGTTGCATCGTAGTGGGTAATTTACCGCCATGTCCCGGCAGCGGCGTCATACCCCTTCTGGCATGGTCTTCCACGTCATCAACCGGGGTGTGGGCCGGCAGACGATCTTCCACAAGCAAGAGGACTACGCGGCGTTCGAGCGGGAGGCGATTGGCCGCAGTTTGAACCGGGGCTGTCCGTTTGGGGATGATGACTGGCAAAAGCAGGTGGTGGAGGACCTGGGCCTGCAACCGACCTTGCGGTCCCGTGGCCGGCCACTGAAACTGGTGGAGGAGGCCGCTATTGATTCCTGACCCCTCTACTGCGCGGGTTAACCTCGGCGTGATGTGCGCGAACGGCCGAGGAGTGGAGAAGGATGAAGCCGAAGCCGTCCGCTGGTATCGCAAGGCCGCCGCTTCGGGACATGCGGGCGGCATGGGTTCACTCGGCTGGGCGTATGTTCAAGGCCAGGGCGGGCTCGCGAAAGATCGGGCCAAGGGTGTTGTACTCCTCCGCAAGGGCTTTGCAGGCGGGAACGCGTGGTCGGGCGATCGGCTAAAGGAGCTCGGAATCTCAACCTGAACCAAAGTACGTTTCGGCCCGTGTCACCGGCACCTTTTGATTACCCCATGCCCGTAGGGCGGGTGGCGTAACGGGTAGGGTGGGTTTCAACCCACCGATTTTTCGCATGGGGGAACAGTGGGGTGAAGCGCACCTTCCGCGTTTAGAGAGACTTGGCATGGCCTATCGCCGCAACAAATCCTATCGCTCCAAACGGCGTTGGCCGAAGCCGACTTATCGCCACGCCAATGACGAGCCGCGGCTTTTTGAGGCGTTGTATCGGATTGGTGTCGCGGCGGTGCGGGGGATCAGGTGGGTAGTGGGGCGTCTTGCGGAGCGGGGGAAGGCGAAGGTGAGTGAGCCGCCGCCGTTGCCACCGGTTGCACAGCGTGTGGGTGGGGCGGAGGCGGGGCTTTCGGTGCAGCCGTTGCCGTATCGGCGGCGGCCGCATCTGATCAGCAAGGGCGAGCGAGCGTTTTGGTATCCGCTTTATCAGGCGGTGCATGGGAAGTATCGGATTTTCTGCAAGGTGCGTCTGCAAGACGTGGTGAGTGCGCCATCGGGCGTTCGGTCTGAGAGGTACTGGTTTAACAAGATTCGCGGATATCACCTCGACTTCGTGCTCTGCGATCCGAAGACGACGGCCCCGTTGCTGGCGATCGAACTGGATGACCGGTCGCATGCCTCGGCGGAGCAGACTGAGCGGGATCGATTCAAGGACGAAGTGCTGGCGGCTGGCGGGGTGCCGATCTACCGCGTGCCGGCACAGCAGGCGTATGACCCGATCGAGTTGGCGGCGCAGATTGCCGGGCGCATCCTCTCCTGATCTAATATGAGAATTGACCGGCGCTTCGGGGCGGGGGACGCGGAAAGAATCGGGGTGGCTGCCATAGCGTCGGCGAGACTCGCGGGGGGAAGTTCAACCCGGCGGTCTCGGGGAAAAAGGGAAAGTGGACATCCCACATTATGCGCCTCCGCGCAACGCAAATGTGGGATGTCCCCTTTTATCCCCCCCGCATCCGTAACTGTTTACCGCCCCCGGCGGGATTACGATGAATCGGTCGGCGCGCCGGTCAGCAGGCCCGGAGCTTTGTTCGCCCAGGCGTTCATGAGCAAACGCTTGATGGTCTGGA
>JBBQNJ010000030.1:0-50422 GCA_038329845.1 Tepidisphaerales bacterium | reverse complement strand
CCATTATCATTGTGACCATGGCCAAAAAGGGGAAGTCCGCCGCCGTGATTCCACCGCCCGCCGCAGGCCGCCCATCCTCCCTGCTCGACACCCGCATCGTCTATTGCGGCGACAACCTCGAACAACTCAGCCATCTCCCCGGTCCCCGCGTCGGGAAGTGGGTCAATCCCCATCCGCTTCTTCGGGAGACACCAATGAGCAATCCGCAACCCTTCATGAGCCGTACCGTCCGCTCCCCGCTTTTGCGCACCGTCGTCGCCCTGCTGCTGGTGCTGGCTGGGAGCGGCCTGGCCTTCGGCGGCGAGATCCACGACGCGGCCAAGGCCGGCGACTTGGCCAAGGTCAAGTCGCTGCTCCAAGCCAATCCCGAATTGGTTTTTAGCAAGGACGACGACGGCTTGACGCCTTTGCACTGGGCAGCGCGTAATGGCCAGGAGGACGTGGCGAAATTGCTGCGCCAGCACGGCGGCACAGAATAGCTGCCGAGTACAGGCGCGGAAAAGCTGACATCCATCATTCATCCGCCCGTTGGGTTAATCACACTGCGGGCGGGTGCTTCCACACTGCATGCTTCGTCCGCGTTTCATCTCCCGTTGCAATTTCATTCGTGTCGGAGCATGATTGTCTTGGGATAATCCAGAATATCACCGTTGAAACCCCAGGAGACACCAATGCGTATTCCGCAACCCTTCATTAGCCGTACCGTCCGGTCCCTGCTTTTGCGTACATGCGTTGTCATGCTGCTTGTGCTGGCCGGGGGCTGCGTCGGCGCCCCCAGCGCGATTCATGACGCGGCCGAGAATGGCAAGATTCATGACGCGGCCAAGGCTGGCGACAAAGCAGACGAATCTAAGAAGCCTGATTCAAACCAATCAGCGGCCGAGAATGGCAAGATTCATGACGCGGCCGAGGCTGGCGACTTGGCTAAGGTCAAGTCGCTGCTCAAAGCCAATCCTGATTTGGTTTTTAGTAAAGACGACACATACGACTCGACGCCTTTGCTCTGGGCAGCGGTTAAGGGCCACAAGGACGTGGCGGAATTGCTGCTGGCCAGCAAGGCCGATGTCAACGCCAGGGACAACGACGGCTGGACGCCTTTGCACTGGGCAGCGGTTACGGGCCGCAAGGACGTGGCGGAATTGCTGCTGCTGAGCAAGGCCGATGTCAACGCCAGGGACAACGACGGCGGGACACCTTTGCGCCAAGCAGTGTTTAGCGGCCAGAAGGACGTGGTGGAATTGCTGCTGGTGAGCAAGGCCGATGTCAACGCCAAGGACAAAGACGGCGGGACACCTTTGCGCCAAGCAGTGTTTAGCGGCCAGAAGGACGTGGCGGAATTGCTGCTGGCCAGCAAGGCCGATGTCAACGCCATAGACAAAGACGGTTTGACGCCTTTGCACTTGGCAGTGTTTAATGGCCACAAGGACGTGGCGAAATTGCTGCTGGCCAGCAAGGCCGATGTCAACGCCAAGAACTTCAAAGACTGGACGCCTTTGCACTGGGCAGCGGATAAGGGCCAGAAGGATGTGGCGGAATTTCTGCTGGCCAGCAAGGCCGATGTCAACGCCAAGGACGAATACGACTGGACGCCTTTGCACCATGCAGCGGCTAACGGCCACAAGGACGTGGCATAATTGCTGCTGGCCAGCAAGGCCGATGTCAACGCCAAGAACAAAGACGGCCGGACGCCTTTGCACTGGGCAGCGGGTAGGGTCCACAAGGACGTGGTGGAATTGCTGCTGGCCAGCAAGGCCGATGTCAACGCCAAGGACAACGACGGCTCGACGCCTTTGCACGTCGCAGCGGATAATGGCCAGAAGGCCGTGGCGGAACTGCTGCTGGCCAGCAAGGCCGATGTCAACGCCAAGGACAAATACGACCGGACGCCTTTGCACTATGCAGCGGCTAATGGTCACAAGGACGTGGCGGCATTGCTGCTGGCCAGCAAGGCCGATGTCAACGCCGAGGACAACATCGGCTGGACGCCTTTGCAACTATGCAGCGGATAAGGGCCACAAGGACGTGGCGGCATTGCTGCTGGCCAGCAAGGCCGATGTCAACGCCAAGGAAAACAACGGCAAGACGCCTTTGCACTGGGCAGCGTCTTGGGGCTACAAGGCCGTGGCGGAATTGCTGCTGGCCAGCAAGGCCGATGTCAACGCCAAGAGCAACATAGGCCAGACGCCTTTGCACTATGCAGCGGGTATGGGCCAGAAGGACGTGGTGGAATTGCTGCTGGCCAGCAAGGCCGATGTCAACGCCAAGAACAAAGACGGCTTGACGCCTTTGCACGTTGCAGCGTTTACGGGCTACAAGGACGTGGCGGAATTGCTGCTGGCGAGCAAGGCCGATGTCAACGCCAAGGACAAAGACGGCAGGACGCCTTTGCACGAGGCAGCGATGGGCGGCTACGAGGACGTGGCGGAATTGCTGCGCCAGCACGGCGGCAAATATTAGCCGCCGAGTATAGGCGCGGAAAAGCTGTCATCCCTCATTCATCCGCCCGTTGGGTTAATCACACTGCGGGCGGGTGCTTCCACCCTACATGCTTCGTCCGCGTTTCATCTCCCGTTGCAATTTCATTCGTATCGGAACATGATTGTCTTGGGATAATCCAGAATATCGCTGTTCAAACTTCAGGAGACACCGATGAGTATTTCGCAACCCTTCATTTCCCGTACCGTCCGGTCCCTGCTTTTGCGTACATGCGTTGTCATGCTGCTTGTGCTGGCCGGGGGCGGCCTGGCCTTCGGCGGCGAGATTCATGACGCGGCCGAGGCCGGCGACTTGGACAAGGTTCAGTCGCTGCTCAAAGCCAATCCTGATTTGGTTTTTAGTAAATACAACGACGGCTGGACGCCTTTGCACGTTGCAGCGGCTATGGGCCACAAGGACGTGGCGGAATTGCTGCTGGCCAGCAAGGCCGATGTCAACGCCAAGGACAACGACGGCTGGACGCCTTTGCACTGGGCAGCGGCTATGGGCCGCAAGGACGTGGTGGAATTGCTGCTGGCGGGCAAGGCCGATGTCAACGCCAAGACCAACGACGGCTGGACGCCTTTGCACTATGCAGCGATTAAGGGCAACAAGGACGTGGTGGAATTGCTGCTGGCGGGCAAGGCCGATGTCAACGCCAAGACCAACGACGGCTCGACACCTTTGCACCGGGCAGCGGCTATGGGCCACAAGGCCGTGGTGAAATTGCTGCTGGCCAGTAAGGCCGACGTCAACGCCAAGGCCAAGGACGGCTTGACGCCTTTGCACTGGGCCGCGAAAGAGGGCCACAAGGACGTGGCGGAATTGCTGCGCCAGCATGGCGGCACAGAATAGCTGCCGAGTATAGGCGCGGAAAAGCTGTCATCCCTCATTCATCCGCCCGTTGGGTTAATCACACGGCGGGCGGGTGCTTCCACACTATATACTGTACCGCATGGGGCGTTTGCAGATGAGAACGCGGCATTTGTAGATACGAACGCGGCGTTTGTAGATACGAATGCGGCGTTTGTAGATGCGAACGCGGCGTTTGTAGATACGAACGCGGCGTTTATAGATACGAATGCGGCGTTTGTAGATGCGAATGCGGCGTTTGTAGATACGAACGCGGCGTTTGTAGATGCGAACGCGGCGTTTGCTAATGAGAATAAAGTCTTCGCGTACACGGTGGGGGTCTATTAGCGCGAGACTTGGGGTTTTATCGGGCGATTGGGCGGGGTGGGGGAAAACGTCAAATTCATTCTGGTTTCTGGTTAAGTCGCAATAGCGTTGGCCGATGGGATGGGTAAGCCTTGATGGTTTATTGCACCGGCGATTTGCCGGTCGGCTGTCGGGGCAACTGAGTTTTCCCGAAAGGAAACCATCATGGCCAAGACATACCTGCCTGATACCGACGCCGGGTTGCTGGCGTGGTCCGATCACTTTAACACGGGCATCGCCGTGAACTTCGCGCGGTGGGGCTGAGCGCGGCGCAGGCGACGGCCTACGACGGCGCTTACAGCGAGTGGCGAGACAAGAGCTTCGGGCTTTGGGGAAAATGGGGCAAGATTAGCGCTGGGTCAGCTTGCGGTATTTGATGCGGTGCGGCTGATCGGCGGCGAGGCCGAGGCGTTTTTTGCGGTCGGCTTCGTATTCGGTGTAGTTGCCGTCGAAGTAGACCACTCGGCTGTCGCCCTCGAACGCGAGGATATGGGTGGCGATGCGGTCGAGGAACCAGCGGTCGTGGCTGATGATCACGGCGCAGCCGGCGAAGTTTTCCATCGCCTCTTCCAACGCCCGAATCGTGTTCACGTCCAGGTCGTTCGTCGGCTCATCGAGCAGGATGACGTTCCCGCCGCTCTTGAGCATGCGGGCGAGGTGCAGGCGGTTGCGCTGCCCGCCGGAGAGAGTCTGGACGCGTTGTTGCTGGTCCTGGCCGGTGAAGCCGAATCGAGAAATGTAGGCCCGCGTGTTGGTCGTCTGCCCGCCGAGTTTGAACGTCTCAGCGCCGTCGGCCACCGACTGCCAGACCATCGCATCGCCCTTGAGCGACTGCCGGGATTGCTCGACGTAGGTGAGTGCAACCGATTCACCGATCTGAAACGTTCCCGCATCGGGCGATTCATCGCCGATGATCATGCGGAAAAGCGTGGTTTTGCCGGCACCGTTGGGGCCGATCACCCCGACGATTCCGCCGGGGGGAAGCGAAAACGACAGATCGTCGATCAGGGTTTTTTCGCCGAACGACTTGCCGACGTTTTTCGCCTCGATCACTCTCTGGCCCAGGCGCGGACCGGCCGGGATGACGATCTCGATTTCCGATTCCTTCTTTCGCGTGTCCTGGGCGAGCATCGACTCATAGGCCCCGATGCGGGCCTTGCTCTTGGCGTGTCGGGCCGAGGGGCTTTTGCGGACCCATTCGGCCTCGCGGGCCAGCGCCTTCTGGCGGGCCGATTCGACTTTCTCCTCGACGGCGAGGCGCTTGCGCTTCTGATCCAGCCACGAGCTGTAATTGCCTTTCCAGGGGATGCCTTCGCCGCGGTCGAGTTCGAGAATCCAGCCGGCAACGTTGTCGAGAAAGTAGCGATCGTGGGTGACGGCGATGACCGTGCCCTCGTAGCGCTTGAGATGCTGCTCGATCCAGCCGACGCTTTCGGCGTCGAGATGATTCGTCGGCTCATCCAGCAGAAGAATATCGGGCTTTTGCAGCAGCAGCCGGCAGAGCGCCACCCGGCGTTTTTCCCCGCCGCTGAGAATGTTGATTGGCGTTTCCGGCCGCGGACAGCGCAGCGCATCCATCGCCATTTCCAACTGCTGGTCGATGTCCCAGGCACCGGCGTGGTCGATCTTCTCCTGGAGATCGCCTTGCTTTTCCAGCAGTTTCTCCATCGCATCGGGCTCGAGGTCCGGATCGCCGAGGCGATCGGAAATCTCGTTGAACTGCGACAGCAGTCCCATGGTGGCCGCGACGCCTTGCTCGACCCCCTGGCGGACGGTGAGCGATTCATCGAGCTGCGGCTCCTGTTCGAGAAATCCGACGGTGTATCCCGGCGCCTTGGAGACCTGGCCGTCGAAGTCGCTGTCCACGCCGGCGAGAATCCGCAGCAGCGACGACTTGCCAGCGCCGTTCAGGCCCAGCACGCCGATCTTGGCGCCGTAGAAGTACGACAGGTAGATATCCTTGAGCACGACCTTCTTGTCGTGACGCTTGGAGACCCCGATCATCGAGTAAATGACTTTGTTCGGTTCGTTGGTACTGGCCATGAGAGGGGGGTAGGGTAGCCGAAAGGCGTTGCGGATAGAATCCCGGGCGCGGCGCATCCGGCGAAAAAGCGCCGGCGGGCGACGGGCGCGCAAGGCGATGCCTTCCGAGAAGATCGGGCGAGGAGATGGACGATGAAATACGCGATTATCATTCCCGACGGCGCGGCCGATGAGCCGCTGGATGAACTGGACGGCGCCACGCCGCTGGAAGCGGCACAAACGCCCAACATGGACCGCGTGGCCTTGGAAGGTCGCCAGGGTCTGGCCCGCACCGTTCCGAAAGGGTTCGAATCGGGTTCGGACGTGGCGACGATGACGCTGCTGGGCTACGACCCGCGGCGATATCACACCGGCCGCGCCCCGCTCGAGGCCGCGGCCCAGCAGATCCCGCTCGCCGCCAGCGACTGGGTGTTTCGCTGCAATCTCATCACCGTCGTCGATGGGATTATGAAAGACCATTCGGCGGGGGGGATCAGCAACGCCGAGGCGCAGCGGCTGATCGCCGACCTCAAGAGCGTGCTGTCGATGGCGGGGATCGAGTTCCATTACGGCGTGAGCTATCGCAACTTGATGATCTACCGCGGGAGCGATCCGATCGACGTGAAGACGACGCCGCCGCATGAAATCCCCGATCAGCCGGCGGCGAAGTATCTTCCGCGCGGGACCGGTTCGGCGATGCTGCGCCAGATCATCGACCGATCGCGCGAGGTGTTCACGGGCCACGAGATCAATCAGGCGCGGATCCAGTTGGGGCTGAACCCGGCATCGCAGGTATGGCTGTGGGGTCAGGGACACGCCGCGGATCTGCCGAAGTTCGCCGAGAAGTTCAAGGTCCAGCGCGGATGCATGATCACCGGGGTGGACCTGCTTCGCGGATTGGCGGTGCTGCTGGGTTGGGACGTGCGGGAAGTCGAGGGGATGACCAGTTTCCACGACACCAATTATGCCGGGCAGGGCAAGGCGACGTGCGACATGCTGGATGAATACGACTTGGTGTTCAGTCATATCGAATCGCCGGATGAGGCCAGCCACCAGGCGGATGTGCAAACGAAAATTCAGGCGATCGAACACATCGATCGGTACATCGTCGGCCCAGTTCTAGAGAAGCTCAAGACATTCCCCCAATGGCGGCTCTTGGTGATGCCCGACCACCCGACCAACATCGCCACTCGGCGCCACGGATACGCTCCCAGCCCCTTCGCCATGGCCGGAACGCGGATTCGCTCGGTGGTGACCGCGCCTTACAGCGAGAAAAACGCCGCCGCCAGCGACCTGAAAATCGATCGCGGCCACGAGCTGATGGAATACTTCCTGCACAGCGGCAACTGGCGCTGAGCCGCTTCGGGGGAGGAACTGAGGCGAGCGTTCTCGCTCTTGGGCTATTCGATCAGAAAAGCGTTCAGTTCCATCGGCCCGGAATCGATTTCGATGCGCAGTTCGCCGTCGATGATCCGCGCCGGCATTGTCTGGCGGGACACGAGGTCCTTCACCGTCGCGGCGGTGCCGATTTGCGGGATCCTGATCGAGAGCTTCCTTGCCTCATAGCCGCGGTAGGCCACGCCGAGGTATCTCCCGCCGGCGCAGGGATAGATTCGCACCTTCAGGTCGTCGTCGCCTTGATCGACCACCGAGCCGGGGATGGCGGGCAGGGCGAGAAACGCCTGGGCGAATCGTCGGTGTGCCTGGGCAAATCCGCGGCCATAGGTGTAGACGGTATAGTTCAGGGTGCGTGCGTCGCCGTGGAAATATGCCAGCAGTTCCAGCGCCATGCTGAATGGCGGGCCCGCTGGAACGATCATATTCCCTTCGAACTTGGGGTTGATGGCGCGCGATGCGATCTCGTCGTAGGAGACCGGATTGCTCACCGCCAGTCCGTCGGAAGTCTGAAAATAGTTCAGGTAGTCGGGCAGGTTGGCATAGCACAGCCAGTTGGCCGGGGCGAATAACTGGATGCCGGCGATCTGTTTGTAAAGCTCGGGGCGGATTCCCAAGTCGGCGCGGTTGAGGCCATTTGAAGAGCGGCCAAAATTGCCGGTCCGCAACACCGCGATGTAGTCTTCGGCGGTGAAGGTCTTGCGGAGATCGCGTTCTCGCAGATAGGCGGCCTTTCCGCCCGTGCCATCGGTCTTCACCACGTTTTGAACGAACGCCCAGGCTGTGAGATCCGGCTCGATGAGGCTGAATTTATCACCGTCCCAGTTGTAGTAGTAGACAGCAAGATCATCGCGGTAGCTCTTGAGCAGATTGACCAGGCGGGCATGGAACCGGGCGCGTTTTTCGTGCCACCACGCGTCGTACTTGGCTTTTATCTCACCTGCCGCCCATGCCGCCCACTGGGCCTCGGCACCGAGGGGCAGGGGCGTGCCCGTCTCGCTGGAGAATAGTCTGATGTCGTCCGGTCCGTAGCTGATCGGCAGGCGATTGCTGCGGATGCGCCACAGCACCCCGGAGAGTTGGGGGTTGTCTTTGGCGTACGGCTTGATCAGATGCTCCATCAGCTTCTGGAGGTCGTCCCACGCGGCGGGATGCAGCAGGTTGGTACACCACTTGGCGAAGCGGTTCGGCTTGGTCGGCTCACCGTTGACGTCCATCGCCCACGCTTGCTTTGGCAGGTCAAGCGATCCGCCCCATTCGATGCGAGGAATGTAGCGGACGCCGTATTCCTTCGTCGCTTGAAGGTAGCGCGCGTGCTGGGATTGCCGCAGCGGGATCGGTGAGGTCGCGTCCTGTCCCTTTGCCGGGTCATAATCCTTGCCCGCCCAGTAGTCGCGGTCGTCGATAACGATCGGGCGATAGCCATTGAGGGGATCGCTGTAGTTGGCGAACGCCCACTTGAGGATTACCGGGGAGATGGCGTTGTATCCCATCAGCTTGGCGTATCGCACAAGATCGTCGGGGTGGTGGTCGGGCTGTCGCTCCCAGTCGAATGAGAGTATCCGCGAGGGAAGGCCTTTCGGACGTTCGATCACGGGGGCATTCTTCTCGGCGTCGATCTCGTAAAGTTTGATGCGTCCCACTGCCGGCCCGGCCGACCACATCGAGTAATAGACCCCGGGCTTCATCTTGTTCATGAAGTAGATCCAGAATCCGTTTTCCGCCGCCGCTGATCCCGTGCCTCCGGTGCCTACCGTCTGGTCATCCAGGGGGACGATCACGTCGAACCACTGCCAACTCCGGCTCAAGGGCCAGTTGTCGTAGACGTCGTCCTTGCCCACCCCGTTTTTCCAGCCGATGTCCATGTAGTTCTGTCCCGTCTGCACCTCGACGGCGGCGAAGCGTGGCTGATCTTCGGGATACTCGATGCGCAGCAGGTACATCGAGTGCGGTTTCAGTTTGCCGCGTCCGATCCGGTAGGCGAACCATCCGAACGGCGTTTCGCGGGCGGGCTTTCCCAGGATTGGGCGCACCTTCACGTCCACCGGCCCCCCGGGGGTCATGCGCAACAGCGCATGATCGTAACCGCTCTGTAGATAGGGATGTGCTTCGTCGGCCAACGGGGCCGAGCAGTCGATCTCGTCGATGAGTTTGAGCTGACCGTAGGGAGTGGGCTCAACAGTCTGGGGCAGCTCCGCGAGCGGGGTCAAATCGCGGCGGGCGAACGAAAGCTGATCGAACGCGCGGCTGCCGATGTAGAGCGGTCGGCCCGCGGCATCCTCGAGGATCAACGTGGCCCGCAATCTGCCGCGAAGATAAAGGATCTGGGAGGTCTGGCGATCGATCGCCACCACCGCCTCGGCGGGCCCTGTGGCGGGTGCGGCCAGGGGGACTCGGCCGCTCTGAATTCCATTGCCGAGCGCGTCGCTCAGGCGGTAGTTGAGTACCACGCCGGGCTCGCGCGCCATTTCGGCGGGAAATGGGAAGACGATCTCCAACGGCATGCCGTGCTGGGCGTCACTCAAGTCGAACAATTCGGCCGGGACCGCCTTGCCGCCCGGGACGCGCATGCGCGGGCGATACGGGTCGAGCTCGGCGACCAGCGGGCCGCTGACCAGCCCGCTCTTTTTCCCGATGAACGACAGATCGCCACCCCAGAAGCGAAGCGCGATCGAGTTGTTCTGGCCGTAGCGGATCTGCTCGGCGGGGATCGTGTAGGATCGGAGCAACTGGTTTTCGTACTTGTACTCGCCGCTCCACCCCCCGACTCGCCGGCCGTTGAACCAGGCGTCGTCATCGGAAGCGATCTTGGCCAAGGTCAGCGACATCGGCACACCCTCGAGCTCCTTAGGCACGAAAATCTGCTGGCGATACCAGCCCCAACCGTAATGATCGATCCCTTGCGCCTCCCAGGGAAGCCCGGCCCGCAAAACCTTCCATGCCGAGTCGTCGAAACGATCGGCGTGCCACGTCTCCTGCATTCCCCGCTCGGCCGGATCGACGGCGAACCGCCACTCTCCGGCCAAACTGATCGCTACCCGGCGCGACTTCCATGAATCGTCCGTATAGGGCACGCTGCCCACGCGAAGATCGCTGATCGACACGTTGGTGCCTTCGTCAGCGCGCACAACGCGAAAGCCGATTCCCGCGACGTTGCGGAAACTTCTCAGGCCGAACTGATCGATCGGCAGAATTATTCGCCGCCACTCTCCCGGCTCGGCCGAAAAGCGAGCCTGGTAGCTTCCGGCGCTCTTGCCTCGCTGAAGCAGATGCAAGCTCAGGGTCGCTGGCTTCTGGCTTGAGCAAAGAAACGAGATGTACCCGGCCTGTATCCTTGCCCAGACGTCTCCGTTGGCTGGACCGTCGCCGGGCAGGAGAATGCGCACGGTCGAGCGGTTGGGCGTCAGAGCGGCGGTTTCGATGCGAAGTGATTTTCGTCCATCCTGATCTTCAATCGCAAAAGGCGGCGTGGTCTGGTCCGGTGCCGGCGATTCCACCTCCCAGCGCGAGGCCATCTCCGGGCCGAAGCACTCGATGGCGACCGACTGGGCGTTCTTCGGTTTGATGTCGCCTGGCTTCACCGCAACGCCTTCTCCAAACGGCACCAGCGGCTGAGCGAGAATCGTCGCCGAACAGAACAGTCCCGTCAGCAAAAGCGCCAACCCATGGATCGATGCAACGAATTTCATGCGGCCTTTCCTCCGGCGACGCCTATTCGCGGGCGTCGATCAGTTCGACCTTTCCCATTGCGGCGGGAGATTGATGAGGGCATCCCTGCGTCACCGGTGCCCAGTTCATGGCGAGCAGTTTCCGCGTCTTGTCCGTGACTGGACCGCTGTGGTGATAACGCAACAGGTTCATCCGCAGCGTCATCGGGTGATATGCCTTGGCGCCAGTGCGCTTCAGCGCCGCGGCGGCGGGCAAGGCAAAATCGGCGATCCAAACATATCGATCCCCCCGGCGTGCCACGCTCGCGGCGGTGCGCAACTCGGGCATGGTGTAATCGGGGTTTGGCCAATAGTCCTTGGCCAATACCTGCGGCACCAACCGGCCGCGTGCGTCCGACCGCGCCTCGCCAGTGAGCAGTGTATTCTGGTCGAACACGCCGCCGGCGGGGGAGAGTTGCACCTCGAAATATTGACGGCCATCTCCGACGGGCTCAAGAAAAATCTCGGCCACATCTCCCTGGTAGTGCCTGGCGTCGCGAGTCTGGCCAAATGGGGCGTATGGTTCCGGCCCGGTGCAGATGAAGCGCACATAGAGCCACTGCGAGTCCCACAGCAGCTTCACTTCGGTGGGCAACGGGGTTTGCGATGCCGGCGCGCCGAAGGGCAGGCCCAGGGTCGGGATTGTCGCCGCGCCGGCCCACGCGGGATCATTCACGTCCGCCGTCAGGGAGGGTGATTGCGTTGTTCGGGGAATCCGAATTGTCGGAACAGTCAGTTCCGGCACCGGCCGATCCGATTTGGCGGTCGGGGCCGTCACCGCCGCGCCGGCAACGCCTGCTTCGGGACGGACCGGCGACGACAGCCGGCAGCCCACACAGATCGACAGAAGGGCGGTCCCGGCGACCTGGCGGGCAAGACGAGACCTGTAAATCGGAACGTCTCTTATCATTGCACAATGCCGAAAAGACGATCGGCGTTGGAAAAGAACTCGCGCATTCCCGCGGTGCGCCCGGTTGGGGAGATCAGGTCGGATCCGACCACCCCCACCGAAGCATTGCCGATCCGGAACGCCGAGAGAGGAAGGTGTTCTACCGACCCGTCGGTGAATAGGAAGTTGTAGCCGTTCGTGCCGTTCTGGGCGTAGTAGGCATGATAACGGCTCTCCGGGCGGACGCTTTCGTAATCGATCTTGTCGCTGACGATGATCACCCGGCTCTGCCAGACCTCGACCCTCCCGTTGTAAGGCGGGATGGTGATGAGCTTCATGCTGTGCAGGCGCGAGTAGAGGTTGTCGCCCGCGGTCAGCCCCGGCTGCTCGAGAATGCGCAGCGAATACCCCACGCGGATCGGGCTGGTACCGGTGGCCTTGAGCCACATGTCCGACCCCTCCTCGGGCCGGCGGTCGTCATAAATCGGGCAGAGTAGGACTTTGCTTCCCCCATAGGGGCCAAGCCCGCCGCGGATGTACCCCTCGTCCACCAGCACCCCCAGTCGCACCCAGCGGCTGTTGAGGTAGCGGGCGTGGGTTGGCCCGCCGAGGATCGTATCGTTGGCGGCGTACATCAAGTGGCGGTGGTCCGCCTGGTACATTACCAGCGCCATGCCGATCTGCCGGAGATTGCTGGCGCATGCCAGGTTCTGCGCGGCCATGCGGGCCTTGTTCAGGGCCGGCAGAAGCATGGCAATCAAGACGGCGATGACACCGATCACGACAAGCAATTCCACCAACGTAAACGCGGGCCTTGAGTTTCGCATGGCATGACCTCCGTAAGCCTTTTCCAGATGAGAAACGCGGGGTCGATTCAACAGGATGAATCGCCGCCGGGTAAGCGGCGGCAAACGCGTCGTCAAGGCGACGGTTTCGACTAGACACGGCGCGATCGCCGCCAGAGCAAGCCACCCAGCATCGTACTGAGCAGCGACAGCGAACCCGGCTCGGGGATCAGCGTCAGGTTGCCGTTGACCGTGCTGAAAGACCAGTCGCCGCTGGTGTAGACCCCGCCACCGGCATTGCTGAAGGTCGGCCCGCCGACGAAGGCGAGGTTGAAGCTCCCACCAAAACTTTCGGTGAGGGTGTTCACGTTCACGAGGTTCCATGTGCCCATGGAAGCGGTGAGCGTGCCGACATTCAGCCGGAAGATTCCATTGAGGCTGACGGTGCTGTCGCCGATGATCGAGTTGCTGGCGTTGGCGTTCTGGATCTTGAATCGCAGCTCGCCGCCGCTAAGGAGGCCCAGCGAGCCGTCATCGACGTTGGTGTTGCCGGTGTAGGTGTTCACGCCACTGAGGGTGGCGGCGCCCGACCCGATTTTCGTCAAGGTTCCGTTTCCGGAAATCACGTTGCTGAACTTGACCACGCCCGCGCCAGTCTTGGCGCTGGTGATGCTCAGGTCGCCGCCGAGCGCGATCGTGCCCGAGAACTCGGAATCGGTAGTACCGGGGTTGCTCGAGCCCAGCACCAACGTCCCGCCCGTTCCCGAGGTGACGGTAATGGCCTGCGGGATGATCGTGACGCTGCCGGTTGAGATAATCGACGCATTGCCGTTGCCGGCGCTGCCGAGCGTGACGGCGTTGGCGGCATCGCCCAACCCGGACTTCGAGGACGTTCCGCCGGCGATCGCCAAGGCACCTTTTTCAACCAGGACGCTGCCGGTGAAGGTGTTAATACCGCCGATGTTGATCGCGCCGGCGACCACGCTGTCGTGATTGTTGCTGACGGTGACGGCCCGGCCCGTTCCGCTGATGATCGAGGTGATCCCGATCGAGGTGCTGGTTCCGCCGCCGCTGCCGCTGGTGTTGCTGATGCGCAGGTTGTCGTTCAGCGTGAGGGAAACCGAAGTGCCCAAGTCGATGCGCGAGGCGGCTCCGGCGCCGGAGTTGCTGATGAGGGCGCCCGATCCGCCGTTGTCGAAGATCAACGCATTGGCGCTGTCTCCGTTGATATCGAAGCGCGCCCCCGAACCGGTGTAGGAGAACTCTCCGAGGGTGACGGCGGAGCCGAGGTTCTGGAGGATGGTCGCGCTGGTGCTGTCCGACTTGGTGGCGACCGCGCCCACGCCATTGGGCACGCCGGTGCCGTTCCACCCGGGATTGCCGTTGTTGTTCCAGTTGGGATTGGAATTGTTCCCCGTCCAGACCGACGCGGTGGCGACCCCGCCCAGCATCACCGCCACCGACCCGGCGGCGATGCCGCGCATCCATTGCGGTTGGCGGCGCGCGACTTGTTTCGATCCCCTTTGACGTCGTTGAATGGTTCTCCGCATGTCTCGCTCCTCGCTCGGTTAGGAAGTGAAGCAACATTCGCTTCGACCGGCCAATCCGGTTGAAGTCGTGTGGGTCATAACAAGTTTCTGCGCGATCAGCCGTTGCTGAGGTTCAGGAGGCAGCGTTCCTCGCAAACGCCGCATCAGAAGTTCAACCATGGCCTCACCGAGGTGATGGTTGTTCTTGTCCACGGTGGCGAACAGTTTGCCCGGCTCCCACTCCCGCTCCGGCATGCTCCGCCAGTAATTGTCGTATCCGACGACGGCGATATCGGGACGACCGAAAAGCCGGCACGCCGCCAGCGCCACCATCGCCTCGGAATCGGTCGAAACCATGATTGCGTCGATCGGGTCGGGACCTTGAAGATGCTCGATCAGGTATCCGGCGAAATGGCGAGTGCGGATACGGAAGTTGGCCTCGCTGTGGGCATCGCGCGGCAAAGAGCCAGCCACCGGGATCACGGGAAGACATTCCAGCTCCAACTCCGCGACCATCCGCTCGTATCCAAGGTCGTGCGCTTGAATCCAACTGGTGTCCGACGGGACTGGCCACATCCGCAGGATTCTTCGTCGGCCCCGCTCAGCCAAGGCCCGCACCAACTGCTCGGTGCCGTTCTGATGATTGGTCCCAACGCAGTCACACCGGGCGTGGGGCGCGGAGTGCGCGAAGGCAACGGTCGCAAGCCCGGCGGCGGCGAGGCGCTCCAGCACGTCCCATTCGCGCTGGCCAGGCTCCTTCCACCAGCAGACGATCACCCCGATGGGACGGGCACCAAGCAGTTCATCGAGCCATCGATCTTTACCATCGAAATTGCTGACGCGAAGGAAGTTAAAGCCCTCGCCGCCGACCCCGTCGATGACTCCGGACATCACCGATTCGCTTCCGCCACCAAACAGACCCCCATGCTCGGCTACTGTCAAATTGCTGACCAGAACAATGGTTCGAGCCATGAGCGAGGAGCGAACGGCAGGGGGGCGCACGCGAACGCACCCGATATTCCGCTCGCGGCGAACGGACCCCTCGCGTTCCAGAACCCCCAGCGCTGCGCGGAGGGTGGCTCGAGAAACGTTAAACTCTTTGGCCAGTTTGCTCTCGGCGGGCAAGCGATCTCCGGGGCCGATCGCTTCACTTCCGAACAATTTCCGCAATCGCTCGACGGCGCGCCCTCGGGGCGACTGGCAGGCGGTAAGTGACGTGGTGAGGACGGACATTACGAGTACAGAATACAGACCCAATGTCGTTGTGTCAAATAAAAAATGGGCATCATGGTCTATTTTCTTGCCACAAGTTAAACAATCGCCAACTATCGGCCAAAAACAAACAATTATTAGACAATTAGTGGCTTGCAGCCCGCACCGCTTGGGTGCGATACGGTTCGGCATCCGCGCGCTTGAGCGACAGGCCGTGGCCGGGACTCTGGCGGTCGGGAGCGAGGGTGCCGTCTTGGGATGCGAGCGATCCATCGAACAGGAGGTGTTCGATCCGCACGTGATCGTGGAAGTACTCGATGTGACGAAGCATCGCCGCGGCGCAGGCGACATGGGCGTGAAGTTGGGGCGCGCAGTGGGCCGACAGGGGGAGGTGAAATGCCTGGCAGAGGGCATCGACCTTAAGGAAGCCGGTGTATCCGCCGCAGTGGGTGGCGTCGGCTTGGAGACAATCGACGGCGCCGGCCTCGAGCATCGCCCGGAAATATCCCGGGGTGTCGCCGTATTCGCCGGCGGCGATGTCGAGGCCCGCCGGGGCGCGGTCGCGACAGAGCCGCAGGCCCTCGAGGTCATCCGAAGGTCGAGGCTCCTCGAACCAGCTCACGGCGGATTCGCCGACGAAACGGTCGGCCATCGCCAGCGCCTGTTTGCGGGAGTATCCGCCGTTGGCATCGACGAACAGCTCGGGGGCGTCGCCGATCGCCCGGCGGGCCGCTCGCACGCGCTGCTGATCGGGGGATCGCTTGTTTTTCTGCGTATGTCCCCAGCGGCGATCGCGGCGGTGAGATGTGGAATGCGGGCGTTGCGGTTACGGCGGGCGATCTTATGATCGGCGGTCGCTTATGCACCCACGCCAGAGCATCGGTCAGACGTTTGCGCAGGTCCGGCGATCCGGCGGGATCGCGCTGATGCCGTTCGTGACGGCGTGCTATCCCAGCGAGGCGGCGACCGCCGCGATGTTGCCAGCGCTGGAGCGGGCCGGGGCGAATCTGATCGAGATCGGGATTCCGTTTTCCGATCCGATCGCCGATGGCCCGGTCATCCAGGAGTCGTACTGCTCAGTCCTCGGGCGCGGCCTTGGGCTGGACGATATTCTCGCGATGGTGCGGCAGGCGCGGGGGTCGGTATCGATCCCGTTGCTGGCGATGGTTAGCTTCTCGGTGGTCTTTCGCCGCGGGGTCGAGCGATTCGCCCGCGAGGCGCGCGAGGCGGGTTTTGACGGGTTGATCTTGCCGGATCTGCCGCCGCCCGAGGCCCAGCCAATCTGCAAGATTGTGCGCGATGCCGGCCTTGACACCGTCCTGCTGGTGGCCCCGACGACACCGCCGCGCCGGCGCGCCCAAATCGCCGAATTATCCAGCGGGTTCGTCTATTATCTGTCGGTGGCGGGGATCACGGGCGAGCGGTCGGACCTGCCGGCGGGCGTGCTCGAGAACGTTTCGCAACTGCGCTCGATGACCGATCGGCCGGTCTGCGTGGGGTTCGGCATCTCGCGCCCCGAGCATGTGTCCGCGCTGCGCGGCGTGGCGGATGGCGCGATCGTCGGTAGCGGATTCGTCCGGCGAATCCGTGACCACTCTAGCGAATCTCCCGAGGCGATCGCCAGCGCCGTCGGAGCCTATTGCCGCGACCTGCTTTCCGCGCTGCCGGCCAATTCTTAATTTCTAATTCTTAAGTCGCGATTCTATTTTTTGCGCGGCGCACGAGCCGGTCGACGAGTTGGGGAAACTCGATTCCCGCGTGTGCCGCGGCTTCGGGCAGCAGGCTCTTGGGGGTGAATCCCGGCATGGTGTTGATCTCGAGCAGGAACGGGCGCTGCTCGGCGTCGAGGATCATGTCGATGCGCGAAAGGTCTCGCCCCCCCAGGGCCTCGTGGGCTCGGCGGGCCAGTTCGCGCACCTGCCGGACTCGCGATTCGTCCAGGTGCGTGTCAAAATGGTGGCGGGCGAAATTTCCCTCGTATTTGGCGGTGTAATCAAAAAATTCGCGGGTGGTGGTGATCCGGATGGGGTCGAGCGGTTTCTCTTCCAGGATGCCGACGGTCAGCTCGATCCCGTCAATGAATCGCTCGACCATCGCCCGCGGGTGCGATGCCAGGACCCGCCGGCAGGCGTCGAGCATGGCGGGGCGGTCCTTGCAGATGAACACGTCGATGCTCGATCCCGAGTCGATCGCCTTGACCACGCAGGGCGGAGCGATGGCGGCAGGCCCGGTGACGGGATCATACGAATCGGCACGGATCACTTCGAACGGGGCCGTGGGAAGTCCGGCGGCGAGCCAGACCTGCTTGGTTTTAGCCTTGTCGATCCCGATGCGCGACGCGGCCGAGCCGCAGCCGACGAATGCCAGGCCGCGCGATTCGAGGATTTCCTGCAATTCCCCCGACTCGCCGAATGCCCCGTGCAATACGGGAAAAATTACGTCCGCGGGGTGGTCCAGCGCGGAAAGATCATTGGGGTTAATGTCGGCGCCGAAGACCTCGTGGCCAGCGAGCCGAAGGCCTTCGATGACGGCCCGGCCGGAAACCTTCGAGACCTCGCGCTCGGCGCTGGGTCCGCCGCACAAAACCGTCACCTTCATGGACGCTCCATCGATAAAACCGGGCCTGTCAGGGCCAGACCTGGACTTCCATTTCCAGATGAATCTCGTTGCGGTCGAAAACCCTCTCGCGGATGAGCTTGACCAGCTTGAGTACATCCTCGGAGGAACAGCCCGGATGGGAGATAATGAAGTTGGCGTGCTTGGTCGAGACCTCGGCGCCGCCGATGCGCATCCCCTTGAGCCCGGCCTGGTCGATCACCGCCCCGGCGCTTAGCCCGCGCGGATTCTTGAACATGCAGCCGGCGTTCTTGGTGCTCAGCGGCTGGGTATTCCGCTTGTACATCCAGATTTCCTTGGTCCGGCGCATGATCCGCTCGGGATCGTCCTGTTCGAGTTGAAATGTCGCCCCGAGGATGAACCGGGCGGAAATGTTGGTATGGCGATACTCGAAAACCAGGTCGTCCTTGGTTCGCTGGAAGACAGAACCTTCGGAATCCAGCACATCGACGGTTCGCACGACCGCGCCGATGTCGCCGTATTTCCCGCCGGCGTTCATGCGGATGCCGCCGCCGACGGTGCCGGGAATGCCCGCGAGGCACTCGAGTCCCTCGAGGCCCTGCCGCACCGTGCGCAGAAGCAGCTTCTGTAAATCGACGCCCGCGCCGGCCTCGACGATGTCGCCGTCGAACCGGACTTTACGCCAATGCTCGGCGTCAAGCCGAAACACCGCGCCGCTCACACCCTCATCGCGCACGAGCAGGTTGGCGCCCAGGCCCAGCACGTAGATCGGAATCTCGTTTTCCTGACAGCGCCCCACGGAGGCCTGAAGTTCCTCGAGACTGCGCGGGCGAATGAAGTATCGCGCAGGGCCGCCGATTTTGTTCCAGGTGTACGGTTGAAGCGGGACGTTTTCCTCGACGATCGCGTCCAGGCCGGTGAATGGTTGAGCGAGCCGCATGATCATGGAGAGGCAATCCTCGTTGGGTGGCGGGATTGTAAAGACCAGCCCGCTCGACGCCAATGGACAATTCGGGTTCGGCGCCGGTGATTTTTCCGCCGCCACGGCGGGGTCAGTCGCTCGCTAGGCGCTGGCCGATTTCCCAGACGTTTCCCGCGCCCATGGTGACCACCAGGTCGCCCGGGCCGATCCGCTCGGTGAGGTAGGCGATGATCTGCTCAAAGGTCTCGAGGTGAGAAGCCTGTT
The DNA here is from genome assembly GCA_038329845.1 of Tepidisphaerales bacterium. Lineage (GTDB taxonomy): Bacteria > Planctomycetota > Phycisphaerae > Tepidisphaerales > Tepidisphaeraceae > JBBQNJ01. The sequence continues at coordinate 31,427 of JBBQNJ010000030.1, read as the reverse complement.
GGCCATTGGCGTTGATTCGTTCGACCAGGTCCTTGCTGCTGACCCGCTGCCGCTCGGACTCCGAATCGCGCACGAAGTAGATGTCGGGCACGACCGTTTCGTCGGCGGCGGCGAAACTGGAAGCGAAATCGTCGAGCAGAAATCGCGTGCGGCTGTGCTGGTGCGGCTGGAAGACGCAATAAAGCCGGCGCGGCGAATATCGCCCTCGCAGGGCCTCGAGGGTGACGCGGATCTCGGTGGGATGATGGCCGTAATCATCCACGATGACGGCACCGTTCCGCCGGCCCATCTCGGTCATTCGGCGATCGACGCCGAGAAAGTCGTTGAGTCCTTCGATCGCCCGCTCGGCCTCGACGCCGCAGGCGACACACGCCGCCAGCGCCATCGTCGCGTTGAACAGGTTGTGTTCGCCGGCGACTTGCAGGCGCAGCTCCCCGAGCCCTCGCCCCTTGTAGTGCGCCTCACCGCGGTAGCAGCCCTGTTCGATTCCGGTGATTCGCGTGGTCCAGAGAAACTCGTTGATCCCAGTGGTGGACAGCCCGACCATCTCGATCGGCGTGTTCAGTCCGGCCAGGGCCTGCATCACCCGCGCATCGCGTCCATTGGCCAGGATCAATCCATCTTCGGGGACCAGCCGCGCGAAATGACGGAAGGAATCGACGATATCTTCGATGTCTTTGTAGTAGTCGAGATGATCTTCCTCGATGTTGGCGATCAGCGCGACGGCGGGATGAAGATGATGGAAACTGCGGTCAAACTCGCAGGCCTCGACGACGAAAGCGCGTCCCGCGCCCGAGCGGCTTCCGCCGCCCAGTTGCGGGGCGGTGCCCCCGACAACGAAGCTGGGATCCGCCCCGGCGTGCAGCAGGGCGTAGCTTATCATCGCCGTCGTCGTACTCTTTCCGTGCGTGCCGGCGACGGCCACCCCCAGGCGCTCGCGCATCACCATGCCAAGCATTTCGGCGTATTTGATCTGCTTAAGCCCGATGGCTCGAGCAGCCTGGTATTCGACATTGCTGTCGGAGATCGCGGCGGTGCGCACCACCATATCCACGCCGGGATCGAGCAGCTCGCCAAGCTGGTCGCGCGAGATTTTCGCACCGGCGCGGATCAGCGCGAACGTGGAGGGATTGGGTTTGGGTTCCGAGCCGCTGACGAGCGCGCCGTGATCAAGCAGCATCCTCGCCAGGCCGCTCATTCCGCAGCCCCCGATGCCGATGAAATGGATGCGCATCCCCGTGAATCGGCTGGGGCTTGCCAGACCGCCTGGGTTGACCTGCGACGCGACCGTTTGTCGATGCGATTCCATTCGCAACTCACTCATCCTGAATCCTCCGATCGTCGGGACATCCTACCTGTCTGCGTGGGGGTTTCCAAGGGCGTGGCTTTTCGGCTTATCGCTATCGCGGGCGCCGATCAGCTCGGCGACGACGTTTGCCACCGCCCGAGCGGCATCCGGTCGTCCCAACGCCTTGGCGGCCGTGGCCATGGCCCCGCGACGGTTCGAATCGTGCATCAAGCTCTCGAGTACCGGGCGCAGCCGTTCGGCGTTGGGACGGGTCGCGCGGGCGTCCTCGAGCAGGATCGCAGCACCGGCGCTCGCCAGTTCGGCACCGTTGGCCCGCTGGTGCATATCTTTGTGAAACGGGTACGGCATCAGGATCGACGGCACTCCGCAGGCGGTTAGTTCAGCGCAGGAACTGGCGCCCGAGCGCGACACGGCCAGGTCCGCCGCCGACCAGACGTCGGCCATCGCAGGCGTGAAGTCGATCACCCTGGCCTCAAGATTTGCATCGCGATACCCGGCCCGAACCGCGTCGGCATGGTCGCGCCCAGCCAGGTGCAGCACCTGCCAACCCTGCAATTTCATGGATTTCAGCGCTGCCAGCGTCCCCTCGTTCACCGTTTGAGCCCCCTGCGAAGCGCCGGTGATGACCAACGTGCGAAGCATGGGATCCAGCCCCAGGCGCGCCACGGCCTGCTCACGCGAGGGGCGCTGGGCGATATCCGCGCGGATCGGGCAGCCGGTCATTCGCAACTTGGCGCGATGCTCGCTCGGCACATGGCCGGCGGTCGAGGCGAACTGGCAGCAGACCGCCGCGGCGTATTTGAGCAGGTATTGATTAGCCTTGCCCGGGATCGCGTCCTGATTCAACAGCGCCGCGGGAACATTCTTGTTCGCCGCAAGCTGCACGGCCACGCCGGCGGCGTAGCCGCCCAGGCCGATAATCGCCGCCGGACGCCGGGCACGCAGCTCGCGCTTGACTAGTTCCTTGGTCTCGCGCCAGCCGCGCCAGAATCGAATCAGTCCGGGAACCGTCTTCACCGGCGGGACGATCGGCTGCACGATGAACTCGAAGCCCGTCGGTTTGAGGATCACCCGGTCGATCTCGCGGGCCGTGCAGAAGAAGACCGGTCGCGCCCCCGGGATCACGTCTCGCAGCGCCTCGGCGACCGCGACACCGGGATAGAGATGCCCGCCCGTTCCACCCCCGGCGAGAAATATCGTGGTTTCGCTGGCCATCATGATCTCGTGTTGAACGTTTCACACCGACAACGGCGACGCGGGCGAAGCGGCGTCCTCGGCGGGCAGAACCTTCGCCGCCTCTTCGGATTCCTCGCCGAATCGGGTTACGCTGGCGAGCAAACCCAGGGCCGCACAGGTGATCACCAGCCCGCTGCCGCCGGCGCTCACCAGCGGCAGCGACAATCCCTTGGTCGGAACGCTCACCGTCGCCACCGCGATGTTGATCAGCGCTTGCAAGCCGATCATCGATGCGATCCCGAACGCCAGCATCCGGCCGAACGGCTCTTTCTTCTGCTTGATCACCTGCCAGCAGACGCTGAGGATCCCCAGGTACAGCGCGATGACCAGCATGGCCCCGAACAACCCCAGTTCCTCGCAAATGACAGCGAAAATGAAATCGGTGGTGTCCTCCGGCAGATACCCGAGCTTCTGAATTCCGTTTCCCAGCCCGCGCCCGGGAATGCCGCCGGTGGCGAAGCTGAGCAGGCTCTGGACCATGTGATACCCCTCTTTCTGCGGCGCTGCCCAGGGGTCCACGAACGCCATCATGCGGAGCATGCGGTACGGCTTGTGCATGACGAACCACGCCGCCGCCCCCATTGCCGGGGGGATCACCACCGCCAGGTGCCACAGCCGCGCCCGGCCCGCCAGCAGCATCGTCAAGGCACACAGCCCGATCAGCACGGCGGTGCCGAAATCCTGGATCACCACCAGCAGGCTGACAATCCCGATCGGAGCCAAAACCGGCAGAAACCCGCGGAAAAAGTCGCCCATGCGATCGGACTGGCTCGACAGCCACCACGCCAGGAACAGCACGGTGGCCCACTTGGCCAGTTCCGACGGCTGCACTTGCACCAGCGGCAGCGGCAGCCATCTGCGGGCACCGTTCACCTCGATCCCGATCCCCGGGACCAGCACCGCCATGCACGCGACGATCGCCAGCCCCATTCCCCATGCCGTGGCGTTGATCCCCAATCGCGGCCGCAACAGCCGGCGATAGTCGATTCGCCCGACGATCAGGAACGTCAGCACCGCCGCCGCGGCATACATGAGGTGGCGGGTTCCACGCTCGTTCCAATGCCAGGCGGTCTGGCCGGTAATATTCATCGCCGCCGACTGCACCATGACCACCCCCAGCAGCAGCAGGGCGCCGACGCACAACAACAGCAGATGCCGGGGACGTAGATAATAGATGGATGCATCCATGCCGAGACGGTCCTCTGTCCTGTTATCGGACTGTCGGCCTTCGAGTCTTCAAGCGCGACCCGGGGAAAAGCCCCAGCGGGGTTGAACTGCCTCCCCGGCCCTAGCGTTCGCCGCATTCGCTGGACCCAGCGAATCTTCTGGATTGTCCCCGACATTGAGCGCCGAACGCCGCTTGAATACTAACAAACCCCTAACTATAATTGTTGAACTCCGAGCGGTCTTGCCGATGAGGTCATCTGCGGTTATCGGATGAGGCCAGGGCGGGCGGCGGGCCTTGCGGCGTGTCGCCGGCGATCAAGGAGCGATGACGATGGGTGAGGATATTTCCACGGCGCTGCTGCCGGTGCCGGCTATTGGCGGAGATGAAAAAGCGATGGCGAAGAGCCGAGGGGCGATGCGAAACAACGGAGCCGGGCGCGAGACTGCCGAATCGATGGCGGCCAAGCAGAAGGAAATCTCGGTCTCCGAGTTTTTCGCCAAGAACCGCCATCTGCTGGGGTTCGATAATCCTCGCAAGGCGCTGCTGACGACGGTGAAGGAGGCGGTGGACAACTCGCTGGACGCCTGCGAAGAGGCGGGCATCCTCCCCAACGTCACCATCGTGATCGAGGATCTTCAACCGGATCGCCCGGCCAACGCCAAGCAGTCGCGCTATCGCGTGACGATCGTGGACAACGGCCCGGGCATCGTCCGCAAGCAGGTGGAAAACGTCTTCGGACGGCTGCTGTTCGGATCGAAGTTTCATCGCCTGAAGATGTCGCGCGGGCAGCAGGGGATCGGGATTTCCGCCGCCGGGATGTACGGGTTGATCACGACGGGCAAGCCCATGGTCATCCACACCCGACCCAATTCGCGCAAGCCCGCGCATCACATCGAACTGGCGATGAACACCAAGACCAACCGGGCCGAGGTGACGATCGACGATGAGACCGAGGATTTTCCGCCGCGCAGCCGGTTGTACAACCTGAGCCTGGGCACGCGCGATCCGGGATTTTTGAATCCCGAGGACTACATGACCGGCACGAGCGTCTGCGTCGAGCTGGAGGGGCGGTATCAAAAGGGGCGAGGGTCGGTTGATGAGTTCCTGGAATTGACGGCAATCGCCAATCCGCACGCGCGGATCACGTTCGTCCCGCCGTCGCGCGTCAGCGCCGAGGAGGTCGAGGATCTGCCCTTCGCCAATGCCCAGAAGGACGCGATTCGTGCCGCGTCGCTGAATGAGCAGGCGGCCCATGTGTCGCCGGAAACCGACGAGGTGACGGCACCGAGCGGGGTGGATCCGACGTTGACGACGATCGAGAAAGATGGGGTGATTTTTTTTCCGCGGGGGACCGAGCAGTTGCCCCCGGAAACCAAGGAAATCCAGCCGCACCCGCGCGGGATTGAGCTGGGAATCCTGCTTCAGATGATGAAAGATTTCGAGGCCGCCAATCGCGGCGGGGGGACGCTGTTCAACTTTTTGCAGGAGCAGTTTTCGCGGGTCAGTCCGGGCAAGGCGTCGGACTTCTGCAAGGCGATCGGGGCCCATTCGCGGACGAAAGTTTCCGACCTTGAACCGCGGCAGGTCGAGGTGCTGTTCAAGCAGATGCAGGAGGCGAAACTGCCGCCCCCGCCGACCGATTGCCTGGCGCCGATTGGGGTCAGACAGTTGCTGGCGGGGATGCTCAAGGGCGTCAAGGCCGAGTTTTATGCCGCCTCGAGCCGGGAGCCGGATGTCTATCGGGGCCGGCCGTTCCAGATCGAGGCGGGGATCGCCTTTGGCGGCGAGTTGCCGGCCGATCAGACGGCCCGGGTGATTCGATTCGCCAACCGCGTGCCGCTGCTGTTCCAGCAGTCGGCCTGTTCGAGTTTCAAGGCGGTGGCCGAGACGGGTTGGCGCAATTACAACCTGTCGCAGCCGCGCGGATCGCTGCCGAGTGGTCCGCTGGTGATCATGATCCACATGGCGTCGGTGTGGGTGCCTTTCACCAGCGAGTCGAAGGAGGCGGTGGCCGACTATGATGAGATTCGCAAGGAGATGAAGCTGGCGCTGATGGAGTGCGGCCGCAAGCTCGGGACGTATCTTCGCAAGCGTCAGAAGATGCAGCGACAGGCGCAGCGGCGGGATGTTTTCGAGCGATACATCGGGGAGATTTCCCGGGCCGTCAACGCCATCGCCGGGACGGATGCCAAACAGTTGTATGAGGCGCTGCTCGCCGAGGCGCGTCGCCGCACTGCGATCGCCGATGCCCAGCTCGACGAAGAAGGCCGCACGGTCAAGCGCGAGGAGGCGGATGATTTCAAGGACGACGATGGGGTGGTGATGGTGCAGAGCCGCGCCGCCCATCTCGCCGAAGCCGCCGCCGATGCCTCATCGCCGGCCGAGCCTCCGGCATCGCCGAGCGAGACGGAATCCGACGGCACCGAGCCGCCCGAGCGCGTCAAGCTCACCGCCAAACCCGCCAAGCGCAAGCGGAAGAGTTCGGACGATGAGGAGAGTTTGTTCTAGTCGCAGGCAAGGCTGGCTCCAATGAAACTGCATGATATCGACATCGATCTTCAGCGGCTGGGGGCGCTGTGTCGCGCCCAGGGGATTCGTGAACTTGCGCTGTTCGGGTCGATTACGCGCGAAGATTTCCGTGCCGACAGCGATATCGACGCGATCGTCGAGTTTCAGCCCGGCGCTGCCGCGAGCCTGTGGGATTTCGCCGATGTCGAGCTGAGCCTGAGCGACTTCTTCGGACGATCGGTGCATCTGCACACCCCGAGCATGATCCACCCCTACTTGAGGCGGCAAATTGCCGAGGCAGCCAGGAAAGTCTATGCCGCCTGATCGAAAATCAGAAAAAATCGCCGATCGGATCCGGCTCGAGCATATTCGCGCGGCGGCGAACGACCTGTTGAAGATGACCGAGGGGCGATCCCGGTCTGACTTGGATGCCGACGTCATGCTGCGCCGCGCGACCATTCACGCGATTCAAGAGATCGGGGAGGCGGCGGCCCGGGTGTCCGAACCTACTCGGGCACTGATCCCCGAGATGCGATGGGGATCGATCATCCAGGCGCGTCACGTGTACTGGGGTGTGGACCTGGATCGAGTGTGGGCGGTCGTGCAGCAGGAGATTCCTTCCTTGCCAGAACTGATGGAACGAGCAATCGCTCGGCTCCCCCAGCCACCGAGCGCCGAAGTGGATTAACCGATAGCGATCTTTCTCAAGGAACAAGAATGGCGAAAAAGCAAGCGGAGGTTTCCCGCATCAACAAGCGGGTCAAAGAGCGTGATGAGAAAACCCTCTCCAAGATCGTCGATCTGGCTGAGGGGGTGGCGAAAAATGCGTTTAAGGGCGACGACATCAACATCGCCATCCCCACGCGCACGCGCAGCAATACATTGTGGAACAAGAAGCGCGGCATTCTCGAGATGGGCGATGCCCAGGCGACGCGCGAGCTGTTCAATCTCAACCAGGCCAAGCAGTTCATGCAGACCATCCTGCATGGCGATTCGATCAAGCAGCTTATCGAGGCGGAAAAAACCCTGAGCCTCCGTGGCATGTTCTATAAGGCGCTGCACACCATCCAGGGCACGCGCGGCGAGAAAACCTTCGGCGGCCAGGATGAGTCCGACGCCATCCTCGAAGACCTCGAAGTGGCGATGGGCGCCCTGCGTGAAGAACTTCACGTTTATGCCAAGAAGCGCGGCACCATGGTCGGCAACATCACCATCGTCGACAGCGGCGACGAGATCGACTGCCGCCGCATGGGCAGCGGGGGATACGCCGTGCCCAGCATCACCGAGCCGGACGTGATCCAGTTCAAGAAGTGCGACGCCAAGTTCGTATTGCATGTCGAAAAAGACACGGTCTGGGGCCGGTTCAATGAAGACCGATTCTGGGAGAAGCACAACTGCATCCTCACCGAAGGCTCTGGCCAGCCGCCTCGAGGCGTCCGCCGATTGCTTCGCCGGCTCAACGAGGAACTGAAGCTGCCGATCTATTGTCTGCTTGATTGCGATCCCTGGGGGCATTACATCTATTCGGTGATCAAGCAAGGGTCGATCAGCCTGGCGTTCGAGAGCGAGCGACTGGCCATCCCGCAGGCCAAGTTTCTCGGCGTGCGGTCGAAGGATTACACCGAGTGCGAGCTGTCGGATGACGTGCAGATCGAGTTGAACAAGAACGACATCGACCGGGCCAACCAGATCAAGGCCTATCCCTGGTTCGCGGACCACAAGGGGTGGATGAAGGAGATCGATCGGATGTTGAAGAACGGCTTTAAGATGGAGGTCGAATCGCTGATCACCAAGGACATCAGCTACGTTACCGAAGAATACGTCCCGCAGCGGCTTAAGGCCCGCGACTGGCTGGATTAAGCCGTCGGGGCCTGTCCGCCAACTACTGCCACGACCGATTTTGGGCTTAAGGCTCGCGACTGGCTGGATTAAGCCGTCGGGCTTCGATGCAGTCTATTGGATGGGGACTTCGTCATTGAGGATTCGAGTGCCGACCAGCTCCTTCAGCCCGGTGCGCACCGCCGTTCCCGCCGCGATGCTCACGCCGCTGAAGCGGTAACGCTTGATGGTGGTGTGGCCCGGCCCCAGTTTGGTCACCAGCCGCTCCTGGCGGGCCTGGTTCGGGTAGATGGCGAACGCGGTGTAGTCGATCGGGTGATCGCCATAGTTCGTGATCATTTGCTGCACCACCACATCATTGCCATCCCGCAGCGCCAGCGTCTGCATCCCTACATCGCTCAGTCCCAGGTTCAGCATCACCGGAACCGTGAACGCGATGTTGCGCTCGCCTTGCACGAGAAACTCGGCGGTGATCGCCTTGGGTCCGGCGAGGTTGTTGTACGGAAACTGGATCGTCAGCTCGCGGTCGAACTTCTCGCCGGGATTGAGCGTGAACGTCTGCACCGACGGCGAAAGACTCCACCCGGCGGGGGGGATGAGCTTGACCGTTCCCCCGATGGCTGTGGCGTAGGGGTTGATGAACCGGAGCCTGCGCGTGTGGGCCTGAAAACTCGATTCGATCAACGGTCGATCGAACGCGACGCTGGCGCGAAGCTGGGCCGCCTGGGCGTCGATGTCAACCAGGAAGATCGGCATTGGCCCGATCTCGATCTCGATCCCCTCGGGCGGCTTTTCACCCCTCGCCCCGGCGGCCATGGCGTCGGCCCCCGCGTGGCTCGCCAGCGGCCGGACCAGCGCCGCGGCGTTTCCGAACAGGTCGATGCGCATCGGACGCTTCCCCAGATTCAGTTGCAGCCGGCGCACTTTCGCTGATCCGCCGCGATCCCAGGCCACGAGAATTCCTGTTCCCGCTCGTTCGAAGAGAAAGGCTTCGACGTCCTCGGCGATCGGCACCCGCCCGCGAAACTCGGCGTTGCCCAGCGTGGCGATCAGCGTCCGTATGACCAGCAGCATCTCGTCGGGCTGCTTGACGATCTGATCGTCCTTGCGCTTAACGGCGAAAGGCAACGGCAGGTCGATCCGCCGAGCATCGGCCGCCAGCGCATACACCACCCGCTGTGCCAAGTCTCGCAACTGACGCTGGCGCCCATACCGGCGGCGATCCAGCGGCTGGAGACTCAGCGACAGGTTGTGCCCCTGACGGCCGCGAAGGTCCTGCATGTACAGCGGAAGTTGCTCGGGAAGCACGCTCGGGGGCACCGCCAGGGCCACCGTCGCGGGCAGTTCGCCATCCATCTCGTACCAGGCCGGCCACGGCATCGCCAGGTCGGGGCTATCCATCAGCGCGCTGAACTGGCGATAGACCTTCCGATACACCTCGCGCATCGCCGGTTGGGTGACGAACGCATCGGTCCCATCCCGACCCAGTTGCCAGCGATCCAGGTGGTTGGCGTGGCGGGAGATCAGAAACGACAGCTTCTGTTGCCAGTCGGTTTTCTCCGCCCGAGACAACGCGACCAGCGATGAATCTCCACCCAGCTTGTCCGCCAGCTCCGGTGGCAGCGCCGACAGGCACGCCGTCGGCGTGATTCCCAGTTCTCCCAGGCGCTCGAGCAACTGATCGAACGCCGCCGGATCGACGTTTTGCACGTCACCGGCCTCACTCCAGACCGACAGCTTCACCCGCCCGGCACCCAGCACCGGGAGGATCTCGGGCAGTTCGCTCCATCCTTCAAACGGCAGATCCGTGGCGATGATGCCGAAGCGTCCATCGGGTGCGATCGCCTCGCGCGGCTCGGCCAGCAGCACCAGGTCCAGCGCCTGTTCGCCCAGCGACTGGCCCTGGCTGGTCATCACCAGCGCCGCTTCGTACCACCCCGGCACCAGCTCGGGCAGCAGCAACGACACCTTCTTCCGCCCGGGCGATGGAGTCTGCGCCGCCGAATCATCCAACGCGCCCGATCGCTGATAAACCGTCCGGCCGTCGGCGTCGCGGATCACCAGTTGAGCCGCCAGGTCGTCGGTCGAGCGATCATTGACGTCGATCAGCAGTCGCGGAATGTCGTCGCGGTAGAAAATGTTTCCCGGGCGCTCGGTACTGAGCTCGACACGCGGCACCTGGCAGACGCTTACATCGTCGAACCAGGCCGTTCCGCGAATGTCCTGCGGAAAAATGGCGCGGTCCCCCAGCACCGTCGGGGTGAACATCGCCGGCTGAAGCAGCCCCAGTTCGATGACCAGGAATGCCTCTTGCCCCGGATCATCCGCCGACAGCTCGACGCTCAATCGCTGCCAGTCGTCCTGCTCTCGTAATGCGGCATACGGTTCGGAGTGGCGCGTGGTTCCGGAAAGGACGTGACCGTCGGCATCGGTAAGCATCGCACTCAGCCGCGCCCGCGCGTTCGGCAACACCGTCGTTCGCACCAGGCACTCGACGCGATAGTGCGCCCCCGGTTGCACGCGAATTTTCCCCGGCGCGTACCGATAGACCAGCGATCCACCATTGAGATCGAATCGGAAGCTGTACTGCCCGGAATGGGCTCGCCCGGCATCGAGCCTGCCATTGACATAATGCGGCATCCCCTCGCCGTCGAGTTTCTTCCAATGCATGGGCAGTTCTTCGGAGTTGCCCAGCCGCCGTTCCTCGAAGTCGATCGCCCGCAGAACCCGCGTCACCGCCGCCGGGGCAGCGCCGCGGGCAGGCGTACTTAACGCCGCTATTGACCCGAGGATGAGGACAGAAAAAAGGCGCATGGTCCGATAACCGTGTTATCGGCCAAGCGCCGCAAACGGCATGAAGTCCGCATCACCCGAGGGACGCGATCTACGCCGAAAAGCTCGAGCCGCAGCCGCAGGTGCCCGTCGAGTTGGGGTTCTTAAATACGAACCCGGCACCGAACACCTCGTCGCGGTAGTCGATTTCCGTCCCGTTTAGATAGAGATAGCTCTTCATATCGCACAGGATTTTCACCCCGTGCGACTCCATCTCCTCGTCGGCCTCGGTTTTCGGCTCCTCGGTCAGATCCAGCGTGTAGCTGAACCCCGAGCATCCGCCGCCCTTGACCGCCACTTTAAGGCTCATCTCGACGTCCGGTCGGTCCTGCTCCTTGATGATGTTCCGCACCTTCGCCGCCGCCTTTTCCGATAACATAATCGCCATAATCACAGTCTCCTTGTGCGAATTATACGCACGAGATCCAAAAAAGTTTAGCCCGGGCCCCGAGGAGGCCCAAAGGGGAGTTCCAGCGCCCGGAACGACCGCCCTTGTGAACTTGGCATTGACCCTCGATTCGTTGCTCCGAGCCTGAAGAAAGCGCTTGTGGTGCAGGCTTCCAGCCTGCATTCTGCGAATGCCTGCGCAGCCCGACGGCCGGCATCCCAATAGGCGGTGAGTCGCCCCGTGCCCCCGGGTGGGGTCCTTCGACTATGCTTCGATCGGCGGCTCGCCTTCGCCGCCGCCCGTCGCCTCTTCGTTCGACAACTTTTCCGGATCGTTTTTCGGTATCTCCAACTCGTCCAGCTTGCGATACAGGCTCGACACGCCGATCCCCAACTGCCGGGCCGTCTCGTTCTTGTCGTAGTTATGGCGGCGAAGGCTGTAGATAATGTGCTGGCGCTCGAACTGGCGCAAGGCTTCCTTCAAATCCTCCCCGGCATCGTCGCTGACGCCCGGGGCGCTGAATGGCAGATCATCCACGCCGATGGACCCTCCCTCGGCAAAAATGACCGCCCGCTCGATCACGTTTTCCAGCTCACGCACGTTGCCGCGCCATTCATGATTCAACAACGCACGCATCGCCCCGTTGGTCAGCCCGCTCACGTCCTTGTTCATCTCCCGCGTGTACTTGTCCAGGAAATGCTGCACCAGCAGCGGAATGTCCTCCTTGCGTTGACGCAACGGCGGCAGTTGCAGCTTCACCACATTCAATCGGAACAGCAGATCCTCCCGAAATGTTCCGGCCTTGGCCATCTTCTCGAGGTCTTGGTTGCTGGCGGCGATGATCCGCACGTCGATCGGGCGCGGATGGGTGTCGCCCACGGGCACCACCGATTTTTCTTCCAGCACCCGCAGCAGCGAACTTTGGACCCCGATCGGCAGCGTCGAAATCTCATCCAGGAAAAGCGTGCCGCGGTTGGCGGCCTCGAAATACCCCACCTTGTCGCGGATCGCCCCGGTGAACGCACCGCGCCGATACCCGAACAGCTCCGACTCGATCAGCGTGCTGGGGATCGCCCCGCAATTCACGGCCACAAACGGCTTGTCGCGCGTCACCCCGTTGTAATGCACCGCCTTGGAGAACAGCTCCTTGCCCGTGCCTGATTCGCCGTAGATCAGCACATTGCTCTTGACCGCGCCAAGCTTGCGGACGGTCTCGAACAGCTTTCGCATCGACTGCGATTCGCCCACCAGGTTGTGGAACGTCCCCTGCTCGGCCAGTTGTTCGGTCATCACCCGCGCGGTGCGTTTCAGCTCCCCGAACTCCAGCGCTCGCTTGACCTTCATCAGAACATCGTCGAACTGCACCGGCTTGAGCAGGTAGTCATATGCCCCGGCCCGCATCGCCGCCACGGCGCTCTCGACCGTCCCGTACGCCGTCAGCATGATGAACGGCGTCTGCGGAGCGATCCGTCGAAGGTGATCCAGCAGCGCGACCCCGTCCATGCCCGGCATGCGCACGTCGGAGAGAACCAGGTCCACCCGGCGGTCCAGCGCGATCCCCCGGGCCGCGTTCCCGTCTCCGGCCTCGAGGACTTCGTACCCCTCGTCGCGCAGCAGTTCGGCCATCGACTCGCGCAGCACCGGCTCGTCTTCCGCAATGAGAATGGTTTTGCCCATCGACCGTCGATCATAGTCCACCCGCGTGCCCCCCGCGACTCGGACGCAAAGCGACCCCGCAGCGTCCAACCCATCCCCCATCCCCTGAACGCCTATGGGGCGGTGGGGGGCGCGTCCATCATTCGCAAAGCCAGCTTCGCCACATTGTCCGAAGCCCCGGGACGGTCCAGGGTGCGGACCAGGTCGTCAAGCCCGCGGCGCTGCGCCTCGAGTCGCTCGGGATCGCGCAGCATCGCCAGCGCCAACTCGGCGGCGGGGCGGGTCGAGCCATACCAGGGAAAAAACTCCGGGACCAGTCGGTCCGACGGGTCGATCGTCCCGGCCAGCAGATTCACCAGCGCGATCGATCGGGTCTTAAGCATCCACCGTCCGGCCAGGTGCCAGGCGGCGGGGCTTACATGGTAGACGACGATCATCGGCACGCGGTGGGCCGCGACATGAAGGGTGGCCGTGCCGGACACCGTCAGGCACAAGTCGCACGCAGGAACCAAGTCATCGAACGCGTCGATCCGCGCACAGACCGCCGGCGCCAGCGCCGACCGCGCTGGCTCACGCAGCGCCTCTTCGACCACCGGATGCGTGGCCGCGGTGGTCGGAACCATGAAGCGGGCGTCGGGGTACGATTCCTGGATGGCCCGGGCAACCTCGATCTGGCGCGAGAAATTCGCCGCCGCCTCGCCTCGACGCGATCCGGGAAGCAACCCGATCACGGGCGGGGCGTGGGGAAATCGGCGTGCCGGATCGCGCATCGCCGCGGCGGGCAATTCATCGAACAGCGGATGCCCCACGAACGTCGCGTGAATCCCATGGAGATGAAAATAGTCCTGCTCGAAGGGAAGAATGCACGCAAGCTGATCCACGTCGCGGGCGATCCGCTTGATCCGCCCCTGTCGCGACGCCCAAACCTGCGGGGCGACGTAGTACAGCACCGGCACGCCGCACGACTTGGCGGCGCGGGCGAAATGCAGGTTCATTCCCGAGGAATCGACGCAGACATGCAGGTCCGGCGGATCCGCGCGATAGCGCTTCCGAAGATCGCGCAACAGTCGCCACACCTCGATCGCCCGGGCGGCCCCGTGATGCAGCATCGCGGCTTTGCCGGTCATCTCGGCAAGCAGCACAGCGCCCGCTTCGCGCATTCGCGGGCCGCCCAGCGCCTCGATGCGAATTCCCGGACGCAGGGCCTTCAGGCTCCGGATCAACTCCGCGGCGTGCCGGTCGCCGCTGACTTCACCCACCGTGATGAACACGCGCTGTTCCATGGCGAAAAACGCGGCCTGGCTCAAAATCCCAACGACCCGATCAGCCGCGAGATGGGATTCTCCGTGAACAGGCTGAACAGCAGATACGCGAACGGCGCCGCCAGCAGCGGAGAATCGATCACATCGAGAATCCCTCCGAAACCGGGAATCAACTGACCGGAATCCTTCACCTCGGCGTCCCGTTTCATCAGGGATTCGAGCAAATCCCCCAGTTGTCCAATCCCCCCGATGATCATCCCGAAAAGCAGCGCCTTGGGCCACGACAGGTTCGTCAACGGCGGGGCGCACGCCGCGCCGACCAGTCCCGCCGTCGCCACGCCGCACATCAGGCCCTCCCACGTCTTGCCGGGACTGAGCCAGGGGATCAGTTTATGGCGTCCCAGGGCGCGTCCCCCGAAATACGCGCCGATGTCGGTGAACTTCACCACCAGCAGGATCATGACGATGGTCATGGTCGAGCCGTGGAACCCGGTTGCCGACGCCGAATGCTTTACCCGCAGCGCCATGAGAAACCACGCCAGCCCGCCCAGATACAGCGTGGCCAGCACCGTTCCGGCCATGTGGTGGATCGCCTCCTGCGTCTGCTTGCCCAACGCCCGCTGCAATGCCGCCAGAAGCATCACCAGCACCACCACGAACGCGAATGTTGAAGCGCCGATCGGTCGGAACGCGGCGAACTGCGTGGCGAAGCCGTGGATCACCAGCAGCCCCGACCCCGTTGCGGCGATCCCGCGATACGGCCGGACCCGCTCGGCGGCGAAAAGCGTCGCCAGTTCGACCGTCGCCGGCGGCAGGATCAGCAGCATGATGATCAGCAGCCCCAGCCCGGCGATCCCGCTGCCGCCGTTCAGCCCCGCGGCGGCGGTCCATCGCTGCCCCAGCGCATCGAAGACCAGCAACCCCAGCAGACCCGCCATCATCAGCGGCCCGAACGTCAGTCGATTGCGCAGCGACGGTTCCATAGGTGTTGAGCATGTTGTATCAGACCCCGACGAACAAGGCACGGTCGCCCGCTCGCCCCGCGACGTTCGCAAATCGAGATCAACGGTTATGAAACGGCCATCGGCACGCGCTGGGCGTCAGGCCGGTGTATTTTCGAAACGCAATCCCCATGCGGGTCAGATCGCCATAACCGGCGCCACGGAAGGAGTCAAAATGAGAAATGTCCCTTTCGCCGCCCACCATTGAGGATATACATCTACCCAAGGGCGAGGGTGGACTCCAATGGGGCGGCAGCCTACACTCCATGCCAATTGGCCGATGGCCAGGCCGGGCAAGGTGATCTCTGCTGTGATTCGACGCGTCCCATACTGTAGTTCCGAGCACGCCATGGATCGCCGTAAGTTTCTGGCGGCCACGGGCATGGGAGCGATGGCCGCGCTGTTGGCCCGGCTGAGTCTGGCGGACCCGACTCTCGCCACCGCGCCCAAGCGTCCGAACTTCGTGGTAGTGCTTGCCGACGACCTGGGGTACGCGGCACTTTCGTGCAACGGCGGCAAGATCGTCGAGACCCCGAAGCTCGACGGCCTGGCGTCGGAGGGGATGCGGTTTACGAATTGCCACGTGGAGCCGCTATGCACGCCGACGCGTGTGGCGGTGATGACCGGCCGGGGCAACCGGCGCAATTACATCGGCTTCGGCGAGCTCGATCCGAACGAAATCACTTTCGCGCACGTGCTCAAAGTCGCCGGCTATGCGACGGCGGTATCGGGCAAGTGGCAGTTGGGCAACATGGTCACGGGTCCCAGGCAAGCCGGGTTCGACAACGCCAACATCCACCATGCGATCGGCAGGAAGAGGGAGCGGTGGTCGCGGTATTGGGGCGGATTGCTGACGGTTGACGGGGTGGAGCAGGAGTTGGATGACGATGTGTTCGCCGCGGACGCGCAGCTTGCCTGGTCGCTGGACTGGATCGACGCGCACCGGGACGGGCCGTTTTTGATGTACATGCCCACGCCGCTGACGCACGACACCTACGCCAACGGGCCGAACGAATATACCGCCGGCAAGCCGGTGCGCGGCATCGAGAAATTCACGGGGCGAAAGGCCTTGCCGTCGTTGCTGGGGCACTTGGACCGGCAGATGGGTGTGCTGACCGATCACCTTCGCAGCCGGGGTCTTGACCGCGACACGCTGTTCCTGTTCCTCGGGGACAACGGCATGACGGTACCGATCGCGCGGGTGGACGGTGCCACGGTGCCGCGGGCCAAGGACAAGACCACCAACGCCGGGACGCATTCGCCGTGCATTGCGTGGTGGCCGGGCCGGATCAAGCCCGGCGTGGCGGTGGACTTGGTGGCCGATACGGACGTGCTGCCTACACTGGCGGATCTGGGCGGTGCTGCAGCGCCGAAGGATCGGGCGCTGGACGGGGTAAGCCTGGCACCGCGCCTGCTGCGTGGGCAGCCATCGCCGCGCACGGAGATATACCATTGGTACTCGCCACACGGTGAGGAGCCGATCATCTGGGTCCATGATGCGAGATGGAAGCTGTACGCCGATGGCCGCCTGTACGACACCGTGGCCGACGGCAACGAACAACATCCGATTGCCCCGGCCGACGCGCCGACCGACGTGCGTCGCCGGTTGCAGGCGGTCATCGACCGCCACGCCGCAATCCCCGAACCGCATATCCGCGGAGGGGGCCAACGCGGCGGGGAGAACTGACGCCTGTCTCCAGTGACCTCTACTAAGGAACAAAAAGGGGACATTTCTAGGCGAACAAAAACGGGACACGAACAAAAACGGGACAGGTGTTGGGACAGGTGCGATTATTGTTCCGTGGTGTCACGCTTTGTCTTCCTGGGCCGGCCGGCGTTCCGGTAGCTCGACTCCAGGCCCAGCATCCGCGTCAATGCCTGCTGCCAATCCTCTTGCCCGAACGGGTGGCCCTTGGCCACCGAACACGGATCGCCTACAGTTCGGCCAGCGCTTGTCCCGTTTTCGCGCTGCTGTCAAATATATCGCACCTGTACCGTTTTATCGCTCAGATGGCCGGTGCCGACCTGATGATAATGCTCCTGCCAGCGACGGGTGTGGGTCATGGTGAGCCGATGCATGAACCGCCCGCCCGTTTTCACGGCCGTTTTCACGTGCGTGAATGTAAAGGAAGCGCGTCCCTCTTTTCCTCTTGCCGACGATTTTTCCCGCTCACCCGGAATCTGGACCATGCCCGGAAAAAAATTTCGGCACCGGCACTGGACGCGCGGGGGAAGGGTCGCTATTCTTCTCGATCGTTCGATATAACTTCGTCCCTCCAACGCCCCGTCGCACCCCCTCCAGCGGCGGGGCGTCCTTTTTTCTCCGCTTCGGGTTCAACTAAAAAACAGCCGGATCGCCACCAGCCAGGCAGTGATCGTCAGGCAGGAAAACACGGTCGTCCAGAAAACACAGTCGGCCGCCAGGTCGGCTTCGCCGCCGAGTTCCAGCGTCAACAGCAGGGTATTGACGGCGGTGGGGACGGCGGCGGTGAGGATCAACAACTCGGCGGGCCACGGCCACAGCTTCATTGGCACCCAGCCGAGGGCGGCAAAGGCCCAAAGCATTGCCGCCATCTGCACCGGGGCATACAGCAGGCGCAGCCCCAGCACCATCGAGATCGGACGCCATCGCGGCCAGCGGGGATTGCTCGCCAATTGCGCTCCCAGCGTGATCAGCGCGATTGGCACCAGCCCGCCCGACAGATAATGGATCGGGACGGCGATCATCGCGGGCAAGGATGCCCCTTGCGTCGGATCAAACCACCATCGCGCCAGCAGCGCCGCGGCAAGCCCGGGAAGAATCGGCAGCCGAAAGACCGTGATCATCCCCTTGGCCCAACCGCCGCTGCCGGCCCAGGCGGCGATGGACAGTCCCACGGTGAACGTCAGCAGGTTTTGCACCATCAACACGAATGCCTGCACCGCCGCCCCATCGCGCGAGTCGAACCCCGCCTCCGATGCCGGCGCAACGGCGGCGGGGGGGGCTTGGGCACCGGGGGCAGGGGTGCCGGGGCCAGGGGCACCGGGGGCATCGGCACCGAGGGCGGGGTCACCGGTGACGGCGGCGACGAGGGCAGGGGCACCGGGGGCGTTGGCACCGGGGACGGCGGCACTGGGGGCAGGGGCGACGGGGGCGGGGGCGACAAGGGCGGGAGCACCGGGCGCGACGGGCGCGACGGCACGTGGATAGGCCAGTTCCGCCAGCGGAAGCCCGTAGTTGCCGCTGTTGTAAAACATCACCGCCAGCGCGATCGCGGCCAGGGTCCCCCGCTGAATTCTCAGCAATTTCCCGATCGCCAGCACCACTCCGCCCAGCACAAGCACCTGGAGGATCGTAATCGCCACGATGCCGCCCATGCTGGTCCAGCTCAACGTGCTGGTGGCTACCTTCTCGAACACGAACGCCGGGACGAACAGGTAGATATTCAGCTTGCTCAGTCCCCCCACGTCGATGCGGAACCGCCAGCGAACCAGCGCCCCCAGCACGATGAGGATCAGGATCGGGCCGAGGATGTTCAGCAGGATGGAGCCGACCATAATGCCCTCGCCGCGGGATTACCCTTCAGCCACGACGGGATTTTCCAGCCGTCCGATCCGCTCGACCTCGACGATGACCGTGTCGCCGGGCTTCATCCAGACGGGCGGCTTTCGCGCGAAACCCACACCTTGCGGCGTCCCGGTGAGGATGATCGATCCGGGCCGCAGGGTCAGGGTACTGGAGAGCGACTCGATCAGCATCGGGACGTCGAAAATCATGTCCGCTGTGGTGTGATCCTGCATGAGCTGCCCGTTGAGCAGCGTGCGAAGCCGCAGGGCGTTGGGGTTGGGAATGTCATCGCGGGTGACCAGGCACGGCCCCAGCGGGCAGAAGGTGTCGAAGCTCTTGCCGCGCGCCCACTGCCCGCCGCCGAGGTGCTTTTCCCGCTGCCAGTCGCGCGAGGAAACATCATTGGCCGCTGTATACCCGAAGATGTAGTCCATCGCGTCGGCCCGCGCCACGTTTTTCGCCGGTCGCGGGCCGATCACGATGGCCAGCTCACACTCGTAGTCGATGTCGCGCGATCGCCGGGGAATTACGATCGGATCCCCGGGATTTTGCAGCGTATTGCCCGCCTTGATGAACAGGACGGGGTTGGTGGGGATGGCCGAACCGGATTCGGCGGCGTGTTCGCGGTAGTTCAGCCCGATACAAAAAATATCGGTCGGGACCAGCGGTGCCAGCAGCGTCTCGACCGCCAGCGTCTCGTCCGTCGGTCGCATGTCGAACAGTGTTCCGTCGATCCGCCGGGCCCGGGTGAAGGAATCGTCGGTCGGCGTCCCGAGAAAGCATTTGCCCCCGGAGTTGAAGCGGATTATTTTCATGTCTATGAAGATATCGCCAACCGACCGCTCGAACCATACGTTGCACTTTGCGGAGCGACTTTTCTCGACCCCAAGCTTGTTTTTCGTCCGCGCCGGAGCGTGGGTGTGGCTGACGATCGGACTGACGATCGCCATCGTCGCGGGGGTTTCCACATCGGCGGTCGCCGACGTTCTGCCGACAGTTGAGTCGATCGGCGCGGCGATGGCCGGGGATGATTTCACCGTCGCGCTGCTGAACGGCGATGCGGATCGGCTCACCAAGGGTGTAACGGTAACGCCCGCGGCGACCGTTGTTCCCGCCGGTCGGTTCGGCGCGGGGATCGCCTTGACGCCGCAAACCAAGCTCACGCTAACGCTTGCCGGAGGCTTCAATCCCTCGGCCGTGACCGCACGCGCGCACTTTAAGGCCGCCCCAACCGCCGAGACCGCGACGCTCTGGTCGATGCAGAAGATCAACTCCGGCAAGAAGACGGTTGTCTGGGAACTGCTTCGCCAGGCGGACGGACATTTGCTGGTGAAGATCGGCGACAAACGGGCGGTCCGGTCCTCGGCACCGCTGCCCGCGGACCAGTGGCATCATGTGGCGGTGTCGCTGCGCAAGGATCCGGGCGGTCTGACCGAAGTGCGGCTTTCGCTCGATGGACACGATGTCGGGCGTGAGTGGCTGGATGGAACGCAGACTCTTGGGGGGACCGCGTGGGTGATCGGCGCTGAATCAAGTCCCGCGCTGGCGGGCATCTACGACGACATCGAATTGTCGCGTGTATTTCGCAGGACCTATGCTGTCGAGAATGATCCCCGATCCGACCCCCAGGCCGCGCGCCCGGTGCGTCGGGGCAGTCGCTGGTTCCGCGATCCGCAAGCGCTGGTCTACGCCGCCGATTTCAATGGTTCGCTCAAGCCGGAAGTGGGAGAAGAACCGGGGACCGGCCAACCGTCGTTCGCCCCCGGACTTCGCGGGCAGGCGCTGTTGCTGGGCGGTGAATCTTCGCCGGGCGGAGTGACGCTGCCGCTGCCGGCGGGGA
The DNA here is from genome assembly GCA_038329845.1 of Tepidisphaerales bacterium. GTDB lineage: Bacteria > Planctomycetota > Phycisphaerae > Tepidisphaerales > Tepidisphaeraceae > JBBQNJ01. The sequence goes on along the minus strand of JBBQNJ010000030.1, from coordinate 10,841 downwards.
TCGACTTCCAGCAGGCCGGGGTGATCGACTTTTGGGTTCAGCCGGTCGATTGGGACAATCATGAAACCGACATTTCGACAAACGATGATACGGACAAAGTCGTGTCGCTGCTGGAAATCATCGGGCGCGATCCCGGCGGGTCATCGCGGGTCATCGCGTCCTTCAGCGTCGATCGAACCCGCGAGAGTTTCGGCGAATTGCCCGATTTTCGCCCGGGGAAATGGACCCATGTGGCCTTGCCCTGGTCCAAGGGTGCGATTCGTCCCCAATTCGACCATAAGTACGTATTTCCCGGATCGTTTCGGGGAATTCAGATTGATGCCAAGGCGATCAAGCAGTGCAAACCGACGGCGATCCGCCTGGTCTCGGGAAAAATGCGCACGCGGGTGGATGAGCTGTCGGTCTATCGAAGCGCATTGAGTTCAACCGATTCGGAAAATGCATTTCATCGCTTTGATCCGGACCTCGCCCCCGCGCCGGAGTTGTCGATTCACGCCGAGGGAGTACTCAATCGTCCCGAGGCCCGGGTCTCGGCGACGCTGAATACGCCGCAATACGCCAGCGCCGCCGAGCTGCGGGTCCGCGCGTTTGTCAAGGACCAACCGGGCCGACCGCTCGCCGAGGCGAAGGCGAAAATCTCGGACCAGAGCGGCGCTGTGTCGCTGACGTTGGAGCTTCCGACCACGCTCGATGACGGCGAATACCTCGTCGAGGCGACGATGGTGGACGCGGCGGGCAAGACTCTGGCGAACGCCTCGGTGCCGGTCGAGAAATATACTCCGGATTGGCACAAGACCGCCGCCGGGCGGATCACCCGCGTTCCGTCGCCTTGGACCGAATTGAAGGTCGATGGCGCGCAGGTCGGTTGCTGGTCCACGATATATCGGGTGTCATCGAGCGGATGGCTCGAGAGCGCCGTGGTTCGCGGGCAGGAGATTCTTCAGTCGCCCGTTCGCCTGGAGGTGCAAACCGACGATGGGCCGGTTGAGTTCCGAGTGAACGGCGCGGCGCCCAAAGCCGGCTCCCCGACAAGCGTCCAATGGCGCGGCGAGGGCAAATCGCCCGTGCTGGATTACACGCTCGACTGCGCGATGGACTTCGACGGGATGATCCGCCACGAGCTGACCCTGATCCCCCATGGAAAGGCTGCGGTTCGCCAGGTGGCGCTCGAGATCCCGCTGCAAGACAAGCGGATGCCGCTGCATCACGCGATCTCGATCGGGTCGGAAGGCTCGAGCGCCGGCTTGCTCGCGGCGGGAGAAAATCGCATCTGGGACAGCGTCTCGGCGTACGCCGGGAAAAACCCCGCAACGCCGCCACCGACTCCGGAAATGGCACCGAACCCGGCGAAGCGCTGGAAGAACCCCATGGCGGTCGGGTCATTTTTCCCGATGCTGTGGATCGGCTCCGATGAGCGGGGATTGAGCTGGTTCGCCGACAACGATGCGGGGTGGATCCCGACCAACGCCGCGCCCGCCGTCGAACTCATTCGCCGCGGCGAGGCGCTGATCCTGCGGCTGAACTTTATCGCCGAACCGGCGGTGATCGATTCGCCGCGAACGATCACGTTCGGGCTGCTGCCCACGCCCACCAAGCCCGCGCCGCCGGACGCCCGCGCCTGGCATCGCGGGGGAACGAAAGAGGATTCCACCATCGCGTCGATCGGCGGCGCGTTCGATTCGCAGATCGGGCGGATCGTCGGCCTGCCGTTCGGAATCTTCCCCGCCCGCGGCTGGGATTATGCCCAGCACGCCGCCGCCGTCATGAAACGGCAGCACAAAACGCGCATTCTGTACATGTCGGCCTACTGGATGGGCGAACGGATGGAAGCCTGGTACAAGCACTCCTGGGAATGGGAAGGCACCAACGGCGGGCGGGCGTTTTTTACCCCCAGTTACGTGGATTATCTCGCGGGCGAATTCAAGAACTGGTTCGGGCGCGACATTCTCGACGGGGTCTACATCGACGAAGTTTATCCCACCTGGAGCGGACGTACCTCCGCCGGCGGCGCCTATACGTTGCCCGGGGGAAAGACCCAGGTTTCGACCTCGATTTTCCATGAACGCCAGTTTATCAAGCGGCTTTACGGTCTGTCGGTCGAGAATCAGAAGCGCCCGCTGATCATCATCCACATGACCGGAACGATGGTCCCGGCGTTGACTTCATTCGGCACCGTCACCCTCGATGGCGAAGGCCACTGGATCAAGAAGGGGGGCAAGGACTTTATGGATTTGTGGCCGTTGGATCGCTTCCGGGCGATGCAGCTCGGCGCCGGCGGGGGGAATGTGTCGCTGTGGATCCCCATGGTGGCCGACGATGCCACGATGCGCAAGACCGAGCCGGCGTGGATCCGCTCGGCGACCCGAACGATGATCGCAGAGGTTTTGCTTCACGATACCTGGTTCATGTTCGATCGCTGCGATTCGGATTTCATCTATCGCTTCACCGGCCCGGCGCTGCGATCGTTCGACATCGCCGAGCCGGACCTGCGTTTCACCGGCTACTGGTCCGAAAAACCCCTGGCCCGCGCCGAGGACCCGAACGTGCTGATCTCCAGCTATCACAACGGCTCCAAAGCGCTCTTGATTGTCAGCAATTTCGGACAGGAGGCGAAAACGGCGAAGGTGACAATCGCGGTGGATCAATTGGGCAAACCGCTTGCGGCTTCGGATCTTGAAGCCCGATACGCCGAAAATCGCAAGGGCAACAGCCCCTCATTCACCGCAGCGGCACCGCCGAAGCTCGAGGGGCAAGCGCTGACCGTGGAGATCGGCCCGCGGGATTACCGGCTGATCGCGTTCGAGCCACAGGCGCCGTAGCCGAGCCGTCGCAGGGCGCCCGGAGAACCCCGATCTGAAAATCTGGAATCTGATATCGGAAAATCTGAGATCTGACGTTGACCGAGAAGTGATCCGACTTCGGCGGGAATCTACCTGCATCTTGCCAAAGTGGCATTTTCAGTTCATTAGATCCGCCCGTTCGGCTTGGCGGGAGGCGAGGCCGAAACCGGCCTTCCCTATCCCGACTACGAGGGGGATGGCATCGCGCGTTGTGTCCGGTGGTTTCGCTAAATTAGTACAATGCTTGACAGATTGGTCTGGGGCGGGTATAAAGAAAGCAGTAGCAATTCCGTCGAGCGTGAGTTGGAGAGTCGATCGAGTTCTTTTTTCGGAGGATGCACCATGTCGAGTCAGATCAAGAATCGCGTTTTTACGAGCAATCGGGGTTCTTTCAGGAGCGCCGTCGTGACGGCTTTGGCCGCTTTCGGCGGCGCAGCCTCGATCGCCAGTGCGGCGACGTACGACTGGGACGCCAACGGCGGGACCGGGGGAAACTGGAACGTAGCCGCCAACTGGAACGACCGAACGACCAGCTTAAATCCTGCAAACCCGCCCACGTCTACGGACGCTGTGGCGATTCGCGGGGCGTCCAGCGCCGGCAGTCCCGTGTTGATCACGTCCGCCGCCACGGCGCTAACTGTCGAGGTGGGTCCGCGCATCGGCAGCACGAACTACACCGGTTATCTGGACATCCTAGCCAACTTGACGGTCACTGGTGCCTTCAACCTCCACGACAAGGGCGATGGCTACGTCACCCATTCGGCCGGTACGCTCACCGCCCCCACCTTGGGCCTGAGTACTGCGTCCACCGCGACCGGAAGCGGCAGCTACGCCCTGAGCGGAACCGGTGCCATCAACGTCAGCGGCGTCTTGACCGCCGCGGGTGGGCTGAGCAGCGTCTTTACCCAATCCGGCGCTGCAACCAGCGTCCACGTGGGCAGCGTGACTTCCGGCGACGCCAGTCCCGCCGACCACTGGACCTATCAGTTGTCGGCCGGAACGCTCACCGTGGACACTTCGGTCAGCCGCTCTTACGGCGATTGGCTGTTCCAGCAATCCGGGGGCAGTGCTTCGATCGGAACGGACCTGCTCTTGGGGAACAACTACAGAGCATCCAGCGTGGATCCAATGGAATGGGTCATCTCCGGCGATTCCTCCCTTCAGGTCGGCAACAACGTGACGCTGGGATTCGTCGGCGATGGTGGAACGCACACCGGTGCCAGAGCCAACGGACGTGTGACCCTCAACGGTTCCCGCGGGACCGGCTCGAACGTGACGGTGGGCGGCAACTGGCGCCAGACCGGCTCTTTGACGCCCAACACCTCCACCGATTCCTGGGGGATGCTCCAGGCGGTGATCGACCAGGATGCCGTCAATCTCGCGTCGAACATGCGGAAAATCGCCGTCACCGGCAACGTGACGTTCGATAACGGCTCGTATCTCCTGCCGGAATTCGCGATCGGCGTCACCCCGACTGCCGGCGCCTGGACGCTGATGACATGGGTCGGATCGTTGACCAATAACGGCCTGGTGTTCGACCCCTCGGTGGATCAGTCCAAGTGGAGCTTCTCTACGGCCGGCAACGCGCTGGTCGTCAACTACGTTCCAGAGCCGGGTTCGATGACGCTGATGGCGATCGGCGGGATGGTTCTGGCCGGTCTTCGCCGACGTGCTCGGCAGTAATGAAAATCTCAGTTTGTTCGCCTGCGTGAAAGCGCGGCATCCGATATCTGGTGATCTCGGACACCCTCTTGTCCCGCCCGCGCGGGGCGAACTTCGTCTTCGAAAGGATCATGGCATGGGCATCGCGGCATCGAGCTTGATGGTTCAGGGAGCGGCGCTGTCGCTGGCGATGGGTTTGGTCGCGCTGACGGTCAGCGCCGCCGACCCACTGCCGCGACTGGGCATTCCCCAATCGTGCGGCGTACAGCTCAAGGGAAACAACTTCAACGACGAGACATTGCAGAAGGTCCACGACATGGGCTTTCGCATCGTCCGGCGCGGGTTGTACTGGAACGCGGTTGAGAAGGAGAAAGGCAAATACGATTTTTCCAGCTTCGATCCCCAGATGAACCGAGCCAAGGAGTTGGGCATCCAAGTCATCGGTTGCCTGTTCGGAGGCAACAAGATGTACGAGGATGACGGGCGCGGCGGGGTTAAGACGGCCGCCGGACGCGAGGGATTCGCCAATTTCGCCGCCGCCGCCGCGGAGCATTACAAAGGTTACAATGTTCTGTGGGAGATATGGAACGAGCCGAACGTGCGCACGTTCTGGCGCAAGGACGGGATGCACAACTCCGACGAGTTTGCCCAGGAATACACCGATCTGGTGAAGGCGACAGCGCCGGCGATGCTCAAGGCCGATCCCGACGCCTTTATCATGGCCGGGTCGGTCTCGAATTACTGGCAGCCGAGCTACGAGTGGACCGAGGCGTGTTTCAAGAAGGGGATTCTCGGCACGGGGATTCGCGGTTGGTCGGTGCATCCGTACGGTGTAAAGACGCCGGAGGAGTTCGCCATCGGCCATGAGAAGACCCGGGCGCTGCTCAAGCAGTACGGCTCGCCCGATCTGCCGATGCTGGATACCGAGCGAGGGTTTGCCGTTAAGGAACAGGCGAACAACGAGGGTTGGTCCGGCGGATCGAAGGACCGCGCCCGCGAGTACCAGGCTTGGCATTTCGTCCGCCAGTTCATGATCGACCAGTTGTTCGGATTGCCGGTGACAAGCTGGTACGAATGGGATGGCGATGCGTTCGGCCTGGTCGGCGATGAGCAGCCGCGTCCGGTCTACACCGCTGCCAAGGTGATGCTGGAGCGGCTCAATGGCTACACGTTGGAACAACGAATCCCGACCGATCAGAAGCTGGATTATCTGTTGGTCTGGAAGAATAGCGCCGGTGAGCGGCAACTGGTGGCGTGGACGGCCCCGCCGCCGAGCGGATCACCCGAGGAGGCCCGCCCGCATGAGGTGAGCATCCAGACGAGCAAGCCCGTGGCCGATCTGGCGGTGACGGACATCAATGGCAAGAGCGCGGCGATCGCGGCGCTGAAATTGACGCTCTCGGGGTCGCCGCAGTATGTGGCGCTGCCCGCGGGGGTCGAACTGGGCACCGTCGAGACCGCCGCCCCGGCACCGCTGCCCGAGAAGGCCGCCGGGCCCGCGCCCGCCGGGCGAGATCTCGAGTTGTTCAAGGATCAGGCCGAGTGGAAGTTCCTCAAGAACACCGGCGAAGGCTCGTTCATGGTCACCACGACCGATGGAGAGTCGATCGGGGTGATGAACTACGATTTCACCAGTTCCAAGGCCAAGTCCACCCCGTACATTCTGGCAATGCGGCCGGTCTCGATCGACGAAGCCCAGCAGATCAGCCTCGACGTTCGATCCGACACGGCCCAGCCGTTGACGTTCCGCCTCGTGGACAGCACCGGGCAGACCCACCAGTTCAAGCAGCGCACTCGCGGCACCGGCACTTGGGAAAACATCCGCATTCCTCTGAATCGCCGGCTCGAGCATTGGGACGGGGCGGCCGATGGGAAAATCCATTTCCCGATCAAGCAGATCGCACTGAGCTTGCCGCAACCCGGTCCGGATAAGAAGACGGGCAAGGTCGAGTATGCCCATGCGACCGCAGTCGCCGGCGATGGCGCGGCAGCAGCGCCGGCAGCGCCGGCGGCACCGGCGGAGAAGAAGTCGAAGCCGGCCAAGCCGGCCGCCGCCAAGCCCGCCGCGGGTGCATCGCCGGCGGGCGCGGCACCGACCGCCACGAAGGGCGAGCTGGGGCTGTTCAAGCCGGGCGTCGAATGGAAGTTCATCAAGAATACCGGCGAAGGCTCGTTCGAGCTTGCGGCCGATGGTGATAAGCCGATTGGCGTGCTGAACTATGACTTCACCGGATCAAAGGCCAAGTCCACCCCGTACGTGCTGGCCTCAGTCGAACTTCGGCTCGAGGAAGGAGCGACCGAACTTTCGTTCCAGGCGCGGTCGAAGGTCGCCCAGAAGCTGACTTTCCGGATCGTGGACGGCACGGGTCAGACCCTGCAATACAAGACCAAGGTCGCGGGCAACGCAGACTGGGAGGCGATCGCCATTCCCCTCACCCGCAAGCTCGAGCATTGGGACGGCGACAATGACGGCAAAGTTCACTTCCCCACTCGGCAGTTCATGATCAGTGTCCCGCTGCCGAGCGAGGAGCATAAGCAAGGCAAGATCGAGTTCGCCAACGCCGAGGCGAAATGAATTAACCGGAGGCGCAACGATGACGCCCAGGCAATCCATCCGCGCATCGCACGGTTTTACCCTTGTGGAACTGCTCGTGGTCATTGGGGTGATCGCCTTGCTGGTGGCGATGCTCCTGCCGGCCCTGCAAAAGGCGCGGTCGCACGCCCGGGCAGTGCAGTGCATGAGCAATCTCCGCCAGGTGGGGTTGGCGCTGAACATGTACGCCAATGACAACCGCCTGGCCATCGCCCATCGGATGAGCAGTTTCAATGGTGATTCCCATGTCTGGTACCAGTTCCTCACCGGCGGTTCGGTGAGCGGCATTGTCTACCTCCCCGGCCCGGACGACTGGAAGGAATACAGCAACACGGTTTACCGCTGCCCGGAGATGGAGTATCCCGGGTTGTACGCCCCGTCGGCGTGGATCCACAGCACCTACGGGATGCGCGGCAAGGGCGTGAACGATCCGGTTCTCAGCAGCATCAGCGTGCCCGGCACCACGATGTACGCCATCCATCTCAACCGCATCCGCGAGACGACGACCTATCCGCTGGTGTTCGATACCTCGGCGATGGACGACTACCGCTACCAGCTTGGCGGGCGCGATTGGGATCCCGAGTCGATCTCGCGCGGCGGGGGCGGTCCCTGGGTCAACCAGGCAACCGGTGTCTGGCTGGTGCATGCCGGCAAGGCCAACGGGCTGTTCGCCGACTTCCATGTCGAACCCTGCGACGGCGTGCAGTTGCAGCGGACGTCGGTCTACAACCGCTACACCTCGACGAGATCGGGCATTCGCCAGTGGAAGGATTTCCGGGGCAACGAGATTTATACGACTTGGTGAAGTCGGTTAAACGCGAAGGCGCGAAGGGGCGAAGGGGCGAAGGGGAGGCGCGAATCTTTGCCTTACCCAAACTGTGGGACGCCTAGGAGGAAGAGTGCGGCGAGCAGCCCGTGAGACGGGTCGCTGCCCTCCTGGCGTTCACGCCGGACGAATGGGATCTTGACTCCGATCGGGATTCCTGAAGTTTGAGGATTTCTTTCCGCACGCGATGGATCCTTCGCATGCCGTTGGGTTCGCGCTTTTTTCTCCGTCCTCTTGACCTCTTCCGGGCGGTCGATACACTTCTTCGGCCCCGGGGGCGATTGCGCGTTCGGGGTTTTATAACCCATTCAGGAGTTGTAATGAACACTGAGCCGGGGTAAGCGGCTCATGCTGACCGAAGCCTGCATGGTCAGTATGAGCGGGCCATGCAGTGAACGGAGTCTATCGCCGACTTGGGCGATGCTCCCGGGCTTCGGTTTCACGAAACGCGACCGCCGAAGCTCGTCCGTCGGCTGATGTAGGATGTGGACGGATGCAAACCCGCAGGGGCCGATCGTTTGCGTTGTTACGCCGGATCGAGCCGTCGCACTTGGATAATGAGAAATCGCCGCCGGGGCTGGATTGGCCAGTTCTCGAGCGGAAATTGTCTTGATGGATCGGAATGGAATCGCCCGGTTTTCCCGGGTTCGCCGATCGTAAGCCTGGCCACACGGAGCATCACTATGTCTCGGGACTTGAGCAAAATCCGTAACATCGGCATCGCCGCCCACATCGACGCCGGGAAAACCACCGTTTCCGAACGCATCCTCTATTACACCGGCAAGATCCACAAGATGGGCGAAGTGCATGAAGGCACCGCCAAGATGGACTTCCTCGAGGAAGAACAGCAGCGCGGGATCACCATTCAGTCCGCCGCCACCACCTGCCCGTGGAACCGCAACGGCGAGACCTACACCGTGAACCTCATCGACACTCCCGGCCACGTCGATTTCACCGTCGAAGTCGAACGCAGCCTGCGCGTGCTCGACGGTGCCGTGGCCGTGTTCGACGGCAAGGAAGGCGTCGAGGCGCAGTCCGAAACGGTCTGGCGCCAGGCCACCAAGTACAACGTGCCGCGGCTGTGCTTCATCAATAAGATGGACAAGATCGGAGCCGACTTCGACTTTAGCTTCAAGTCGATCATCGAGCGGCTGGGCGCCCCGGCGGTGGCGGTGCAGATTCCCATGGGACAAAGCGACACCTTCCGGGGGATCATGGACCTGATCCGCTGCGTGGTGATCTACTACAACCTGTCCGACGAGAAGGACAAAGGCAAGACTCAGGTTGAAAAGCCGATTCCCGAAGAGGAAAAGGAGCGGTTCGCCAAGTGGCGGCATGACCTGATCGAAAAAGTCGCCGAGACCGACGATTACCTGATGGGGAAGTATCTCATCGGCGAAGAGCCGACCGAGGAGGAGCTGCGAAAGGGGATTCGCGCCGCGACCATCGGATTCAAAATGAATCCGGTCTTCTGCGGCTCGGCGCTGAAGTACGTCGGCGTGCAGAGGCTGATCGACGGCGTGATCGACTACCTGCCCTCGCCGCTGGACACGCCCCCGATCAAGGGACACGACATGAAGGACCCCGAGAAAATCATCATGCGCCATTCCAACCCCGATGAGCCGTTCTGCGGGCTGGCGTTTAAGATCGTCTCGGACCAGCACGGCGACTTGACCTACGTGCGCGTCTATTCGGGCCGGCTGGAAAAAGGCAGCCGGGTACTCAACAGCTCGCGCAACAAGCGCGAGAACATCAGCCGCATGTTCCAGATGCACGCCGCGGATCGCAATCCGCTGGATGTGGCCGAAAGCGGCGACATCGTCGCGTGCATCGGGATCAAGGAAGCCCTCACCGGCGACACCCTGTGCGACCCGGACAATCCGATCATCCTGGAAAAACCGACGTTCCCCGAGCCGGTCATCAGTATGTCGATCGAGCCGAAGACGGCCGCGGACAAGCAGAAGCTGGGCGAGGCGCTGACGACGTTGAAGCGCGAAGACCCGACGTTCCAGGCGAACTACGACGAGGAAACCGGCCAGACGATCATCAGCGGCATGGGCGAATTGCACCTGGAGATCCTGCGCAACAAGCTGACGCGCGACATGCATGTGGACGTGGTCGTGGGCAAGCCGAAGGTCGCCTACAAGGAAACAATCGTCGGGGCGGCGCAAAACGTGCGGGCCAAGCACGTCAAGCAGACCGGCGGACGCGGGCAGTTCGGCGATTGCACCATCAACATCGAGCCGTTCAACGGGAACGGTCCCGATGGCAAGCCGCTGGCGCCCGAGGTTCTTAAGAAGCTCGGCTGGGCCGATGGATTCGCCTTCGAGAACAAGGTGTTCGGCGGCTCGATCCCCAAGGAATACATCCCCAGCGTCGAATACGGCGCCCGCATGGCGTGCAAGACCGGCGTGCTGGCCAACTTCCCGATGATCAACGTCAAGGTCACGCTGGTGGATGGTTCCTACCACCCGGTGGACAGTTCCCAGGTCGCGTTCGAGCTGGCCGGGGGAATGGCCTTCCGCGAAGCCTGCAAGAAGGCCGGCCTGACCCTGCTCGAGCCGATCATGCGCGTGGTGGTGACGACCCCCGAGGACTTCGTAGGCAACGTCACCGGCGATCTGAATCGCCGCCGCGGATTGATCGTCAACAGCGAACAGCGCGGCAACACCCGCGTGGTCGAAGCCGAGGTGCCGCTGAGCGAGATGTTCGGCTACACCACCGAACTTCGCTCGATGTCCACGGGCCGCGCCAGCAGCGTGATGGAACCGCTGAAATACTCCCCGGTTCCCACCAACGTGAAGAACGCAATTCTTGAAGCGATGGGGTAGGAGCAACGGGCTAAGCGGCCGATGGGAGAGTCACGTAGGGATGAAGGCACGCAGGCACGCAAAGGTAGAGGGGCGGGGGCGAGGGGCGA
>JBBQNJ010000029.1:0-51004 GCA_038329845.1 Tepidisphaerales bacterium | reverse complement strand
TGCGGACGTTCCGGGGCGTGTCCAAGAAATACCTGGCGCAATATGTGGCGATTTTCGAGTGGTCGCACAACATCAAGGCCGTCACCGTCGAGTTCCTCGGGGCGATGTTAAGAACAAACAGCAGCGAGGGAACATGAGCCGACGCTTCAAGAGCCAGATTTGAAATCTGAAATTTGAGATCTATCGAGAGCCCGGGACCGCTGGGCCCTGCTTTCGATGGAGGATTTGAAATCTGAAATTTGAGATCCATCGACAGCCCGGGACCTCGAGCCGGATCGAGAGCGCACTTACGCCATGGGAGAGGCCGTTTGCGGTTTTTCCGCCGGCGGCTATAGATTCCCCCGATGGCCGAGCAGGGATTGGTCGGATTGGCGAGCGTGGTCGTCCTGGGCGTGGCCGGGCAGTGGGTCGCGGCGCGCCTGCGTATGCCGGCGATCTTAATGTTGCTAGTGATCGGCATCTCCGCCGGGGCGGGGACCGAACTGGCGTTCGGACATCGCTGGCTCAGCCCCGACCGATTATTCGGCGACCTGTTTTACCCAATCGTGTCGCTCTCGGTGGCGATCATCCTTTTCGAGGGGGGGCTGACACTTCATTTTTCCGACATCAAAGAAACCGGGGGAGTCGTCCGCCGGCTGGTCAGCATCGGGGCGCTGGTCACCTGGGCGATGACGACCCTGCTGGCACGATGGATTCTCGGCCTCGAGTGGCCCATGTCCGTGCTGGTCGGCGCGGTGCTGATCGTGACCGGGCCCACGGTCATCCAGCCCCTGCTGCGCCATGTCCGGCCCGTGGGCCGGTCGGCGGCGGTGCTGAAATGGGAAGGGATCGTCATCGACCCGGTGGGGGCGACGCTGGCCCTGCTGGTGTTCGAGGCGATCCAGGTGAGTACGGCCCACGGCCAACTCAATCTCCAGGCGATGATCGGAGTCGGGGCCACGGTGATCGGCTGGACGATCCTGTTCGGCGGGCTGGTGGGGGTCGCCGGGGCGGCGCTGCTGGTCGTGGTGCTCAAGCGCTTCCTGGCACCGGATCATCTGCAGAATCCCGTGGCGCTGGCGGTGGTGATCGGCGTGTTTACCGTTTCCAACCTCCTGCAAGGCGAATCGGGCCTGCTTGCGGTCACGGTGATGGGCGTGGCCCTGGCCAACCAGAAGCGGGTCAGCGTCGGGTCGATCCTCGAGTTCAAGGAAGCCCTCGTGGTGCTGCTGGTCGCAAGCCTGTTCATCCTGCTGGGATCGCGCCTCAAGCTCCAGCAGTTGACCATGCTGGGCTGGCCGACGTTGATCTTTCTTTTCGGCATGATCGGGCTGGTTCGCCCGCTGAGCGTGGCGGTGAGTACCCTGGGATCCAGCCTCAACTGGCGAGAGCGGGTGTTCATCGCCTGGATGGCGCCGCGGGGGATCGTGGCGGCGGCGGTGGCGTCGGTCTTCGCCATCCGCCTGCTGGAAAAATCGCACGGCGACAATCCATCGATTAGCGCCGAACAGGCGATCCGGCTGGTTCCCATCACGTTCGCGGTGATCATCGCGACCGTGACGGTCTATGGCCTCACCGCCCGCCGGGTAGCCAAGGCACTGGGGCTGACTCGTGCCGGCAGCGGCGGGTTCTTGATCGCCGGGGCCAACCCCCTGGCCCGCACCCTGGCCGAGGCGGTGCAGAAATCCGGCCAGAGGGTGCTGCTGGTGGACACCAACACGGTGAACGTCTCGACCGGTCGCCTTGCCGGCTTGGAGACCCAGACCGCCAGCATCCTCTCGGAGTTCATCGAGGAACACCTCGACCTCGGGGGGATCGGGCAACTTCTGGCGATTACCCCAAACGACGAGGTTAATTCGCTGGCGACGATGCGATTCGGACGAGTGCTGGGCCGAAGCAACGTCTACCAGCTCGCGCCTGAAACGGCACCCGGTCCCGGGGCCGGCGGACGACGCGAAAAAGTGATGAGCGAGCTTCGCGGCCGGATGCTTTTTTCACGCGACCTGACGTACCGAGTCCTCAGCACCCATCTGGCCGAGGGAATGGTTGTCAAGTCCACCCTCCTGTCGAAGGATTTCTCCTACGCGGCCTATCTTCAGCAATATCAGCCGGGACCGCATGTCCCGCTTTTCGTGGTGGACACCGACGGCGATGTCAAGCCCGTCACCGCCGACGGCAAGATCAGCCCACGCTCCGGCCAGATCGTCATCGCCCTGGTGCCCCAGACCAGGCATCCGATCCCCACCACGCCCACCCCCACCGCCACCGAAGCCGCCGCCGAGGCCGTCCGCTGATGGCTGTTGTGCGATCGGCGCATTCTCTATAATCGCGTCATGCCCCAGGTCGCCCTATTCGTCACCTGTCTCACCGATCAATTCTATCCGCATGTGGGTCTGGCGGTGACCAAAATCCTCGAGCGCCTGGGATGCGAAGTCCATTTCCCGCGCGACCAGACCTGCTGCGGACAGCCGTTTTACAACAACGGCTACGAGGACGAGGCCCGCGAGCTGGCCAAGCGAATGGTCCGGCTTTTCGAAGCGTATCCTTATGTGGTGACGCCTTCGGGAAGCTGCTGCGCCATGGTCCGCGAGCAGTTCCCGCGCCTGCTCGCTTCGGATCACGCCTGGGCCCACGGCTGCGAAAAACTCGTCGCATCGACGTATGAGTTTGTCGAATTCCTCGACAAGGTGCTGAAGGTGGACTTTCGGCAGTTCAAGCTAAGTCCGCGCGATGTGACCTATCACTACACCTGCCACCTGCGCGGATTGGGCATCAAGGATCAGGGCGTGAACATCCTTCGCCAGATCGACGGGGTTGAGTTCAAGCCCATGGAGAAAACCGATCAATGCTGCGGCTTCGGCGGGACGTTCGCCGTCAAATACCCCGCCATCAGCGGCGCGATCGTCGAGGATAAGGTCGCGTGCATCCGCAAGACGCAGGCGCAAACCGTCATCTGCAACGACGCCGGCTGCACGATGAACATCTCCGGGATGCTCCACCGCGCCGCCGAACCGGCCCAGGTCAAACACATCGCCGAACTGATGGCCGAGGCCATGGGGCTTGACCTGAGCCGATGGTGAGCAGAAACGGACCGGAAACGTCCAGACATGCCAGGGAACGGAGTCGGTCGAGCGATTCTTGAAGCTTGGCGTCTGAAGCCGACTCTCTTGGGCAAAATGCGCTCCACCAGTAGATTGGAACACGGTCTTGGCCTTAAACGAGGATTGGATGTCCCAAAGCGATCTTCCCTTTGGCAGCGAGTTTTCGCCGTCACAAATCCACTTACCGCGACTTCTGGAATTGGCGAAGCAGCACGGAAGCGACTGGCGCGCCTTCGAGATCGCGGTGATGGAAGAGTATTTCGCCAATCACGGCACCAACGACAATAACAAGCGCAAATTGGCGAACTGTGCGTAAGAAGGACTACGGCAACGCCGACGCCAATGAATACTGCCACTGGTTCCGGCCCTTCGCCGCCGCGTTCAAGCACGCCTTGAAGGACACTGGCAGCCTCGTAATCGACATCGGAGGAGCTTGGAAGTCGGGCGTGCCGACGCGCAGCCTGTATCATTTTAAGCTGCTCATCATGCTGTGCGAGGACTTCGGCTTCCATTTGGCCCAGGAGTTCTACTGGTGGAACCCCTCGAAGCTGCCCACGCCGGCGGAATGGGTGACCGTGCGCCGTGTGCGTGTTAAGGATGCCATCAACTGCGTTTGGTGGCTGTCGCCGACGCCATGGCCCAAGGCCAGCAACAGGCGGGTCCTGCAGCCCTACAGCAAGAGCATGAGGGACTTGCTCAAGAACGGCTACAAGGCGATGAAGCGGCCCTCCGGCCACGACATCAGCGACAAGTTCAGCACGGACAACGGCGCGGCCATCCCACCCAACCTCATTGCGTTGGCGAATACGGAGAGCAACAGCGGGTATCTCCGCTACTGCAAGGAGCATGACATCAAGCCGCATCCGGCCCGACACCCCTCTCAGTTGCCCGAATACTTTGTGCGGATGCTGACCGATCCGGGCGACCTTGTGGTTGATCCGTTCGCCGGCAGTTGTGTCACAGGCGACGTCTGCGAGCGATTACAGAGACAGTGGATTTGTTGCGAGCTAATAGAAGACTATTTCAAGGGAGCCGTAGGGCGATTCGTGTCCCCGCCGCCGGCACGGCAAAGCATCATGCCCAGCGCGATTGACTTAGAGGACATGGCCAACCACTATAAAGTGCCATTGCCAGGCTTGATGTGGAATGGATGCGTCGGCGAACCGCTGGCTGCTGATGGAGGTCGGAAAAGGCGGGTCAGAAGCCCCTGATCGCGTACGCGCCTTGACATCCTGGCGTTTCGCCATCCTGGGCCTTCCATGAACATGCTGTTCAAGGATGGCCATGTCGAGCCGATCTCCCGCAAAAAGGTGGTCGCGGCGGTCGCCGCCGATGACTGGACCTGGTCGCACTGGTACCGGAGATTGGCCGAATAGGTCGCGCCAGCCGATCCCCAGGGGCGATCGGGTTTTGGGTGGCAGAAGATTTTCCAGAAGCGAAAGGAATCATGGGCACGAACGGCATTACGAAGCGATGGGTTCCGATGTTGATTTCGTGCCTGCTTTGCGGCGGAGCGTGGGGGGAAAACATTGTGTTCCCCGACGATGCGGGCGTGATCAACCTGAAGACGGCCTACGGCGCCAAGGCCGATGGCGTGACGGATGACACTGCGGCGCTTCAGAAGGCCGTCGATGAGAACAAGGGCAAGAACCGCACGCTTTACTTCCCCAACGGGACGTATCTCGTTTCCGGCAGCGTCGGGATCTTTGGGGGTAAGCCCCACAGCAGCGACCGCTTCCTGACTCTGCAAGGCCAGAGTGAAACCGCCGTGATCGTCAAGCTCAAGGACAATTGCGCCGGGTTCTCGGATCCCGCCAAGCCCAAGACGATCCTGTCAGTCTATAAGGGCCAGGGCACCGGCGACGTGATGCACAGCTACGTCCGAAATCTCACGGTGGATGCCGGGAGCGGGAACCCCGGCGCGGTCGGACTGGTGTTCATGAGCAACAACGTCGGTGCCATGGATCACGTCACCATCCGATCGACCGACCCCAAGGGCGCCGGGAAAATCGGTCTCGACCTCAGCCAGGAACAGAACGGCCCCTGCTTCATCAAACGGGTGACGGTCACCGGATTTGACACTGGGATCCAAACCGGCGGGAATTTCGCGCTGGTCCTCGAACATATCACGCTGAAGAATCAGAACGTGGTCGGGTTCAACAACACCGCCCGAACCACAATGCGCGACTTGACCAGCGTCAATCGCGTGACGGCGGTGAAGAACGACCGCAACGATTTTCTCGCGCTGATCGAGGCCAATCTCACCGGCGGGGCCGCCGACGCCCCGGCGATCACCTCTTCCAACCCCAGGATTTACCTGCGCGACATCAAGCAGTCCGGATACGCTGGGGTGGTGAAGGACCCGTCCGGGAAAATCGTCGGCGGCGATTCGCTCGACGAGTGGTACTTCGGCAAAGGCCAGGCGCTGTTCCCGGTGGAGATCGCCTCCTTGCGACTGCCGATCGAGGAGACGCCGGATGTGCCATGGCAAACCGATCTGACCCAGTGGGCCAGGGTCGAACCCGACAGCGACGCCGAGGAAATCCAGAAGGTTGTCGATGATGCCGCCAAACAGGGGAAAACCACCTTGTATTTTCCCCACGGCACCCGCTATCGCATCACCAAACCCGTGCGAATCCACGGCCCGATCAATCGCATCATCGGCATGTCCAGTCTCGTCGACGTGGCCGATCTTTACGAGGAATTCAAGAAAGGCCCGGCGGTCTTCACCTTCGAGGATCTCTCCAGCGACGCGCTGGTGGTGGAGCGCTTTTTTCTCTTGGGCGGATGGAAGTGCCCGGCTCACGTGACGATGTTTGCAAACAAGTCGGGTAAGACGATCGTTCTCAAGGACTTGGGCGTGGCGGGAAGGACCAAGCAGGCCGATCCCGGCGGGCGATGGTTCATCGAGGATGTTTCCCCCAGCCGAACTTCGACCCTGGCGATCGGCAAGGGCGAACGCCTCTGGGCCCGGCAGTTCAATCCCGAATCGCCGAAAGCCGAGATGATCGACGTGGATGGGGGTCAGTTGTGGGTTCTGGGACTCAAGACCGAAGGCCGGGCCACCCACCTTCGTGCCCGCAATCAGGCCAAGGCCGAGATCGTCGGCGGCGTTTCGTACCAGTCCTGGGGCAATCAGCCCCTGGACCCTCCTATGGTCGTGATCGTCGATTCCGACGTCAGCGTGAACTTCGGCTTCTATCACTACAAGACGCCGTTCTCGGTGATCGTCGAAGAGACAGTGAACAACGTGACGCGGACGCTTCGTCGAGACGATTTGAAGGACTACTACCTCCCGCTGTACCGCGCCGGCGGAAAGCCGAAATAGGTTCCGGCAGGCACGGCGGGTGAATATCGGGCCACGGGATTTTCCCACGGGTTCTCTCTTCTGAGGAGATTGCTGATGCGACCGAGCTTAATGGTGTTTGCGGTGATGATGATGGGTGTCATGGCGGCGGATTTGCGCGCTGATACCTGGCCGCTGGCCGACATGAAAAAGACCGCCAAGGGAACGACGGAACTGGGCGAGTGGTCGCTCGTCGTCTTCGGCGGACGAGACGACTTTCCCTGCCTGGTCGATCGCAAGGAACTGGAAGAGGTCGAGCCGGGACGCTGGGTGCTGCCTGAACGCACCGCCGGAGAACTGGCCGTCAGTGCCGACAATGTGAACGTCCGTTCGGCCGGACGGCAAAACACTGCCGCGGACAAGTGGATGTCGGCGCGGGTCTTCGCGCCCAAGAAAGGCGGTGCCTACGCCGTTTCCGGCAAGATGACCAACTTGTGGTGCGATCTGGATCAGAACGCGAAAAACACCCTGAAATGGGCGGTCCTGCGCGGAAAGGCGGACGGCAGGAAGTTTAAGGTAATCGCCACCGGCGAGGCTGGCCAGGGGGACACGGTTGATCTGAGCGCCCAGGAGGCGATGAAGAAAGTCGCCCTCGAGGATGGCGAGACGATCGTGATCACGCTGTTTCGTCCCGACTTCTGGGGTGCCGCCGGCGGAGATATCACCGCCGTGAAAATCGAAAAGGCCGGCGGCTGAGCATCGCTGCGGTACAGCCTCCGTCGGGAACGAGAACCATGCCCTGACGGAGGCCGGTCGCCTGCGCCCGACAGGCCCGGCGGCTCCTGCGTTTGCCGCGAAGGAAGCTTGCTCCTCCGCCTGAAAATCCCGATGCCTCGCGCTTCTCGCCGGCGGGCTTGCGGTTAGACTTTTGAGGCAATGCACAACACACTGAAACTCGCGTCGATTGTACTGCTTGCCTCGGTCCTTTCCAGCACCCATGCGCGGGCGCAGACGTCGCCGCGGATCGTATTGGAGCCGTGGGACTCTTCGCCGCATTGGGCGGCGACAACGGATCGGCTGTGGTATATCCCCGGCGGGCACCTCCAGGGCGCTGATACCGAGATCGCTCAGTTCTGGTGGGATTCGTTCGGACGCATCAAACTCGATCGCCGTGATCCAGCGCCTCCTCTGGCGATCGGATACCGCATCCTGACCTCCAGCTTTTATGCTCCGAAGTCCGGGCTGACGACCGGGCTGACGACCATTGATTTCGGCGGCGCGTTCAACCTCGGCCCGGCCGCATCCGAATGGTCTACCCAGGTTTTCGCCGGCGCCGGGACGGCCAACGACAATCATTTCGACAATCATCACGCGTATTACGGGATCGGCGCGGTGAACCTCCATCGACGGCTCGATGCGGGTCAGTCGCTGGATTTTGGCGTCGATTATCACGGCGGCCGGTCGCTGTGGCCGGGTATCCCGATCCCGTACGGATCTTATACGCTGGCGCGTTCGGATTTGTCACTGACCGTGGGGCTGCCCGCCAGCGCGGTGCGATGGAATCCCTGGAACCGCCTGACCGTTGAGGCGTCCTATGCGTTTCCCGTCAGCGCCTCGGCCCAGGTAAGTCTGGAATTGTTCCGCGGCGTGTTCGTGTTCGGCGACTATTTTCATGCCGCCGATGGGTTCTTCCGCAAGGGCCAGGAGGACACGCGCCTGTTCTACCAATCCGATCGCGCTGGGCTTGGCGTACGGTGGGTGGCCGGCAAACTGGTCGATCTGCGCATCGGCGCCGGCTACGCTTTCAACCAAAGCTACGACAGCGGCTTTGATCTTCGGCGGCTCGACCGCGTGCTGGGGCCGTCGGACCACTTCTACTATTTCCTCAACCTCGTTGGGACGTTCTGACCCCCCTCTCACCCATTGAAGAGTCTGGCCGCGCCGCCGCCGGAGCAAAAGACGGCGGCAAGAGAGGCGCGACCCGAAAACGACATCGCCGAAGCGCCAGGAGGCGCCTCGGCGATGTGTCACGCGGGGGATCGACCTTATTTGTAACCGGGCAGGAACTCCTTCTCGGCGTCGAACATCTCCAACGTCATCTTGCGGATTTCCCGCGGGCTTAGGACCGCCTGGGTCAGCGGGTCCAGCAGCAGCGCATGCACCGCCGCTTCTTTGCTGCGCTCGATGCAGGCGGTGGCGGCCAAGTCAAAATAGGCCATGTTGCTTCGACAGATGGCGGCCATTTGCGCGGGCAAAGCGCCGTAGCGGGTGGGGTTGATCCCGTTGCGGTCGATCATGCACGCGACCTCGACGGCCCCGTCGCCGGGGAGATTCGTAATCAATTTCCCCCCTTCGCCGCTGCCGCGCTGACCGGGGCGTTCGCTGTTGTTCATCACGTTGCCATGAATGCGGAACGGCGAATCCTTCTCGCGGGCCTCGATGATCCACGAGGCGTATTCCCAGCTACGCTTCAGTTCGATCGGCTTTTCCCCGCGAACTAGTTTCATTCGCTCGGCGTCGGCGTTCTTGCGCCAGGTGGGCCAATGCGTGGCGTAGAAACGGCTTCCGCCTTCGTAGGCCAGACGAAGCAGCTTCTGCCCTTCCTTGTTCTTGCGGTAATACGGAACGTATTCGCTGAGGTGCCCGCTGGATTCGGTGATAAACGCCCCGAACTGCACGCACATGTCCTTACGCACCAGGTCGTGCGTCTTGTACTGGACCTCGGTCGATGTCCCGTGGCTGTTCGGCGCTGAATCGAACCGTGCTAAGCCGGCTTCGGCCTCGCGAATGCCTTCCTCGACTTCCTTGGCGAACTTCTCATGCAACACCTTCGCGTACAGATCGGCCCCGCCGTGGCGAAGCTTGGTGAACCACGCCAGGTGGTTGATCCCGGCGCATTCCCATTCCATTTCGCTGTAGGTCACGCCCGCGTACTTCGCCAGAAGATGCGACGTTCCCTGGACGCTGTGGCACAGCCCCACCAGCGGAATCTCCGGGACGGCTCGCCCCGCGCCCAGCACCAGCATGCTCATCGGGTTGGTGTAATTGAGCATGATCGCGCCCGGCGCCAGTTCGCGCAGGTCGCGCAGGATGTCCAGAAAAACCGGCACCGTGCGCAGACCCTTGAACAGCCCGCCCGGGCCAAGCGTGTCGCCGATGCACTGATCGACGCCGTATTTCAGCGGAATATCGTTGTCGAACGCGACGCAGGCGGTGCCGGAAACCTCGACGCAGCAGACGGCGTAGTCGGTCCCGGGCAGCAGCTCTCTGCGGTTGGCGCTCGATCGCACTTTCCAGCCGTCCTCGCGGCCGGAATCGACGATCAGCTTCTGGATCACCTTATGCATGGTGGAGAGCCTCTCGCTGTCCACGTCGCACAGGCGGAACTCGCCGCGCTCGGCGCCGGGGATCAGCAGCACATCGCGGCAGAGGGTCGGGCAAAATCCCGAGCCGGCGCCCATGAACGTGATGTGGAGGGGACGATGAATCGTCCCGCGAAGACCTTCCTGCGAATCGGCCGCCTTGGTGTGGGCGGCGTGACCTTGCTTGCTTTCTTCGGCCATGATGCGTTCAACTCCGTAAAAAGGGTGAATAAGCGAACTGTGACATAGCCTATCATGCCGCAACGTCAAGAAAATAGCACGGTGGCGATAAATATTGTACAATTGTGATATGCCCATGCAGTCGGTGCCGGAAACCTCGCTGCATCTGCGCACCGATGAGCCGCTGCTGTGGCTTGCGGGTGCCGGCCACGAGCGCCGCGGTCCGGGGACCTATCACTATGATGCCCGCCAGCGGAACGATCCAGCCCACGTCAATCTACAACTGACACTGCGCGGGCGCGGCATGTACCGCGATCACCGCGGTGCCGAGCCGATCGAGCGCATTCTTTCCAGCGGCATGGCGTTTTTCGATGCGATTCCTGGCGAGTTCGAGTACGGCTGCGACCCTCGATCAAGCGAGGGATATGAACTGGTCTTCGTGGCGCTATCCGGTGCCCAGGCTTTTGCCTGGCACCGGCGGATCGCCGCGGCATTCGGACCGGTGCTGGACTTCTCCCAGGCCGTCGAGGTCGCCACCTCGATGCGGGCGATCGCCCGCGCGCGGGAAACGCAATCGCTTCCGGATCGCTATCTGCTTAGCTCGGCACTCTATGACCTACTGATGCGGGTGCTGGCAGCGCTGAACCGGGGCCGCGTCGCCACCGCGCCGCGACCGTCGCGGGCGATGGAACTGATCGCCTCGCACGCCCGCGACCCGGGATTTTCCGTCGCCGACCTCGCTCGCCGCCTGAACATTTCGCGCGAGCACCTCTCGCGGCAGTTCCGCGCGGCGACGGGAATCAGCCCGATGGATTACCTGATCCGCCGACGCCTCGGGTTTGCGACCCAGGCCCTGCGCGACTCCCCGGACGACAAGCTGCACGCCGTCGCGTTGCGATGCGGCTTCAGCAGCCCCAACTACCTCTGCCGGGTCTTCCGCCAACACCTCGGCGTCACCCCCGCCCAATTCCGCGCCCGCCGCTGGATGATGGGGATTTGAGGCACCGGCTTCCCAACGGGCGAAAAGCGAGATAAGAAAAGGGTCTAAGACTTAATGCCATCAACTTAAGCTGCCGGGCTTGGCGGAGAGGGATGGCGGGAACATGATTTATCATACCGAGCTCAATCGTGGGCCTGGCCGGTTTGGTCCGCTCTTTCGGGGCCTCCGCGGCTTTGCCAACCAGCCCCCAGATCAGTGACGTCGCCAACGCGAAACAGACGACCCACCCACGGACGGTGATGTTCATATCGTGGTTCACCAGACCCCTATTTGAACCCTTCGTGAGGGCAACCGGTACGGCCCAGACCCGCTAAGGGGTGCATCAATTCACTGGCGTCAAAACAAAATCCTTGATGGACAAGCCGTTGACCGGCTCGGTGCGGGAGAACCGAAGCAGATTCGGGCCTTTGACCAGATCGATCTCAACCGGCTGAGTCTTTTCCCAGGCACCGACTGTGAAAGGCAATGCGATATCGGTTGGAGTGGTGGTGCCGTTGGTTGCGACCAGGAGATGCTGCTTCCAACTCGGCGTTACCACCCGCGCGGTCAGCGCATACTTTCCGGCGGCCGGGGCGTCGAATGTGTACTCGAAATCTTCGGCCTTGCCGTTGCGGCTGTAGTGCAACTGCTTTCCGCCAAGGTTGCTGGGCATGAAGAGGATCTTGCCCGTGCTCGTAGTCGGCTTACTGCACGCCGCGGCGGGAATGGTAATCGTCCCATCATTTCCGGTGACGACCTTGCGATCCGCGTCGGCGAAGCTCACCGCCTGAATGACATCCTTCTCCTTGGATTCATTCGCCTCGCCAATATCTTCACCAACAGCGGCAAGCGCCACGGCCTTATTCTTTTGAATCATCTCCCGCTGCTCGTACAGCGCCACGCTGTTCCAGAAGCCCGGATCTCCAGTGAGAAATCCGTACGTGGGCTTTTCTCCCACGGCGGTGCCAATCCACTGGGCTCGCTGGACCTCCAGGAATGGCTTGCCCAGACTTCGCGCCTGCGTCATCGCTAGAAAATCAAGGTCTTTGTTATAGCGTGTCTTCGTCCAGCCGCTCCCCCAGCCGGCTCCCAGGAAGACCACCCAGCCCTCGGGGGTCCAGTGCGCCAAGGCGGCATGGCCCTTCTGCGGACGGGCCAGGGTTGGAATACCGAACGCACGCAGTATAAAGCGCCCGAAAAAGGCGCGCCGGCCGCAGACTCCGCCGTTCATGAGGATGTTCTGGTATACCTGCAGATCAGGCCGATCGAATTTGCAGTCTTGCGAGCCGTAGCGGATTTCGGTCGCGACCGCCTTGACATATCGCCAGCGATAGTCGGGCATGGAGATCAGGTCCGGCCGATAGTTGCCGAGCATCTCGCGTCCCCAGGCGAGCGTCTGATCCGGTTCCAGGCCATCGACAACCATTCGGTATTCCCACACGCTCAGAGTGGCGAAGGCGGGGTCCAATTCCCCATTGAGGTATGCCTTTTCGTAGCTCTGGTATCGCTTTACCGGGTCCACGGTCGCCGGCGCGTCGGCTTGGCTCTCCGGGTTTTGCTGCTTCAGCGGGACAGCAAACTCGAGGCTGACAGCCAACGCCAGGCGCTGAAAGACGCCCTCTTTGGCCTTCGGGCTGGTTTGAAGAATCGCCGAGTAAATCTCCATCGCCCGACCATACTTACCCCCGTTGGCACCATCGGCGACGACCATCTGCATCATCAGATCGGAGTCCGACAGCAGTTGCTCGAGCAGTTTCTCCTGCGCGGCACCCTGCTGGGCAAATTCAGCCAGGCCATGCGCGGTGGCCTCGGTGAGTACGATGAATTTCACCAGTTGGCCATCGAGCTTATCGCTCGACAGAAACGATTCCAGATCGAGCGAGTCGAACGCCTTGAGGGTACGAGCCTGGGTCTGCGTTAGTGCTTCGCGGGCCGCGTTGAGTTCCTTATTCAACTGCGACTCGACAGTCTTAGCCTTGGCTAAGGCCGTCTCACGCTCCGTCAGCGCCCCGACGCCCGCGTCCCGACGTGCCTGAGCCTTGGTCAGCGACTCCTGCGCCGCCTTGCGGAGCGCATCCGCGGTCGCCTGCTTCAGCTTCGCCTGGGCCTGGCTGATTTCCTTCTCGGCCGAGTTGATCCACCAATGGGCGTGACCCACCAGACCTTTTGCCTTGTTAAGGTCGCCAAAGGCCTGCTCCGCCGCTTCCACGCGCTTCTTGGCCGCCTTTTCTTCTTCACGGGCATGGAGATAGGCGGATTTTACCGGGTCGGCGACCGTGGGCAGGGCATGGGAGATATCCGCCTTTAGCTGCGACAGCACGGCGGAGTAGCGTTCCTGGAGTTTCTGACTGGTCTCGGTGAGCGGTGTTTGCGTCGGTGCCGGTTTGGCTTTCGCGGCCGAGGCTTCGACGCCCGCCATGCCGATGACTGCAATCAGGAACGCGGCGCAGATGCTCTTCATCGATTCGATGGACATTGCTCGCTGCATTGCTTTCTCCTGGCTAAGCCCTTGCCCGCCTGCGCCACTCCATCGCTTGGCACCGCGCGCTTTCTACCGACGAACAGGCACGTATTGAACTGTCCGGCTTAGGGTGATGGATCTCCCTTTCCGAGAGCGATTGAGAGGATAGCCCTTTAGCCTGCACCCTTGCCCAGCAGTTTGACCATGGCTTGGCCCATCGCCTCGCCGATGTTCATATAGGTTTCGGCGTTGCCGTTGTAATGGGAGTTCGAAGCGCCGCCCTTGCTCAGGGGGTGGCTATAAACCGTGGCCACGTTGCCCTTGAATTGGGGATACTTGCCCGAATCGCCATCGACGGCGAACATGGCGTTTAGAAGGCTCCCTTCGTTGCCGCTGGCACCCTTTTCGGTCTGCCCGAGCGTAGCGATAACGAATGGTGCCTTGGGGGCGTCGAAATCCTTGCGCAACTGCTCGATCAGGTGAACGAGGTTCTCTTCGTAGTGAGCGGAAAGCCCGGCGTCGTAGCGGTCCTTGTCCCCTTGCCACCAGAAGAAGCCGGCGATCTTATATGCCTTGGCCCCGGGATAGGATTTGTCGAGATCCGCCAGGATATTCTTGGCATTGGCGATGTCATCGTCGTACTGCTTGCCCGCGTACCAGCCGACCGCTTTAGGCTCGGTGCCCTTTTCCCACTTCATGGGCGACTGTTTGTACCCGGCGTAGACGTAGGTCTTGGCCTCCCCTGTTTTTTTGTTCTTGTCTTGGAACTCATACCCCTGGCTCCCTGGCGGCAGCAGATCCCAGCCGAGACTGCGGTTGCCGATGCAGCTCTTAAGTACCATCACGGGCGCGTCAATCGCGTCGCCGAGCTGATGACCGATGCCGAGTTCCGGACCGATCGTCCGGCCCTTGACGGTCATCCACTCGTTATTGAACACTTGCATCCCGCCACCCTTGCCAACCATGACGCGAACATTCCGCACATCTTTGCGCTCGGCCCAGTTGCCGGCACCGTCACCGAGGTAGGGGTAAAGTTTCTTTTGCTTGACCGCATTTTCAAGGGATCCGTCCTTGTCGACCGGGCCGATCTTGCCCATGCCCAGCATGTTGGACTGTCCCAGCAGGATGAACACCTCCACCGGCTGGTTCATGTCAGCGGGCGCTCTGCCAGCATCCTTGGCCTGTAAGGCCTTGGGAGCCTCCGCGTGGACAAAGCAGTTCAGCAGACCTACAACGACGACGGCTTTGCAAAGGTTTCGGACCATCATAACAAACGCTCCAAAGAAGATTTCGGGCAGACCATCGAGCCGCATGGGTCAATACAACTGACTCTAGCCGAAGTTGCATTCGCGCGGCAGCGGTTTGCACGACAAATATCTACGTAAAACGCGACAAGCCGTCGAAGCGTGAGTTGCAGGGGCTTACGGCACTCGGTTGATGTTGTCCTTGAACACGGCGGATTCATAGAATTCCGCCGATTTCCCGCCTGTCGATCGCCACCATCCATCCGCAAGTTGTGAGAGTCGATCCCTTTGTGCTTGATAGGCGGGATCAAATGCGACATTGCGAAGTTCAGCGGGGTCACGTGCCAGGTCGTACATCTCTTCGGTGTCGTCCGCTCCATAGTAGCGCACATATTTCATGGTGGCAGTCCGAACGCCGTAGAACGGATGGATGCCCCACCACGCGGCGTAGTGTTCAAAGAAGGCAAGTTCTTCGCCCGTTGGCGCCTCACGATACAGCGCTTTAATCACATCGCTGCCAGCAAAAGGCGGAGGCACCCGCAGGCCGGCCAGCTCCAGCAACGCCCCGGAAAGAGCGGTCGAGACGATGACATCGTCGATCCGAGTCCGCCTTCGCTTCGTCCCGATGGGCAGCTTCATCAGGCACGGGACGTTGTAGAGTTCTTCGTAGGGCATCGTGCCCTTGCGCCGAAGTCCGTGCCCACCCATCATGTCGCCGTGGTCAGAGATGAACAGCGCGATGGTGTTGTCCCAGATTCCCTTACGTTTGAAGACCTCGATGATCTGGCCGCAGGCTTTGTCGACGGCGGCGATGAGCGTGTAGTATTGAGCCATCTCCACACGCAACTGGGCTTCATTCTCGAGCCTGTGCGGACCTCGGAGTGCATGTTCCTGAAGGAAAGCGGGCTTGCCCTCAAACGTCTCTTCGTAGTAGCTGCGGGGCAGCACCATCTTCTCCGGCGGGAATCGATCCTGCCACTCCGCTTCCCAATAGAACGGAGGATGAGGCAGATTGGTGTCGAACATGAAGAGCAGCGGCTTCTCACCCGGGTCGTAGGCTTCAAGCCACTTCAGCCCTTGCTCGAGATACTTGTAATGGGTGGACATACCCCCGCTGCTTTCCTTGTAGCCATCGTCGTTGCGGGCAGCCATCTCCCGCCGTGCCCGGATGCGCTCGATCGGCTCCTTGCCGGGCGGAAACTCACCATCGAGACATTCGCCAACATCGAACCCCATCATGCACAGCGGCGAGCCGAGGTGGCTCTTGCCGAAGTGGGCGGTGGTGTAGCCGGCATCCTGGAACTCGTGGACGAAGGTTCGATTCCGCGCGGTCAGATGACCACAATGGCCGTGGAAACCCACGTTGGCCATCACGTTGCATTGGTGCGGCGGCATCCCGGTGAAGAATGCGCAGCGGGATGGAGCACACTGCCCATGAACGGTGATCGCCTGGGTGAAATGCACGCCCTCGCGGGCGAGCTGGTCCAGATTGGGTGTGTGGGCAATGCCGTCCACGAAACCCATTCGACGAGCCTGCATCTGATCGCACATGAGAATCAGTACATTTGGCTTGGACATCACAACTCCTCTACTATGGTGACGAGGGATGGGTATCCGGCACGGCTGCGCGCGAACAGATGCCGATCCCCCAGATCCCGGGATTTTCTTCAATGACGCTGATCAGACCGAGTAGCCCGCCCCAGTGGTAGAAGGCGTCGCTGTTGTCCTTGCCGCAACCAGCGCCGGTGTCGGCGCAGTAGTTTTCGTGGACATGCCCGCACTCGCGCCATTCCTTTAATAGAAGGGCTTCCGATTTTTCGACCAGTGCCTGACGGGCTTCGGGCAAGTCGTAGTTGCACAGGCCCAGGTAGACCAGAAAGTTCATCGGTGCCCAGATGCGCCCGCGCCAGTAGTCCTGGTCGGAGTACGCCGGATCGTCACGGGCGATCGACGGGAGCATCCACTCGCCCCAGAACTCAGCCGGGTTGAAAAAGTGTTCGTTGATCATCCGTTTCGCCTGCGCCAGCGTCGGCGCCCCGGTGAGCAGCGGATAGAAGTGCGTGGGCGACAGGCGGGTCTCGAACTCACCGGTGTAGAGCCGTTTGTTGAGGTACAACCCCGTCTTCTCGCACCAGAGCGTCTGAAGGCTCCGCGTGTAGCGATCGGCGCGATTGTTCAGCTCGCCGATCACCTCGCTTCGCCCGATGCGCCGCGCCAAATCGGCCAGCGCCCGGCAGTCGGCAATGTAAAATGACATCAGCCCGACATCGGCCAATTGCATGCGGTGGACCTGCGCGTCGTACGGAATGTTCTGATACATCGGCGAGTTGTCCAGCCCGGATTCCAGCGCCGATGCGAATCGCGTGTTGATCGGACTGGTCGAGGGACCGCGATCAAAATGGGGTTCATACGGGTCCGATCCCCAGCATAAATAGCCATCCTGGTCGCGATGCTCGCTCCACCATCGGTTCCAGCGCAGCAGCGCATCGAAGACTTCTTCCGCAAGGACCGTCTCGCCGAAGCGCTCGCACAGCGCCCGCACCGTGATCGCGCCAACGGGCGGCTGCGAGCGATCCAGCGTCCTGAACCCACCGCCTTGGGCGAAGTTGGGAACGAAGCCGCGTTCTGTCATTTCATCGGTGATCGCAATCGCGTTGGCGTAAGCCAGTTCCCGATTCTCAACCCCCGCCATCCACGCGGCGAAATAGGTGTCCCAGTCGAAAAGCACCCACCCGCCGCGTTGGCAACTCCAGATTCGGCTCACCGGCGAGATGACGCGATCGCCGGATGGATCATAGATCGTGTCCCACGCCAAGCAGGTCTGCATGGCGTGGTGCGACTCACTCAGGCCGGCACGGCGCTGGAGGAACTCACTTGCGCGGCGATTAATGATGTCGTCGGCCTCGCAAAGCCGGTCGGGGTTCGTAGCGATGAAAACCGTCTCACTCAACGGCACGAGCAGATAAGGCGAGGAAATTTCGACGGTCGGCTCGGCGTTTCTCGTCTGTCCGCTGGCCTTGACAGTGACGGTTCGTCGGCCGTCGCTGAAGATCAGGGTATCTCCATCCCTGCGGGCAAAACCGTCGCGGTTCCAGAGTACCGCCGCTTCGATCGTCAGCGCCGGTGGGGTCACATGCGTACTCAGGAGGGACACGCGAGCGAACCAATCTTCGCCGTCGGTTGCGGTATCGATGCGGACTTTGAGTATCTGCCAATGAAGATCCAGCGAGGTGAACGACCCACCGTAAGCGTGGGGCCCGGGAAGAATGCGCTCCTCCCTGCTGCCTTTTCGCCCGATCAGCGCTTCGCGAAGGCAACGCCCGTGGTCGTAGGTCTTAAAGCCCAGCGAGATTGCGAAAGCCTCCGGCAGGCGCACATGCGACAGCACGCTGCGGACGTTCCACGTGTTCCAGCCGCTGGCCAGCGTGTTTGTGATCGGTGGGGTATCGTCGCGATCAGGCATGGAATCGACCCTCGATTGATCGTTGCTCATTCGCGGCCAGTTCCAGCGGCGTTTCAACGTCGCCGTGCCGAACGATGCACGCGGCAGTCGAGTGCAAGCGGTTGTGGATCGATGCGCTGCCGAGCCGTCCGTCGCGCCAGGTCATGTCGAGTTCAAATCCGCCGCGTGTCCGCAGGCCGGTCACGCTCCCATCGGCCCAGGCGATGGGCAGCGCCGGCAGCAGGTGGAGGATGTACGTCCGATCCGGTGCCTGCAGGTGCGACTGCACGAGCATTTCATTGACGGCGGCGGCATACCCGAAGTTGGCATCGATCTGAAACGGCGGATGCACCGACCAGAGATTGCCGTAAATGTGCTTGGCGATGGTCGTCGAAGTCCAGGTCGATGTTCTTGTCCGACGCATAGGCACGATTCGCCAGCAGACGCTTGGGATCGTCGGTTTGTAACCGCCAATACTCGAATTGGCTGGTATCGCCTCGCATCACCAGCGTATCGTCTTGGACTTCGATCGGGATAGTGTGGATGTTGCTCATCGTGACGGTGCCTTGAAGCGCGCCGGGCCGATCGGCGGAAAAAGACATCACGATCATTTGCGCCGGACGAGAAGCGAAGTATTCACGCCGGTAATTCATGCCCTCCGATTCGTAGGTGATTGACTGCACGGCCCGATCGATGTCGAGTTCCCGCCGATAGCGGCCGAAGTTCTCGTGCGGCAGTTCGATATGGATGTCGCCAAAGGGTTGATAGGCACCGGTGTTGTCCTCATTGCCCACCCACAACGAATCGTGATTGAACTGGATTCGTTCACGCCGAGGCTCGCCAAATGCGGTGCAGCCGAGCCGTCCATTGCCAAGCGGATAAACCGCTTGCTCCCACAATGCCTGTCCGTCGTGAGACACTGCGGCGGCAGGGTCGATGATCAACGGCTTGTTCGTCCAGAGAACATTGGCGCAGCTCACAGGATTGCCTCCAGCGTCTGGAAATCGAGCTCGTCTGGCGGATCGAAATCATCGCTGTTTACATAGCGATAAAGATTCGCCAGAAACTGCCGCGCCTCGGGATACTGCTGCAATTTCAGCAAATGGATCGAGCAGATCAGCAGCCGCCCGCACCCGACCCTGGCCTGGCAGATCAAGCCGAGTTTGTAATTGCGGTCGATGCCGTCGATCACCTGGAGCATCGGGCGGAAACTGCGGCGGCGTGGCGTTAAGGATCATGGGATCGCAGTGTTTTACCAGTTGCCACCACTGCCAGTTGCCGTGGAATTCTGTGGGAACATCGCGAAACATCGGATGTTCGGGATAGCACAGGATCCCCTGCGTGCCCGGAGTCTCGACGCCCGGCGGTCCGATACGGTTTCCCATTCGGAACATGCAGGACCAGAAGCCGGTGGTAAACGCCATCGCAACCGTTTGCTTGAAGGCACCGCACTCGGGCATCAACAGCACCCGAGCGCCCGCGGCCAGGGCGGCGCGAACCTGGGGTGTCAGCTCCGCCGCCACGAGGATTCCCGCCGGCGGGGTCGTATCGATGTCGCCGGGATAGACCCACAGATCGTAGCTGTTCCGATAGGGTGTGCCGTCGAGCGCGAGGGTGATCGTCAGCTTCGCGGCGTTGGTGATCGACTTCAGGGAAGCGTGAATCAAATCGATTTCAGCGACGGTTCCGGTGCGAATCAGTTCGGCGTGGATGACTCCCTCGGCGACGATCGCCTCACCTGAACGCAACATCCACGACACCCGCTGGTTCTTTAAGTCGGTTGGTCCGTAATGGGCGATGCGGATGCGGGCGCAAAAGTCCTCGTCATGGGTCCAGGTATACTTCTTCATCCACAGCAACGGCACGGTTTCGCAGCAGAAGTCGCGCCACTTCTCCGGGGTGATCAGCCCTTTGGAGTCCATGAAGACATCGAGAATCCCGACCAGCGCGGTGCCCTGGCCGCTGAAGTCCTGGATGTCCAGTAGATGAAAACCGCCCATGCCCGACGTGCGCAACTGGGCCTCGACATCTTCGCGGTGGCAGATGACCGATAGCGCTCCCGAGGCTTTGAAGAAGTCCATGGCCTGATCGAGCATCCCCGCTTTATCGAGCCTTTCGCGGAATATTCCGAAGTTCTTCGCCCGCAACACGCCGGTGTACTTGGCGATCTCGCGGAAGTCGGGATAGACCTCATACTGAGCGATCTCGTGCGCCACTACCGGAACGGGAATGCCGCGGATGGCGTCGCCGTAATCGACCGTGGTCGATGGTGGCTTGTTGTCGACGTGACCTGGCTTCTCGTACGAAGAACCGCGTACAAGCAGTCCTTTGGCCGCGTCGCGCGTGACCCAGAACTCATCCCCGTCGCGCAGCCGAATATCCCAATGAAAATGCCCCGATCCCATCGCGTAAAGGTGCCGGCGATCCAAAGCGCGGAAGTGGTCGCACATCCCCTTCATCACCACCTCGTCGCCACCGATCTCATTGCCGAGCGTCAACATCACGAACGAGGGATGGTTGCCGTAACGACGCAGGATGCGCTCACCTTCGCGCGTGAGATAAGCCGTGCGGATTGCCGGCGGGCCGCCATCGCCTTCGACCTCGGCCAGCGTCTCGTAAGCCTCCTTCGGGGGCGTGTAATCCCGATTGCCGGCAGCGGTGATTCCACGCTTGTTGGGCAACTCCACCAGAAGGTGGATCCCCAATTCGTCCGCGGCTTCGAACGCGGCTTGGCGCGGGCACCAACTATGAAACCGGTAGTGGTTGATCCCATACGATTTTGCGATCGACAGCAGTGGCAGCCATTCGGCCTTGTCCATTGGCGCATATCCGGAAAGCGGGAACAAGGCGCAGTCGAGCTTGCCGCGAAGCAGGGTCGTGCGGGCGTTGATGATGAACTGCCCGCGGGCCGTGCCGAACTGACGTAGCCCGCAAATCACGCTGAGGCGATCCCGCATCGGCGTGGCGATTGGCGTCGCCTCGACTTCCATGGTGATCCGAAGCCGCGTCGCATCGAACTCATCCCAACACGCCACCTCGGGCGGGATCGGCAAGGCGGCGCGCAGCGTCGTGGGACCGTGATTCAGCAGTTTTCCCGACGACACCGGCGTAATGGCGAACTCGCTTTCCCGGCCCACCACTTCCGCCCGCCATTGGAAGTTGCCCACGCCGCTCCAAGCGGTGTCGTTGATCGCTTCGCCGACCAGCTCAACAGTTCGCGTGCCGGGATCAGGGTAGGCCTGAAGATCACGGATCCAGATCGGCTCGACCACACTCAGTTCGATTCGTCCGACAATCCCGTTCCAGTTCGTCTGCGTGCGTTCATCCACCTGGTGACACGGTCCCACCGGCGGCAGCTTGGCATTATCCACGAGAATCGTAATCGTATGTTCCCCGGGCGTCAGGAGCTTCGAGAGGTCGAACTCGTGCGGTGTGGACAATGAATCGTCGCAACCGGCCCAGGTGTGGTCCACCCACACCTGGCTGTTCTTGGTACGCTCGAGGAAGAGAAAAACCTTCTTCCCGTTCGAGAATGGATCGATTCGAACCGTCTTCTGATACCACGCCGGGCCGATCCAGCGGCGCACGCGCGACAGCCGGTCGGCGCACGCTTCGTGAGTCAACTCGCCAAACCCAGCTTCATCGGTGGTCCCGGGCAGCGAAATGGTCTGCTCCAGCGTGCCGGCAAACCAGCGCTGCGAGATCCCCTTATTCTGAGGATCGAGCGCGAAACGCCACGGCCCCGCCAGCGAACGGATGTCTTGCATGCTCTCCATGCGGCGTTGATTACTCCCTATCACTTCAGCGATCCAACTCGCACGGCCGGCGTCATTTCGCTGCCCGATCCCAACAGGAAGGTTCAGTATGGCGTCTTTCATCGGATGCCGGCAGAATCATTCCGCGACAACCCCCTACAGGAATTGCGACAACGCGGGCCGCCGCCTGCGACATCAATGCTTCGTGTCGGATGTCGCGGCGGCGCTGGCAGCGGGCGCTTCAAGCCGTCGGGTAAGTTGCAGTTGCTTGCGCCATCCCTTTCCCTCGGCGGTGACGATGACGAACTTCTCATCGCTGGTGACGATGAGATCGACCGGATCCGCGCCGCGGGTCAGCAGCTACGCCATGGTCACATCCAGAGCACCCGCAAGCGTCTGCCAGCGCATCACGGTCGGCGGCGTGGCGCGGGCATCGGTCAGCATCGCCTCGGCGCGACGCAACACCGCCGGACGATCGGCCGCGAAGGTGATGCGCGCCGTCTCGAATCGCCCCTTCAAGCTCACATCGGTCTGGCCGAACTCGGCGGTTCGGTCGGTATGCGTTCGAACCTCGACGGGATTGGGTCCCCGCTGCTCGACACGGTCCAGAACGAGAATGCCCTTGTCGCCGATCAAGGTGAAAACCCGGCATACCAGCAGAGGACCGCCCGCGTGGAGGGAAAACGCGCGCGTGGCGTCCAGCCGGGCCACGGGTCCGCTTGGCAGCACAAACTGCGTCTCGTCGACGCGGGCGGGACCGCGACGTTCCTTGGGGTCGGCGGTATAAGCACTCAGGCCCGCGATAAACAGCGTGTTCTTGGCCGCGGGGCTTCGTTCGTAGATTTCGGGCGCCCGGGGGCCGAACGATGGGGCGTAGTAGCCAGCACGGTTGTAATCCACGATCATCCGCTCAATGCCCACCACGCCGTTCCACGACAGCAGGTCGGCATGGGTGTGTGCCCCGCCGGCGACGCCCCCCCGGAAAGACACATAGATGTTCGGCTCTGGCCAGCGGTCGGCAATCATGCCCCATCCCTGCTCTGGGTAAAAACGGAATTAGTCGTGCCGCACGGGCTCCGGCGGGATGTCTGTCCGCGCGTCGGGGTTGATTAACAGCCTCAGAGGCTGGTCATAACCGATGTTCGCCGGCTTGGTCGTCGTGGAGTCGGCGGGTTCGCCGACCGGGTGGGATGTCGCCGCCGCCAGGCGCTGCCGCTTGAGCTCGGCGTAGTGCGCGTATCGGGCCTGGTAATCCTGGAGTTGTCGCACGGCGTCGGATCGCCCGAGATAGTCCGCCGCCTCGAGAAGCGAAGAACTGATGCGCCCGTGCTGATTGTCGCCAAATCCGCACGCCTCGTCATAGGGGACAAAGTGCATGCCGAACAGGAGCGTCTGCCCAAAGCCGGTCGAGCGGAAGCCCGGGTGGTCCCGGCCGGTCGACCGCTCGTAGCTGATCATGAACACGGACATGTAGTGAACGGTCCAGTTCCAATAGTCCAGTCCCTCAACCCAGCCGCCCTCGGTTTTCTGAAGATAGTCGAAGACCGGTTGCAGCGAGTTCTGAACGCGATCAACCACGGTTTGCGCTTCGGGCAGATCCTCGTACATGGCCAGCGCCAGCATTCCCGCGCCGCAAACACAGACCGGATTCCAGTTCGAGATGACCCCCTGCCACCAGGTTCCGTGTTCGCCCTGGACCATCGGGTTCTCGCGGTCGCCGGTCACACGACGGAAGGGTTCGATGCAGTGCCCGCGGGCAAAGGCAACGACCCGGGTGCGTTGGTCGGGCGTAAGATCGTTGTAGAGCAGATCGTACGTCATCGCGACGGCGCCGATCTGCTGGCCCTGCCAGAGCTGAATCTCGGCTTCCGGCGGCATCCATGAGGCCATCGCTTCGATATTCCGCACCGCCGCCTCGAGGTATCTCCTATCGCCGGTGCGATGCCACTGCACCGACAGCGACAGGAGCCGACCCAGCATCGAGAAGGACCGGCCCAGCGCAGACTCCTTCTGGAGCGGGTGGTCGCTGTCACGCACTCCCATATCCGCCGCCGCGGCGACGGCTGCATAGTCCGCCTCATACTCCAAGCCCCTGCCCTTTACCATGCGATCAATCTGATCCTGACTGACGAATAAGCGCGGGTGTGGCACCAGGTGGTCGAACACCTTCGGCGTCACCCAGCCGATGAATGACGGCTTCTCGGCCGGCTGAGTCGTTGCGTCGCCCGCGACAATACGAGTAGCGCTCATCATGGTGATCAGAGAAAACGCCATGGTCGCGAGGAGCAATAGCCTGTGTTTAGCTTGCTGAACGTCACCGTAGTGAGGCAACGTCGGATCGAGGCATTCTTGAGGCTGGTTCATCGGCGCTCCCTTCTCACGGAAGCGTTGCGGGGCACGCCGATCGCATCCTCGTCGAATCGGTCGTCCGGCGTGCCGCGCGCCAGTGTTCAAGCGCAATGTGCGACAGCAAAGCAGATCACTTGCGACACAACGACTGCGACAGCAACATCGGCGAATCCGCGTGATGCTGACGTCCGGAGGAGCTGGTAGGGCTTCAACGTGAAGTCAGCATTTTGCCCGCGCGTTTAGGGTCCCACCTTCACAAGCTGGATCATCTGCACGCCCATCGCTTCGCCGATGAGGTAATGGGTTTCCCAATTCCCCGACCAGTGAAATCCCTGCTTTGTGGGCGACTGCGCCACCGGCCGCTCCAAATCTCGCGTCTCAACGCCCGCCGCGGTTCCGGCAAACTCAGGATGCTTCTTCGGGTCCGCCAGTGCAAGTTGGTCGTTCATCAGCTTCTCGGCGCGCTGCTTGTAACGTGCGCTTTCGGGGATCGTCCACCCGCCCATGCCGGTGTTGGCGATCACAAAAAGCAAATCTTTGACGCCCAAGTCCTTGCGGATGTCTTGGATGAAGTGGGCCATGTTCTGCTCGTAAGCATCCACCGCGACGGCGTTGATTCGGTCATGGCGTTGGCGACGCGTTTAAGTAAGCCGCTGTTCATATTATCCTACGCGTTTCTGCCGTCGCGCGGAGATCTGTCCGCCGAAGAAGCGAGCAAGCCCACGAAAGCATACAAACCCTTTCTCAACAATGTTATCTTACCATCGTCGGATGACGGCTGAAGTGGCGTTGACGCGACAAACGTGCCTAATAAATGCGACAATCGCGCGGTGAAAGTGGTTTGGAGGTTGTTCCGCGGCCTTCGTCACCGATAGACTCGGTGCCTCGGTTGGAACGGCTCGAGTCCGGCGTTGCATCAGACCACCCCATGCGTATCTCCCGCGTTGTAGCGACGTCCGTTCAGATCCCCCTGACGCGCTTTTTCTATAACACCGACGGTGCCGGCACTAAGCGCGAATGGGACGGCCAACTCACGCGCAAGTCGCCCAAACGCCCCAATCCCATCCTCGAGTACGTGCTGGTCAGGATCGAGACGGACTGCGGACACAGCGGCCTCGGCGAGGCGCCGGCGGATATCGGATTCTTCGGCCAGACGCTCGAGGCCATCCAGATCGCCATTAACGACTACCTGGGGCCGCAACTGATCGGACGGGATCCGACTGACATCGCCTCTCTGATGCAGCGCATCAACTACCGCGAAAACAGTTCCGCAAAATCGGGCATCGACCTGGCGCTGCATGATCTGACCGGCAAAGTGCGCGGTATCGGCGTATGCAATCTGCTCGGCGGGCGCAAACGCGAGCGGATTCCCGTCGCCGTCGAAATCGCCGGCGGCTCGCCGGATTACATGGCTAACGAATGTCTGAAGTACCTCAAGCACAACGTGCGGGCATTCAAGGCGAAGATCGGGGGCATCCCCCGTCAGGACGTCGAGCGGCTGCGTGCGATCCGCGCCGCCGTGGGCCCGGACATCTCGCTGCGGGCCGACGCCAACCGCGGATACTCCCTCGAGGAAGCGCTCGAGCTGTGCCAACTGGCGGAGAAGCACGACATCGGACTGGAACTGCTCGAGCAGCCGCTCGATGCGCACGACCTGCCGGGCATGGCAAAGCTGCGCCGCGCGGTGAGCATCGCCATCGAAGCCGATGAGAGCTGTTTCGGGCCGCACGACGCCGAGGCGGTGATTCGTGCCGGTTCGGCCGATGTACTGAACATCAAAATCGCCAAGGCGGGCGGTCTGACCAACGCCATGAAGATCGCCGCGATGGCCGAATCCGCTGGCCTGGACTGCGTTTTGGGCACCGCGTTCGGGACCGGCATCGCCATCGCCGCCAAGCTGCACCTGGCATCGGCCATCGGGTACTTCTCCGGTGCCGTCGAGTTCACCGAGCTGGGTCTGCACGGCCCGCTGCTGCGGGGACAGGCGCGCGGCGATCTGGCGCTGCCGCTCGATCCCGACGGTTGCCTGCCCGTCCCCACCGGCACCGGCCTGGGTGTTGAACTCGATGAGGCCCAGGTGGCGCAAGTCATACGCACAGGATGCTGACCTTGAACACACGCATTGCCGATTGTGACATCCAACTCCAGCACGAGGACCCGAAATTTTCGGTGTTGCTTTCTGTCCGGCCCGGCGAGGCTCACGGGATCGAATACCTCGACATTCAGATCAGCGGTTCAACCCCGAATCGCCCGCGTCCGTTGACGATCTGGTGGGAACACCCGGTGATCAATGTCCACCACCGAATCTGCGCCCTGGCGCAAACCAAATTATGCGGCATGGGACGCCCGCGGACGCGCGCTAGCGCCGCCCGCGATGCCCCACTTTGGAGCATGTTCAATTACGCCGGTGACAACGTCCTGACTTTCGCCGTCGCCGACGCGATCAACACCTGTGAAATCAGTGCCCAACATGCCGAGGAAACCGGATGCCTGACCTGCCGAATCGAGCTGTTCGTCGATCCCATGCCGCCGTTGAGCGAGTATCGCACCACGGTGCGTTTCGATCGCCGGCCGATGAGATACGAAGTCGTCGTGCGCGGCGTGAGCGATTGGTGGGCCGGGATGCCGCGCTACGCGCCGGCCCCCGTGCCCGAACACGCCCGGCTGCCGATGTATTTGACCTGGTACGGCTTTCATCTGGGCATCACCCCCCAGCTCATCGAAAAGCAGTGTGCCCTGGCCAAAGAACTCGGCATGGATTCGGTGATTGTCGATGACGGCTGGCAGACCGACAACCAAAACCGCGGCTACGCCTACTGCGGCGATTGGGCACCCGCGCCGAGCAAGTTCCCCGACTTCCGCGCCCACGTCGATCGTGTACACGCCCTGGGCATGAAGTACCTGCTATGGTTCAGCGTGCCCTACGTCGGCATCCATGCCAAGGCCTACGGGCGGTTCAAGGATAAGTTTCTCAACCCCGATCCCGCGGGTCAACGCCGCTGGTTCATCCTCGACCCGCGCTTCCCCGACGTGCGCGAGTATCTCATCAGCATCTACGAGCAATCCATCCGCGACTATGACCTCGACGGCTTCAAGCTGGACTTTGTGGACTGCTTCACGACCCACGAACAGACCCAGGACGCCTTCGGTGGCGGACGCGATTACGAATCCGTCCCCGAAGCGGCCGACCGGCTGCTCACCGACGCGATCACGCGGCTGCGCGCCATCAAGCCCGACGTCATGATCGGGTTCCGCCAGTCGTACACCGGCCCGGCGATGCGCCGATACGGCAACATCTTCCGAGTGGGCGATGAACCGAATAACGCCGCGGGCAACCGCGTAGGGTCCATGCTCGTGCGCGCCTTGGCCGGCAATACCGCCGTCCACTCGGATATGGTCATGTGGCACTACGACGACACCGTCCAGAGCGCCGCCATGCAGTTCATTCACGCGATGTTTACCGTGCCGCAGATATCCGTCCGGCTCGACGAGATTCCCCGCGACCACCTCGACATGATTCGCCGATACCTTCAATTCTGGCACCGGCACCGCGACGTGCTGCTCGATGGGACGATCCACGCGTTGCAGCCCCAGCATGCCTATCCATGCGTGATCAGCGAAACTGACGCGAAGGTCGCCGCCGCCTACGCCAACGGCTTTCTCCCCCTGCCGGATCTGCGTGAACGGGACTTGATGCCGGCTAACGGCACGCTGGAAAATCGAGTCGTGATCGAATTGCCCCAGGCCGCGGGCCGGCGCCGAGTCCGCGTCTGGTCCTGCACGGGCGAATGCGTTGGCGATGAATCACGAGATTTTCCAGCCGGTCTGCATTCGATCCCTGTCCCGCCGGCGGGGACAACCGAAACCATTATGGCCGCAAGCTATGCCGCTCGCGGGCACTATTGAGACAATTCACTTGGGAACGCGCGGGAAACTCATGCTGGTGCCGAGTCATTGTGGGTGTTGCGCCGAAGGCCACGAGCGGTATAACTCAGCCCGGCGCATGTCACCCGCTGAACCGATCCGCCGACCACGCCTCGAGCCGCACGACCACCCACGGGCTGCGTCGCTCATCCCAATCGCATTCGCGCCGGCTCCTCGGCCCCCTGGCGCCCCTGGCGCCATTGGCCCCCCGCCCCGAATGCCATTCACTTAAGGGCCAAAGTCGGCGAACTCAACAGCAGTCTTGGACCAATAAGGCGACTTTCCCCAGCCGTTTTCACGTTAAGTGAATGGCATTCCCCCCGCCCCCGTTATTCAACGGGGGTCAGGGTGAAATCCTTGATCGTCAGTCCCTTGACTGGATCGGGACGGGAGAACTTCAGCACGTTCTTGCCCTTTGTCAGCGTGATCTCGACTGGCGGGGTGACCTGCCAGGCACCGACCGTGAAAGGCACCGCGATGTCGGTGGATTGCGCTGCGCCGTTGACGGCGACCATCAGGTGCTGATCGGCGCTGGTGGTGACGACGCGGGCCGTGAGTGCATACTTGCCAGCCGCGGGGGCATTGAAGGTGTATTCGAAGTCCTCGGGCGTTCCAAGCCGGTTGTAGTGCAACTGCATCCCGCCCAGGTCGCTGGGCATGAAGCGGATTTTCGCGGTGCTGTTGCTCGGCTTGGCGGACCCGACCGCCGGAATGGTGATCACGCCCTCGGGGCTGACGATGATCTGGTGGTCGGAAGTGAATAGGATCAACGTGTTCTCACGCTCCTCGGTGGCATCGAGCGCATCGAGCAGCCGCCCGATCTGGTAGTCGATGAACGAGATGCAGGCGTAATAGTGGGCCTTGAGGTTGCGGACCAAGTGGTTATCGATGCCTTGATCGCGGTACTTGTAGCGGTTTTGCCGCCGGTTGACGTACGTCTGAAGGCTCGCCCATTCCTCGGGCACATGCGGCGGCGGCATGTTGAACGAGCGATAGAGCTTGTGCCAAGGCCACGGCGGTGCGAACGGCGGATGCGGATGGATATAGCTTGAAAACAGCATCCATGGCTGATGGCTGTCCTTCTGCTGCTCGATGAACGCCGCCGACTGATCGCCGACCCATTGCGTCGGGTGCATTCGCGGCCGCAGCGAGCTGACCTGCGGGATGTAGTACATTTCCCCCCGCACCCCGTGCGGCTCGGGGAGGTCGCCCCAACCTGGCCTTGCGCCACTTTCTCGCAGCGCGGCCGGATGTCCTTGAGGACCGCCAGCAACAGCGCCACCGCCCCCTCGGCCACCGCGTGCCCCGGGGCGTCGCCCCAGTTGGTCACGGGGATCGCGCTGCGGATGATCTCGATCGGGACAAACCCGCGACAGCTCGCCGTGAGGTTGAGGATATAGCGCACCCGCCCCGGGTCATCCCCCAGCGCCGGCGGGATCGGCCGGGCACCCCACATCGTCAAAACGACATCCGCCTCGCGCAGCCGGGCGAGGGCCTGGGGATCATCGAGTTCGCCACCCTGTTCGATGATTCGCAGCGTCCCGATCCGGCGCAGCGCCTCGGTGAGCGGACTCTCCAGACGCAACTGCGAACGCCCCGCGGCCAGATGCAGCATGGTGATCGGCGTCATGGCGAACCCCACGCGTCGCCAAAGGCGTTCATGTCGGTGAGCGCCCCGGCGTAAATCGCCTCGATCTTCTCGCTGGTGCCCATGCCGCGGGTGAACTCGATCGAAGCGCTGCCGCCATAGTGGTGCGTTCGCAGAACCTCGACGCACGTCGCCAGCCGCGTGCGGCCCGTCGTCGTCGCCGCTTCAGGCTCGCGCCGTTGCAGGTGCAGATGTCCCAGGCGCGCTCCCCAGGCGATTATTCGCCGTTCCAAGTCGGCGGCATCGCCCGCCAGATGCGCGATCACGCCGAAACGCGCCGGATCGAGGTCGGCGAAGAACGCCGTGGCATCGTCGAGCTTCTCAAGTACCGTTCCCGGGTGGCACTCGCACAGCAGCCGACACGATGATGGCAGCGAATCGGCCCAGATGAGGAGATTTCGCCGATATTCATCCAGCCGAGCGCCATCGCCGCCGAGATTGTATTTGACCCCGGCGGGATTCAGCTGCGCAATGGCTCGGGCCGCGGCGGCGCGCTGGGCGGCATCGGTCGCGTTGTCGCTGAAACCCGCGTAGGTGTTATAGACCCTGATGAACGCGCCCGCGCCCCGCAGTGTCGCCCGCTCGTCGTCGTCGGCCAGAAGATAGTGGTTCTCCCACAACTCGATCCCGGTAAATCCATCGGCGGTGAAGCGCGCCATCCACTCGCTGACTCGAAAGGAAGGTTGACGGCTCGCCCAGCGATTGCGCTCGAGGCAGACCGTCGCGATATAGACTGGTGCTGGCGGCATGGCGAAGGCACCCACGGTAGCCTTGGCCTGCGGAGTAAACAAGCGAATAATCATCCTGACCTCGCAAGAAAAGCAGGAATGTCATCGATTGATTCGAATCGAGGCCGCACTCCCAAGCGCCAGACGCAGCCCTGCCTGCCCGTGAGTTTGCCCGTCTCTTGACAGAACCCCGGTCGGGAACGTAATACTGGCACATGGATCATCCCAAGATCATTCACGATGGCATCACCTTCGACGATGTGCTGCTGATCCCTTCGCGCAGCGATTTTGTCCCCTCTGACGCCGACACGCATACCCGGCTCACCCGCTCGATCGAACTGAATATTCCGCTGATTTCGGCCCCGATGGACACCGTGACCGAGGCGGCGCTGGCGATCGCCCTGGCGCAGGAAGGCGGGATCGGGATCATCCATAAGAATCTCCCGCTGGATCGCCAGGCCCGCGAGGTCGAGAAGGTCAAGCGCAGCGCGAACGGGGTGATCGTCGATCCGATCACCCTGCCGCCGTCGGCGACGGTCGGGCAGGCCCGGCGGATCATGCGGGAGTACAACGTCAGCGGGATTCCGATCGTCGATGCGCCGGTCGGCGCGCTGGTGGGCGATCCGGACGAGCAGAACTATCGCCGCGTCCGCCAGCGCGGGCAGCGTCCGCCGCGGCTGGTGGGGATCATGACCCGCCGCGATCTGAAATTTCAGGAAGACGACAACCGGCCGGTCGGCGGGGTGATGACCCGCGAAAACCTGGTCACCGCCCCGGAAAACACCAGCCTCGACCAGGCCGAGCGCATTCTCTATGAGGCCAAGGTCGAGAAACTGCTGCTGGTCGATGGCGAAGGACGGCTGATCGGCCTGATCACGATGCGCGACATCGACAAGCTGCATCAGTTCCCCCAATCGTGCAAGGACCCGCGCGGGCGTCTTCGCGTTGGGGCGGCCACGGGTGTGCGAGACCTGGCCCGGGTCGAAGCGCTGATCGCCGCGGACGTGGACGTGGTGGTGGTGGATACGGCCCATGGCCATTCCCAGAACGTGATCGAGACGGTCAAGGAGATCAAGAAAACCTGGGATATCCAGGTGATCGCGGGAAACGTCGCCACCGCCGAGGGAGCGCGCGATCTGATCGACGCCGGGGCCGACGCGGTGAAGGTGGGGATCGGGCCGGGGTCGATCTGCACCACGCGGATCATCTCGGGGGTGGGGGTGCCCCAGGTCAGCGCAATTTTTGGTGCGGTATCAGTGGCCGAGGATGCCGGCGTGCCGGTCATCGCCGATGGAGGCATCCGCCATTCCGGCGACATCAGCAAGGCGATCGCCGCCGGGGCGCACGCGGTGATGATGGGGTCGTTGTTCGCCGGGCTGGATGAAAGCCCGGGGGAACTGGTGATTCACCAGGGTCGGCGGTATAAAACGTATCGCGGAATGGGATCCATGGGCGCGATGATCCAAGGCTCGAAAGACCGCTACGGCCAAAGCGGCGTGAAGGAAACGAGCAAACTGGTGCCCGAGGGCGTGGAAGGCCGGGTTCCTTACCGCGGCCCGCTGGGCGATTTCGTCTACCAGATGGTCGGCGGCCTGCGGGCCGGAATGGGATACTGCGGAACGAAAAACATCGAAGAATTAAGGAAAAACGCGCGGTTCTGCCG
This sequence comes from Tepidisphaerales bacterium, assembly GCA_038329845.1. Lineage (GTDB taxonomy): Bacteria > Planctomycetota > Phycisphaerae > Tepidisphaerales > Tepidisphaeraceae > JBBQNJ01. The sequence continues at coordinate 18,903 of JBBQNJ010000029.1, read as the reverse complement.
GGTCTCGGCCGCCAGCATGGCCGAAAGCCATCCGCACGACATCGCCATCACGAAGGAATCGCCGAACTACAGCGTCGATCAAGCCGGATCGGCCGCGGACCGTCGATGAACCGTATGATTCGCATCGCGATGAACAACCCGTATGTCACTACGTATCGCCACCGCGCGGGTGCCGTGGCCCGGGCAGCGGCGATGGTCGGCATCGCGATCGCCGTTGCGGCGTGCGCGCCGACCGATCGCAAACCCGCCACGCGCTCAAGCTCGTGGGCCGAGCAGGCCGAGCGCGATCCGTCGAACTTTAAGCCTCCCGGCGAGCGCTACGATATCAGCGGGGGCGGGATCGCGGATTTTGATTCTGAAAGTTTCAAGAAGGACGTGGATCATGTTCTCAATCCTTAGCCGCCGTCGCATCGTGCGTTCGGGCCTCGGAGCGTGCCTCGCGGTTTCGGCGATCAGCGCCGCCGGATGCCGCTGGCAGACCACCCAGCCGCCCGCCGAGGTCAGCGCTCAACCTTTGGTCGAGGACGAGGCGATCGCCCGACGCGACTGGGAACCGATCGCGGCGAACTACCCGATGGGCGCGACGGTGGCCTTTCCGGTTCGCTATCCGCTCAAGCCGGAACTGGATATTCCCGAATGGCAGCATTTTTTCGTGGATCCGGCAATGTTTCTGGCCAATACCGCGATCCTGCCGGGAATGCTGATCATCGAGCCGCCGGGGTCCGAGGCGGTATACCATGGTGAGATCGTCCCCGTGACCTACACCGCCGTTCCGCCACTGCCCGCGCCCCTCGCGGATAGCGAACCGCTCGAGCCAGCGCCGATCACCACCGCGATGGAAGGCACGCCGCCAACGACGGACAAAGCGACCCCCGCGGCGACGCCGTCAACGCCCTCGGCCACCAGCGGCCCAACCACCCAGACTGAAATGACCCCCTCGGCGGTCGAGGATGTCTCGCATCAGTGATGCGTTCGGGATGCGGCGTTGTCGCCCCTGACGGCACCGGCGGCGTCCATTCAAACGGTTCCCCACACGGCGGTTGCTCATGTCCTTGTCGCGCCAGCAAATCTGCGAACTCACCAGTCGCAAGCTGCTCGAGGCCGCGGGCAGCCTCGCCGACAGCAAGGCGCTGCTGGGGCTGGACGGATTCGTCGATGAGATTATCGCCGTCGTGGACAAGCGGCGGGATCACGAGACGTTCGAGCCGATCGAGACGATCGACGGGCTGGGTCGCAAGATCCTCGCCGCCGCCGGGCAAAGCTCGAATTACGAACTGGTGGTCAAGGGGATGAAATCGGGCGGCAACGGCCCGACCATGGCCAACGCCTTGGCCACGCTGGGGATGAGCGTGACGTACATCGGCAATCTGGGATTTCCGACGCTGCACCCGGTGTTCAAGGAATTCGCGCGGCGGGCAAAGGTGGTCTCGATCGCCGAGCCGGGACATACCGATGCGCTGGAGTTCAACGATGGCAAGCTGATGCTCGGGAAAATCCAAAACCTGGGCGATGTGACATGGGATAACCTGGTCTCGCGGGTGGGGCGAGATCGGCTCAAGTCGCTGATGAGCGATGCCAAGCTGATCGGAATGTTGAATTGGACGATGCTGCCGCACATGAGCCGCATCTGGGCCAAGTTGCTTGATGAGGTGATTCCGAACCTCGAGCGCCATCATCGCAAGCTGTTCGTGGATCTGGCCGATCCGGAGAAGCGCACGAACGAGGATATTGTTGAGGCGCTGAAATTGTTGGGACGGTTTCAGGATCAGGTGGATGTGATCCTGGGACTAAACCTCAAGGAGTCGATGGAGGTGGCCGACGTGCTGGGGCTGCCGGGACGGGAAGACCCGGAGTCGGCGATCGTGGAAAATGCCAAAGCGATTCGGTCGGAGCTGAATTTGTCATGCGTGGTGATCCATCCGCGTCGCGGTGCCGCGGCGGCGACGGCCGATGAGTCGGCGAAGTTCGACGGACCGTTCGTGCAAAAACCCCGCATCAGCACCGGCGCCGGCGATCACTTCAACGCCGGATTCTGCCTGGGCCGAATGCTCGGAATGAGCCTGCCCGAAAGCCTCTGCTGCGGCGTGGGCACCAGCGGTTACTACATCCGCACCGCCGAAAGCCCCACGGCCCTCCAACTCGCCGACTTCATCGCCCAACTCCCCCCACCGCAAGACGCCTAATCCCAATACCGTTCAACGAAGCAGTACGATTGACTCTCGAAAAAGCTTGCCGGTTTGGGGATAGTGGCGATGGGTCGGACTTTTTTCTTCCATTTGCTCATCTTCCGTTTGATCACACGCGGGTTGATGCGGTTGCGACGCCGCGGCAGCACATCCTCGCCAATCTCGGTCAACAGATTCTCCTACCACCGGCGTTGTCCGGCGGGACGACTCGGGTATTCGGGCAGGCGGCAACCCAGAATCTTCAGTGTTCCCGTGAAGGAAAGTCGAATCGGGGCGATCGCGCATGGCAGTCACGTAAGGGCCAAAGTCGGCGAACTCAACAGCAGTCTTGGACCAATAAGGCGATTTTTCCCAGCCGCTTTCACGCTAAGTGAATGGCATTCGGGCGATCGCCTTTTTGGTCGCGGCCTCGAACATCAGCACGCGAATGACAAAGTGATCGATCAGCATCGCGTAGATATCCTGGATCACCCCCGCCGGCGTCTGGCTGGGCACCGTCGCCCGCCCGTCCATCTCGTGGGTCTTGATCTCGTCGATGCTCAACTCCTCCTCCCAACGCACATGATAAAGTTCGACCAGCACCGCCGCCGGATCCGCCAGCGGACCCAGCAGCGTGCTGAGCAGTCGATGCTTCTGGCCGTTCCCCGGACGATTGGGATCATCAAAGGTGTAGTCGATGATCCGCACGATGACGCCGTCGCGGTCATGGCGGCGATCTTTTTGACAGCGGTAGAGTTTGGCCAGATGCGATCCATCGGACAATCGCAAAAAAGGCTCGAAAATCAGGTTGCTTTTCACTCTCACCAGCAGATGCGCGCCCGGCTTCAGTTGGGAGGCGAAGTTCGCGTCGGAATTCGGGATTGAGCTTCTTGTCGTTTCCATTCCTGAATCTCTGTGTGCTGCTGTACCGGATGCACAGGTGCGGCAGTGCCGCTGATCAGAACGGAATGTCGTCGTCTGGCTGCTCCGGCAGCGCCCTCGGGCTCGCGGGTCTCCCACGCTTCTTGAGCGGGAACGGGGATCGCCACATCCTCCATCGCCGGTTTGGCGCCCAGCTCGCAGTCGATGATGCGGTCGAACTTCTCGCCGCCGAAGGTGCGCACGGTGATGTCAAGTGTCTCGGCCAGGGCACCGGCATTGGCCAGCGCGACCGCGTCGTCGGCAGTGGCCGGCACGGGCACGCAGGAGCGCAGCCTATAGGCGGGAACAATACGCGGCATGATGCGGCTCCTTTGCACCTCTTGCGCGGTGTAACACCGCGCGAAAAAGCGTCGAAAGCCGCACCGCCGACGGTCGGCGGAGGTCCGCATCCGGCGGACTCGGCGGAAGTGATGTGAAACGCACCTTGCAGGACTCGAACCTGCAACCTACGGTTCCGTAGACCGTCGCTCTATCCAATTGAGCTAAAGGTGCTGGACGACATCGCGGGAATTGCCCGCGCGTTTGAGCCGTTTAACCTTATCGCCCGTCTGGATGGTGTCAAGTCAGATTCGAGCGCGAAAAAGCAGCCTCAAGGGCCGACCGCCGATATCGCCGGCAAATCCCATCGCGCGCCATTTCCGATCTAGCGTTGCCGGCGTCCAAGCCCCAGCATCGCCACGGCACCGGCACCCAGCAGCGTCAGCGACGCCGGCTCGGGAATGGCGGTGAGAAACAGCGGATCCAAGCCGAAGCCGGTGTCGCTGCGGATCGATAGCGATGAGATCGAATCGCCCAAGCTGTAGCCCAGGTCGCTCAGGTCAATCGCCATGAACCCGATGTTCTGCGTGGAGGTGGTTCTTTGGACGAAGGTCGCCGTTTCCAGTTCGGACAAGGTTTCGACGTTGTTGTTGTTATCGGAATTGCCTTGCACCGACCAGTTCCGCGAAATCGCCGCGGCCGCGCCGCCGTTGTGGGAAACGCTGGTGGTCCACGTGCTGAAACTCGTCGCGCCGCTGGTCTTGTTGGGAAGCCAGAAGGTGTCGTTGCCGCCCAGTTCGGCGAGGATGATCTCCGCGCCTTCCCGGTTGACCACCGGCTGGGCGAAGTTCAACGTCATGGCACCGGTGGCGGTGCTGATGTTGGCCAGCCCCGTTCCCAAATCGATGTCCCCGTCCAGCAAAGCGGCGCGGGTGTTGACGGCGGGAATCGACGATCCGATCTTCACCACGGCAGCGGGGTTGCCCGAAGCGAAAGCCGTGATGTCGATGCCGATCATGTTTGAGACGTTGTAGGTGACGGAACCAAGGCTTCCGCCTTGGTTGATCGTGATACTGCTGACGATCAGGTCGCTCGTGCCGGTGTTGACGGCGGTGATCGTCGCCGCCTGGGCACCGCCGGCGCACAAGCCGCCGACCAACACCGCATTCGCCAGCCAATTGCCCTTTATCGTGGTCATGATTCACTCCTCCGAACGGAACCGACGGAACACCCAACTCAAGCCGTGGATGATATTATACATCGCGCCCGCGCCGATACAAGCAAATTCCGCCGAATTCCGGCTAATTTCTTGCGCGAAGCGCCCCGACCGGACCGATTTCGGACCCCTATTTCGGCTCCCCGACGAACACCCCGCGGCCGTTGGTCCCGAAATACACCCGCCCGAAGACCTGGCGGCTGGCGACGAAACTCAGCGAGTGCGAGGTCTCGACGATCTCGTTGCCGATTCTTTGCCACGTTTTCCCGTCGTCGAGCGAGCGAAAGACGCTCTTGGGGTCGTCGCGCTGGAGGTAATTGATGACGTAGATCGTCGGCTGGTCGCTCCCCGGCGAGGGGGTGCCATAACTCACCCCGCAGGCCTGTCCGCCGACGAACGGTTCGATCTTCTCGAACGACTTGCCATAGTCGGTGCTGCGGAAAAGCCCGTTGTCGCTGATCGAAAGCATGATGGTTCCGGCCACGCCGGGTTTGGCGACCAATTTGATGGGGGAGGTGTTTTGCCCTTCGAATCCGGTCCGCCTGGGCAGTTCGGCACCGGTGTCGGTCCAGGTCAGCCCGGCATCGCGGCTGATGTAAAAGCGGTTGTGCAGCGGGCTGTGGGCGTAGAACACGTCCCCGTCCACGGTGTCGGCGGCGATGTACTCGTCAAAACTGAAGTTGCGGTTACTGTTGGACAACCCATCGACGCCCTTGGCGACGGTCCAGGTCTGCCCGCCGTCGCGGCTGACGCGCGGGGCGAGTTTGAGCCCCGGGCTATAGACCACGACATCCGGGTTGGTGGCCGAGACGGCGATCTTGGCCCCGCCGTGATTCGGTTGATCTGGAATGGGGTTGTTCATCTTCCGCCAGCGTAATCCCCCGTCATCGGAGCGGACGATGTCACTGGGACCGGACCAACTGCCGTTGGTCGCTCCGTACCAGCGCAGCGGCTGGTTCTCGCAGGTGGCGATCGAACACATGTTATTGCCGCGCATCGCCTTGGGATCCTTATCCCCAATGCGGTTCGTCGGGAGTTGGTGGGGATCTTCCCATCGCATGCCCCGGATGTCGGCGCCCACCGCGAACAGCTCGGTCCCCTTGCCGTCGGCCCGCGGCGACACCGCCAGGCTCACCGGCACCGTGTCCTCCAGCCCGCGCCACTGCGCCGACCAGACCAGTTCGTCGGCCCAAACATCGTCGCATTGCCAGACCATGTAGGCATCGCCGATCCACGCCCGGCCATCGGCGTGTGGATCGAACGCCAGCACCGCCGGACCCGCCGCCGGCCAATAGAACGCCCAGGCGGGTGAGTCGGTGTAGCTCATCCGCTGGCACCGTTGATCCCGGGCGAAAAACGGCCCGTCCCACGTCTTACCGTCGTCCCGCGAGCGATAGAGCGGGGAAACGTGCCCCTCCATCTTGCCGGCCGTCACCAAGAGATACCCCTGCTTGCGCGGATGGACGGCCAGAGTGCCCACGCCGCCCCCCGGCGCCTCCGGGGTCAAGTCGCGCCAGCCGCGCTCGGGGTTGTATGCCACCAGCTTCCCGTCGCACAGGTACAGCGTCCCGTCCGGTCCCATCCCCATTTGCTTGACGTTCCTGGGGTTCATGCGCGGCGCCGCCGCCGTGCCGTCGGTCTTGCCGGTCAACTTGATCCTCGAGAACAACCCCTTGCCCGCCTTGGCTTGGCTCCCGATCTGGATCCCCACCTTCTTGGCACCCCGGGGCACAACCACCGACGTGGACAGCGGCGTCCACTGCTCCAGCGGCGGCTTGAGGAACAGCGCCTTCTTCCAATTCGCCTTTTCCTTCTTCCCCTCGTCGGTCATGAACACCAACTGCGCCCCGGCCGTTTCGTGCGGCTTTTCGCCGGCCTCCAGCGACAGCGTCACTTCGACCACATTCGACGGCAAATCGACCCAGCGCCCGGCGAACTTGGCCTTCTCCCCGGCCTCCAGCCAGCGCCGATCCTCCTGCCCGCCCAGTTTCACCGCCCCGCGCATCCACGATTCCAGCAGGGTCCACCCCTTGGCCTGCCCGCTCTTGTCGGCCTCGAACGTCTCCTCCAGCAACATCACCTCCGCCGGCACCGCTTCGGCCATGCCCGCCGGCTTGTTCTCCTCGACCAACGCGAAGGTCTTGCCCCCGTCCCGGCTCACGTGCATGCCCAACCCCGAAACCGAAACGTACACCACGCCGCTGCGCCCATCCACCCGTGGGGACTGCGGCGGAAAAATCGCCAGGTGCGTCGCCTTCTCCTCGGCCTGATCCGAGACGATCACTTTTTCCCACGTCCCGAAGTCGCCTCCCTTGACGCTGCGGAACAGCCCGTCGTCGTCGGTGCCGCGATAGATCACGTCGGGGTTCGCCGGGTCGATCGCCAGCTCCGGGCCGCTCTGCTTGGTAAACGATGAGACCTCATACACGACCTGGTAGGTCTTGCCCGAATCGGTCGAGCGCAGCAGTCCATTGCCGCGGACGCTGGCGAACACCGTATCAGGGCGCGCCGCGGAGATGGCGATGTCGCTCACCGCGTGGATCGCCGTGGTCGGATTGTCCATCGCATGGCTGAAATAGGACGTGTTGACGAACGCCTCCCCCGGCGCCCGTCGCACGAACGGCCCGGTCATGTCCGAATCGACCCACAACTCCCCGGCCCGCGTCGGATGCGGCAGCACGTTGATGAAATATCCCCCTCCGCCGATGGGCACGTTGCCCCATCGGTATTCGGCACCGATGTCCTGTTGTGCCGGACACGGCGCGGGCATCAATGCCAGCGACAAGAGGACGATCCCGAGCCGGCGGATGGCCGGGCGATGACTGGGCCGCGGGGTGGATATGGGCAATTTGGGGCGCATGGAATACCTTCTCTCTCTTGCCGACGCCGAAATGGGCGACGAGACGACGAGTTCACTTCAGTACCAGGGGATCGTGGATCGCGTAGTAGGCGTCCGCCGGTTCAAGGGTGCGAGCGCTGCCATCGAGGAAGAGATAGTTGGCCCGCTTTCCGGCATGGCGCAGCGGGGCCGCGTCGTACGGATCGTTGTTGATCCAGTCCTGCCAATTCGAGGCTCGGGTGACGGTGGGAAGCCGACGATAAACCGACAATGACGCCGATCCGCTGTCGCTGTCGGCGCAGATCGTCCGCGAGTTGGGATGGCTCACCTTGTTGAACTTCAACGGCGGGTGATCGTACAGGATGTTGCCGGAGTTGTCGGTCTGGAAATCCCCGGTCGAGGTGTATCCGGGGGCGTTCATGAACTTGTTCTGCCCATACCCCAAGCCCTGCTCGATCGCCGACGGACAGGTGAACAACAGCGACCGCTTGGCCCGTGCCACCGAGTCGGTCGAGCCTTTGCCGACATACGGAGAAAGGAAATCCCAGAACAGGGCGCTGGCGATCCCCCCGGGTCGGCGGTCTTTCCAGTAGAAGTAAGGCAGGTAATTGCGGTTCTCGTCGATGTACATCCGGTAGGCCAGCCCGATCTGGCGCAGGTTGGATTGACAGGCGACGGTCTGGGCGCTGGCCCGCGCCTTGTTCAACGCCGGCAGCAAAATGGCGATCAACAGCGTGATGATCCCGATCACCACCAGCAGTTCCACCAGCGTGAAGCCCGGGCGTTGCGACGGGTATCCGTCGGGCACGGCGACTCCTTGAAATTGTGGCGATCCACGCACGAACATCGGCTCTCCTTTCATCCCTGCTCGCCGGACGAAGGCCCGGTGGCTCATTGCTCGACGATCAACTTGAACGCCGGGGCGAAACTGGTCCAGCTGGAGGACATCGTCACGGCATTGCGGACCACATCCAACGCCTGCTGCGACTGGCGCATTTGCACGCTCTGGTCCCCGAACAGCACGTTCCAGCGGTTTCCGTGGGCCATCGAGCCGAACCCGCGGCTGAGCAAATCCATGGCCAGCACGCCCTCCGGCTTGAGGTGCGACAACTTCAAGTACAGCATTTTCTTGCCGGCGGTGTCCTTGATGTTGGGGTTGTAGTTGTATCCCACATAGCAGTCGCCGGCTTGGCTCGAATCCCGCAGCGCCACCCAAGGCGGACCGTTGAACTTGTCGTAGCTCCAGTCGAACACGTTCTGCGACGGACAATACATCACCTCCGCCGACGCGACATATTTCTGGGAAACCAGCAATCCCAGGGAGATGGGCGTGCGCGTCAGGTGCTGGAGCTCCGGGTTGCCGTTGAGGGTGGTGGCGCCGAAGCGGGCGTAGTGCGTCCACTGCGGCTCGTTGATCTCGTAGCTGCCGTCGGCCTTGATCTTCGAGAACGGCTGGGGCAGGCGGCTCTGGTAATCCCCGGCGTAGTTGACGATGCCGATCCCGATCTGGTGCAGGTTGCTGGCGCATTGCACCACGCGGGCCGCGTCCCGCGCCTTGTTCATCGCCGGCAACAGCAACGCGATCAGGACGGCGATGATCCCGATCACCGCCAGCAGTTCCACGAGGGTGAAGCCCAAGGGATCGGGCGCGGTTCGCTTGCGCATGGCGACTCCCGAAAATCGAAGCATCCGACCTCCCATCGCCCGGCACACGAACCGGGCCAAGCATCTCCGGGGCCGCGGCGCGGCCCCGGCGATCAACGCCGATTCACACCCGGCGACGACGCGCCAGCAACGCCACCGCGCCGATCCCCAGCCCGGCGAGCGACGCCGGCTCGGGGACGTACACGATGTCCAGCTTGGTCGGGACGCTGGTGTCCACCGTCCAGTTGGACGTGGCCGCATCGTTGGCGAGAATTGATCCGAAGCTGCCGACGAGGCCGTCATAGGTGGCGATGGTGAAGCGGTCGTTCACCGCGAACGACCCGTCCGCCAGAATGTCCAGGATCCCGCCGCCTGCGGAAAGATCGAGGACATTGTTGCCAGCGACGGTACTACTAATCGCCAGCAGATCGGCGGTCATGGACGATTTGCTGACATTCACCGCCAGTTTGCCACCGGACTGGATGTAGACGCTGCTGTCGCGGTCATCAGGGTGATTGTCGACAGCACTGACAGTGAGGGTGCCAATGAGAGCGCCGTAGTCGCCGTTGCCCCCGGGGTTCAGAGTTCCACCGGACTGGATGATCACATCCTGCGGGCCAAAACCGATATCACTAATGCTAATGTACTGATCCCCCAGTTTGATCGTGCCCGTGCCGCCGAGTACACCACCGGAAACAATCCAGTCACCGTCAACCTTGGCTGTGTCGGTCTTATATCCCGTTGCGGTGTTAATGAGTGCGGTTCCCGCAGTGACGTTCAGCCCCTGTTGGGTGCTGAGGGTAGCGGGAGTCGTGCCTTGAAACACCACCGTGCCCGCACCGGTCTTTTGCTGCTGGATGGTGAACTTACTCCCGCCACCAAAAACCAGCGTGTTGCCTGTGTCGACCGAGATCGTCTGTAGCGTGCTACCCCCATTACCCAGTTGCACGGTGGCGTTGACGAGGTTGACCCCCGCGCCGGCGCTGGACCACCCATCAGTGCCGCCGCCGCCCATGCGGATGCCCACCGGCGCGGGCGTGGTGTTGTTGCCAGGAGAAATGGTCCACCCGGCACCGGTAAAGGTCACGCCACCAATCACCCATTGGGTGGCAGTTGTATTCCTTGCCGTCGTCGGTTGGTTGGCAACCGTTCCGGCATCCGTGCCAAACTCGGCAGTCTCGGTTGTTGCGTCGACAACATTTGCCGGATTCCAGTTGGTTGTCGTGTACCAATCACTACTTGTCGCACCCGTCCACACCGCCGCTTACGCGGTGGGTATGGCGATGGCCGCGAGTAAAGCAGCCGCGGCTGCTGATTGCATGGTTGTCCGTGTCATAATCTGACCTCCGTACTGGGGCGCTTTGGCCCCGGGTTGTGGGAAATGGTTTCAGACCGATCCCGCACCACTCGGTGCGGCGTCTGAAATCATATGGGTTGTTCCAAGGATCAGTTCGTCCTTCATCAACAGCGATTCCGGTGGGCCGTCGCCTTCGATCTGTTGCAACATCATCCGCGCCGCGGCGTCGCCCATGCTCGAGCGGTTGAAACGGGTGCGGGTCAATGCCGGCATCTGCACTTCCAACTCGTTGCTGTCGTCGCAGCAGGTCAAAGCGAAATCTCGCCCCGGCACCGCGCCGGCCAGCGCCGCCGCCGCCACCAATCCGCGCGCCTGTCCCACCCCGGCGACCACCACGCCCATGTCCGGGGACAGCCGCGGCAAGACCTCCTTCGTCGCCACCGCGCAGTGGTTCCGCGACGAGACGACCTCGACCACCTCGGCGCCGAACGTCTCGGCGGCGTCGAACACCCCCCGACGGCGATCCGCGGCGCTGTAGTGCCCCGGCTCGAAAACCGGGCCGCCGAAGTAGATCAACCGTCGAATGCCCGTCCCCAGGATCGCCTTGGCGGCCAGGCGCCCGGCGCGTTTTTCATCGCGGTGGATGCAGTGGGTCGGTTGCCAGGTGTTGGCGTCGCACCAGATGCAGTTGGCGAACATGCCTTGCACCGACGAGGCCACGTCCTCGGGCAGGAAACTGACCACGATCATCCCTTCCAGCACATGCTCGCGGAAAATCCGCAGCGGCGACGTGTCGGGATGGTGCATGTCGTCCAGGCGAACCAGCGAGACCATGTACCCGGCTTTTTCCAGGCCGAAGTTGATCCCCATGATCATCTCGAAGCCCAGGGGATTGGTCAGCCCGGCCTCCCCGTGGGCGGCATTGCGGATCAGCACGCCGATGTGCGGCGATCGCCCCGAACGCATGGTCTTGGCCGCCGCGTTCGGGCGATACCCCAGTTGCTCCGCCATCCGGCGCACCCGCGCGGCCCGTTTGGCGAACGCCGGCCGGGCATAGCCGAACTCTCCACGCAAGACCCGGGCGACGGTGTCTTTGGAAACGCCGGTACGCAGGGCGACGTCGCCCAAGGTGGCCGGTCGGGATGAAGCGGTCGAGGTCGCCATGTGCGTTCGTTCTCACATGATAACCTGCGCACATGGGAATGCAAGGAAAAAAATTCACGGTTGATAAAAAATTATTGCGGGTGTCCGGGCGATCAATTCCCAACCGTCATGGCGAAACGAAACGGGGGGGATATCTGTAAAATGCTCTATTATAGTACTTTACAAGCCATTCGTCGATACGGCCCACGCCCCCGACAAGGGGCCCCGACACGACGTCAAGGGAGTGCCGAATCCGTCCATGCTTAGGCCAGCAAGGCTTTGAAGCCCGCTTGTTCGAAATGCCTGTCACCAGTCAGTGCCTCTTGAACCTTGGCATCCGCCATGGCGACAAAGGAAATGCAATTGGTCAAAGGTCAAGCCTTATCCCCTCGTTCCTGCCATAGCTTCCTGCCCCGGACCAACAGTTCGGGGCCGGCGCGAATCAGCCGGCAATTTGCTTCGGTTTCCAGCACCCGACAGATGGCCAGCACGTCCTCTCGTTGATAAGGCTGGCAAAGGGCATCGGCCAGTTCAAGCAGCACGAACTCCGTTGTCAGCAGGGACAGACTCGGTGTGCGCGAAATCTCGACCGCTCGCCCGTGCGCTGGATCCCGCCGGTTGAGCAATGCCAGGAAATAGAACGTGTCGGCAAACACCGTTCTCATGGCTTGGTCGGATATCCCTTGGCGTGGTGGGCGTGGTTCAGGGCGAAATCGGGGGGCCAGTCACGATGTTTTGACAGCTTCAGGATCTGCTTGAGAAACGGTGGATCACTCGGCAGCGCCTCGGTGGTGTTCCCTTCCACCTCAACACCATCCGACAAATACGCCTCCGACGGCAGCAGCACCACACCGCCTTTGACCGTGCCCTTGTACGTCATTGATTGATTTGTGTCTCGATGGGCGCCCAGAGGCAAGGAGAAGCAGCCGACTCCACCGCGCCGTGTGGAACATCGCCGGCAATGCAGGTGGGGATGAGGAGCTGCGGGCACTGCCTGGACAATGCCCGATGGAAAGCTTCGGGGGAACGCCCAAGACGGATCTGGTGCATCGCGGGCATTACGCGACTCGGGAGCGGGCGAGGCAGCCGGTCTTCGAGCACCCCGAGGTGTTCCACGATCGCGAACGGCCACACGGTTCGTTGGCCATCCCAGCCTGAATAGTTCGAGGCGAACCTCGAACAATCTCGTCGGCGCGCCCATTGTTCGAGGGGAAGCCCAAGGTTGGATCAGTAGTGGAACCCGATCCCCGCGCCGCCCCAGAGTTGGGTGGTGGACCGCATCGCGTCGCTCAGGCCGTCGGTGTAGTAGAGGTAGCCGCGGAGGGTCCATTCACCGTAGCGGTTGTTGGCGCGGATCAGGCGGTTGAGCGAGTAGCTGCCGATCAGGCCGAGTTGGTAGTGCTGGAAGCCCGAATCCTCCCCGCCGGGGGTGGTCGAATACAGGCTCTGGCCCAGCACGTACGCGACGCTTGCCTGGGCCGTGAGGCTCAGCCCGATCTCGTCGAGGCTAAAGACATGCTCGACGCCCGCCTCGAAGTACCAGCCTTGGTAGACATCCACGTCATAGGCCGCAAACACGTACGGCGAGATCAACGGCTTTTCCATCCGCAGGAGATAGGCGTCATCCAGGGTGAATCGCGTCCAGACCTCGGAGGTATCCAGCAGGGCGCGATCGGGAAAGATGTAGCTGTTGTAACCCGCTCCGATGAGGAACGGACGCAGCGACCACTCGAAGCCCATGTAAGGGCGAATTTCCTCGAAATCGGAAATCGGGTCGGAATCCTGAATGTTGGCGAAGACCCCAATGAACGGGTGGGGCAGCTTTCCCAGGTCGAATGAAAGCTTCACGCCCGGCTGGATGTTCGGCCGGTCCTCGGCCACATCGAAGCGCTCGATCCCGCGAAACACGTAGTCGGTGAAATAGTTGACGGTCAGGTCGATGCTCACGCCGCCTTCGTTGACGCCCTGCTCCGGACGCGGCGGCTGAGGCGGGGCGTAAACGGTCTCCGGCTCGACCAACTCCTGCCCCCGCGCCGATGAAGGCCCGGTCACCGCCATCGGTGCCCCGGCGATCCACGCCCCTGCGATCCACACGTTGATGACTTGACCCAACCGCATCGGCAACACTCCGTCGCACCGCCCATTCTTCACCCGCCCACTCTACCGATGCCCAAAGCATCTGTCACGGCCCGGGCCGGGGCGAAGGCGAAGGGTGCCGGTGGCTGTGCCCACAAAACAGGAGATAGCAAAAAGATCGCGGGTCGGCGGGCGGGTTTTCCGCCGGCCGACCCGCGATGGGACAGACGCCTTGGGGCTGGATGATGCGAGGCTCAGCGGGTCTGATCGCGGCGTCCCGGCGGACCAGGAACAGCCCCGACAATCCCAGCAACGCCAAGCCCGACGGCTCGGGAACGAGATGGACGTTGTCGATGGTGATGAAGTTGTTGTTCGCGCCGCTGCCTCCGCTGGCGCTGGCGATGATGCGAACCCCAAGGTAGTCGTACCCGGTGCCAAGGTTCACCGAAGTGCTGAAGTGTCCGCTGGCACCGGCGGCCAAGCCGGTCAATGATCCGCCGAGGACACTGCTGAGGCTGGAGCCCCCGGCGCTGGTGGAGAGGGCCGCCGTGGGCTGAAGAATTAAGATCAGGATTCACAGGATAAACAGGATTCACAGGATAAGGCGATTAGGCCGGGATCGCCGCGCGCCTCGATCCTTTTATCCTGTTCATCCTGGTTCATGGTGGACGAAAAGAACCGCCGATCGACGCCGATGAACGCCGATGAAGGCCGATGAAGGCCGAGGCGATAGCGGCGGAAAAGACCCGAAAAAACGACGCCACGACGCCACGACGCCACGACGCCACGACGCCGCGACGCCACGAAATACGGAAAAGACCTACGCTTTGTCTTCCGTTGCGTCGTTGCGCCGTGGCGAGAGATTTCTTTTGTATGATACCGCTCGCAGTCTTCCGCGAGACACCCACACGCACCGGCACCTGCAAGGTATCCCGCGGTTTCCTCCAAGCGAATTGTCTCAATAGGGTCGGCGTGCGGTATATCTCAAATTTCAGATTTCAAATTCGCTTTTCGGGGGCGCCAAGGCTGATCTGATCCCCAATTTCGGACTCAATCGACAAGCACTGCCGAATGGGTCATGGAACCTTGTCTCCGGCGAGGATTCGACCCACCACGCCGATGGCATGGGCGTGTTTCGCATCGGCCAGGGCCTTGGCATCGCGGGCCTTGGCCAAGGCGTCCTCGTATCCCTCGTGGACGCCCAGCATCCGCTCGGCGATTGCCGTCCCCTCGATGGACTGTAAATCCAGCCTCCAATCGGCCAAGCCCAAGTCGGGATACATCTGGCCCTTCCAGGTGTCCTCGGGCTGGGCCAGGTAGAACGCCGGACGACCGTTGGCCAAGGCGATGATGGGCGAATGGCATTCCATGCTCAGCACCATGCGGGCCCGTCGATAAATGGAGGCGGCCTCGTCGGGCAGCCAGTAACGATCCATGCACGCGACCGAAGGCTTGACGTCGTCCGGCAGGGGATCGAAAAGCAGCGGCCGGATGATCCCCACTTGATAAGTCATCTCCGGGCACAGCAGGACGCGCCCGCCGGTTTGGCGAACCCACGCGACGATCGCGTACCGCACCTTGGCGTGGTCGGGGTCGGCATGGTGCCGGTTGATCTCCGTTCGACGGGCGATCTCTTCGGGGGCGAGGTTGGTGTGCCCGTGGATTTCCCAATATGGCGTGATTCGCAACCGAGGGACCACGCAGATGAAGCGGTCGTCGTCCAGGCGATGAGCATCCATCAGCCGTTGGGCCGCGGCGTCGTCCCGCAAGTCGATGGCGAAGGTCGCGTCCGGCGCGAAGCCCAAGTATGGCCCGGAAACGCCCGAATCCCTCAGCAATCCCAGCGATCGGGTCTCGCGGGTGAAGATGAACGCCGCGTGGTCGATCAACTCCCGCAGCTGCGGTTCCAGCGAAGGGCGATGTTGGGCGTCGCCGATGCCGCTGCCGAGGGTCACGCCGAACGCGCCGTAGGGCTTGCCGCCGGCTTCGCGCCATCGGCGCAGCTCGGTGGCCCCGCCATAAATCCCGGCCCCCGAGCCGTGGATCAGCACAGCGGCCTCGGCGATGGCGAGATCGGCCGTCGGATCGTCCGATCGAGGATCGCCCCCTCGCCACATCCCGTCGCGGACGATGCGCAGCTTGGGGAATCGTCGCCGCAGCATCGGCTCGACGCCGCGATCCAGGCGACTGGGCCACAGGATCACCGAAGCGTGCGGCGCGTGCCTCTCCAACACCGACAGCAGGCCGGGGGTGTGGGCGATATCGCCGATGTTGACGGTCTGCCACCCCGATCGCACGAGGATCGTAGTGCCGGAAGGAATGGTGGCCCCCGGCGGCGGCGGGGACATCGGGGGCATCGGTGGAACCTCCATGCCGGCATCGTAATGAGTGTCGGATTTGGCATCAAACCCGCGTCAGGACCGTCTTGGCGATGTCAGATCTCCGACGGGCGCATTCGCCGCTGGGGATTGGATCGCAATCGACGATTTTCGATCGCAGCAGATCGTTCAGCGGCGCCGTCCATTTCGACGGCAGCCGCCGGGCGTCGAGCATGGCGCCGATGATCAAACCGGCCGAGGCGCCGCTGCGTCGATTTCCCAGCCCCCGGTAACGGCCAACCCCACGGTTTTCCCGAAGTCGCCGTCGCCGAGCAGAAACCCAGCCATCACCAACGCCGCGCTGTTGTTCGTATGCACCGGATGGTAATGGCCAAGGTAGCGCTCGATGTCATCAAAGACTCCCTCGAAATGATCGGCGCTGAATCCCACTCGACGGCAGTGTTCGATCGTCCGGCGCATTTCCGCGCATAGCCGCCAACACTTCGGGATTTCCGCCAATCCGGCATCGACCACCACCAGGGGATCGTCCATTACGAATGCTGCGGCGATCATGGCGGCGAAGAACATCGACCCGTTAATCCCGTTCTTGCGGTGGCTGATCCGGGCGTCGCGCCAGGGGAGCTCGGCGCAGGGTCATGAAAACAGTAAAAAAAGGATCGGTGAAATCATCTCACCGCGCAAAACACACGGTGACGGGGAACGATGGACGGGAAAGTACTATTTCCTGATCTTCATGGCGTTGTCGAATTGCGCCGCCGTGACCATGAACGATCGGGGCTGCCATTCGACGTGGCTGTCGGCGCACAGGTAGTTGGCGCCGTTGTTGTGACGGAACCGCAGGCTGCCCCGGGAGCCGCTGCCGATGACCGTCTGCCAATCCGACGCGGTCTCGAACAACGCCACCACCGTCGGGGCGTTCTGCACCTCGTGAACCTTGGTCCACACGTCCGGCTTGCTGCTGTCGTCGGTAGTGTATCCCCCGATGCCCCGATTGGCCGGGAGGTACTTGCTGGGCAGGGCGTTGGCGTACGAACTGCCTTGCGAAGTCCCACCGAGGGCTTCGTAGTAGGCCGGGCAATACAACTTGGCCCACGATTTCTGGTTGTACGTTGTCGCCAGATCGGTCATGCAGATGTAATCCGTATTGGGGATGATCCCGGCGTTGGTCAGTTCGTTACGCCACCGCCGGGCGAGGTTCTGCGCGGTGGTCATCACCGAGCCGTCGGCGTTGCGGGTCTTGTAGCTTGCCGCCAGCGGATACGCCCCGCCTGACTGGTTGGAGTACATCACCAGCAGCACGCCGATCTGTCGAAGGTTGCTGGCGCACTGGACCGTCCAAGCCGCCTGCCGGGCCTTGAGCAGCGCCGGCAGGAGCATGGCGATGATCACCGCGATCACCGCGAGGACGACCAGCAACTCGACCAAGCTGAAAGCGCGCGAACGTTCCTTGAAGCTTCGCAAGGCTCGCCCTCAAAACAGAAACACGCCTGGTCTGGCCACGAGCGCCGCGCCGGCGCCGGTCGTCACCGCGCCGCTCGCCGTCGTCGGCCGAGCAGGCCGACCGCCCCGAGCGCCAGGATGCCGATCGACGCAGGCTCGGGGATGACAAGGACGATGGCGTCGGGGTGGGCGATCGTGCCGGCGTACTGAATGGTAGCGCCGCCAAGCCCCGTCACCTGTGCGAACTGGCTTCCGACGAGGTGATTGAAACCGACCCAGTTGGCCGAATAATCCGCGATCACGTATTCGGAAAGTGTCTGCGTACCGGTGATGTTCATGGCCAAGGTCAAACTGGTCATGTCCAATACGCCGTCGAGTTTGATGAGGTCGGCCACATCCCCGGCGACGTTGAACTGGAGGGAGCCGGTTCCGTCCAACTTTCCGCCGGTATGGATTCGGATATCGCTCTTGGGCAAGGATCCGTCGAGTTGGAGCGTGCCGCCACTTACGGTGACCTTGCCCGTCAGCCCGGGGTTGTTGGCAGCGGAAAGGATGAGCGTCCCGGCCAGGTCTTTTGTAAGTCCGCCGGCCGCATTAACCGGAGCGTTGAAGGTGAGCGTATGAGCCGACCCTTCGGTGTAAACGATGGCTTCACCACCGAAGTTGAGGGCACTGACGCCGATGGCGGCCGCTCCGGTGCCCTTGGAGAAGATCGCGCCCAAGCCCCCGCCGACGGTCAACTGCGTGCCGGTGCCGTTCTGGAGGGTGTAGGCACCGCCGCTGGTATCGATGCTGAGCGAATTGATGGTCGCATCGGCGGCGAGATTTTCCGTGCTGGTCGTAACCATGTAATTGGTCGAAGGGCTGTTGGCGATGGGACCGACGGTGTGCCCGGTGTATTCGTCGAAGCCGTTGGTCGTGTCGTAGGTCGCCAGCCCGCCTTGAGACTGCGAGGGGTTGGCGACCGCCCAAGGGACGATGCCGTTCTGGAGCGTGGGTGCATTGCCAACCGTGGACACCTTCAACTGCGAGCGTCCGAAACTTCCCACGGTGCCGAGGTTGTCGCGATCGGAAGTCACGATCAACGTCCCGCCGGCATTACGGGCGATCTGCCCGCCGCTGGTGGTCACGGTGAGGGTGGTGTTCCGTGCCACGGTGGGATGCGAATAGATGATCGCCCCCGTGGAGCCAGAGTTGATGGTGAGAGCGCCGACGGTCTCGGTCGAGGAATTACCCTGATTCGTGGCACCCAGGCTCAAGGTCGCGTTGTTCGCGGTCACGGAGGAGGCGTTGCGTAAAGCATCTCTCGCCCCCGAACCGAGAAAGACAGTGGCATCCGTGAAGACGAATGATGGCGAGGTGCTGATTTTAGCCTGGCCACCCGTGACGGACAGAGTTCCGCCGGTGAACGAGGTCGCCCCGTTATAGCCATTGGTGTAATCGTACGACACGTTGAACTTCCCGACCTTGGTGATGCCTCCGGCGCCATTTATGCCGTCCTTGAATTGGACGTCACCCGTTCCCGATCCACTGATCGCCAGGTT
>JBBQNJ010000028.1:0-52863 GCA_038329845.1 Tepidisphaerales bacterium | reverse complement strand
ACGCCTGCCGTCGCTGCGGTCGCCCTTCGGGCTCCCTGCGCGACGGCAGGCGTCAGTGGGCATATGAATCCATCTTAACCAAGGCTAAAATGCGCCCAGCGCATGGGGAGCAGCTCAACTTCAGGCAATCTTCAACTTCACCGCCGGCAGGGAATCAGTTTCCAGGGTTGACAGGTCCAGGCGATTGGAGGCCTCCTGGATGTCCAGGCCGACGATATGGCCTTGTTCGTCGAAGTCGGGAACCACTCCATCGGCCAGTTCGCGCGAATCAACGCCGGGAACATGCTTCAGGTCGATATATAGCGAGTCGGTATCGGGGGAATAGTGCAGTTTCATGGCGTGCGTCCTTGCTCCGGCGGC
The DNA here is from genome assembly GCA_038329845.1 of Tepidisphaerales bacterium. Classification (GTDB taxonomy): domain Bacteria; phylum Planctomycetota; class Phycisphaerae; order Tepidisphaerales; family Tepidisphaeraceae; genus JBBQNJ01. Next base: position 52,503 of record JBBQNJ010000028.1, on the reverse strand, counting down.
GGCACGAAGCCGTGATCCGGGAAAGCGTTATAAATCGTCCGGCCGTCCTCCAATGTTACCCCACGCAGCGTGCGGCCGTCCAGTTCCGGGACAATGCCCCAGAATCGAATGCACCCATCGGGCTGTATTTCCCGCATCAGCGGTTGGTCGATAACGCGCCGGCACCACTTGATACGCAGATAAGGGCGCTTTCGCAGGACTTGCTCAACAAAGTACCTGGTTGTCTCTCTCACTGGCGCCTCCCAGGATGATGTGGCAGGGCGTTCCACCGTTCCTCCAGCGACTTCTCCAATTCGCTCTTGACCAGCAGCGAGTATCCTTCGCGCCCGTGCTGGCGCACTCAACCTTGGCAATATGCTCTTCATAGGAGCGAGCGTCATGCAGAATTAGGTTCGAGCCGTGCACTGGTACAGGTTGGCTGCGGCATACGGCGAGGCGATCGCGGAACATAATCTCGCCTTGTGCCACTTGGAGGGAACGGGAGTTCGCCGCAGTCCGCGTCGAGCGAGGCATTGGCTTGAGCGCGCCGCCGAATCGGGATACAGGCCGGCAATGATTCAATTGCGGGCGTTGGACCAGACGTAAGTTGCGAACGCGGCCAAGGGAAAGTTTGCGTGGACCCATACGCGCAACAAGTTCGTGGATCGTTGTCCCATGTCCCTCCTTGGCGTTTCCGGATACCAGTATTTTGCTTCGAGAGGTCAACCTTTAACCTTTACATGCACCGTTGAGGCGCTGTGTGCCGGCCCTCATGATTGCCACTGGAAACAGTGTCGGGACGTCGCCGGTCCCGATTTGGGTGAGTCGGATCGCGACGTTGTACGATGGCTGCCGGCGAATCGGTTGCAAATGAACACAAGCGCCCCCGAAGTTCAATACCGCATGCGCGATGAAGGCGGCGTAGAACCGCGAAGGATTTGCCGCGATGTGCGGTGGCCCTCTTCGCGGGCGATTTCTCTCTTGACAATCTGAAAATCGGACGTAGGCTATACAAATAGCTATTCAGAACGTCGAGACCCATGAACACTGCGTTCACTCTCAAATCGGCGCCGATCAGCACGCAAGCGGAACTTGCGGCGGTGGTGGGGGTGTCACAAGTCACCATTCACAAGGCCTTGACGAATCAGTCCGGCGTCAGCGAGTCGCTTCGACAACGGATCAGGGGACTGGCCCAGGAGCATGGCTATCGGTTGAACACCGGCGCCAAGGCCGTGCGCCGACAGCGCGCGGGCTTCGTGACCTTGGTGATGTCGGCCGATCCATCGCGCAGCACCCTGCCCATGCGGATGTTGCAGGGGATTTCCGATGAGTTGGAGTCCAAGGCGATGCACCTGTCGGTGGCGTATCTGCGCGACGAACAACTCACCGACGCCACGTTCGTCCCCAGGATCCTCAGCGAATGGACCAGCGACGCCCTGCTGCTGAATTATCACAAGCTCGTCCCGCCACGACTCATCGAGCTGATCGAACGCTATCGCATTCCGGCGGTGTGGCTCAACGACCGTCGTCCCGAGGACTGCGTCTATCCCGATGACTTGGCGGCCGGTGCCGATGCGACGCGGCATCTGATCGAACGGGGGCATCGGCGCATCGCCTATATTTCCTTCAGCTACAAGACGGAACTGCCGCATTACAGCGAAATCGACCGGCGCGGAGGGTACGAGCGGGCCATGCGCGATGCCGGGCTGGAACCACTGGTGTTGGACCGCTACCGGGTCGGGGAACGGGTGCAAGCGCGTCCGATGGTTTATGGCGAGCGAACCGAAGCTTGCGCGGCGCTGCTGTCGCGGGCGATTCGTCCCACGGGAATCGTCGCCTACAGCGAGAACGTCGCGCCCCATCTGCTGCCCCCGGCGCGGCAACTGGGGATCGAGGTGCCGCGGGATTTGTCGGTGATCACGTTCGGTTCCGGCGCGGGCTTCTTCGGCCAGGACGCCGACACGTTACTGGTCCCGGACGACGCCGTGGGACGCACGGGGGTGGAAATGATATTGAGCAAATTGAACGAGCCTCGCCGGGCGTGTCCGGCGCGGGCCATCGAGTTCACCTTCGTCGGCGGAACGACGCTTGCGCCGCCGCCGCCGACGGGGGTGGAGTAACCTTCAACCGGAGGACGAATTATGTCTCGCATCTCGAACTTTCTGGCCTTGGCGGCCGGAGGAATGTTGGCCGGCGCTTCGGCGGCGTCGGCGGGATTGCTGGTCTATGAGCCGTTCAATTACGGCGATTCGGGCTTCAACTTCTCAACCACGGCCAGCTCGAATCCAACACCCAACGCCTCGACCGTGGGGTTGGACACGACGGTCAACTGGACCAAGACCAATAGCAGCACCTGGAGCTACAACCCGGCCGGACTGGCCATGGGCACCGGCACGGTGACGCTTTCGACGACAGGCGGCCGGTTGAATGGCGATGGGTCCAACCCCGCGCCCTCGGTGGCGGCGCGGCTCGATCAGACCGGTTCGACCACCGGCACGCTCTGGTCCAGCATGTTGGGCAAAAAAACCGGTCAGTGGAACGGCGGAACCAGCGGCGGGCCTCAGGCCCGCATTCAGGAGGCCGCCAGCGACACCCACAGCATCGACCAGGTCCGCTTCGGCATGAATGTCGAGACGTATCACAACAAGAGCGCCACTACCGAAAAGCGTCCGGCCGTGGCGTATGGAAACGATGGCGCCAAGAGCAACGGCGGCGGCGAAGCCAACGCCGACGCCCAGATCGCACTGGATACCACCTACCTCTTCATCGCCCGTTACACCCATGTGGGGGACGCGCTGAGCGTCGGCACTCCCGGCGTGGCCACCATGTGGGTCTTGACCGAGGCGCAGTTCGATGCGTTCAAGACCCTCGGCGGAATTACCGAGGCCGAACTCGATGCTGCCACCACCGGCACCCTGGCGACGCAGGTGACGGCCAAGGCGGTGCGATCGCAGACGTCGGGCACTTTCACGTTCGGGGACGACGATTTCCTCGCGATCGGCGCATTCGGGACGAGCGCCGACGGACAAGTGGACGAGATTCGTTACGGAACGGAGATCGGCAATGTCGTACCCTTGATTCCCGAGCCGGCATCGACCGCGGGCATCGTGCTGGCGGGCGCGGGCCTGTTGGCGAGGCGGCGACGACACTGATGGAAAGCTCGGCGGCGGGGACACCCTCCGGCTCCGCCGCCGAGAGCCCAAGTTGACGGAGGAAACGAGGACGCACCATGTCACGTCATACACATCGCAGTTTGGGCTTGCCCCGCGCGGGGTTCAGCCTCGTGGAACTCCTCGTAGTCGTCGGGGTCATCGCCATCCTGATCGCCATCCTTCTGCCGGCCCTGAACAAGGCGCGGGCGGCGGCGCAGGACGTGCAATGCAAGTCGAACCTGCGGCAAATCCTCCATGCCCAGATCATGTACGCGATTGACAACCACGGATACCTCCGTCCCGGCAAGTGGGTCGGCACCAACGGCGCTCCGGCCGGCGACTGGACCACGTATTTCATGTGGACCCAGACCCGCTACCTGGGCGGTACGATCATCGACCTGAACAACAAGTCGGGGACCTTCCCCTCACTCTACGCCTGCCCCGCCGCCCCCCGGGCCAACGACCTGGTCGGGTATTACATCTCCTCGTCGGTGCTCAACGACTGGTACAAGTGGCGCACCGTCCCCTGCTACATTCCCTTGGGCGACGTGTCCGGCGACGCCGGTGCCGGGGGGATGGGGTGGCAGAAGATTACCATGCATCCGCCCATGCGGGCCTTCCTCTTGGAAAAGGCCGATCACAACGACATGGCCTATCACTCCGAAGCGCACCTGCGCACCTTGCGCGGATCGAATGTCAACACCTTCATCGCCGACGGCTTTTTTGTCTTTCGCCACTCGCGCACCGCTGACAAAAGCGCCACGGCCGGCACGATGAACGTCGGCTTCCTCGACGGCCATGTCGCCGGCGTGTCCGGCAAGACCATGATCCGCGCCTGGGCGATGAACTCCACCCGGGCCAAGTGGTTCGATTTCCTGGAATGATCGGTCCCGTCTGCGATCGCCCCCGGTGCGTCATCGTGGCGGGTCGCCCCGGATATTCCATTGCCGCTGGAAACGGTGTCGGGACGTCGCCGGTCCCGATTCGGGTTATACCGCTTGCGGCCACAGGTGAGACATCCGCAACGGCTCGGAACCTGCGCGATATCCCGTTTTCCCTAAGCGGATTGTCTCAATACGGACCGCCAGCGGTATAGTCGGATCGCGACGTTGTACCACGGCTGCTGGCGAAGCGATCAGACTCGCCCGTAGATGTAGTCGTTCAAAAAGTGAATTTGCGCTTCCTGGGCGGTGGAGTACAGGGCGTTGACATCGCCGATGGAGATCATTCCCAGCAGGCGGCCATGGCGTTCGCAGACGGGCAGGTGGCGAATGCGGCGGTGCTTCATCAGGGAGGCGACTTCGTCCAAATCGGCTTCGGGCGGAACGCAGATCACGTCGCGGGTCATCACTTCCCCGATGCGCGTCTGGGCCGGATCACGCTGCTCGGCAACGACCCGGCGTAGAACGTCTCGCTCGGTGAAGATCCCGGCCACACGCGCCTCGCCGTCGCCCTCGGTCACAATGACCGCGCCGATTTTGTGCTGATTCATCTGCTGGGTCGCGCCTAGAACGGTCGTCGAGGCATCGACCATGTGGACCTGCGAACCCTTCACGGCGAGGATGTCTTTCACGCGCGGCATTGGCAAACTCCGAAGAAGTTGAGGGATCAGTTTCTGACGACGAGGCGCTCAACGGGCAGATTCGCCAGGGACAATACGAACTGCATCTTTTATATGGGAATTGACCCCTCCGAAGCAACATTGTGAATAAATTAACGCAATGGGGAGGCGCGGGGCGGGGGGCGGCCAATGAAGTCGATCGGCAAAGCAGGGGATACCCGGCGCGGGGCCTCGCTGAGGCAACGAGGACATTCAGAATATTCCCGTTGCGCCGTTCTCGGGTATCAGCCTCTCAGGACGGCGAGTCGGCGCAATCGGGTACAAGTGCTGCCGGACATTCTGGATTTGCCCTTGGCCGCCGATGGAGGGGGCGCGAAGATGACGCAGAGAGGTAGTGGGGAAATACAATGGGTGGATCGGGCAATCCGTTTTTGGAGAAAAAACGGAGGTTGACTCAGTGCCCGCGAAGGTGGTATGCCAAGACCGCGCCGCCCAGCATAACGACGATCGAACCAGCGCCGCCCGCGAATGCCAGCCACCAAGCCATCAGTTCATTGCCTGCCATGATTGCCCTCACGTTATCGGACCTGACGATCGTGGTTCGATCGCCCTCGCTTCATCGACGCCCTTATTAACCTGTTTCAAGGACTTCTAATTCGGATTATGCCACAGGTTTGGCGGACTGCAAGAAAAATCCAAAAAAAAAGCGCCGAGGGCGGACCGCCCGGTTTGCGGGCCAGACGGGCCGCCCTAGCGGTGGGTGTGGCGATCGTTAATTCCGATGAAATAGAGAGTTATCGCGTGGACCAAACCAGCCGATCTTCGCAGCCTTTAGATATGCCGAGGTCAGCCCGGTGAGATAACCGGGAATTTCACTGTCGCTCAGGGTCCATTCGAACCGCTCGGTGGTGACGTGTCCATCGGCCCACGCGACATTCACGCTCGACTGGTTATGGCGAAAGTGCATGTTCGGCGTGTTCCATCCCCAAACGCTCTTCGGCGACTTGATGAATGAATCAGTATACAGCCCGGCCCCGGTGGACCAGTCGTACGGGGAGATGGCGTCGGCGAAGGCGATCTTCTGGGCGCTGTCACGGATTTGCGTCATCTTCGCCGGCCGCTCGGCGTCGGCGGCGCTGGCGGCCATGCCCGCGGCGGCGATACTGCTGCCGATGTGATCGTCGTTGTATCCGTACCCGCCGGCCCCGGCTTCAAAGGTCTCGGCCACGTCGAGTTGTGCCGGACACTGTTTCACGCCGTCCGACAGATAGGGTCGCAGGGGCGATGGATCGCGGTCAAACTGGAAGGGCGAGCCGCCGTTGGCCCGCGAGCCATGCCAGCGCTCGAGGCTGGGAGTGCTCCACATGTCCCGGGCCGCCGTCGGCCAGAACCCCTTGTTGTCGTTGGCGTACATGACGCACGCGGTCGTGAGCTGGCGCAGATTGCTGGCGCACTTGATTGTCTGGCTCCAACGCCTCGCGGCGGTAAGCGCCGGCAGCAGCACGCTTATTAGTAACGCTATAATTGCGATAACGACAAGAAGCTCGACGAGCGTAAAGCCGAACCCACCGCCGGCGATGCGGCGCCGCGCTGGTGTGAATCCCTGAACCATGACCACCTCTCCCGGCCCGTTCGCGGGGCCGAAAAATGAAGAACCCTCGGCCGCGCGAGCGCTCAATCGTTTTGAGCGCCGGGTGCGGTCGAGGGTCGAGGCCAATCACAATTGCTCGGGGAAAATCCAACAAGGCCGTTGGAAAACCTCGCGCTGGCTCGCCCGGCCGTCCCTTGCGCCGGTCGACCGAGCGGTCGGCGGCGTCTCGCGAGGACGAATCGGAATCGGCATCGTCAAAATCGACGAGGCCGCGGCCCGCGGGCAGGTCTTCTGGCTCAGGACCGCCTCGGCGCCGACCTTCCCATCTCGATTCGAGACAGTGGTCACTTCCATGGCCGAGGCGAAAAAAGTCCATCACAGCGGCGCGTCCGCGTCGGAATGGGAGCAACGCTCCGTCACCGACTTCCCATCGCCTCGAAGTCCACCGGACCCGAGGCGAGGCTTGGCAGCCGCCCGTAGGCGACAGATACCCTATCTTCGGTTCCCTGGGATGCAAGCCGATGGAGGATTGATTCAGCCCCCAACTCCCCGGCCCCCCAGCTCCCCGGCCCCCCAGCCCCCGGGTCCATGACGGTTTTCGCGGGTTGACGTTCGACCTCGCCCAGGGCATCGAAGACCAACTCATCTTAAAGCGAAGATTTCAATTCAGTTTCTGAATCACCGAGCAATACCCTTTTTCGGATCGGGACCAGGAACCAGGATTAACAGGATGGAAAGAATAAACAGGATCGAGACGCGCGGCTGGACGGGACTGTAGAGTCCTATCCTGTGCATCCCGTTTATCCTGTGAATCCTGATCGAACTTTGATTCTTCAGCCAAAAATGGCGGCCAGCGGAGCCGAAGGGTGAGGTGAATCCAACCAACGCGCGCTCCGCATCGGCGTTCATACGCGTTCATCGGCGGTTAACGATTCGAGGCGTTGCCCAATGAGCCGCGAAATGGCCACGGATCCGGAAGCACAAACCGCCGATACACGCCGATGAACGCCGATCAAATCCGAAGATGTTGACGGTGCGCGGGGGTGGTTGCCGTCTTGGGCGCCGTCTTATGCCAGATCCTGTCGCCAGTCGGGGTTGGGTTGCGGAATGCGGGCGGCGACGTCTTGTCGCCATTGCACGAGCAAGGCGTGCAGGCGTTTCACATCGTTCGGGCGCAATTGTGAAAGATCGTGTTTCTCGCCGATGTCGTGGCGAAGGTCATAGAGTTCGCGCCGGCCGTCCTCGAAGAACTCGATGAGCTTGAGGTCGCCGTCGCGGACCGACGATCCCGGTGTGCCGCCCTGGTTGCCGTAGTGGGGATAATGCCAGAAGATCGGACGCGGCGGCAGTGAACTCCCGCGAAGCACGGGGGCAAAGCTGGTGCCGTCGATCGTGGCCGAAGGATCGGGTTTGCCGCCGATCAGTTCCATCAAGGTGGGATAGAAATCCGGGCTTGTGATCGGGGTTTCGCACTCGCCGGCGAAGATGCCCGGCCCGGCGATAATCATCGGCTCGCGCACGCCGCCGTCGTACATCCACCCCTTGCCCTCGGCCAGCGGAGCGTTACAGGTGGGCGAGCCTTCGGCGGTGGCCAGGCCGCCGTTGTCGCTGGTGAAGATAATGATCGTGTTGTCGAGCTGGCCGGTTCGGCGCAGGGCCTCGAGCAGCCGCCCGATGTTGCTGTCGAGATTCTCGACCATAGCGGCGTAGGCCGGATCGGACTGAATCCGTCGGCGCTGCACGCGAAGGTGCTTCTTGGCGGCGGTGGGGAAACGCTCTCCCTCCTCGATCGCCTGGATCTGATCCAGCCCCATTTCCGCCGCCTTTCGACGATATTTCTCTACCAGTTCCGGCGGCGACTGGATCGGCGTATGCACCGCGTAATGCCAGAAGTTCAGGTAGAACGGCTTGGCGTCGGAGGGCTGTTCGATCAACCGAATCGCCTCATCGGTGAGCCGATCGGTCAAGTATTCCCCTGGCTCTCGGTCGGGCAGCGAGTCGATTCCAAATGGCGAGAAATACCCCTTGGGAGGATGTCCCCATCGCCCGCCGCCGATGTTCACGTCGAACCCTTGATGCTCGGGGTAGAACTCGGCCTCGCCGAGGTGCCACTTACCGACATGCCAAGTGCGGTAGCCCGCGTCTCGAAGGCTCCGGGCGAGATTGGGCAACTCGCGAGGCAATTGACGCACGTAGGGCGCGTCGATGTGCCGGCCGCGGGCATTTCCTCCGATGTAGTTGGTCACGCCCACCCGCGCGGGATACTGTCCGGTCAACAGGCTGGCCCGGGTGGGCGAGCAGACCGGACAGGCGGCGTAGGCGTTGCGGAACGTCATTCCCCGCCGGGCCAATTCATCCAGCACGGGCGTTTCGTAAAATGCGCTTCCATAGCACGACAGATCGCGCCATCCCATGTCGTCGATGAGAATAAACACCAGATTCGGCCGGGTCGGACCCATGGGCCAGAGGATACTGCATCTTCCTCTCGGGGGACAGGACGAAAGATCACGGACCCGCCGTTAAATCCTGAACCCCTCTTGGGTGGGCAAATGGGCGTAGCGCGGATAAACTGCGCGCGGCGACTCCGGGTGGCGGGGTCGAAGCGAATTGTCAAACCCCTCGGGGTTCCCGGGACCCCCATTTATACCAATGAATCCAACGATTTTGCCGTTACGCCGTCGGCCCGCCTTTCAGGGGCTGCAAAAGCATCACCGGGCATTTGCGACGCGCCACTTGCGCGAGCTGTTCGCCGAGGATCCCCGTCGAGGAGAGTCGATGGCGATCAGCGATTTGGGGCTGTACTTCGATTATTCCAAGCATCGCGCCACGGCACAGACGATCAAGTTGCTGGTTCAACTCGCCGAGCAGTCGCAGCTGCGCCAGCGGACCGAGGCGATGTTTTCTGGCGAGAAGATCAACTCGACCGAGGGCCGGGCCGTGCTGCATACGGCGCTGCGAGCGCCACGTGGGGCGACGGTGAGTGTCGAGGGGCGCAACGTTGTGCCCGATGTGCATGAGGTGCTGGACCGGATGGGTGAGTTCGCCTCTCGCGTGCGGGCCGGTGAATGGCAGGGGCATACGGGCAAGCCGATCGTCAATATCGTCAACATCGGCATCGGCGGCTCGGACCTTGGGCCGGTCATGGCGTACGAGGCGCTGCGCCACTATGCGCAGCGGAATTTGACTTTCCGCTTCGTGTCGAACGTGGATGCGACGGATTTCGTCGAGGCCACGCGCGACCTCGACCCGGCACAAACGCTGTTCATCGTGTCGTCCAAGACGTTCACCACGATGGAGACCATGGCCAACGCGCACAGCGCCCGCCGCTGGCTGTTGGAAACGTTGAAGGATGAGAAGGCCGTCGCCCGGCATTTCGTGGCTGTCTCGACCAACGCCAAGGCCGTGGGTGATTTCGGGATCGACACGCGAAATATGTTCGGGTTCTGGGACTGGGTGGGGGGGCGTTATTCGATGGATTCGGCGATTGGGCTTTCGACCATGCTGGCGATCGGCCCGGAACGGTTTACGGAACTGCTCGGCGGCTTTCACGCGATGGACGAGCATTTCCGAACCGCGCCGTTCGAGAAGAACATCCCGGTGATCATGGGGTTACTGGGGGTGTGGTACGCCGACTTTTTCGACGCCGCCACCGTCGCGGTGCTGCCGTACGATCAATATCTCAAGCGATTCCCGGCGTATTTGCAGCAATTGACAATGGAGTCGAACGGCAAGTCGGTGACGCTGGACGGTCGGTCGGTTGATTATGCCACCGGAGCGATCTACTGGGGTGAGCCCGGCACCAATGGGCAGCACTCATTCTACCAGTTGATCCACCAGGGCACACGGCTTATTCCCTGCGACTTCATCGGCTTTTCCCGCAGCCTCAATCCGCTGAACGATCATCACGACATGCTGATGGCCAACATGTTCGCGCAAGCCGAAGCGCTGGCGTTTGGCAAGACGCTTGAGCAGGTGACGGCCGAAGGGGTCTCGCCGGAGTTGGTGCCGCATCGGGTGTTCAGCGGCAACCGTCCCAGCACGATGATCCTCGCCGATGAACTGACGCCGGACATCCTGGGCAAGCTGGTGGCCTTGTATGAACACGCCACGTTCGTGCAGGGAGTGATCTGGCAGATCAACAGTTTCGACCAGTGGGGCGTGGAACTCGGCAAGGCACTGGCCGGACGGATTCTACCAGAGCTGAAGGCGGGGCAAGAATCGCCCTTGGGGCATGACAGCTCGACCAACGCACTGATCGCCCGCTACCGCGCCGCGCGCAAGAATTAGCCTGACGCGAGTCGGAGAGTTGGATTAGGCGGTTGCGGTCTTTGGCGGAATTGCGTAGGCTGCGCAGCCATGCGATTAAACGTTTTTACCGGCGTTTTTGCCTTCGTGCTCGGTCTGGTCTGCTTCCATTGCCAAGTCCGCGGCGGGATTGAATATGTCTTTCCCCCCGACGCTGGCATTCTCGATGTCAAACGTGATTTCGGCGCCAAGGGCGATGGTATTGCCGATGACACCGCCGCGATCCAGGCCGCGGTGGTCAAATCGCTCAGCGGCAATTACGTCACGCCCCGATTCATCTATATTCCCAATGGGACGTATCTGCTGAGCGACTCGATCAAGGCCCGCGTCACCGATGCTCCCGATGGCCAGGGCGGCTGGAGCGATGGGTGGCGCAGTGGGATGATTTTCATCGGCGAGTCGCGCGACGGGGTTGTGCTGAAACTGAAGGATCGCTGCGAGGGATTCACCGACCCGAAAAAGCCGCGCACGATGATCATCACCGGTTCGACCGGGCATGGAAAAGGCCACGACAGCCGGATCGGGGGATGGGGCAATGAAGCGTTTCGCAACTGCCTGATGAATTTTACGGTGGACAGCGGGCAGGGGAATGCGGGTGCCGTCGGGGTGGATTTTCTGGCCAGCAATCGCGGAACGATGTCCGATATCACCATCCGCAGCGGCGCGGCCGACCAAAGCGGGGTTTGCGGGCTGGACCTGAGCCGTCCCTGGCCGGGACCGGCGCTCGTCACCCGAGTGGACATCGAAGGTTTCGACGTGGGACTGCGGCAAAAGGGGATGGATTGCAGTATGACCTACGAGCATCTTCGCCTGCGTGGCCAGCGCGTGGCCGGCATCGAGGCCGTCGGCCAGCCGGTCATGAGCATACGCGGCGTGATCAGTGAAAACCGCGTGCCGGTGCTGCGATCGGTCAAGGGGGGCGGCGGAATCCTCATCCTCATCGACAGCACGTTCACCTACACCGGCGATGATCCGGCCTCGGCTGTCGCCATCGCCAACGAGGACAACCTGCTGCTGCAACGCGCGACGGTGAAGGGGTATCAAAAAGTAGTGGTTAACGGCGGGAAAAGCGGCAAGTTCAACCCCGATCTCACGCTCGATCAGCCCGGTGGAACGGTGGACTTCTATACCTCTCGAGCGCCGTTGCGATTGGGAGCGGAGGAATCGGTCGTCCCGAGCCTTCCGGTGAAGGAATCCCCGCAATGGAGCTCGACCGACCTGGGCGATTGGGCGAATGTCAAGGATTTCGGCGCCGCGTTCAAAGGCACTGCCCGGGACTTCACGACGACCCGGGCGTTCCAGCAGGTCGATCCGAAGGTGGACTTCAACTGGGGCGGCGGCGGTCCGAAATCCGAGGATGGCAAAGGGATCGGCAAGGACAATTTCGCCATCCGCTGGAGCGGCCAGGTGCAGGTCCCGGCCGATGGCGAATACACCTTCTACGCGAAAATTAACGACCAGGGGCGGCTCTGGGTCGATGGCAAATTGCTGATCGATCAATGGGATGGCTATCAGTCCAAGGAATTCGAAGGGAAGATCCAGCTTAAGGCGAAGCAGCGCGTCCCCATCAAACTCGAGTACTGGGAGAGCGGGCATGAGGCATGGGTGAAGCTGAGCTGGTCCGGCCCGGATTTGGCTAAGCAGGTCATCCCCGCCGAGAATCTTTACCCGACCCCCGACGCCGCCGAGCCCGGCGGTCTAACCGGCGCATATTACGGCAACGACAATCCCGACTGCACCGAGGCGGTTCAGAAGGCGATCGACTCGGGCAAGAGCGTCGTTTATTTTCCCAACGGAAGTTATCCGGTGAAAGGCCCGCTCATCCTTCGCGGGGCGGTGCGAAAGCTGATCGGCATGGAAGCCGCCCTCGACGGTGCCGTCGTACGGCACGATGGGACCGTCAACGACTCGGTGTTCATCGAAAACCTCAACGGAATTTCGGTTGAGCAGAATTGCGGCAAGACCCTGGTCGTGCAGCGATGCAATCTCAGCGGTTCCCGCGCCACGGCCGCCGGGACCGGCGACGTGTTCGTCAACGATGTCATCGGCGGGCGCACGCGCATCGAGAACCCCGATGCCCATTGGTGGATGCGGCAGATCAACAGCGAGTTTGGCGAACAGCCGCAACTGATCAACAACGGCGCTCGGCTGTGGATTCTCGGGATGAAGACCGAGGGCAACACCACCGCGATCGTCAACAACGCCGGAATTGTCGAGTGCTATGCCCTGTATTCAATGACCACCGCGGTCCCGGCCAAGACGACGCCGTTCGTGTTCAATAACGGCGGGTGGATGGCCGTCAGCTTCGCCGATGGCGGGCAGAAGAGCTATGCTCTGAAGATCAAGCAGATTCTCGGCGGCAAGACGCTCCTCGAAGAGACCTGGCGGCGCGAGACGATGCTGTACATCGGCGGCGGAAAAGGGAAATAGCGTTCATGCGTCACAGTGAGTCATCGCCATAGGTTCCGGCGATTCCCCTTGAAAAAGAGAGTTTACCAATGCTGAACACGAGAACGATTAATCGAAGTTGGGCGATCGCCATGACGGTGGGAATCGCGGGATTGTGGATGGTTCGTGCAGCGCCGGCCCAGCCGGCGACGGCGCTACCGCCGGATTCGGCGTATGTGGTCGTCAACGACGGACATTTGTCGGTGGATGGCCAGCGACAGCGCTACTGGTCCGCGATCGGCAAGCTGTACATCAGTGCCGGCGTTAAGGCGAGCGATTCTCCCGATGAGCGCCGGGACAAAGTTGCCAAGGCGCGCGCCGGAACCGATGCGATCATCGCGCGGTTGAAGGATTTGGGATTCAACTCCGTGCGTTTCTGGCGGGGTTACGCCAATTCCGCGCCGTACCAAGCGGGGGATGGCTCCGACGCCGACGCCGCCGATTACTTCATCGCCCAGGCGGGCAAAGCCGGTTTTCGCGTCTGGTGCGCCGGGATGAACAACGCCGGCGCCGCCCGCCTGGAGGATGCCGATGTGATCGACGATCCGGCCACCGCCCAGGCCTGGCGCGACGCGATCGCCGAGATGAGCAAGAAGGACAAGGGCGGCAAGATCGTCGAGGGGTGGAACGTTCGCAGTTCGATCGCCCGGTTCTGGGATCCGCGCATTGAGAAGATCGGCATCCACAACATGACCGCCGTCGCCACTCATCTCAACCCTCACAATGGGCTTCGCTGGTGCGATGATCCGACGTTCGGCGTCTGGGAGCTGAGCAACGAGGAATGGTGGATGCGCAAGATGGTGGGGGGACAATGGCAGAAGCTGCCGGCGTTTTTCCGCAATTCGTTGATCGCTCGTTGGAACGCATATCTGAAAGCCAAGTACAACGACGATGCGGCTCTGACCGCGGCGTGGGGCAAGCTATTGGAGGGGGAAAGTCTCGCCAGTGGCAGCGTCTTGCTGATCCCGACGGCGGGCAAGAGCAAAGTCGCGGTGACGCTCAACGACGCCAGCGAAGTCGCCAAAGCCGCGGTCCAGCAGGTGGATGAGTCCTATTCCCGCGAGGACTTCGACCCGCGGCGGGGTGCCGATGTTCTCGAGTTTTTCGTGAATTTGCAGCTCTCCCACAAGCAGCGCGAGGCCGCGGCGATCAAGCCACTGGGCAAGAGTACCCGGCTGTCGCCGATGATTTACGACACCGGCATCGGCTATGAGATCCAAAGCCAGTGGCTTCACCAGAACGCCGACGCCGTGGCGCACGATGCGTACGTCAATGGCGTCGGCCCGACCCTGGATGAAGCCATGAAGAGGGTTGAATCTGCCAGGACCGAACACCTGAAGGATATAGCCATCCAGGATGCCGAGCGCATCAGCGTCAACACCGGGCAATGGGTTAACTGGCTGCTTAAGCCCCCGGGGATCAGCCAGGGCGTGCCATGGCTCGAGCACAATAAGGTCGAGGGCAAGCCGTTTTTCGCCTACGAAACGCAGATTCAGCAGCCGGCTAAATATCGCGCTGATTTTCCGCTGCGGATCGCGGCGCTGGCGGGAATCCAGGACTGGGACTGGATCTGCTGGCACTATTTCGCGCCGGGAGACGATGTGGGTGAGGACCCTGAATCGTTCGTCCGCCCCATGGATATCACCACTGGCTCGCACCCCCAGGGGTATCACTACACCTTCGACGAAGTGCAGAACGCCGCCATGCGGGCCGCCGGGTACATGTTCCGCACGGGCGAGCTTTCGCCGGCACCCAAGCCCACCAAGTTCATCTTCGGGCGAAAAAGCCTTTACGACCCGGCGAGCATGGATTACGCCGGCAGCTACGGGAAAATGGGCCTGGACATGCTCTACACAACATACCAGTACGGCGTGCGCATCGAGATCGACCCCAACCGCGAAGACGACCAGGTGATCGGCCCCGTGGTCAAGTTCGAGGACCGCAACACCCACAACCCCTACACGCCCACCGATCAGATCACCTTCGATCACAAGAAGGGATATTTGATGATCGACTCCCCGGCCGCCAAGGCGTTCACCGGGCTGCTGGCGCGATATGGCGACTCGGTGAAATTCGACGGCGGGGTGATGCTCGACAACGTTTCGATCGACAATCCGCCGGGAATGTATGACCCGGTGGGCGATGATGAGAAGTACATCACGTTCGCCCTGGCGAGCGAGGATGGCAAGCCGCTGGGTCAAACCAAGGCCGCGACCCTGGCGCTGGTCAGCACCAGTTTCAACAGTGGCTTTCGCCGCGAGAAGATCAATGACAAAACCGTTACCAAGCGCGGGGATATGCCGGTGCTTGTGGCCCGGGTGGGCGCCACCGTGCAAAGCGGCCTGCTTGATGGCATGAGCTATACCTTCCGCGACTGGAGCATGAAGCCGATCGGCCAAGGCGTGGTCAAAGACGGGAAGCTCGTGATCCCGTCGGATCAGCCGATCTTCGTGGTCGAGTTGCGGCGATGAGGTGATGACCCAGGCGTTGCCGGATCGATATCATCGCCAGCAGTTGCTGCCGCAGGTCGGCACTGTCGGCCAGGCTCGCCTCGCCGCGGCGCGGGTGCTGGTGGTCGGGTGCGGTGCCCTGGGCGCGGGAATCGCCGAGCAAATCGTCCGCGCGGGGGTTGGCCATGTGATCCTCGCCGACCGGGATTGGGTCGAGCTGACCAATCTTCAGCGCCAAGCCCTGTTCGATGAATCCGACGCCGCCGCGGGCGTCCCCAAGGCCATCGCCGCGGCCACGCATCTGCGCCGAATCAACTCCACCGTCACCGTCGATCCTCGCGTGATCGATGTGGAGAGCGGCAATATCCTGGAATTGATGGCCGGAGCCGATCTGGTCTTCGACGGCACCGACAACGTCGAAACGCGTTACCTGATCAACGATGCGGCAATCCGCGCTGGCGTCCCATGGGTTTACGGCGGATGCGTCGGCGTCGAGGGCCGGGTCATGGGAATCTCACCCGGGCACACCCCGTGCCTGCGCTGCATTTGGCCCGATCCGCCGACGCCAGGATCACTGCCCACCTGCGACACCGCTGGCGTACTGGGACCGGCCGCCGGTGCTGTCGCGGCCATCCAGGCGGGCGTGGGGCTGCGGCTGCTGATCGAACCGGATGGCTTTCACCCAGCGCTGCTGGCGCTGGAGCTGTGGGATATGCGAACGCGCAGGATCGACTTGGCCGATTCCCGCCGCGACGATTGCCCGGCCTGCGGGCAGCGGAGATTCGATTTTCTCGACCGCCCTCGATCGGCCTCGACCACGACCCTTTGTGGGCGCGACGCGGTTCAGATCCGTCCCCGCGACTCGTCCCCGGCCCGGATCGACCTGGCCGACCTGGCCCGGCGTCTGGCACCCGCCGGCCGGGTGGAATCCAATCCCTACCTCGTGCGCTGCGCCTTGCTCGACAGCCCGCTGCGCCTGACGGTCTTCCCCGACGCCCGCGCCATCATCCAGGGCACCACCGATCCCGCCAAGGCCCGCTCGATCTACGCTCGCTGGATCGGGGCGTGACGGCCTCGTTCCCGCAGCGCAGCGGCGGTTGATCCGGCCCCCGCGCCGCCGCGTGGGTCGATGGATATCGAACTGGAGATTTCAAATCCGATTGTTGACGTTGTGCAGGGCGGGTTCCTCCCCGCCATCCGTCATCAGTGCTACAGCGAAATCGGCGGGCAGGAACCCCACCCCGGGTGCTTTTTCAGAATCCCCCTTCGCGCATATGGTCCAGCGCCGGCGGGAACGGGTAACGGGCGAATACGCCGGTCTTGGCCGACCACATCGACGGCGCGGGGTACACATCGCCGCCATAGCCCGACTCGTGCATGATCCGCAACACCTCCTCGAAGCTCGGTTCAGTCGATTCGCGCCCCATGAGCTGATTGGCCCGCGCCCCCAGGAAACTCACCGATGCCGATGGCAGTCGATCGGCCCGCCCGCGGATCATCTCGGCTACGATCCGAAACGCGCTGGCGAGGTGATCCAGGCCCAGGTGCTCGGCCCGGGGCGGGCGCAGGATCGCCAGCACCTCGACCGAATCCATGTCGAACTTGACAACCTTGGGATGCTGCCGCTGATCGTCGGCGCTGAACTGGCGGGCGTGCTGGGTGATCGATGGCTCGTCCCACTGGCTGGTGGGCAGCAGCGCCGCCAACTGGGCGATGATCCCATGGCTATTGTCGCGGGCATTGACGGCACAGACCAGCGAGCGATATCGCCCGGCGATCAGATCCTCCAGCAGGTGCTGGCCCCACATGATCCGGATGCGCGCAGCCGCATCGGGCGTGCGCGACGGCGGAGCGTCCGGCACGAGCAGGATGCGGTCCTGCAACTCGCGGTGTTCCCGCTGCATCAAGGCATCGCCGTCCCCTTGATAAATGCTCAGCTTCGCTCTTTCGGGCATGGACCAGCTCCTTTCATGAAATGACCGATCCGATTCCGAAGCAGGATATCGTCAACGCGCCGGCGCGGGAAGGGGGGTGAGGTGGCGACGGAATTCAACGCGAATGGGCGAAGAATTCAACCACGAAGTTCGCGAAGGGCACGAAGAGTTTCTTAAACGCGAAGGGACGAAGACGCGAAGAGTTTCTTACACGCGAATGGGTGAAGAATTCAACCACGAAGTTCGCAAATGACACGAAGAGTTTCTTAAACGCGAAGGGACGAAGACGCGAAGAAGAGCGGAGCGACTCACTTGGTTCGTTGTAGGGATTTGCGAATGAATAGCTTGGTGTTCCTTACGACTTCGTGGTAACGAATCAATTTTCCCACCGCGTGCGGTTCCCAACCCGGCGGCGACCTTCGAGAGGATCGACTCGACCGTTCAGGGCAGACATGTCTTCAAGCGGCGCACGAAATGATACTTCGCGCCTTCGCCGTCCTATTCAGTGCTGCGGAGCTTTTTCACTCTTGCCTGCACGTCGAGGTAGTTGAAGTCCCATTGCGTGACCCGGCTGAACTCCTTGAGGGCCGAGGCGGTGTCTCCCTTTTGTTCCATCGCCCGGCCCAGCCAGTAGTGGATGATCTTGGACCTATCGTCGCCCTTGAGCTGATACTCATCGGCCACGGCCTTGAGCGTATCCACCGCTTCATCGTCGAAGCCGGCCTCGAGAAACGCCCGGCCGAGATAGACGCCGGCGTCGATGCGCCATTTCGGGTCGTTGCGGGCTTCCTGGAAAATCGGGATCGCCTCCGTGAACTGCTTAAGCTCGAAGTGGCGGACCGCCACCTGGAAACGCAAGCCGCGATCCGTCGGATAGTTCTCCGACCAGAGCTTGTATTCCTTGAGTTCCTCCTCAGCCTTTTCCTGGCGGAATTGCAGGTAGTCTTTTTTCGCTTCCGGATCGGTGGGATTCTTATTCACCAGGGCGCGGAGCGACCGCTCCATCCGTTGGAGCTGGATCATCTTGATCTGGCCCAGACGATAGCGGAAGCGGAATTGCTTGGTCTTCTCGTAGTAGGCGCTCAGCAACTCGATGGCCCGGTTTTCGCGGTCGGCCAGCTCGGTCTTCACCAGGGCGTCAACCAGCTTCATGAGCTTGCCCGGCTCATCCGGCTCGGCGGCGAACTCAGTCTCGGCGTCGGCGATCAGGCGGCCCTGGACGTCCTGATCGAGAATATCTCGATCCTGGTCCATCAATCGGCGCTGTCCCTTGGCGTCGCGCACACTGTCGCGGAAGCTCTTGCCGGCGCGGTAACCGCCTTCGTCCATGGTGCGCTGGGCACCCAGGTTTTTCAGCTCGGTCTGCAAATCCATGTCCAGCTCGCGCATCCGCACGGCATAGGCGCAGGCTTCGGTCGCCTCTTTCCACATCTTCAGGGTCTTATAGATGTCCTTAAGTACGATGAACTTGCTGAAGTCGGGCTTTTTCGAGTCGGCGTTGGCCCGCTGAAGAATCGGGCCGATCCAGGTGACGGTGTCGTAGAACCCGGCGCGATGGGCGTTTTGCAGGATGGTCTGCATGTAATCGGTGTTGCCCGGCTCGTAGCCCAGCAGTTTCTCGGCGGCGAGAAGATTCTGCTTGTCGTCCTTGGTGGGGCGCTTGAGCTTCATCGCCTCGAACATGCCCAGGCTCTTGCCACCGCTGGCCTTGCGCTTGAGGGAGATTTCCCGCAGCGTCTGATGGGCTTCGACCAGGTCCGGGTCGATTGCCAGTCCCTGAAGGAACATCTCGACGGCGTATTCGTAATTGCCGGTGTCGGCGACGGTCTTGCCACGGTCAAAGAAGATCTTCGCCTTGAGGCGATCCTCTTCGGGAATCTCGCGGTAACCTTGCAGAACTTCTTCTTCGGCCACGTGTACCTTCCACTTGCCGCGCCGGCTCATCGACGGCGCGAGAACCCATCCCCCCCGGCCCCATTGCATTACCCATCAGCGCCTCGCTCCCTCTTCGCGGCGCGCCCGCTCCATTCTACGGAAATGTCAGCGTCTTGGAATGTAAGGGCGACGGGCTAAAGCTGTCAACAAAACGCCTCCGCCCGGTCACTTCGCCGGCGCGGTGGCGGCCTCAGGGTCCGGGATGATATTGTTCGGATCAAACGTCGGGATGATTTCCCGCTGTAGCGATGCGAACTTCTCGTTCCACTTGGCCCCGCCAATCTGCTTCGGTCCCCACTGGATCAGCAGCCGCTTAAGCCCGCGCTTGGTCGCGTCCATGGCCTCCTGATTCTGAGCATTTTGCGGATCGGCCTTGTACAACTCGGCATTGCTCTTCATCAGCTTGTACTGCGCTTCCCAGTACTGGTCGTTGTCCACCTCGACCCATTCGCCATCCCGCTCGATAAGGCTCTTGGGCGTTCCCAGCCGCTTTTCATTGAGCAGACGCCCGAGATATTCCTGCGAGGTTTTGTAATCACCCAAAGCGAAGCCGACCAGCCCGATCCCCTGGCGCACGGCCGGATCGGCTACGCGGGGATCGAAATTGGGCTTGCCCTGGTTGGCCTGCATGTAGAGCTTGTGATTCGCTGGCGACTCCAGCGACTTAAACGCCGAAAATGCCTCGTTCAGCATCGCCTGGCGCTTGGCGGGGTCGGTCTCGAGTTCGGCGGCCTGTTTTTTAGTGGCCGCGTCGAAGACCATGTACTGATAGGCGCTGTCGCGCACCTTGGGATCGGTGCTGTTGCGCGCCCACTCGACGAGGTGGGGCGTCAGATCGGCTCTCGCCCGGGCCAGGCTGCGGGCGCGATCCATATCGTCGGCGGCGATCGCCTCGTCGAAATCGTCGTCCAGTTTCTTCAGCAGTCCGTAGATCATGTCCGCCACTTCGTTGGCGGGCTTGCCTTCGATGTAGCGAAGCAGCGACCGCGTCGCCTCGGCGTTCTGCCCGAGGGTGGTGTGGGCGTTGACGCGCAGGAACAATGCCTCGCTGACCAGATCGCGCGCGCCGGGCAACCCCTGCACCGATTGCTCGAAGTCATTGAGCAACTCGAGCGTGCGCTTGGGATTCTTCTCCTCGGTCTGGGCGATGTCCGCGGCGATCAGCGTCATCTTCACATGCAAGGCCTGGAACCGGTTGCGCTCTTGCTCGGTCCCGGCATTCGTCGCGGCCTGTTCGGCCTGGCGGTTGACCACGTCAAACAACTTGCGAATGTCGGCGACGATTTTCTGCCGCTCGGACTTGGGGAGCTTGGAGTCAGCGAGCATGGCGTTGAGGCTCACCAGCTCACCGAATCTCGCATCGAGCGACAGCCGATCGTCCGCCGGGACCATGCGGAAATACTTAACGGCCTCGGCGTACTGCTGCTTGCTTTGCAGGCGCCGGGCGTACTCGAAGGCGAATTCCTTTCGCAAAAATGGCTTGTTTAGCGCAATGGGCAGGAACCGCTCGTAGAGCGTCAGGGTAGCCGGATCCTTGGGCGTAGAGCGCCGAAGTTCGCCGATGATCACCCTCGCCGCTTCCAGCGCCGCTTCGGCCCGCTGATGATTTTTCGAGTATTTTTCGATGTAATCGAGGTATGCGGACCCGGCCTCGGCGAGCCGTCCGACCCGTTCGAGCATGGCGGGGATCAGGATCGCGGCGGTGTCCACCAGCTCGTTGGCAACGCCCGGGCGGGTGATCAACTCCTTCGCCGCCGCGATCGCCTGGTCGATCGTCTTTTCATCGGGCTTCTGATCGTCCGGCAACTGACGCTCGCGGTCTCCCTTGTAGAGCATCGCCCGCAGCATCAGCGGGTCGGCGCCCTTGAGGTCCGGGTTGGCTGGCGTGACGGCCAGCAACTGCTCGAAGATGATCCCCTCGAGTTCAGGCCGGTCCTTCACCAGTTGCAACAGCACCGCGACGGCCCGTTTATTCGCAGCCTCCTTGGTCTTGGGATCCGATGTCGCCTCGGCCTTGGCCTGTTCCAGTCTATAGTCGAGCATGGACAGGGCGGCTTGCGCGCCCTTGAGGGCCGCTTCGTTGTCGGCGCCGGCGAACGTGCGCTTCTGCCAGCTCTCCAGTTCATCGCGCGCCTTCGTCGCCGCGGTTAAATCGCGCTTATCCAGCGCCGCCACCGCGCCGAAATACCGCGCTTCATAGCGCTGGGCATCGGTCGGCTGAGGTCGCATGTCGGTGGGGGGGTTGGCGACGGAACTGAACAGCTCGATCGACCGGGCATAATCGCCTTTGACCAGGTTCAGCTTCCCCAGCCGATTTCGCACCGTCGGCTGCACCTGGCTTTCGGGATTATCCCATTGCTGAAGATAATCGATCGCCTGCTGAGCGATCTCCTGCCGCTTGGAATCGGCCCTTTCGTACGACATGGCGCGGTAATACGCGCTCATCTCCTTGGTGTACTTGGCATTGGTGGTCAGGTTGTCGAACTTCATCCACTGATCGACCAATGATTGCGGAGCGTTGGTGGTCATCCGGTTGGCGATATCAGTGGCCTTGCGCTCGGCCTCGACAGCGCAACGATCGAGAATCTGATCGATCGCCTCGGCCACAGGTCGCAACTCGGCCTGAGTCTTGGGATTATCGCCCCAGTATTCGAGAGTATTCACATCGCGCTCGGCGCCGAAGCGGATGAAGACCGCGGCGAGCTGCATGAGCTGCTCGGGATCCTTCATTGTCGGCAGCGCTTTCACCAGCCCGCCGAGGGCATCCTTGATCAGCCGCGCCCGACGCGACGGCGACAAATCCTGTTTTTCGATCAGTTCCTTCAGCGACCGCTGGGCGATGAACCCCTCGCGCTGTTCGGCCGGGACGTTGTTGATCTCGAACGCCCGTTCGAGCAGATCGTTGAGTCCCCGCGCCGCCAGCTCGGCCATCAGTTTGTCGTCGTTCAGCGAGTCCAAGCCAATGCCGCTCGGTGCCGGCTTGGCCGCGCCGCCCGCGTTCTGGGCTTGCGCCGTCAACGCCCAACCCAAGCCGATCGCTGCCGCCACAACATACGCTGCCCACGTTCGTCGCATCACGCCATCCTCATTGTTCAAGTTCTACCCGAGAGTCTACCGCCGCGCCCGGGGGCGACGAAATCCCATCGCGCCGCATTCATTGCGACAGTAAAAGGGCGAGCATTCCCGCCGGAAATGCTCGCCCTCCGATGTCGCCGGTGGATCGGCGCGCGTTCAGTGCGCCCAAGCGTCAGTGCGCCGTGGCGAACGCGATCTTGGTGAACTTCGCGTCCATGGCCGCCTCGTAGACGCGGATCAGATACTCATATTTCACCATCCGCCCCGGTGCCAACACCACCTGCACTTTGTCGGTCGGGGTGCCGGTGGCGTTGAATTCCAGTCGCATCTTGTTCAGCGCCGCCCGCAGCGATGCCGAATCGCCGACCTGGATCCGCCCGGCGCTGGCGACCCATCGCGTCGGGTCGGGCTGATCGACGCGAATCTCCAACGGCTCATCGGGAATGAATCCCGGCGGGACATTGGTGCTGCCGGCACCCTTGGCTTTGAACGGCAGGTTGCTCACCAAGTACCACTCGGCCGACGAGAACGATCCGACAAGCATCAGGAAGATCAGAATGACCATCACGACGTCCACCAGCGGGGTCATGTTCGGCCCCGAATCGTAATGGACTTTTTTCGCGGCCTGGACTTTCATTGAAGCCCTCCCATCGCCACCGGCGTTTCCGCGGGCTCTTCCGAGCCTTTTTTCGTGTTGAAGTTGACGTTCTTGACATCCGCTTCGGCGCAGGTGATCAACACGGGCTCGATGAACCGGTAGGGCAAATCGCGCGGGGCGCGGATAATCACCTTGAACAGATCGCCCTTGATCTTGCGGAACGACTGCAGAACCGAGCGCAGCGGGTAGCTGACCCCGCTGCCGCGATCCTCGCGCAGCTTGATCTCACGCACCTGGTTCTCGACCAGGGCCGTGACCATCGGTTCGTCCATCGCGCCCTGGCGGACGTTCAGAGTCAGGGTGTTGCCCATGTCCTCGATCTTCATGCCCAGGATGCTCGAAGGGATTTCAATCTTGTTGTCCGTCCCGCGCGACACGCCGATCCTGGCCACGAGCATGAAGAAGATGATCAGGCACATCACCACGTCGATCAGCGGCGTGACGTTGACCCCACCTTCCTTCATGTCAGGCATCTTGTGTTTTTTCATGGCCTTTCCCTCGTTATGCGGCCGGACGGATCAGGCCTGGCCGGCCGGAGACGGAACCGGGGGTGCCGCCACCACCGGACGACGTCCGGGCTGCGCCACCGCCGCCGGACGCCCCCCGGCCGCCGGCTTGGCTTCGCCGGGCTTGATCATCAGCAGCAGTTCTTCGGCCTGGAGCGCGCCCTGCACCGTCAGCCGATCCACCAGGGTTCGCAAGACGCCGAACGCCGCCAGGCAGGGCACAGCCAACATCAGACCGAGGAAGGTGTGAGCCAGCGCGACGGAAATACCGCCGGCCAGCACCGCCGGGTTGGCTTCACCGCCCGCTTCCATCAGGGCGTT
This sequence comes from Tepidisphaerales bacterium, assembly GCA_038329845.1. Lineage (GTDB taxonomy): Bacteria > Planctomycetota > Phycisphaerae > Tepidisphaerales > Tepidisphaeraceae > JBBQNJ01. The sequence goes on along the minus strand of JBBQNJ010000028.1, from coordinate 28,588 downwards.
AAAGGCCTCGATCATCCCCAGCACCGTTCCCAGCAGCCCGAGCAGGGGGCCGAGGTTGCCGATGATGTTGAGATACTCGATCTTGCGGAACTGCTCGGCGGTCTGCTCGCCCAGGGCCGTCTCCATCGCTTCTTTCATGCTGCTGAAGCTGGGAGCGCGTTTGAGCGCCGGGTTCAGCGCTTTGCTGACGAAGCTGGGGTCGGATTCTGTAAACTCGATGAGTTCCTTGAACTGCCGAGCCTGGATCAGCTCGCGGATGTGATTGGTGCTGGCCTCGGGCATCATGACCGTCCGGCGGGTCTTGATGAAACCCTGGATGATCATCGCCAGACCGACGATGCTCAGAATGCTGATAGTGATCGATACCCCGTCGATGGGGATGATGTTCAGCAATCCGCGCTTGGGCTTTTTCACCTCGGTGGTCTCGGCCTCCTGCCCGAAGGCCGGGCCGACCACGGTGAAGACCGTCGCCCCGAGCAGGGCGATCAGCATGAGGATCCGAAGCTTGGAAGTCGCATACCGACGCATAAGCGTTCCTTTCTTCCCTGGCCTAAAGTCCGCCGACTGGAGCCGATCTCGCTATACACGCGGACGCTGGCACGAGGGTCGGACAACAAGATCAGTCCCCGCAATCCACCGCGCCGGCCGGAACACACGTCTCTGTCACCGCGCGGCGTTTGCAGGCTTTTATCCTGGTCCGTCTTATTCTTTAGATTGTCTGTGCCCGATCTATCCCGCCAGCGGCCCTAGTGCGGCGGCGGGCGAGCGATCGAGCGGTCATCATCGCCCCAAATCCTGTTCGCTGACGTACTTGAACGTCCCTCCGTTTTCACTGGCGATGGTCTGCAACACCTTCTCGTACGCCTCGCCGCGGTCCATGAAGGCGATGGTGTTGATCTTCACGGCCTTGTCCTTGTTGTTTTGGCGGATGAACTCGAGCACCTTGTCATTGTCCGGAAAATCCCCGTCGGTCAGCAGGTAGACCAACTGCGGCTTCTGCTGAAACGCCAGGCGAAGCCCGGGGATCGGGTCGGTGGCGCCATGGGCGGACACGCGGTCGAGAAAGTCAAATGCCTTGCGCTTATTGGCCGGATTGGCCACCACCAGTTGCGGCGCCAGGGCTGCTTCTTTGTCTTCCTGGAAGAAGATGATGGAGAAGCTCTGGATGGGCTTGAGAACATCGACGGCCTTGCGGATTTCCATCCGCAGCCCATCGAACTTGTTCATCATGGACCCCGAGGCGTCGCAGACGTACGACACCAGGCGGGCGTTGCCGCTGACGCCCATGAACGGGCTTTTCGGGCCGATGCCACCGCCGCCCCCGGGAACACCGAACGGCGCGAGCATCCCCGAGCCATCGCCGGTGCCCGATCCGACGCCTTTACCAATGCCCGAGCCGACGCCCTTGCCGCTGCCGAACCCGCCGCCGCTGCCGACGCCGATCAGCCCGTCCGACGTCGAGTCCGAGGCTCCGCCGCCCATCAGGCTGGTGCTGAGGCTGGCGCTTTTCTTCTCGGCCCATCCTTCGCTCGTGTCGGGCACGTTAGGGTCTTTGTCCTGGCGCGCCTCACGATTGGGATCGCCGCCGAGGCCGGGGTTGGGAATCCCGCCGACTTCGGCGCCCTCGATGATCGTCGCGTCGGGGATGATGATCTGGTCCTTGACGACCTGTTTGATTACCACCACGGTTTCGTAGGCCAGGACGATGATGAGGATCACCCCGGCGTGCAGGGCAAATGAGGTGAGAAACGGCAGGACGTTCTGGACAAACGGATGCTGCCAGAAGCTGATCGTCACGGCCGCGCCATCGCCGAGTTCATCGACGGTGGGGGCCAGCGACCGCTCGCTGGTCGATCCCGGTGCCGGCACATTGGCCGGTAACTTGCCGGACGGCACCGCCGCGGGCGATTTGCCCGGCTCGGGGTTCGCAGGATTGCTCGGCACGGCAGGAGGAGGTTCAATCGCCATCTCGCACGCTCCCATTCAAGTTAAACTCAGGAACCCCTTAACGTCGCCCCGGGTTCTGAGTGGAAACAACAGCCAAATCTCAGATCGCAAATCAGATTTCAGATCTCGGCTCTCGAATCTCAAATCTCAAATCTCAAATCTCAAATCTCAAATCAGATATTAAATCTCAGATTCCGAATCACAACTCCCACATCTCAACTTCCGCCCAAAAATCCGTCGGACTCGACAGGCATTATTCCCGCCTAATGCCCCAACTGATCCTCAGCCACATATCGAAATACCCCGCGATTCTCCGCGGCAATGGTCCGGAGCACTTGCTCGTATTCCGCCCCGCGATCGACAAACGCGATCGTGTTGATCTGCACCGCCCCGTCCCGGTTGGTCGTGCGAATAAACTCGAGAACCTTCTGATTGTCCGGAAAATCCCCATCCGTCAGCAGATAGATCAACTGCGGGTGCTGCGAAAACGCCAGCTTCAAACCGGCGATCGGATCGGTAGCTCCGTGGGCGCTGGTGCGGTCAAGAAAATCGAACGCGAGCCGCTTGTTCCCCGGGTTGGCCGTCAGAAGCTTCTGGTGGGTGAACGCGGCATTGGATTCCTGGAAAAACACGATGCTGAACGACTGGATCGGGCGCAACTGATCGATTGCCTTGCGGATTTCCATCCGCAGCGGGTCGAACTTGTTCATCATGCTTCCCGAGGCATCGCATACATACGCGACCCGGCGGGCCATGGTCGCCTGGAAGACCAGGCCATCGGGGGCTCCGCCGATTTGCGGCAATCCGAAGGGCGCGATCAGCCCGCCGTCACCCTGGCCGGCGCCGATGTCATCGCCGTGGCCCGTTCCGCGACCGCGCGGGCCCGAACCGAGATGGCCCCCCGGACCGATCCCGATCATTCCCGACTCGAGGGCGCTTTCGGCCGGTTCCGATCCTCCGGCGAGTACGCTCGCCAATTCCGATCCCCGCCGCTCGTTCCATCCGCGGGAACTCTCCTCCGCCGAGGGATCGAGGTTCTGGAACGTTCGGACTTTCGGATCGATTCCCGAGCCGTGGAATCCATCCAATCGTCCGCTGGGCGAATACAGCGTCGGGTCCACCGGATCAATCCGCACTTCCCGCGCTGGCGCCTTCATCACGACCTGAACCGCTTGATAGGTCAGCAGCGCGACGACCAGCAGGCCGGCGTGCAGCATAAATGAACTAAGCAGGGGCAAGATGTTCTGAACAAACGGATGCTGCCAGAACCCGATCGGCGTCGCGGCGACATCCGGATGCGCGGATTGAATCGTCATAGCGGCACCTCCAAAAGCGGGGCGGGTCAAGTTCGCTAGTCCACGGCTTTGAACGTTCGCCGGCTGCTTTTGATCTCGAACCCGCGCAGTCGAGCGCGCTCCCGAACCAAACCCCCCATCCGCCGACAAACCCAAGGCATCCATGCGTCTATTCGCGGCAGACGCCATGTCTACGCGCAAATATAGCCGATGCGAATGGTTTGAGCAACAACAAAACACAATCGCGACAGGGCGCGGCGGCCGTGCCCGGGTAGATCAGGAATTTCTTCGGTAAGCGACCCTTCACTCGCCGCGAGGGCGATCGGCGTCGGCAGGGGAGCGAAGGAAATCCGGCGGATCGTCGGCGCTGCCGTTGGCTAGTGGTGTCAGCCGCCAGTGCGTGGTCAGTTCCACTTTCTCACCAGGCTTGATGGTTTTCAGCGGCGAAAGCAGTTCCAGTTCGTTGTACGGTCCTCGGGCGTCGCCGTGATTGTAGACCTCGACGGCAAACCCGGGTTTGCCTTCCTCGGCCTCGGAATATTCCCCCTCGGCCAGGCGCTCGGTCGAGGTGGTGAAGGCCACGTCGGCATAGACGGCCGTCAATTGCGAGGGCCTGGCGTCGATCAGGATTTTATATCCCGCCTTGGTGTTGGGACGGATTCTCAACATCCGCGGCGAAATCCGTTCGATGTCCGCGCCCGGGCGGCCTTTGCCGCCGGCCCAGGCGAAGGCATTTTCATACGGACTATCGGGATTCAGCGGAACGAAAATCGCCAGGGGAGTCGCCACCTGGGTTACGTTCCACACGCAGGTTTTCAACCCGTCGCCTTCGATCTTTTCGATCGCGTGGTGGATGATCAAGTCGCCATCGGCGGCGAAGGAAAACTCGCGGACGATCCGTGTCCCGAAGCCCGCCCAGACCCCGCCGGTCATCTTGACACGCGGGCAGTCCCCGTCGCGGTCGACGATTTCCACGGCATGTTCCTGGCCGTCCCAACTCGGCTGCGGCGGCCACTGGCTCTTGGCAAACTGCTTCCAGGACGGATGCGGCCCGGTGAAGGTCTTGTCGCCACCCCAGTTGCGGAAGCCCTGGCTTTGGCTGAGCCGGTCTACATCGGGTGCCCACATCACACTGCGCCCGCCGACGAGCCGGTATTCCATCACCCGCCCGATCGCCGGAACGATCAACGCCTCGCTGCGTCCATCCGACATCCGTAGCGCCGGGAACGGACCATATTTGGCATCGGTGATCGAGACCTTCGGCTGTTGCGCCTTCGCCGGCAGCGCGATGGCCAACAGCAGGCCCAGTGTGACAAAAATCCGTTCAAAACGCCTGGTTTTCAACATTCGAATCCTCTCTAGTTCCAACGCCGGCGGCACCGAGGCGCCGAAGGGGACATCCAGAATTTTCCCGAACACGGGGATGCGAAAGCGAGCGGTCCTGCGGGGAATATTCTGAATGTCCCCGGTTCCCCGTTCGTGCGTCGCTCGCTATTCATCTTCCATCAAAATCAGCAGTTCCGGTCCCGGATCGAGTTCGATGATCGGCTTGATTCTAGCCGAAAAGTGGGGCGAGGGATCGTCGGGGATGCGGGCGGTGAGAAAATCGGGGATGGGCCGACCGCTGGCGGCCGACCAGCGGATCACCGCGCGCGGCGGCTGGGCCGCACCCAACGGGCGGTGGACGGCGTGCCATAACCCCGAGCCCGGCCCCGGACGCGGCGCCGGCAAAGCCACCGCATTGGCCGCCGCCGGCGTCGCCATAGGTTCGCTCGCCGATTCCATCGCCGCAGACCAGGCCAGCCCCATCGCCTCGCGCACGGCAAATCGATCGGCGGGGAAAACCACTTCGTGATCGATCGCGCCGAACTGGCCCATCCCCACCACGTCCAGCAGTCCCCATTGTTCGGGATACACCAGCGCCCTGGGATGAACGAACAGTTGCAGTGGAAACGCCAGATCACCGCAGGCGCGCTCGACATGTTCGTAGAACGTCGCCGGGTCCATCAGCACTTCGCCGGCGGGGTTGAAATAGCATAGCGCCTCGGGCATCTCGCGCAGCAGCACGCAGGCGATGTCGGTGATCAGACGCAGCTCGGTCAGCGGATCGCGCTGCTGCAAAGTCGGTTCACCGGTCCATGCAGCGCGAAGTCGCACGACCGCACAATGGCGCTGCACCCGCGAATACGCTTCGGGAAATCCCCACGCCTGCTGGACCGCCCGCTGGAGATTGCCTGGATAGGTCAACGGTCCGAAGCATCCCGACTGCCAGGCATGAAACAGCTCCGGATACTGCTGGCGATCGCCCATCGCATCGGGCCAGCGATGATCGATCACGTCGATCGCCACGTGTCCGATGGCCGCCGGACCCTCGGGGCGAAGCGGGTTGAAATCGGCATCTCCGGACAGATGCACGCGCAATTCCTGGGTTCCCATCATCCACGCGCTGGGCCCGCCGCGAAGATGGCGAATCCCATCCAGCGGGAAATGCCCGACGAGCAGCTCCTCGATTCGGCGCAGATGCGTTCCCCGCTCGAGCAGGAGACAGGCGCATTGCGTGAATTTCTCGAGATGGGCCGGGGCGATCACGCCCCGCGGCGTAAAATGAGGACGAACCTGTCGAGACGCCCGATCGATCATCACAACCTCCCTTGCGACGCGATCGACGAACTGACAATCCACGTCCGCAGATAAAATCGAAATGCAGTCCACGATCCCCGGAGAACCCCGAGTCCGAGGGGATCGTCCGCATTGTAGCACAGTACCGGGAAGGATTGCATCTGTTGGATGACATTTTCGACAGCGCGCGCTACGCTGCGCCGTCATGCAACCGCTTAATGATGTGGACGTTCTCTCGGCGCCGGCTCGGGCGATCCTCTCGATCGACGCGGCCAATCGCTACACCCGCCTGGTTGTGACCGACACTCCGGCCGACCCCTCGCCGGCCAAGGCAGCCATCGAAGCGCTCTCCCCGACAGGCATCTTAAATGTCCCGGTGGCCCGGCCGGCGGACGCCGAGGCGATCGTGTCCGGACTGTGGCTCTGGCATGATTATCTGGATCGCTCGCATCGCATCAGCCAGAAGATCGAAACCCCCACCGGTAGTTTCTGGCACGCGATTATGCACCGCCGGGAGGGGGATTTCTCGAATTCCAAGTACTGGAACGCCCGATGCCGTGGACATGCCGTTTACGACTATCTCGCCGCGAAGGTGGGATCGGTCGTAGGGGAATTGCCCGTGGACAAAGCGGTGTTACGGATCACGAAGAACGGGTGGGATGCCGATGCGTTTGTGGACCTGGTTGAGCGGGTCCACCGCGATGAGCGCGATCCCCGCCATGCCGCCGCCGTCACGCTTCAGCGGATCGAATGGCAACTGCTGTTCGATCACTCGATCCGCGGCGCCGCGGGTCGGTAATCCGCCGGCGGGGCAATGTCCGATAACAGGGTTATGGCTTCGTTGGCCCAATCGCTGGTCGCTCATCCGGGACGTTTTCGCATTTTGTCGGCGTTGATCCAACGGAATCGCCAGGAGTTTGTCGAGCTTCGACGGGTCACGGGCATGACCGACGGAAACCTCGCCTGCCACGCCCGTCGTCTGGACGCCGCGAGGCTGATCGGGATCGAAAAGCGTTTTCGAGAAGGCAAACCGGTGACGACGTACGCCCTGACCGGCGCCGGCCGGGCGGCGATCGAATCCCACGTCCGCGACCTTGTCGAAGCCGTCCATAGCCCATCGCCGCTGCCGGCTCACCCCTCCGAGGCGGATGACTGGATCGACTGATCAAGCCACGGGGAACTATGGAGGACATTCCGCGCGAACCGGCCCGCGGCTTATTGGGGTCGGTAGCCGCTGGGGGCGATTTGAGGCAACGGTGCCGGCGGATTGGATCGTTTCGTTCACTTTAATCGGTCTGTAACGCCAATTCCGGGTCGCCGGTCGCCGGATCGGGCATTTTCTACGGGAATTTACTCGATTCTTCGCGCCGCACTCCGCGGATGGGGTATAGCTTTGTCATGTCCCGGAAGATCGCACCGCACCTCGCACCGGCGTGGCGGCGGGGCCGGACCTGGGCGCTGAGATGGGTGATCGCCGGTTGTTTCGGCGAGGCTCGGCGCGGCCGACGACAAGCGATGGAAAGGAGCGGCGTCACGAAAGAGGATTCAAGAAGCTGATTCAGTGGGTTTGCGCTCGGCCTGGCGTTCAGGGCGGCGCATCAGACGCTCCGCGGACCGGTCGGTTCCTCGAGCGTCGCCGATTCACTCGAAAGTGCAATCGTGTGGGTTCGCAATCAACCCGGACAAAGGGTCCGGGTTAAAGTTCCATTGTCCCAAGGAGGACACTCTCATGCGCAGTTCGTTTAAGGTTTCTATGGTCGCCTTCGCCCTGGCGGGCATGGCGTTCGTCGGCGCGTCGGCAAAGGCCGGTTCGCTTCAGTTGTCCAACAATGGCGTGGACTCGGGTTGGAAAGTGGTCTGGTCCGATTCGTACGGCCAGATCAATCCGATCGGGGTTGACTCGGTGAGTGCAAACGCCGTGTTTATCGAGAAAATGGCCATCTTCAATGACGGCCCGAAAAACGGGTTCATCGACCCGTTCGTGCTGGCCTTCCAGCAGACCTCGGCCAGCGCCGTTCCGTTCATCGTCATCAACGACGAGCAGGTCGTGAACCAGACCGGCATGGACTGGGGCGGGTTCCGAATGTTCTTGCTGGGCAACGCTTCGTTCGACCCGGCACTGTCGGCGGTGAACGTCGCCGGCGGGTTTGATACGACCCCGTTCGCCGACTCGCAGTTCGTCAACAGCAACACCGAACTGGCGTCGAGCAACGGCGTGGTGGCCAACGGCGCGGTGTGGTTCCCCGGCACCGCGTTCCCCGGAAGCGGCCTGTGGATCAACGCCAATCCCGCTTCCACCTACAACAACGCGTTCAGCCTCAAGGAACAGCCCCTGCCCATTCCGCTGCCCGCGGGCGCGTGGACGGGTCTGAGCGCCTTGGTCGGCCTGGGCGTGCTGGGTTCGGTCAAGAAGAGCCTGAAGTCCCTGGTGGCCTGAACGCCGCCGCGACCGAAGGAACTAAAAAACCCCGCGAGAGCCGGAACCATTCCGGCTCTCGCTTTGTTCTTGGGCAAACCGGCGACGAGAGGTAGAATCATCGACATGGATGATCTTCAAAGCCAGTTGAAGCCGGGAGTCAAGGTGTGCGTAACCCAGCAGATCGCGGCCCGGGATTACACCTGGGCAAGTCCGGTGTCGGGAACGGTGGTGTCATACGGGCAGCGCCCGACGGGAAGCTGGTATGCCCATTCAAAGAACGATCGACTGTGGCTGGACCGTCTCGTTATTCGCAAAGCGGACGGCGAACTTACGACATTGAATCTGGATGATTACAGCCATATCGAGGTGGGGTAGGGGAAGAGACGTGGGTGTGGCACAGCCGCCCTCGGCTGTGGGATGAGTGTTCGCGGCACATCCGCGCTCGGCTGCGGGACGGGGGGTATATTGGAGGCATGGAGGCACGAAAGGGCAGAGCGGGGCTTGAAACTGATGGATGCGGGCATTTTCGGATTGATCGTCGCCGACCTGATCGCCGAGCCGATGGACCTGCGAAATCCACCGGCACCGGGGGGGCTGGTGCGTGTCAATTCGATCCGGCTGACGACCGGGGGGAATGTCTGCAACACCGGCACGGCGATGGCCCGGCTCGGGATGCATGTCGCGGCGGCCGGACTGGTGGGGGATGACGCCCTGGGTCGGGCGGTGTTGGAGAAACTGCGCTCAACCGGGGTCGAGATCTCGGGCGTGGGTACCACGTCGCGGGCGCAGACCAGCGCCACGGTGGTAGCGGTCGAACCGGGGGGCGAGCGATGTTTTTTCCACACCGTCGGAGCCACGGCGATGCTTGACGCGGCGACGTTTCGTGCCGCGTTTGAAACGTTCAAGCGATGCGCGTTCGTGCAGATCGGCTATTTCGGACTGCTGCCGGGGCTGAGAGACGACCTCCCGCGGCTGCTGAGCGAACTGCGCGAAGCATCGCCGCGGACGCGGATCGCGCTGGACACGGTCAATCCGCCGGACACGTGGCAACGGCTGGCGCCGATCCTCCCGCGGGTCGATATTTTCTGTCCCAGCCGTTCCGAGGCGCAGGCGCTGACCGGCCTGTCGTCGCCGGCCGAGATGGCATCGGTTTTTCGTCGCCATATGCCCGCCGATGGCTTGGTGGGAATCAAGCTGGATGCCGAAGGGTGCTATCTCGATGACGGGCGACAGCAGGTCACGGCTGGGGTCTATCCGGTGAAGGTGGTCGACACCACCGGTGCCGGAGACACCTGGTTCGCGGGATTGCTCACGGCACTGCGCAAGCAGATGCCCTTGGAACCAGCAGCGCGGTTCGCCAACCGCGTCGCCGCCGACTGCTGCACCGCCCTGGGCGCCTCCGACGGTGTGAGAGACTTCGAGCAAACCCTCTCGCGCCTGTGAGCATGGCAGCGTTTGACGGCCTGCGCGGATATCATTGAAGGCATGACGGCGGTTCCATCCATCCGATACACGCTCGAGGAATATCTCCAGTTGGAGCAAAGCTCCGGAGTCAAACATGACTACTTCGATGGAGCGATCCTGGATATGTCCGGCGGCTCGGTCGACCACAGCGGCATCACGACGAATCTGATCATCGAGTTTGGACATCGCCTCAAGGGCGCGCCCTGCCGTGTATTTGAAAGCAACCTGCGCGTGTGTGTACAGAAGGGGGCGATCTACACCTACCCCGATCTGATGATTGTCCGCGGCCCGTCCGAGCATGATCCGCTCGACAAGTCGCGCACAACGATCGTCAACCCGACGGTTGTGTTCGAAGTGCTATCGCCCGGCACCGAGGCCTACGACCGCGGCGAGAAGTTCAAGCGCTATCGGAATCTCGCGTCCTTGCGGGAGTATATTCTGGTCTCGAGCAATGAGCCGTCGATCGACGCCTTCGCCAAAGGCGCATCCGGACAATGGTCGCTGGTGGGGTTCGACGGGTTGGAAGCGACACTGAAGCTGCGATCGATGGACATCGAAGTGCCGCTGGCAGACATCTACGCCGGCGTGAGCTTCGCCGCGAACGCCAATCTCGGCGATGGCGAGCGCCCGTAGCCCTCAGGTCGATCCTGGTGCTACTCGAGGGACGGGGCCTTTTTCAGCGTCCGGCGTGCAGCGTCGTCTGGTAGAAGATGATCGCCACGGTGACCAGCGCGGCGATGCTGAGGAAAATCGCAACCGCCAGCATGGTGGTGAAGCGGGTGTTCTGGGCGCGCAGGATTTTTTCCAGCTCGGTGTCGCGGGCGACGATATTCTGTTTGAGATTTTCCAGCACATGGGCGCTGGCCTGCGAGCTGTCGCTGACCGACCGCATCGCCGAGCCCACGGTCAGCAGGCCGTCGGTGATCGCCGCGTCATGTTCGCGCAATTGTTCGACGCCGTCGCGGATCGTTTCGACGGCCTGCTTCTGGTCGGTGGTGGCCTGCCCGAGGTGTTCGAGGATGTCGCCAAGCTTCTGTTGATGCGAGGTCTGCTGCTCGATCTGATGATGGATCGCCTTGAGCGTTTCGCCCTGGACGCGGTTGGATTCAGGGATCTGTTCGAGGGCGTCGGGCAGTCGCTTGAGGTGATCGAGCAGGGCGTCCTGGCGCTCGGATTGTCGCTCCATGGAATCGCGGATCGCGCCCATCAGGTCGGTGAGAGTGTCGAAGCCATGTTGGAGCCGTTCGATCGCCGCGTCGCGCTTGGCCCAGGGCCGCAGGAACGTGCTGCGCGATGCATCGAGCGGCTCGATAGCGCCATCGTGCGGCGAGGCGTCGTGTCCGTTGCCGTTCTCGCCGCGTTCGTCGTCGGAAGGGGATTTACGAAACCAGCTCCCGATGCGGGAAAAGAGGGTGTCGGGTTCGGGCATGGCGATTGGCTCCCTCGAAAGTACCCCTGAAAATCCAGCGGTTTGACGCTGTATAGACCCAACTCTACCATGCGCGGCGCATGGGTCAACGGCAAAAATGGCGGGGGGCACTGGCGGTACTGATGGCGCTTCTCGCCGGATGCGATCGGCCCGCACCGTCACCGACGACGATGCCACTCGCTCACCCGGCGATTGCGTCGCTGGTTCCGGCGGCGACCGATCTGCTGCTGGCGATGGGCGCCGGCGATCACCTGGTGGCCGTGAGCAACTACGACGTGGTCCCCGGGCGCGAACTGAACGTGCCGCGAATCGGCGACTACGAAAACACCGACTGGGAGATGCTCCGGCGGCTTCGCCCGGACATCATGATCACGCAGATGTCCGAGCAGCGCGTTCCCGAGGGGCTGCGGCAGCGTGCGGTGGAGCTGGGAATTCGCCGGGAAAACGTGCGGATCGAGCGATTGAACGATGTGTATCGGCTGATCGCACGGCTGGGGGAGATAGCGAAATGTCCCGACCGGGCCGCGGCGATGGAACGGCGGATTCGTGAACAACTCGCATCGGCAGGCCGAGCATCGGCGGAGCGGGCATCGGCGGGGCGAGCGCCGGTGCGGGTGCTGGTGGTCATCTCCGACGACGCCCAAACGGTGATCGGTCCGGACACCTTCATCGACGATGTGCTGGCGAGCGCCGGCGGGGTCAATGCCGCCGCGGCGCTGGGCCGGCGCTATCCGCAGATTGACCGCGAGATGCTGCGATCCCTGGCCCCGGAGGTGATCCTCGAACTGCTCCCCGGGGCCTCGGAACCGGTTTTGGCGCAGGCTCACCGGGCGTGGCGGAACCTTGGCGATGTGCCGGCGGTGCGCGATGGGCGGGTCTACGTGCTGACCGAGTGGTGGGTGCTTCAGCCCGGCTCGCACATCGGCGAGCTTGCCGAACGGTTCGCCGAGTTGATCCATCAAGGCTCGGGCGATTCAACAACCCGACCAACGCCTTGATTCAACGGCCCGGCGTTATGAACGTGTAGTCGGTGGACCAGTCGATCGACTCTCCCGGTGCCAGGTCGATGGTGATGAACGGCTCGATGCATAGGGTGTCGGCCCGCGCGTAAAGCACCATTCGCCGCGGCGGGCGATCGCCTCGCGCAGCCAGTTGAACGCCCGTTGGCCAATGGCAGAGGACGAAGGCGTTGTCGCTCATCGCCAATCCCTCGCCCAGCAGCGCCCAAAGGGGTCGGGAGTCTTCGTTCAGTTCGCGCGTGAATCGGATCTCGTTGCCATGGATCACCGCTGAGTCGTGCAGGTGCGAGGGCGGCTCGGTCACCCGGGGCGTAAACGGCAGCGACAAGCCGTAGTCCGGGCCGAGAGGATGCTTGTCGATCAGCCAGAAATTGTGGACGTAATGATCGGTCCGGATCGCCGAGCGACCGGTGTTGGCAAGGGTGCGATCGATCCGCAGGATCGGCTTCTCAGCGGGCAGGGTGATCCGCTTGGAGTAACGATATCCCCACTGCTCATGGGATAAGTTCTGAACGAATTCGATGCGGGTAGAGTCGTGGTAAATGTTCCAACTCGGGCGATCGAGTACTGCGTATCGGCGAGTGAACTGGTACGGCTTTCGATCCGGTCGAATCAGCACGCCCACGCCGATCTTGATGAACGGTCCGCCATCGGGCGATTCGGCATATCCCGGCGGGTCGAACATGCTAAACTCCTCGGCCGGTCCCGTGACGTGATCATGCGCATCGGGATCGCGTTCGGGCGGCAGAGGCGTAGTGAAGATGTGCCCCGCGCAGGCGACGGTGCCGACGATTCCCGAGGCGTCAAACCGGATGCCGCGGTAGAACCCCCCTTGTTGAGACGGAGGAAAGACGGCCAGTTCCACAAGGCCGTTGGCAAGGGTGATCTGGCAGGGATCGCCAATTTCGTGGGTTTTCAAAGCGATCTCATCTTTTTCGATAAAACGGTCATCATATTGGATGAATGCGGCAAAGTCGCGGATGCGCGCCCGCGCCTGACACACGCCCGCGACTCAGGTGCGCGCGGTCCGGCCCAGGGCCTCGGCGTGCCTGGGCTACGCGACTGTCGCCCGCCCGCGCCTCAAGTGCGAGTCGGCGAACGTCCGATAAATCGAGGAAGTGGTCCGCAGTGCCTCACGCGGCTCAAACGCACCCCGAGGTCGGCCGATAGCGGCTGGTGGGGGATGACCGTTTGTTCCGCGAACAACAGCGCGAGGTTTGGACCATGATGATTGATACTCCCCGTACCGTACGTCCGGCGATGGCACTGGCTTGGCTTATCGTAATGTCGCTTTGCGGCTGCATGACCGCGCCGACGACGATGGATCTCCCGGCACCGGCGCGAAGCGGCGAGCCGGAGCGAATGAACGAATCGGCCGCGGTGATTCGCGGCTCGGGCAGCGACGAGAACAGTTCCATGGTGGCCCCGGTGATCAACCTCTTCGGTGAACTCGACGGCGTGGCCCGCCCGCCGGGGGCGCAGCGAGGCTCGGCCGGGTTTCAACAGCACACGTTCGCCACCGAGGGATACGATTCGGACGTCTCGGTTGATCCACAGGGCAAGTGGCTGGCGTTTGCCTCGACTCGACACGCCGAGCATACCGACATCTACCTTCAGCGCGTCGATGGCACCAGCGTGACGCAACTGACCAATGACGCGGCCAACGACGCCTTTCCGACCTTTAGCCCCGATGGCAAGCGGATCGCGTTCAGCTCGACCCGCTCGGGTGACTGGGATCTCTATGTCATGGACACCGATGGCCGCAATATCATCCAGGTGACCAGCGGGCCGGGGCAGGACCTGCATCCCAGCTTCAGCCCCGACGGCAGCCGGCTCGCCTATTGCTCGATGCCGGCACGCGGCGATGAGTGGGAACTGTGGGTGGTGAACCTGACGACCCGCGAGAAGAAAATGATCGGACCGGGATTGTTTCCCTGTTGGAGTCCGGCGAGGGATGGCGATCGGATCGCGTTCCAACGGGCTCGCCAACGCGGTAGCCGATGGTTCAGCCTGTGGACGCTGGACCTGGTGGACGGCGAAGCGCGCCGCATGACCGAAGTCGCCGTCAGCCCCAATGCCGCGATCGTTTCGCCGGCCTGGAGCCCCGACGGGCGCAGGCTCTCGTTCGCCACGGTGGTGGACCCAGCGCAGGTGCGGGCGTCGGACGGCAAGCCCGCGGGCCAGCAGGATGTCTGGGTGATCGACGCCGACGGCGGCAACCGCGCCCGCATCAGCGACGGCCGCGGGGCGAACCTCAGCCCATGGTGGTCGGCGAACAACCGTATCTTCTTCATCAGCGATCGCGGCGGCTCGGAGAACGTCTGGTCGGCCCGGATTGATGGCGCGACCGGTTACACGGCCGAAGCGTCGCCGGCCCCGGCCCCCGCGCCGGCGCTCGAGGCGGTGGCCTCGCCGGATGTCGGCGATGCGCTGCACCACTGACCGGCCCGGCCAGCGGGCTTCAAGGACGGAGCCATGACTATGACGATGCGGAGCATCCAACGGATTTTTCCCATCCTCGGCGCGGCACTGCTGCTGGCCGGATGCCGCGGCGAGCCGAAGTACGGCGTCGAGACCGCACTGAAATGGCCCGGCGCGACGGGGGGAGTGTGGGCCGTAGCGCCGGTGGTGAATCTCAGCGGCGAGCCGGGAGTCGATCCGCTGCTCCAGGCCGATCTGCTCTTTCAACAACTTCAGCAGGTGCGCGGATTGACGGTGATCCCGGTTAACCGGGTGGTCGAGATATATACGGCCCTGCGGATTCAGAAGGTGCAAACTCCCGAACAGGCGGCCTTGGTTTGCGAGCTGCTTCGCTGCGATGCCCTGGTCGTGCCCACGGTGACGCTGTGGGATCCGTACAACCCGCCGAAACTGGGAGCGGCGATCCAGGTTTTGCCGCGGCAGACGAGCGCCGGAGCGCCGGCGCTGGACCCACACGAGATGGTTCGGGCCGCGGCGCCGCTGGCGCCGTCGGTGGCGGCGGCACCGCGAATGATCCAGGCGGTGGGAATGTACGATGCGGCCAACGGATCGGTGCGCGAGGCATTATGGAAGTACGTCGTCGGACGCAATGACCCGGTGGGGCCGCTGGGACCGCGGGAATACGTGCTAAACATGGACCGATACTGCGGGTTCGTCTATCACGAATTGATCGTGGAATTGTTAGGGCGCTCCGCCCCGGTCGATGCGGCAAAGGCCGCCGGGTTCACGCCCGCTTCGTCGCGGACCGATGAAAGAAGATAAGCAAGGCCGGCCACGTCATCGGCTGCCGGGCGTTATAGAATAGGATGTTGAGACAGGATTGGCTTTTGCGAGCCGCCCGACTTGCGTGTCGTGCCGGCTCGCTGGGAGAGTTCGGCATGTCGTCATCGAGCGTTAAGACCCTGAGCCTGGTTAAAGGCAAGGAACAGTTCTGTTTCCGCTATGAAGTGGGACAGGAGTCGCGCGTGCTGGATGCGCTGGTCGAAATGGTCAATCGGCGCGACATGGCGTTCGACTGGTTTGACGCCGCCGTGCTGTCGCACCAGCTCGGTCAGCATTTGACCAAAGAATTGAAGGCATATTTGCCGAAGAAAGCTGCATGAGTTATCGGTTGTTGCCGCTGAAGTCGCCGCGAGGGTCATAAAGACCCCGAAGGCGACGGACGCTGGTGGGAATCGAAACTTGTGCCGACCGTGGGACGGGGACCGTCCCGCGATGCAATGGGCCACCGGAAATCGCCGGCCGTGTGGCAAGTATCCCCTGGGTCTTGTCGTGCCCGCGACCGGTATGAACAGTCTTACCGCCCCTGCGCTCCAACCCGAGCCCGTGCTTGCGATTCCGATGGTTTCCATGGGATTTGATTCGGCCCCCGAGCCGATGCCCATGGTCATGTCCAACGGAGGCAATCTTCCCCAGCCCAAGAGCTTTTCTCCGCTGGTCCGCCAGTTCCTGGAGTATCTCAAGCTCGAAAAACATTTTTCGGATTACACCGTCAAGAGCTACGGCACCGACCTGATCCAATTTGGACAGTTCATGGCGTCGGAGATCGGACACGCCGCGGCCAACGTGGCACCCGGGACGGTGGGACTCGAGGAGCTGGATCAGCGATTCATCCAGTGCCAGCCGCTGATGGTGCGCGAGTTCCTGGCCTATCTCTACGGCCAGAACTACACCAAGAGCACCACCGCGCGCAAGCTGGCGACCCTGCGCAGCTTCTACAAATACGTGATCCGTCGTGGAATGCTCAGCGTGCATCCGCTGAGCACGATCCGCACGCCCAAGCAGGAAAAGCGCCTGCCCAAGTGCCTGGACCTCGAGCAGGTGCAGCGTCTGCTGGATGCCCCCGGTGACGGCGATCTGCTTTCGGCCCGCGATCGGGCGATGCTCGAAGTGCTGTACTCCTCGGGCATCCGCGTGAGCGAACTGGTCGAACTGACCACCGCCGACCTGGACCTCCAGGAAGGGGTGCTTCGGGTCAAGGGCAAGGGGCGCAAGGATCGGCTCACCCCCATCGGATCGCAGGCGATCAAGGCGGTGCAGCGGTATTTCGAGATGCGGGCGCAGGAACCCAAGTGCAATGGCGCGCACGCCCATCGCGTCTTCCTGAACAAGCACGGTCATTCGCTCAGTACCCGCTCGGTGCGGCGAAAACTCGATAAATACCTGGTCAGCGCCGGACTGGATCCGGGGATCAGTCCGCATACGCTTCGGCACAGTTTTGCCACCCACCTGCTGAACAACGGCGCCGATCTTCGCAGCGTGCAGGAACTGCTCGGGCATCAGAGCCTGAGCACCACGCAGATCTACACGCACCTGACGACCAGTCACATGAAAGAGGTCTACGGCCAGGCGCATCCGCGGGCCGATTCCCCGACGATCCCGCACCCGGCGGCGGCGCAGCATCCGCAGAATCAGTCGCAGCGGTTCTATCCCGCCAAGGCCGGCTGATTCGAGAAGAAACCTGAGGCAATCGCTCAACGGGCGGACGCCATGCGTCCGCCCGCGCTGTTGCATCGCGGCGGCGATGACGGCGGTCGTCGGTTTGCCTACAATCCCGCGATCCCGACGAACGTTTAATTGCGAGGAACTGATGCCGATTTATGAGTACGAATGTAAGGTCTGCAAGTCGAAGTTTGATCAGTTGGTTCGCAATATGAGCGAGCCGGCGAAAGTGCAGTGCCCGGAGTGCGGGTCGATGCGCACCGCCAAGTCGATGAGCGCTTTCGCCGTGGGCGCTGCGGCGGGAAAACCGTCGCCATGCGGCAACCCCGACGGATGCGGCGATTGCTGCGGCGGCGGGGGATGCGGGCTGGAATGAGCGGACCGGCAACACCGACGGTTCGCTTACCGCGGCCTTCTGCGCCGATTCTTGATGTCCGCGGGCGCGCTGCTTTTCTCGCAGGCCACTTGCCCGGCTCGGTGAATATTCCGTGCGATGAGTTGGATCGGCGGGTGTACGAGCTGCCGATCCCCGGTTCGCCAATTGACCTGGCCGCGTTCGATGCCACGCTCACCGAGTCGGCGCGGGCGAAGCTCGAACGACGCGGCTATCGGATTCAGCTCATCGCCGCCGATTCCGCGCAGTTGACCGAGCGGGTCGACCGCGGCGTTCATCTATGGCAACCTTCGCCTCTGGTGATCGAGGCGATGGAGCATTTCACGGCGGCGAACACAGAACGTCGCGCTTTGGACCTGGGATGCGGCAGCGGGCGCGACGCGGTGTATCTGGCCCTGCGCGGCTACGAGGTCGATGCGATCGATGTGCTGCCCGATGCGCTGGCGATGGCCGAGCAACTGGCGGATCACCACGAGGTTCGCATCGCCACCCGTCTCCAAAACCTCACCCGCGATCCGAGTCTTCCGTCAGCGCAATATTCGATCGTCGCGGCCATCCGCTTTCTACAGCGCAAATTGTTCGGCGCCATGGCCGCGGCGCTGGCACCGGGAGGGTTGCTGATCTTTGAATCGCTGCATGAGCGTGACGCCCGCCGGGGAAGTCACGGGAGCCGCCAGACCCGGGGAGTCTGGTCCGGCGAGCTGGCTTTGGCGTTTGTGGATCTGGAAATTCTCTTCGCCCGCGATGAAGTCGAGCGGGCAGGACGATGCTTCTCCCAGCTCATCGCCCGAAAGTCCGTAGCCTCGCCGCGGGGATTGAGCACTTAACGCCGGCGCCGGCGGACGTTACAAAAGGGCGATGCAAACACTGACGATCTGGACCAACGTGAAGCTTTCCGATGAGGCGATGAACCGGTTGATCGCCGGGCTGGGGCCGCATCGACTCGTGCGTTCGGCCATGCTGAACGAGAGCAATCTCGCCGGCGGGGGTGCAGACCCGGCGATGGAATCGGCGCAGATCGCATTCGGTCAGCCCGATGTCGAGCAGGTGAAGCGATCGGCGACGCTTCGCTGGGTGCAGTTGAGCAGCGCTGGATACGCCCGCTACGACCGGGACGAGATTCGAGCGGCGATGAAGTCCCGCGCGGCGATGCTGACGACGGCATCAGGGGTCTATGCCGAGCCGTGCGCCCAGCACCTGCTGGCGATGATGCTGGCGCTGGCGCGCCGTCTGCCGGAATCGTGGCAGAGCCAGCACGCCTCGCACGAGTGGGCGTACCTTGGGCGGCGAGATCGCTCTCGGCTGCTGGGCGATGATGCGGTGTTGATGCTCGGCTACGGTGCGATCGCCCGGCGACTGACCGAGCTGCTGGTGCCGTTTCAGATGAAAAAGCTCTGGGCCTTGCGCCGTACGCCGCGGGGCGATGAGCCGGTCGAGATTATCGGCGAGGCGGACCTCGCGGGCGTGCTGGGTGAGGCGGACCACGTGGTGAACATCCTGCCCGAGGCCCCCAAGACGCGGAATATGGTGGACCGGCAATTTCTCAATCGGATGAAGCGGGGGGCGCGGTTTTACAACATTGGCCGCGGCGCCACCGTCGATCAACCGGCACTGATCGAGGCGCTTGACAGCGGGCAGTTGGACGCGGCCTACCTCGATGTGACCGACCCCGAACCGCTGCCGCCGGAGCATCCATTGTGGACGACACGCAACTGCTGGATCACGCCTCACACCGCCGGGGGACACGAGCGCGAGCCGCAGCGTCTGGTCGATCATTTCCTCGATAACCTGGCGGAATTTCAGCAGAATGAGCCGCTGCGCGATCGGGTGATCTGAAAGTGGATTATCCGGGTCGATCGACTCGGCGCGAATGCACCGATATAACGGTATGGGCGGATTCGGTCTATATCGCAAGGAGGCCTGGATGAGAACGCGAGCGATGATCGCCGGAACGGTTTTGGGACTGGCGTGCATCGGCGTCGCCGGGGGGGCCGATGCCCCGCCGTCGTCGCAACCGGCGCCGTCGCGCATCGTGCCGCCGGGGAGTATGCTCGAGCGGATGCTTCGCCAGCCGACAACCGGCGGCAAGGCGCTGGAGCCGGTGAAGTTTCCGCCTGCGATCGATGCCACCAGCGGCCGCGGCGCCGTAGCGCCGGGCGCCGAAAACCTCACGTTGATGCGCGAGGGCGAGCGGATCGTCGATCGGACCGGTCGATTGACCCGCAGCGCCGATGGGCAGTTCTACGAGTTCCACTTCGATGCCGACGGACAGGCGATGCGCGACCCGCCGGTAGTGATCCTGCCGAGTTTGAAGCTGGTGCAGATGGAGACGGCGATCCAATCCAGCGCTCGGGACTTACGGTTTCGCATTACGGGCGAAGTGACTGAATACAAGGGACGCAACTACGTGCTGCTGCAAAAGGTGGTAGTGGTTCCCGACGTGGTGCAACCGCTGAAGTAGTGCCCAATTTGGCGCGGAGAAATGGGAGCGCGCCGAGGATCGCGGTTCGCCGAGGCGCTGGGATGACATTCGCTTGGCCCATCGGATTGTTGGCCCTTGTGCCGCTGGCGGCAGTGGTGGCGTGGATGCTGTGGGGACGGCGCCGTCGCCGAGTCGTGCCGTTTCTGAACCTGTGGCGCGGTCCGGTGCAAAGCCCACCGACGAAACGATCGCTAATCTTGCCCCCCATGTCGGCGATTCTCACGCTGCTGGCGATCCTGCTGGCAATCCTGGGCGCGGCCGGCCCGCGATTTGGATCAGCGCCGAACCCCGTTGCGATCACGCTGATTGTCGATCGCGGTGCCACGATGAGCGGGCGCATCGGCTCGACGATCGAAGCGATCTCGCCGCGGATCGAGCGGCTCGCGAGTGGGGGTCGGGTGGATGTCCAAGCGGTCCCCGCCGCGGCCATTGAGACGTTGACCGAGGCCGCCCGGCTCGAGGCAGTCGGAAGAGACACACACGCAGCGCTTGAGGCGTCGGCCTCAGAGGCGCTGCGCCGCACCGGCGGGGTGGTGGCGGTCATTACCGACCAGGAGCTGACGATTTCCGACCCGCGCCTGGTTCGAATCGCCCCGGCTCGATCCTCGACCAATGCGGGAATCATCGCATTGTCGGCCCGCGCCGTCCCGCGGTCACAGGTGATGGTACGCCTTGGGAATTTTTCATCCCGCCGCAAAGTGACGCTGCGCGTCAGCAGCGGCGGGGTGACGGTCGAACGAACGGTCGCGGTGAACGATTCCGGCGATGATGCGCTGGAGTTCATTGATTTCCCCCAGCCGCTGGGCGAGCGGATCGCCGCCGAGATCACCCCGGGCGACGATATCCCTTTTGATGACGCCGCGACGATCGTTCGCCGGCATCCCCCGCCGCGAATCGAGCCGGGCGGCGCGATCTCCGAGGACCTCACGCGATTTATCGAGGTGTATCAACGTCATCATCCCGCCGGCGCGGATTCACCGGCGTTGCCGGTGGTCAAACAAAGTGGGGAACTGGGGACCGGCTCGGGGGTGATCGTCGCCGAGGCCGCCGCGGCGACGGCCGATTCCGCGATGTTGGTAATCGCGCCGCATCCGCTCACCGAGTCCGTCGATTTTTCCGCCGCCGCAAGCGCCGGCGCGGTGGCGCCCAAAGGATGGACACCCTTGGTCACGCGCGGCGATGCGGCACTGCTCGCCTATCGTCAGGCCGGCGGATCTCGCGCCGTCTGGACGTGCCTGGGATCCGGACCCTTCGCACGCGAGCCGTCCTTCGTGATTCTCTGGACGAACATCTTCGACTGGGCCGGGCTAACCGCCGAGGAATATGTGCCGCTGCCGGAAAAATCGGGGATGCGCCTGCGACTGGGACCGGCCGGGGGCGGCGACTTCTCCGCGTCGCCCGATTCAGCCATGGCGGCCGCCCATGCCGGCGGGCGCGCCACCGCCACCGATCGTCGCCCCGCGTTCATCGCCGCCGCGATGGTTCTGTGCATCGCGGCGGCATGGCTATGGAAGAGCAAGTCCTCCTGACGACTCGAGACGTCGTCTCGTCGCCGGAAGGTGAAGCACGAGCCAAAAGTTTGCGCCAGGGGCTGACTTTTCCCCTCGCCGGGCGCAGAATGGAGAGTCATGGTGGCCACTTCGGCAGTTCGAGCCCCGCTTTTAGATGGTCCCCCTCGCGCCGCCCGAGGGGTGCGGTGCCATTCGCAACCGGACGGCGTCACTGTCGCCGTCGCGCCGGTGACGCCGCGTTTGATGGGATTGCCACTGTTGCCCGGGGCGTTACTGCTGGCTGTGATCACGTCGGAAATCTGCCGGATCATCTTCGTCGAGGCCATCGACAAACCCGATGCTCAAACGCTGCGCTACTTCCGCATTGGCCAGCTTGCGGCGTACTGGGTGCTGGTCGGCGCGCTGCTGATGTTGCTGATTCGTCGGCGGGACCGGCTGATGGTCATTCACGTCGCCGGGCAGACGCTGTTTCAAACGGGCCGCAAAGGCGTGTCGCTGGAATTGCATCGCCGGGCGCTTCGCTCGGTCGATGTGGTCGAGCCGCGACGACGGTTTCTGATTCGTCGTCCGGGGCGCATCGAGGCCCACACGGTCGAGGGTCGGGTCATTTGTCTTATCGAGGCATGGGAGCCGTGGGAATTGCACCGCGTCGGTGAGTCGCTGCGGGCGGCGCTTCGATTGGAAGGCACCGCCGCGCCGGCGTCGCCCGGGGATATCGAGGCTGTCGCAGTTCGTGATGAGCATGGCCCGGCCGGTCCGTCCGACTAACCGAGATGCCGCTGGCAGCAAATCGCCCAAGATGAACGTTTACAGATCCGGGGGTTCGCGGGCAGAATGTATTTTGGAATCGCCTATGCCGGATACCCAACCGAATTCCAAACGACCCATCGCCGATCCTCGAGTGGTCGCGGCCTGGCGCAATCGCGCCGACTGGCTTGCCCACTGGACTTTGTCGCACATGGTCAACCGGATCGACCTGTGGGGATGTTACCGTTCGCAATCGCGAATCAAGCCGGACGAGGATGGGAAGATGCGGTTCACGCGTCTGGCCCCGCGCCGGGATCTACGCGGCGAGCGCACGCTCGGCAAAAAAGCCTTGCTGCGGCATTTCACGGGCGAAGACTCCGGACATCTGATCGGATTGTTCTCGACCAGCGCCCAGAACCAGTCGCGCTGGTTCGCGTTCGACGTTCATCACGATCCC
This sequence comes from Tepidisphaerales bacterium, assembly GCA_038329845.1. Taxonomy (GTDB): domain Bacteria; phylum Planctomycetota; class Phycisphaerae; order Tepidisphaerales; family Tepidisphaeraceae; genus JBBQNJ01. Next base: position 5,882 of record JBBQNJ010000028.1, on the reverse strand, counting down.
GGTCGCGGCACGACCCCCGAAAAGAACCGCGTCGCGGCGATGCACCTGCTCGAGGACCTTTCCAGCCGGGGATTTCGGCCGCTGCTGATCGATTCCAACGGCGTGGGCGGTTTTCATCTGCTGGTGATTCTCAAGGAGCCTCTGCCCACGCCCCGCGTTCACGCCTTCGCCAGCGAACTGGTTTCCGATCCCTCGCGGTTGGGCCTGGAAGTCGCGCCCGCGGTTTTTCCATCGCAGCCTTCGCTGAGCGATCCCAATTCGCCTGGAGACTGGTTTCGATTGCCCGGCCGACATCCGATGTTCAGTCACTATTGGAGCAGGGTTTGGCATCTGCGCCGCTGGCAGGAAGGTGTGGATGCCGTCGAAGTGATTCTCGGCGCCCATGGGAATGACACCCGCCTGGTGCCGGAGATTCGCCATGTCACGTACGTCGGCAACGATGCGACCGCTCCCGCGCCTCCTTCAAACCTGACTGCGAGCTTGATCATGCCTGAACCCGCAAAGCAATCCGCCTGCGACGAAGACCCCGAGCTGCGTGCCGCGGTGGCGATCGCCGCCCTTAGCAGACGCAACGACACCACGCACGACGATCTCGAGAAGCAGGTCCTGGGCCATCTGCTCGGTGCCGCCAGTGACGGGCGTTTCGCCGACGAGTTCGCCAAGGTCGGTGAAGCGGGGATTTCCCCGCCCGCGTTCGGCGTGCGCGTGCATCGGACGATCTTCACGGCCATGCAGGGGCTGCACTCGTCGGGCCGCACCGTCGACGCGGCGCGCCTCGCCGAGATCACGCCGCCCGATGCCCGCGGAGAGGTCGTCGGCGCCATGGCTCACATGATGGCGGCACCGAACCTGGACAGCGGAGATTTCGCCGAGAATCTCGCGAAAATGCCGAAGACGGCGGTCGTTGAATCGCCCGCCGACTGCGACGATCCCGATTTGCGGCGGGTCATCCGCGCCTGGCCGAAACTTTCGGCGGCGATGCGGCAAGGCATCCTGGCAATGATCCAGGCGAGCGCGCCAGACGCGTGATCGGGTTGGCTTTATTTCGCCAGCGTCGCCACCTCATGTGGCACCCGCCTGCCACTGCCGGCGTGATCGGGCTGGCTTCATTTTGCCAGCGTCGCCACCTCACGCAGCGCCCGCCTGACGCTGCCGGCGGATCGGATTGGGTTCATTTCGCCAGCGTTGCCACCAGCCGCCAGATGAGATGCGGTGACAGCGCCCGCGGCTGCGTGCGATTGAACTCATCGACCAGTTGATCAAATCGATCCGTGTAGGGCAGCCGATCGCGCTTGCCGATTTCTTCGCCCAGCGCGCTGCGCAGCTTGGCGCGGTCTTCATCGCTGATCGGCGGGGGGATGCTGCGGGCTTCGCCCAGGCGCGGGAGTTTGCTCCCCTTGCGAAGATTCAGCAGGTGGCGCCAGACCTCATCGCGCCCGGGAGGTTGATCCCCGAACATCGCCGAATAATCGCGATAGAGTTGCTCGAAGTGGGGCGTATATGGCAGATCGTCGGCGGTGCGACCGATGCGCTCGTAGATGGCGATCAACGCCTCGGGCTTGGGCGATGCGCGCACGAGGGTTCCGGGGAACAGCCCCGCTTGGTCGGGCGGGCGGCCGTCCTCCAGCGCCGCCGACCCCTCAGTCATTCGATCCAGGATCATCAGCACCATTCCGAACGGATCCTTGATCGTGGCGCGAAAACCGCGAGCCACCGCCGCCGGGGCGGAGATGAACTTCAGCCCCAATTCTTCACGGCGTTCGTACAACTGGCGCACATCATCCACGCGGTAGTAGATCGCCTCGGCGGGCAGGTCCGGATCGTTATGCAGAATCAATTCCGCGTCCTGGTCGGCCATCGCCAGGCTGGCGATGTTGCGGTCATGGCGGATGATCCGCATTCCAAACGCCTCGTGATAGAACTTCACCGCCGCCTCGAGGGCCGTGACGCGAACGAGAATTCTGTCGATTCCGCGAATCACGAGATCCTCCGGTTCATCCCGCCGGCGCTGCCGCGGGCGCCGCGGGGCAGTCGTCCGTCTGCGATTCCAAGTCCCGCGCCTCTTCGATCGAGGGCGTGTGATATCCGCCGCGAAGCACGAAGATTCCTCCGGTGAGGTTCCACAGGATTTGCAGGAACCGGATCGACATGGTCAGCGCTAGAGCCTCGGCGACCGTGGCGCCCTGCTTTTCCGTTAAGCTGAAGGTGAAAAACTCCATCACGCCGGCACCCTGCGGGGAAATCGGCACCGACGCGACCAGCACCGCCACGGGAACGACCACGAAGTAATACCCCACCGACAGCGGCAGCCCGAACGCCTTTCCCGCCAGGGTGGCGCCGATAATGCTCACGACATGGACCGGGAAACTCACGAGGATCGCCCAGATCACCAGCAGGGGTTTTCGCCGATAGCTCTCGAACACGTGCAGGACGCTTTGCACATGATGCTGCATGGGAAGCCGTTTGAGGATGAAATCCAGCCCGAACAATCGGCGGGTCACCGGGTGGAAGTACACCAGCAGGCCGCCAGCCATCGACAGCAGGATCAGGCCGCACAACAGCGCCACGCGCCGGCACATCCTCGCCGTGGGATCGGCGGCGGGCAACGACACCCACTGCCAGGCGGCCATGGCCCCGCCCAGGAGAATCAGCGCCACCAGGCCGATGACGCGATCGACCAGGACGCTCATCACCGCGCGGGCGCGGTGGGGAGTTTGCTTGCTGGCGTAGTAGGCCTTGAGCAGATCGCCGCCGGTCACGCCGACCAGGAACGTGTTGTAAAACGCCCCGACCATGTTCAGCGCGAACGCCCGCGAGAGGGTCATGCGGATGTCCAGGGCCTTGCACAACTGCCACCAGCGGTAGCTGGTGATGATGAATGTCAGCGGCATGACCGCCATCGCCAGGGCCAGCAGCCATCCGTTGGCCTTGGCCGCCATCGAGATCAGCCCCGGCTCGACCCGGGGGCGCGGCACATGCAATGTGAATCCCCCTTGCACCTGCTCGGGCGATATCCACTCCCCCCGCGAGTGAGGTCCCGACGCCACGAGAAGCGCCGCGACCTTCGGATTGTGATTGATGTCCCCGATCAGCCGCATGCCCAGCAATTCCACGTGCCGGATGGTTCCATCTCCCCCGTCGATCGTCAGTCGCTTGTGATCGGCATCGGCGGAGTTGATCACATCCGAGGCCGGAACCGTCCGCGGCTCGCCGGTCGCCGGGTCCAAGATCATGTATTCGGCGGCGTCCTCTCCCGCGGGCCTGGCCAGGCGGGCCGATACCGGCCGCTGATTCTCATCGAGATACCACACGCGGTCATAGAGAGTGAGATTGCTGACAACCCACCATATCCCCGCCGCCGCAACGCCCCAGCGAAGGGCGAACCGAATCCATTTTTTCACCGAGGTCTTCATGAATCGCGCCTGATTCTGGCGGCACGACCGCTCGCTGGCAATGGTGGGCGAAAAAAAACGGCCTGTCGGCGCGGTTGGGTCGAAGGGGACATCCAGAATATTCCCCGCAAGCGACATCATCGGGCCAAGTCGCCTGGCGCGACGAGCGGGCGGGAGGAAGTGGATGGCGCGAGGGGAATATTCGGGATGGCAGTCGTCCGCCGCCGCCGTCGTCGAGCCAGAAGGGCGGGAGGAAGCGGATGGCGCGACGGGAATATTCTGGATTGTCCCCGTAGGGCGTGGGCGGGGCGTCCCTGTGCCGTGCCACGGGAGGTCCTCTTATGCGAGTCGGCGACGGCGACGGCTAGACAACCTTGACTTGATCCAGCCCCTCGGGTGCCGGGGGAAAATGCAGATCCATCCGCTCGAGCGTGCGTACCAGGGTCTCGCTCAGGACCCAGTTGCGGAACCACTTGCGATCGGCGGGAACGGCGTACCACGGCGCCCAGGGAGTGCTGGTTTCGCGCAGGGCGTCTTCGTACGCCTGTTGGTAATCATCCCATCGCTTGCGCTCGGCCAGGTCGTTGACGCTGAACTTCCAGTGCTTTTGCTTGTCGGCCAGCCGCGCCTCGAGTCGCTCTTTCTGCTCATCCTTCGAGATGTGGAGGAAAAACTTGATGATCGTCACCCCTTCGTCGGCGAGCATTTTTTCGAAGGCGTTGATGTGCGCGTATCGGCTCGACCAGACTTTTTTTGCGACGAGTTCGTGGACTCGCACGACCAACACGTCCTCGTAGTGCGAGCGGTTGAATATCCCAATCATCCCGAGCGGAGGCACATTAACATGAGCCCGCCAGAGGAAATCGTGGGCCAACTCGAGTTCCGTCGGCTTCTTAAAACTGCTGACACGGCATCCCTGCGGATTGATCCCGCCGAACACATGCTCGATGGCGCCGTCCTTACCGCCAGTGTCCATCGCCTGGATCACGATCAGCAGCGCGTGTTTGGCCTGGGCGTATAGCACCTCTTGAAGCTCGGCCATTCGATCGAGATTTTTCCGGGTGGGCTTGATCGCATCCGACTTATCGCCAAACGGCCCCTGGTCGTCGGTCTTGCGCTTCTTCATATCCGGCGCGGTCCCGGGCTTGATGAGATACGGACAGTCGATCATGTTGCGCTCCGTTGTTTTCAGCGACTCCGGTGAGGGGGTGATGGGGTGATGGAGTGAGGGGGTGACAAGGTGAGAGGGTGACAAGGTGAGGGGGTGACAAGGCGAGATCGCCAATCACCCTTTCACCCTATTACTCCCACCCGTTCACCCCCTCACCCAATCACCCTCATCCCCTCCCCCCTCCGTCCCTTCCTCAACTACATCCCATCGAATTCCCGCAATTCAGGCACTTATAACAGGTGCCGCTACGCACGGTGATGCTGCCGCAGACATCGCACGCGGGGGCGTCGGCCTGCAATTCGCTGGTTTGCTGGCTAAGCGGGTCGATCATTACCCCCAGCCGCGTGGCGTGAAAGCTGTCAGCGTCATCGGACGCCGCGGACTTGATCAGCTCGGGCCCGCCATCATAGTCGAACGCCTTGGCGCTGTCCGGCTCGATCCGCGGGCCGTGCCCGTTGCCGCTCTTTTTCCCCGAACGCTGAATCGGTGCCACGGCCTCCACGTCCGCTTGCATCGGCGCTGTCCCCGGCGGGAGCGAAGCTATGGCCGACGAAGGAGTCGGCGTCGCGGGAGCGACTGTCGGCACGGGCACCGGCTTCTTTTCCCGACGCGGGGCGTTGGCAGCGCGGTAGCCGGGGATGAACTCCATCGCCAACCAGCGGAAGATGTAATCCACCAGGCTTTTGGCGAACGGTATCTCGGCGTTGCGCGTCATGCCGCTCGGCTCGAACCGCACATGCTCGAACTTTCGCACCAGCGACTCGACCGGGACTCCGTATTGCAACGATACGGAAACTAACGTGGCGATCGCATCCATCAGTCCGCCGATCGTCGAGCCTTCCTTGGCCATGGTGATGAACACCTCGCCCGGCTGGCCGTCCTGATAAAGCCCGGCGGTGAGATATCCCTCGTGCCCGGCCACGTCGAACTTGTGGGTGATGGCCCGGCGGGTGTCCGGGAGCCGGCGGCGCAGCGGCCGCTCGACGATCCGCTCCACGATCTTCTCGATCGTGTGCGTATGCACCGGTGACAGCGGCGCGAGATTGTCGCTGCTGGATACGCTGGGCATCGCCGACACCTCAAGCGCGGCGCGGGCAACGTCTGCCGCCACTTCCTGGCGGGCTTCGGCGATCGCCTCGGCATCATCATCCTCGGCCGAGCTCAGATCTTCGTCGCTTTTGGAGTTCAGCGGCTGGCTGAGCTTGGAGCCGTCACGATAAAGCGCGTTGGCCTTGAGGCCAAGCTCCCAGCTCAACTGATAGCTTTGCTTGATGTCCTGGACTGTCGCCTCATTCGGAAGATTGATCGTCTTGGAGATC
>JBBQNJ010000027.1:0-53045 GCA_038329845.1 Tepidisphaerales bacterium | reverse complement strand
CACCAGAAGTCTACCACGCACCGGCGAGTGACTTGGTCTTCACTACATCGCCTTTTGCATCCTCCAACGGCCAGGGTTGACAGGGATCGCCGATTCTCGGCTCGGAAAAATTATTTTAGAGCGCGAACTGCGGAAGTTGGGCTAAACGCGAGGAGGCGAAGGGGCGAAGAGGCGAAGGGGCGAAGGGACGGAGGGACGGGGATACGGAGAGGCGGAGGGACTGAGGGGCGGAGTTGTTTCACCACGAAGTCGCGAAGGACACGAAGGGATCTTCCTCTTTGTGGCGTAGAGGCGTCGGCGGCGACGGAATTGTTGCGCGGCGAGAAGAGGTTGGATGCCGTGAGGCGCACGTTGCCGCGCCGGCGCGACGTGGCAGCGACGGCCCTCTTCTAATGTTTTCTTCGCCTCTTCGCCGCTTCGCGTTTAAATATCCATCACGGCGCGCCCTGCGTCGTTGGGGCGGTGCTGGGCCAGGTGGCAGGCCAGGTCACCGTGCCGGGGGCGGTGCGACCGCGCTGAAGGCCGGTGACGTGTTCCTGGTAGACGCCCGGGGCGACGGCGCCGGGGACGAGCTTGAGGCCGTTGGTCTCGTCGCGGGCCATGGGCGTCAGCAGCGTCGGTTCGCTGGCCACATGGGGGGTCAGGAAGATCAGAAGCTCGGTCTTGCTCTTGGACTTTTCCGTCCGGCGGAAGAGCAATCCCAGGCCGGGGATGTCGCCTAGAAACGGCACCTTGTTGATCGTTTCGGTGGTGCGATCCTCCATCAGCCCGCCGATGACGACGGTCTGGCCGTTGCGGATGCCGACGCGGGACTTGGCCGAGCGCTTGGCGATGACGGGCGCGGAAACATTGTCGGAGATCGGCACGCGGTCGGCGGTAAGGGTCGAGATTTCCGGGGCTACGTCGAGGATGACCAGCCCGTCGGGATTGATGTGGGGGATCACGTCCAGCAGGATGCCGATGTCGCCGTACTCGACGGTGTTAATGGTCTGGCCGGTGTCGGTGATGCGCGAGTTGGTGATAAAGGGGATTTCCTGGCCGACGGTGATGCTGGCGAGCTGGTTGTCGGACGCAAGGATGTACGGGCGCGACAGCACGTCGAGTTTTCCGGTCTGCTCGAGGGCGCGGATGGTGGCGGAGAAGTTGTCCTCGAGGACGGAGACCACCATGCCGCCGGTGGCGTTGGCCAGTCCGAAGTTGGTCCCGGCCGACTGGCCCAGGCCGCCGGCGCGGAGGTTCAGGGCCGAGAACTCCACGCCCAGGTCGAAGTTGCGGGTGTGGGTGACTTCGGCGATCAGGACCTTGATGAGGACTTGGGCGACGGGCCGGTCGAGGTCGTTGAGCAGATCGCGGACACGCTGGAGATTCTTGGGCGCGGTTCGCACGAGCAGGGAGTTGGTGTCTGGATCGGCGATGATGGTGACTTGCCCGGCCAGTTCGCCGGCGGCGCGGGCGGCGCTGGAGGAAACGCCGCCGAAGCCCGCCAAGCCGCCGGACCCGAATCGTCCGCTGTTCGCCGTGTTCGCCGATCCAACGCCACCGGCACCAAACGCCGAAGTGCCGCTTGAGCCGCCGAGGGTGCGACCGGCGGCACCGCTGGAGCCGCCGATCGTGCGCGATCCGCTGGTGCGTGATCCGCTCGAGCCGGCGCGGTTGTTATTGCCGGTGCTGGTTCCGACGCGGTTGGATTGCAGCGACGAGGCATTCGAGACGCGGTTGGTTCCGGCCGTGCCGTTGAAGAGCATGTTCAAAACGGCCTCGACATTCGCGCTCTGGCCGTTCTTAAGGCGGTAGACGAAGACGGTCTCTTCGGAAGCGGGGTTGGAATCGACTTCCTTGATAATTTTATCGACCAGCAGCAGCGTATCGGCCGGGCCGGTGACGACGACGACGTTGGTCCGGTCATCGGCCGAGGCGTTGACCTTCAATCCCTGGCGGCCCTGAACCTGCGGTTGCATCATCTGCCGGAAGCGCGAGGAGAATCCGCCCGGTCCACCGCCGCCCGGTCCACCCGCGCCGGCGGCGCCGCCGCCCGTGGGAGTGGGGCCGCCGGCGAACTGGTCCTGGTTGGCGAAGACGCTGTTGATGAGCTGCGCCGTGCTGGCGGCACCGGCGAAGAGCAACTGGAAGACCTTGACCTCGGCGGCATCGGCCAGATGCGTGTCCAGGGCGGCGACGATCTGCACGATTCGTCGCACGTTGGCCGAGGTGTCGGTAATGACCAAGGCATTGCTCGAGGCGTTGGCGGTGAAGTCGGCCTCGGGGTTGATCAGGGGCTGAAGGTCCTGCTTGAGCTGGGTGGCATCGGCATAGCGCAATGGGATGACCTGGGTGATCAGCTCGTCGGTCGGCTCGATCTTCAGGGGATCGGCACCGCTGCGCACGGGGATGTTCTGCCGCTTGGCGGCGTCTTTCTGCACGATCTTGAGGATGCGCCCCTGCTGAATAGCGGCGTAGCCGGCGTTACGCAGAACGGTGTTGAGCAGCGAGATCGCCTCATCCGGCCCGATGGGCTGGCGGCTGGTGAGCGAGACGCGGCCTTCGGGTTTCACTTCCTTAACGACGATGAATCCGGCGGCCGCCGATAGCTCATCGAGAACCGAGGCGATCGAGGCGTTGTCAAAGTTGAGGATGAGCTGTCCGCCGGGACGGGTGGTGACATGAGAGTATCCGTTGGCGGGGCGCGAGGCGGGCGCGGTCGCGGGGGCGGGGGTCGGCGCGGTCGCGGGGGCGCTTGCCGGGGCGGGCGCGATCTCGCTGGCCGGCGTGGGCGCGATCTCGCTGGCGGGCACGATTGCCGGGGCGGGGGCCGAGGTCGCAGCGCTTTGAGCATGGAGGGTGCCCGGCAGCAGCAAGCCGAGGATCAGCACGAGGGCGTGGGGTCGATACATCATGGTTGTTTCGTCTCCTGCAATCGGCGCAAGCGCATGCGCTCGGCGATGCTGAGGTTGGGGTTGTTCGGATCGGAAGGCAGAGTCGCGGCGGATGGGGTGCCGGTCGAGGCGGATACGGAGGCCGATCCGGAGCTCGAGCCAGCGCTCGAGGGGGCGACGACAACGCCGGAGGGCACCGGGGGTATCGCCGCGATGGCGCCGCTCAGGTCATGCCCGATGTCCACCCATGCCCGGCCGGCGGGCGAGGTGTACTCAATGGCGTCGATCTGGATTTGCGTGATTTGGCCGCGGGCGATCGGATCGCCGATTCGCAGCTTGAGAATCCCGCCGCCGCGGGACGACTCGACGTAGGCGCGGAACTCGCCGTCTTCGAGGACGACGCCGGTCAGCACGTAGTCGAGTTCCGGTGCCCGCGGAATCGCCGGACGGGTCGAACTCGAGGCTCTCGGGGGCGCCAGACGGGCGCGGTCTTTCACGAAAATGTTGCGTTCGCTGAGAACCGAATATCGCTCTTGATAGTTCGGGGCCTTGGTCGCCGACGGAGCGGGTTGCGCGAAAGCGGCCGAAGCGAAGAGAACGACTAGGAAGGGATGAAACAGGGGGACACTCAGAATATTCCCGCGGGCGGTGCAACGGCGGGAGAATCGCTCGCCCGAGTGCATCGCGCGCCGGGGTGGATGAGTTGACGGGGATATTCTGGATGTCAACTTTTCCGCAACTCTGATTCCATTCATTGCACACCGTCCCTTCCGACGATGCGGGCCGGTTGCGAGGGCACGGGTTTGGACGAATCGCCGGTCAGCCCGATCGTCGCCACACCGAAAGTGACCGCAAGATCGTCATTGCCCTCTTTGCGCGAGGTGATCTGCAATTCGGTGATCCGCACGGGGATCGAGGCCGTCTGGATGTGATGCAGCATCCGTCCGATCTGATCCATCGAGCCGGCGCCGGTGGCGCGGATCGTCACGGTGAAAAAGTCCTTGGTTTTCTCGGTGCGCTCGGGCTTGAGACTCGAGAGGGCCAGGTGCGACTCCTGGGCCCAGTCGCGCACGCTGTGCAGCACCAGGCTTTCAGCCTCGGGCACGTCGCGGCGCAGCCCGCCGGCGGTCATCGTCATCCACTGGCGATTCATCCGGCGGCTGGTGCTGAACAATCGCGCAGCGCGGTCGAGGTCCAATTGCGCCAGCTCGGTCTGGCGGCGGACCTCGGCGCTGTTGGCCAGCAACGGCTCGATGAGCAGTTGATCGACCGCGAGCAATCCCAGCACCGCCGCGGCGGTGATGGCGATCAGACGTTCTCGTTTGGACGTTGCTTTCATGTCATTCGGCCGAGTAGGTGAAACTGATCGAGAACGCCACGTCGCGCGATCCGCCCCCGGCGTCGCGCATGTCCAGGAGCTTGACCTGATCGAAACGCGGCGACTTTTTCAGTCGATCCAGCACGCCCAGGATCGTGCGCTGATCGGCGGCCTTGCCGGTCAAGCCCGCCTGGCCGGTCTGGCGGAAGGTGAACCCCGTGGCCCAGACGCGCTCGCCATCCCCGAAGCTCAGCGTCACATCGCGCAGGCCCTCGAGGGCCGGAGGCCGGGTCTGAAAAAAGGTGCGGGCGTAGTTCACTCGATCGACGACGGCTTGGGCGGCCTTCAGATCGGGCGCCATCGCCGTGAGCTGGGCGCGCAGGCGATCCAGTTCGGCGCGGCGCTGCTCGATGCCGATATAGAACGAGACGACGGCGAGAATCGCCGCGACAGCAAGGGCGGCGGCCCAGATCGAGCGTTTGCCCCATCGACGCTGCCGCGGCGGCGCCAGACGCGAGTGGGCGAAATCCAGGGCGAGCCGCCCGCTCACCGCGGCGCGGGCCAGCGCCGCGGCGGGGATGAAAATCGCCTCGTCAACACCGGTGGAATCTTTCGTCTCGCGCTCGTTTCGCCGCGAATCCTCGATCCCCAGTCCGACCCGACTGGAAAGAACGCTTATCTGTTCGCCGCTCAATCCCGCCTGGTTCCATAGCGTCAGCGACTGCCCGTTGGCCTGCTGGAGGCCCGGGCGCGACAGCATGACGGCGCGCTTAAGCTGCGCCGCAAGGCCGTCGAGTTCGGCATCACCGCCATCGGCCAGCGCCATCGGAAGATGACGCAGCAGCCGAGGCCGACCTTCTTCTCGCCAAACCAGTTCGCCGGCATCGGGGCCTAGCAGCAGCGCCGGCCCGCTGGACGGCGGCTCGTCGGCCGCCAAAGCCAGGGCGGTGCTGGTCAGCGCGCTTAATCGCAGCCCGGCGGCGGCGATCATTTCCTCGACGCGGTTCAGCCATATCCGCGGCATCCCCACCAATAGGACGGCGCTGGACTCGCCGCGGATTGGACGTCCAATGAAATCGAAGATCAGCTCGCCGCTGTCGGCGGTGGAAAGGCGCTCGGCGGCGAGCCGCAGCAGGGCGCGGGCCTGCGTCTCATCGGCGGGCGGGATCGGTTTTTCCGACGCGATCATCCATCGCGCCGGGGCACCGACGACGACCTGGCGGGCCGTAAAGCCATTTTCTCGCAGATAGTCGCCAAGAGCCTGCCCTGCCTCGGCGGGAGTCTCGAGCGAGACGCCCTCGGGCAACACGAGCTGCCCACAGCGCCGCGGGCGGTGCTTCTCGGACGCCGCCGCCTCGACGAACGTGAACGATCGCTCGGCGATGATCAATGCCAGAACCGCTCGGCCGTGACGTCGATTCATTGCACGCTCCCGCCGCCAGCGCCGCCGTTGAGTCCCTCGCCGCGACGAAGCGAATCTAGAATTGTCGCGTCCAGCGGCCAGCCGCGCTCGGTGATGTCCCGGCGATAGGCGATTCGCGGCGTTGTGTCCGACACATCCACCACGATCCGGCAGCGCCGCAAACCACGGCCATTGCCCGCGACGGCGATGATGTCGGCCGAATATTGGAACGACCGCGAGGTGATCTGGTTGCCCAAGCCGATCGCCTTGGTGCCCAGGGCGTCGGCGACCCATGCGATGCCGGTCGGCTTGGCCGCGACGGCGGCGGGACGGCGGGCGAGCAGTTGATCCACGTCCGATTCCTCCAGCCCCGGCAAGGTCCGCAAAATGTCCTTCGGCGCGCTGTTGATGTTGATTCGTCCGCGCAGAACTGCGGCGTTCGAGCCGGTCAACACGTCGGCGAGCTGGTCCAGCTCATCGGCGGTGAGCTTGACGGCGGCGGCGAACTCGAACAGGTCGCGGTAGTTCGCCGCACCCATTGCCGCCACGATCGCGTTGGCCCGAGACGATCCCAACGTCTTGTTAATCGCGTCGCGAAGCTGCTGACGGCGAGTGGGGTCGGCGAGATTGACCCGCCGAGCTCCATCGGCGCTGGTGTTCGGCTCGGCGCTGTAAACGGTGAACAGATCGTACAACCCCAATCGCGTCCACGGGCTGGAGAAAAGCGCGCCGGCGGCGTCGCTCGATGGATCGCCGTAGAGCATCGAGCGGGTCATCCCTCGCACTAGCAGCAATTCCTCGACGGTCTCGAAGTCGGCGTTCTTCGAGTAATAGCCATCGGCCAGCGCCAGGTAGGTTTCGCTCTCGGCGCCGTTGGGCAGGACCGTGTCATCCGGATCGCGCCAGTCAATGATGGCGGCGGCGAGTTCCTCGGGAATCAGCGTCAATCGCAGCAGCGATTGCGGATCCACCGTGTTAAGATTGATCTTTCCCGCCTCGTCGCTCAGGCCAAAGCGAATCTGTGTCGAACCTGCATCGACATCCGGCGGACGCACGACCCAGAAATAACCGTCGCCCACCCCGATGCCGGCCAGGTCGTCGTCGCCGAGCTGCGGAGCGGCGCCGCCGCTTGCGCCCGCGAGAATCCCCAGCACGTATTGCTCGGCACCGCGCTCGATGGCGAGAGCCTGGGCCTGGGCCGCGGCGTTGGCGCTGGCGGCGGCTTCCACCCGCGCCGCCCGTCCCATCACCAGCACCATGCCCGCCAGCGCGAACAGCACCAGCATGGTCACGATCAGCACCATGCCGCGCCGTCGCGTCGATGTTCGTCCCGCGCCGATCATGGGGCGCCTCCGGCGTCGGCGGTGGCCGTCGGCGGGGCCTTCACGCTGATTGGAATGATCCGCGTCATTGCCAGAATTCCGCTCGCCGACGATGGGTCGTCCAGCTCGAGCGTTATCCGAACCGCCAGCGGCACGGAGGACTCCTCGACCGATGAATCCCATGAATCCTTCCAATCCGACCCGTCGTAGCAACTGAAGGTCAGGGATCGAACGCCGCGACAGAGAATCTCTTCGCGCGGCGCTTTCTCGATCGGGGCGAGAAGATTTTCCACCGTTCGGCGCACCAGGGCCGGTGGAACCGGGTCCGGCCGGACCGCCAGCATCACATGGTGAATCCCCTCGACGGGCGCTTCGCCGGGTTGGGCGGACGGTTCAGTCGAGACGGCGAAGAAATCGAGCGAAGCGGCCGCGCCCGGATCGGCGATGACGAGAAACGGTCCGGCAAGGTGATCGCCGGGAAGCGCAACCGATTCGAGGTCGTGCGACAGCATTTCCATCGCGATCGTGGCGGTGCGAACGGCGGTGGTGAGTTCGGCGGTCTGACGGCGTGCCCGCAACGCGATATTCATCCCCGCGTGCAGAGTCAGGACCAGCGTGGCGGCCATCGCCATCGCCAGAATGACCTCCAGCAGCGTGAAACCAGCCTTTCGGTTGAGTTTCATGGCGACGCTCCAGTCGGTGCCGCCAGCGTCGAGAGGCTCACCGATCGTTCCTGGCCGCGATCGGTCCAGAAAACGCTCAAGGTCAATTCGGTCGTGCCGTAGTCGCGGGCGATGCCTTGGCAGGTCCAGCGAAACCGCGGCGAATCGGTGCCGAAGTCGCCGGAAGTGTCGCTGGTGGAATAGGTCTGGGTGAGGATCAGTTCCTGGAGCTTGGTCTGAGCCAGACTCGTCGCCTCGGCCGTATGCCGAGCGGTGGCGGCGCTGGCCAGGGCCAGTGACGCCCCGCGCATCGTGACCGGCAACAAAATCCCGAGCAACACCAGGGTGGCGAGGACTTCGGGCAGGGTGAAGGCGTTACGGGAGGAGGAAGGCACGGAGGGGCGGAGGCACGAAGGGGGCCTTTCGCGCCTGAGGCAGGAAGGCACGGAGCGACGGCGGGGCGAAAGATGGGCGGGCTTAGAGGTCATCGGGCCACTCCGTTCAAAGCCACCACGCCAAATCCTTCGGCGGGGGAGGCGTTGACGATGTCCAGTGAGTCGCCCTGAGGCGCGGTCAGACGAACCTGGGCCACGTCGGTCCGGCCGTTGGGCTGAAAGTCGATGTTGGCCGCGCCAGGGTCCGCCGTGGCGTTTTCGCCGGAGAGCCGAGAGAGCGTGAATCCCTCGGGGAGTTGAAAGACGTTGCCGAACTCCGACGCGATCGGCGAGAAGCCATCGGCCGTCTTCGTCAGTACCCGATAATTCGTGGGGTTCAGCTCCAGCCGATGAACCGCGCCGGTCAACGCCGCCTGCGAACGGGCCCAGCGCGTGACGGCGACGAACTGGTCGCCCGCATCGCGCAGTTGCGAACCGCGGCTCCAGCCGCGTAACGACGGCGCTGCGACCGCCAGCGCCGTGGCGACGATCGCCAACACCAGCACCAGCTCGAGCAGCGTGAACGCCACGGCGACCCGCGCGCAGCGCTCCCGCCGGTCGTAGCGCTCGGGCCGGACGCAGCGCTCCGGCCGCGCGCAGCACTCCGGCCGGACGCAGCACTCCAGCCGCGCGCAGCGCGTCCGCCGGGCGGCATTGGGTCGAGGTTGAGTCGCGGCCATGCGCATGGGGAATCGCGGTCAGTTCGAGGTCCAATTGTCGATGTCGTCGGTTCCCTCGCGGCCATCAGGACCCAGGCTCGTCAAGTCATAGCCGCTGGTGTTGTGCTGGCCGGGATAGCGATAGACGTAGGGGTTTTGCCATGGGTCCTTGGGCACGCCGCGTTTGATATACGGCCCGCGCCAGTTCTGCGCCCCAGGCGGGGGCTGGACCAGGGCACCAAGCCCTTCATCGGTCGAGGGAAACCGCCCGGTATCCACCTCGAAGGCATCGAGCGCCATCTCGAGATTCGAAACGTCGGTGCGCGCCGCGGTGGTCCGGGCCTGTTCGGACCTATTGGTGAATTTCGGTACGACCAGCGCCGCCAGCACCGCCAGAATCACCAAAACCAGAAGCAGTTCGATGAGTGTAAATCCATTGCGTCGATTCATGGTTCGTTCCTGATCCTTTAGGGTGGGGTTGCTCCCCACCAATTTTGTTCGCACGGTCCCGAGACGGCGGTGGGGATGAGCTCCACCCTATGAGTTTTCCTGCCGGCTCGATATCGCCGAGGGTGGCGGTGCCACATGCACCGCTTCGGTCCCTACTTGATCAAATCCTGCAACGTAAACACCGGCAGCAGCATTCCCACGACAACGGTTCCGATCAGGCCGGCCATAATGAACAGCAGGGCCGGTTCGGCCAAAGCCACCAGCATCCGCAGGTGGCGGTCCAGATCGGCTTCGTAGGCGACCGACAGCCGCACCAGTTCTTTGTCGAGCCGTCCGGTTTCCTCGGCCACCGCGATCATCTCGATGACCGATGGGGGAAAGAGCATCGCGTTGGCGGCGAGGCTACGGCTCAGGGCCGTTCCCCGGCGCACTTCGTCGATCGCCGTCGAGACCGCGTCGGCGAGCGTCTGGTTGCCCAGCGCTTCGCGGGCCACGCGAAGCGACGCCACCAGCGGCACGCCGGCACCGACGAGCGTGCCAAGCATCCGGCAAAACCGCACCAGCGCGAATCGCGCGGCGACAGTCCCCACCAGCGGCGTTCGCAGCAACGCCCGCTCGAGCCATCGCCGACCGCGCTGGCTTTGCGAAGCCCGGCGAAGCGCCACCAGCGCCGCGATCACGCCGACGCCGATGAACACGCCGTAGCGGGTGAGCCAATGGCTTGCGATGACGATCATCTGGGTCAAATACGGGAGATTGCCGCCGAATTCGGCAAAAATCGGACTGAACTGGGGGATGAAAAACGTCAACAGAAAGATCAGCACCGCCGTGGCCAGCACCGCCAGCACCGCCGGGTACACCAGCGCCGCCTTGACCTTGCCGGTCAGGTCGCGCTCGCGGGTGCGAAAATCGGCGATCTGCTGGAGTACGACGTGCAGGAATCCTCCGGCCTCACCGGCCCGCACCATGGCGACATAGACACTGGAAAAGACGCGCGGCCATTTGGCCATGGCGTCGGCCAGGCTGGTTCCCCCGACAACGTCGTCATGGATATGGCTCCAGGCGGCGCGGGCGCCGGCATTGGAAGCCTCGCGACGAAGCAGATGCAGCGCCCGCGAGAGGGGCAAGCCCGCCGCCAGCAAATTCGCCAGCTCGCGGGTGAACGACTCGACCGCCGATGCCGGCACTCGCCCGGTTCGCCCGCCGGACGGCTCGCGCAGCGGACGCTGTTCTTCGATCGCCATGGGCGTCAGACCCCCGGCGGCCACGGCGTCGATGGCGCCGCGGCGAGACTCGGCCGCCAGCGTGCCGGCGATGCGCTTGCCGCTCGAATCCAGCGCCGTGTAGGTGAACGTGGCCATCAGGCTTCACCCCCGGTTACGCTGGTCCACGCGGCGGCTTGCTCATCCTTCGTATTGGCGATGACTTCTTCGACGGTGGTGCGTCCCTCGGCCACGATCCGCCAGCCGTCCTGGCGAAGACTGCGCATTGCGTGCTTCACCGCCGCGGCGCGAATGTGCTGAGCCGGGGCGCGCTCGAGGATCAGCGATCGCACGTCATCGGTGACGGCCATCATCTCGAAGATGCCCTGGCGTCCGTGGAAGCCGGTCTGCTGGCATTGGCGACAGCCGGCACCGCGATGCAGGGTTGCCGGCGGAATATCGCCGAAGCGCTGTCGCAGGGCCGCGGCCTCATCGGGCGGAAGGATCTGCTTGCAGTGTTCACAAATCACCCGCACCAGTCGCTGGGCGACGATCACCTCGACCGATGAGGCGACCAGGTACGGCTCGATGCCCATGTCCACCAGGCGGGTGGCGGCGCCGGGGGCGTCGTTGGTGTGTAGCGTGCTGAAGACCAGGTGCCCGGTAAGCGATGCCTGCACCGCGATCTCGGCGGTTTCGGTGTCGCGGATTTCGCCCACCAGCACCACGTCCGGATCATGGCGGAGAATCGCCCGCAACCCCGCGGCGAACGTCAGCCCGCTGCGCGTGTTGACCTGGATCTGATTAACCCCGCGAAGCTGGTACTCGACCGGATCCTCGATGGTGATGATCTTGCGCTCGGCGTCGTTGATCCGCGACAATGCCGCGTACAACGTGGTGGTTTTGCCGCTGCCGGTCGGGCCGGTCACCAGCACGATCCCGTGCGGCATCTCCAGCACCGCGTCGAACAGCTTGCGATCACGCGCCGACAGGCCGAGGTGTTCGGTTCCCAGCATCGCGTCGCCGCGATGCAGGATTCGCAGCACTACCGCTTCGCCGTGGATCATCGGGATGATCGAGACGCGCACGTCGATCTCGCGGGCGGCGATCTTCAGCTTGATCCGCCCGTCCTGGGGCAGACGCTTTTCGGCGATGTCGAGGTGGCTGAGTATCTTGATGCGCGACACGATCGCGGCATGAAATCGGCGAATGCTGGGCGGAACGCTTGATTCCTGGAGGATTCCGTCGATTCGGTAGCGCAGGCGCAGCTGATCCTCGAACGGCTCGATGTGGACATCGGTGGCCCGCAGGTCGATCGCCTCGGTGAGAATCTGGTTGACGAACTTGATGATCGAGGCGTCCTGAGCGGCATTGGACAGGTCCAGATCGTCGTCGTGATCGACATCGATCACCTGGAGGTCGGCCTCGGCCTGGGCGTCAAGAGTTTGGAGCGTGTCGGCACCGACGCCGAGAAGGCGCTTGAGGCATCGGTCGATCTCCGACGCCGGCGCCAGCGCTGGGGCGCATTCGTGGCCGCTGGCCAGGCGCAGCTCGTCCAGCGGGGACAGATCGCTGATGCGCGACATCGCCACGCGCACGATCCCGCCGCGGTTTTCCAGCGGCAGGATCCCATGTCGAACCAGTAAACGGGTGGGAAACTCGGCGAGAAACTCGCGCGACGGGGCGGCGGAGTCGAGGTCCACGTAGGGCACATCAAAGGCGGCGGCGAGAAAGCGCAGCATCGCCTCCTCGCCGACGCCGTCGGCCGATGAGATCGCCTCTTCCAGCGGCCGGCCCGCGGCCAGCAGCTCGCGGGCGCGCTGGCCCGAGGCCGCATTGAGCAGTCCGGCGCTGGTCATGCTGGCGATCAACTCATCCACGCAAGACGCTCCGAATCAAGGCGACTACTCCAGCATTCCCATCGAAACCAGGACTGCTTCCTGCCGCGCCGTCAGCAGCTCCTTAAGCTCCTTCTGAGCGGCCTCGAGCTCGGTTCGGGCCGCGGCCCTCGCGTCGCGCAGGGCCGTGAGCTTCTGCTGAATCTGATCGGCCGGGGTATCCTTCTTCTCCAAGGCCGTTCGCAATTCGGCCGAGGCCTTGGCGACGGCGGACTGGGGCTGTTCGGTCCGCGGGGTGTTGTCTGCGCCGCCACCGCCGCGCCGCCCGCCGGTCATGCCGAACCCGCCGCGAGTTTCGCGCTGGGCCGTCATCACCTTTTCGATCTTCGGCTGAAGCACCTGCCATTCCTCGGCCGTGGCGCCGAGCTGATCCTTGATTCCATTGGCGATCCGCTCGCGCCACTGGGCCGGATCGAAGTTGCCTCGTGTGCCGCGCTGGCCGGCATCCGGGCGAGTTTGCTCCGGCGCCGGCGGCGGGGCCGCCTGAGCCAGAAGCACCGTCGGCACACTCAACGCGGCGATCAACGTCGCGGTCATCCATTGCTTCTTCAACATGGGGTTCGCTCCTTTCGTGCGACACCAACCTCAGTGGGGAATATCCCCGGCCGATCGTTCACAAGAGGATCGGCCCATTCAGATCATGGGTCTCGTGCCGGCGGCGGCGGCGGCGTCCAGCCGCCGGAATCGCGGCTGGATGGGCGGCGATCGCGGCCCCCGCGCTCGACTTCCCGGCGCTTGAGCAATTGCTCGTATTTTTCCAACTGCGGATCGGTAAGAATCCGCTTGGTCGCCTCCACCGCGCGGTCAAATCCCGCCCGCGCTTCAGTTTCGAGTTCACTCATCCGGTGCGAATAAGCCTCCAGCACCGCCTGGTATTGCGGCTGATCGGCCGGGGGGATCAACGCCGCGATCGCCTCATCTCGCTCGCGCCGACACTTGCGGCGAAGTTCGTCCTGCTCACGCCCGCTGCGCCGCGCGGTTTCCGACCAGATCTTCTGGAGCTGTTCTTCCTGCGCCGCCGACAGCCCTAGTTCGGCGCTAAGCCAGCCAGCCCCGCGATGCGATGGGCGGCTGCTCGGCCCGGTCGCCGGCGCTGCCGGATGCACCGCCGGCATTTGCAGCCGCAGCCCCAGCGCCACGCCCGCGGCCAAGGCCAGGCAAAATCCGAAAATGACCAGGAGTTTCGTCAACATGCCCTTGGTTGCTCACCGCTCAGACATCAGGCCATCGGCCATCCACTGGGCCACCTGTACCAGCTCGTTCTGCGGCTCGGCCGCAATCGGGGCCGATGGATTAGTCGCCACCAGTTCCCAGTTTTTCACCTTCTCGACCGAACCGGCCGCGATGCCCGGGGATTCCCTCGGCCAGCCCACCAGTGACGCGACCAGCACCCCCGCCGCCGCCGCCGACATCCACCCGGTGATCCGGCGAAGTCCGCGCTCGCCGCGCTCTTGATGCCGCTCGATGATCCGTTCGACCAAGTCGTCCGGCATCGCCGCCCGCGGCGTCGCCCGCAGCCGTTGCGACAACGCGTCGAATGCCTCGATCTCGCGGGCGCAGTCGGCGCACTGGCCGAGGTGCCGCGCGAACGCCGCCCGCTGTTCGGGCGACAGTTCATTGTCGCGGTACGCTTCGACCTTGTCGGCAAAAACGCAATTCATGGCCGTTCCATCCGCTCACTTTGCCCCGCGCGGTCCCTTAGTTCACGGCGGGCGCGGTGCAATCTCGATTCGACCGTCCCGCGCGGGAGATCCAGCGCCTCGGCGATCTGGTCGTAACTCAGGCCCTCGATCTCGCGGAGCATCAGCACCGCGCGATGCTCGAGCGACAGTCCGGCGAGCAGACTCGCCAGGTCCAGCCGTGCATCAGTCGCCGATTCATGCGACGGCTCGACCGGCTCGATCGACCCGGCAGCGCCATCCAGCGACAGCGGGGACAATCGGCGGCTTCGCGTCCGCCGCATCATCGCGGCCTGTCGCACGAGGATCGCCACCAGCCAGGTTCGCAGCGACGATTCGCCACGAAAACGGCTTTTCAGCACCGCAAGGAACGTCTCTTGGACCAGATCCTCAGCGTCCGGCCCGCGCCCGACCAAGCCATGGGCCACGCCATAGAGGTAGCGCGCATGGTCCGCCACCAGCCGCGCGAACGCCTCTGCGTCGCCTCGCCCGATCCGTCGCAACAGGTCGATGTCGCTGTCGTTGCCCACCGTGATTGCGCCCTCGTCATGACGCGACACGGCGCCGTTTATACCCGTATCGTTGCCGAGGCGCGCCGAAAACTTCCCCGAAATTTTCCCCGGTTCGTCGGCAGAGGCGCCAACAGGTACAATCCCAACCGGCAAGTACCGCCCCAAACAAGTTATGAAGCTCATCGTTATCATCCCCGCGCTGAACGAGCAGGCGACCATCGCCCGGGTGGTGCGCGGGGTTCCGCGAAGGATTGCCGGGATCGACGACATCAAGGTGATCGTGCTGGACGACGGCTCGAGCGATTCGACGGCGATCGAGGCCGAGGCCGCCGGGGCGACGGTCATCAGCTTGACGGGCCGCCGGGGACTCGGGGTCGTTTTTCGCACCGGGCTGGAGAAGGCGCTTCGCCGCGGGGCCGACGTGATCGTCAACATCGACGGCGACGGGCAGTTCGATCCGGCGGATATCCCGGCATTGATCGCGCCGATTCTCGAGGATCGCGCCGATTTCGTCACCTGCACGCGCTTCGCCGATCGACGCCGCCGCCGCGACATGCCCGCCGTCAAATACTGGGGCAATCGCCTGGTCACGCGGATGATCAACCTCATCTGCGAGGGAACGTGCTTCACCGATGTCTCCTGCGGGTTCCGCGCGTTCAGCCGCGACGCGGCCTGCCGGCTCACGCTGTTCGGGCGATTCACCTACACCCAGGAGACGTTCATCGACCTGGTGGCCAAGGGAGTGCGGATCGTCGAAGTGCCCCTGGCGGTTCGGGGCGAGCGCGAATACGGCCAAAGCCGGGTTTGCCCCAGCGTCTGGCGATACGCCGTCGGAACCCTTCCGATCATCCTGCGGGCCATGCGCGACATCCAGCCGTTGAAGTTCTTCGGGAAAATCGGGCTGCTATTCGGTCTGTTCGGTGCCGCGATGGGGGCGTTCGTGCTGGGTTGGTATCTGGTCCACCATCGCACCAGCCCGTTCAGCAGTTTGATCGTTGTCAGCGGAATGCTGATCATCGTGGCTCTGCTGATGGGCGTGCTGGCGCTGCTGGCCGACATGATGGGCCGTCATCGCAAGATCACCGAAGAACTGCTTTACCTCGCCCGCCAGCGTGGCTATTCACGCCGGTCGCGACGCACAGGCCGCGTTCGAGCCGACACCCAAGGCGACGACGGGGCCAGGGAACTGCCAGTGATGCGATCGATCGACTAATCGAGTGTCGATTTCACCGGGCGACTGCCCCATTCGCCCAGAAGTCATTTTCTCCCTGGCTATTTCCCGCATCCCGTTGTCGCGCGGGCGGCGGCGGATAAGATGCCTTGAGAAGCTCAAGGCCACTAACAAGAAAGTGAGTTTTTCGTGGTTCGTCTCGCAAAACGGCCCTTGGTGATCATCATTCGCGACGGGTGGGGATCCAACCCTTATCCTAAATGGAACAATGCCAACGCGGTGTTTCTGGGCAAGCATCCGGTGGATGACCGGCTCATGCGCGAGTATCCGCATGTGCTGATCAAGACGTCCGGCTTCGACGTGGGGCTGCCCGAGGGCACTATGGGCAACTCCGAAGTCGGGCATCAGAATATCGGCGCCGGTCGGATCGTCGATCAGGAGTCGGTGGCGATCACCAAGCAATGCCGCAACGGCGAGATTTTCGCCAACACGGCCTTGAACGAGGCGGTGAGCAACGCCTTGGAAAAGCGGTCGGCGCTGCATCTGATGGGGATCGTTTCCGACGCTGGCGTGCATGGGCTGCTCGAGCATTTGTACGCGTGCCTGGCGTTGGCGAAGAAGCGCGGGCTGGATCGCGTCTATCTCCATGCGTTCACCGACGGGCGCGATACTTCGCCGAAATCGGGACTGGGCTATCTCCAGCAGATCGAAGCGAAGATGAAGGAAATCGGGGTGGGGAAGGTTGCGTCGGTGACGGGGCGCTACTGGGCGATGGACCGCGACAATCGCTGGGACCGGGTCGAAAAGGCCTACGCGGCGCTGGCCGGCGGACAGGGGGCCAAGTTCGCCTCGGCCGAGGCGGCGGTGAAGCACTACTACGACAATCCCCCCTCGAGCAACCTTTCCGGCGATGAGTTCATCACTCCCAGCGTAATCACCCGCCCGGGCAGCGCCGAGCCGATCGCGGTGATCTCCGCCGGCGATTCGGTCATTTTCTACAATTATCGCGGCGACCGCCCACGCGAATTGACCAAGGCGTTCGTGTACGAAACGTTCCCGTTCGATCAGAAGAACAAGGATGGGTCCACCATCCGCCAGGGCTTCGAGCGCGGGCCGAAAATCGCCGACCTGGTCTATGTGACCATGACCGCCTACGAGCAGGGCCTGCCGGTGACGGTGGCGTTTCCCAAGCCGCCGAAAATGGTGAATATCCTCGGGGATTACGTCTCGAAACTGGGGCTGCGGCAGTTCCGCTCGGCCGAGACGGAAAAGTTCCCTCACGTCACGTTCTTCTTCAACGACTACCGTGAGGAGCCGTTTCCCGGGGAGGAGCGCCAGATCATTCCCTCGCCGAAATTCCTTCCCGATGGCACGCCGCTGAAGACCTACGACCAGCAGCCGGAAATGAGCGCCTATGGCGTGTGCGACGCAGTGGTCAATCGCATCAACGCCGATCAGACCGACTTGATCGTGGTGAACTTTGCCAACGGCGACATGGTGGGCCACACCGGCGTGCTGTCGGCGGCGATCAAGGCCGTCGAACATGTCGATGTGTGCGTTGGACGGATTCTCGAAGCTACCCAGCGCCATAACGGCGCGGCCCTGGTGCTGGCCGACCACGGCAACTGCGAACAGATGATCGACCCGGCAACCGGCGGTCCGCACACGGCCCATACAACGTACGATGTCGAACTGATCGTGGTCGATGACCGCTTCAAGGGCAACCGCCTGCGCGAAGGCGGCCGCCTGGCCGACATAGCGCCCACCGCGTTGCAAATGCTCGGCCTCGATGTCCCGGCGGAAATGAACGGGCGGAGTTTGATAGGGTGAAGAAGGGACAGGGGGGAAAGGCACGGAGGGGCGAATTGAGCACGAAGTAAGCGGGGCTTTCTGCCTCATCTCACAGGAACCGCGCTGGCTGCGTCGGACCGCATCTCCTGAAATCAATTCCGCATTCTCAATTCACAATTTTTAATTTTCTTCTTG
Organism: Tepidisphaerales bacterium; assembly: GCA_038329845.1. Classification (GTDB taxonomy): domain Bacteria; phylum Planctomycetota; class Phycisphaerae; order Tepidisphaerales; family Tepidisphaeraceae; genus JBBQNJ01. The sequence continues at coordinate 35,477 of JBBQNJ010000027.1, read as the reverse complement.
GCAGCCCCCACTCGTTCGGATATACTGGTCCTTTGAGTCGTTTCCGGACGACTCGGCGGGTTGGTTGTGTCCGTTTCGTTTGATACACCATTCCGCGTTCACTTCAGGCAAAGGGGATTTCCCGTTTGCCGGTCATGTGCAGGTTGTGGGAAGGACTAAGGGAATGCGCCGCCAGCCGCGTACTTCCGCGCTCTGATTTAATCGCACTGGCTTTTGTTGCAGTTCTGGTCGAACGCGCATCGGGAAGCGATGTCGCCCGTAATGGCGACTCCGCGCCCATCCCTGCCTCATCATCCTCCATCGCCGCCGCTTCGGGCGAAACCAGCACGCACTCATCGAAATTTAACATCATTCAAATTCAACCTCCCGCGCGTGCGGGAACTGACCGGGGCGTGGGCCCGGCCAATTCAGCGGGCATGTCCTTGGCCGTTGGGACACCACTCGCTTTCATGCATCACAACGGCAAAGGAGCACAGTGGCAATGAGGTACGGAACTAAACTCGCCGCGTTGGTCGCGGTGGTCGTGTTGTGCGCGAACATCACGTTCGCGGGCGACTTTACGCTCGCAGGCATCTGGGAAGGCACGTTTCAGAACACCGCCGTCTGGCAAAAATCCGGCCTGACCGTGCCCCGCACTTATACCTATCCAGGATGGGATACGCCATACCAGCAGCGGTGGATCTTTACGGAGGGGCCCGACGGTCTAAGCCTCAAGGAGCAGGATATAACGGCGGAACCGGGAGACCCGGAACCCGGTCAGCCCCTTCAAGATCGCCCGTTTGATGTCTCCGCTACCGAAAGCGGGTTAGCTTGGGATGTCGAGTACTACGCCGCCGGTTATCCTTCGATTACCGCGCTTATTAGTCATGTCACGGCGACGTTTACGCCGGGCCTGGACGGTGCCCCAGATCGATTGGTTGGATTCTTTACCCCCGAGTTTTTGGGAAATACATACCTCTTTGGCGTTTCTCGCTTGTATGGCACCCCCGAGGGCAACTTCGAACTGACCCGCTCGTAGACGACTGCGCCGCCAATTCCGTTGCCCGCACCGGCGTGGATGGGGCTGAGCGGACTGGCGGTGCTGCCGCTCGCTCGACGACGGATGAGGAAGCTCTTCGCATAAAGCAGCTTGATCATCGGCGCGAGGATTTTCTGGGGATGCAGCCGTCGGGTTGCATCCCCATTTCTATTTTACCGGGCTGCTGATTTCCCCGGCGCGGTGAGATCGTACAGAAGTCCGTTGCGCGTCTCCCGCCCATTCGTTCATAAAGTAGAAAGGGGTCGGGTACATGGGGTCAGCCGTGAGGTCTTGGCGAGCGTTGTTGTTTGGAAGGTATCAGGGGACACTGGACATTGTTACGCCGCCATATTATCTAGTGTCCCCTTATCCCAGCGCCGCGAATCACTCGATCTCATCGGCTATGACTTGGGTAACGTTGGTGGCAACTCTCTCTGCGTATTGATCGCCCTCGTCAGCGTGCTCTTTGCCGCATGGGCGAAGTGGGAGTGGTCGCCACTACTGGGATCGCACGCTTATCGCAGCGCCACGCGAACCACGTTCTCCGTCGTGTCGGCGATGAGCCGGTGGGCGTCGGCGATCGCCTGGTCCAGATTCATCGGGCGATCGACGATGGCGAACCATGCCGTCAGACCCATCGCTCGCAATCGCTCGGCGCCGGGACCGATCGCACCGCCGATCCCCACGCAGGGCACGTTGGCCGCGGCACAGGCGCGGCTCACGCCGCTGACGACCTTCCCCGCCGCCGACTGCGCGTCCAGTTGACCCTCGCCGGTCAATGCCAGGTCCGCACCCTTCAAACGCCCGGCCAACCCCGCGGCCTCGGTCACGATGTCGATCCCGGATCGCAACTGGGCGCCGAAAAACGCCATCAACCCGAATCCCAGCCCCCCCGCCGCCCCGGCGCCGGGCGCATCGGCCATTTCCCGCTTGCCGCTGCGCTCGGCGAGCTTGCGCAGCGCTCGATCCAGCCGTTGAACCTGCTCGGGCGTGGCCCCTTTCTGCGGCCCGAAGATCGGCGCTGCCCCGTCCGGACCGAACAACACATTCCCCACATCGCACGCGACGATGATCTCCACCGCGCCGTTCGAATTCACCGTCGCCAGTTGCCCCGTCGATGAATCGCTTTCACCCGGCCGCCCGCGCCCGGGGCGCGACGATGACGCTCCCGGTGCCGGATCGCCTTCACTCGGCCGCCCGCGCCCGGGGCGCGATGGCGACGCTCCCAGCGCCGGATCGTTTTCACCCGGCCACCCGCGCCCGGGGCGCGACGACGACGCCAGCGCCGGATCGCTTTCACCCGCCCTCCCGCGCCCTCCCCGGCCCCCGCCCGCACGCGGCGATGTCAATGCTCCCGGCGCAAAACTCCCCTCGATCGACAGCACGTGTCCCACATCCCCGCCGCACAATTTGCGATCCCCCGGACCGTAGGTCTTGCCGTTTTCCAGCGCGATTTGTCCGCCGAACCCCTGAAGGCAACCCAACCCCCCATCCACCGTCGCGCTGCCGCCAATCCCCAGGATGATCCGCCGCGCCCCACGATCCATCGCGTATCGCAGCAGCTCCCCGGTCCCGTAGGTCGTCGTCCGCATCGGGTTGCGCTGGTCGGGCTTGAGCAGCGCCAGCCCCGAGGCGCTGGCCATCTCGATCACCGCCGTCGTCCCATCTCCCAGCCAACCGATCGGTGCCTCGACGCGCATCCCCACCAGCGGACCGGTCACCGTCCGGATCTCGATCCGGCCTCCCGTGGCCCCCACCAACGCGCCGACCGTTCCTTCGCCCCCATCGGCCATCGGACACGAATCGACCTCGATCGCGCCCCCCGCCTGCGCGATCCCCTCGGCCATCGCCGCACAAACCTCCCCGGCCGACAGCGATCCCTTGAACTTATCCGGCGCCAACACCACTTTCATCCGTGATCACAACCCCAGCGTCTCAGCCAGCACCTGCAACTGCACCTCCCGATGCTCATACGGCAGCTCATGCTTGTGGTACGGATAAATCTCGATCTTCTTCTCCGCCGTAATGTGATTGTAAACCGCGAAGATCGTACTCGGCGGGCAGATGTCATCCCAAAGGCTGTTCGAGACGACCGTCTTGCAGCGGATCCACGGTGCCAGATTCAGATTGTCGCAATAGCTCAACGTCCGAATCGCCGTCTCGTACAACGAGGGGAAACTCTTAAGAAAATTGGTGATCTCCGGATACGGCCCGTTCGGCGTGATGGCGATGGCACGGCGAAAATCGCACAAAAACGGGATGTCCGGCAGCGCCAGGCACGGGCGCTTCGACAGCGCCGCCGCCGCCAGCGTGATCCCGCCACCCTGGCTCACCCCCGTGACCGCGATCCGATCGACGTCCACCTCGTCCCGATGCCCCAGCAGTTCCAGCGCCCGCACCGCGTCGGCGAAAACCATCCGGTAATAGTATCGCTTCGGATCGCGGATCCCCTGTGTCATCCAGCCCATCTGGTGGCCTTCCGGATACGCCGTCGCATCCTGCGACTGCCCGTTCTGGCCGCGGCAGTCCATGCTCAGCACGCACATCCCCTGGCTCACCAGCCACAGCAGATCCAGCGGACGAGGCCCCCGCCCGCTGTAGCCGTGATACACGCACACCCCGGGAAACTTTCCCCGCCCCTCCGGACGCAGATACCACCCGGCGATCCGCCCGCCCCCAAACCCGTCGTACCGCACCGCGAAACACTCGATCCCGCGCAACGGCAAGCCATACGGGATCAGTTCCTGGTTGATCGGTTGCTGGATCGCCTCGGCAATCGTCTGATCCCAGAACGATTCGAAATCGGCCTCGCGGTACATCGACGGCTTGTATTGCCGCAGTTGCTCCAGCGGCATGTCAATCGAAGGCATGGCTATCCTTTGATCTTGTGACAACGCACGGGTTAAATCGCTCGCGGCCTTCAGTGAGACATCCACGATGCCTCGGAACCTTCGGCGTAGTCCCGTGTTTCTCCAATCGAATTGTCTCAAAACGGTCGACGAGCGGTATAAAGCCGCAACCGGACGCTCCCGCCAGGACGATGCGACGTTACGCCTCGACCGGTTGCACTCCCATCTTCAGCGCCTCATCCACCATCGCCTGATACGCCGCATCGCCCGAGCGCCAGGTCCCGCGCTGGCGAACACTCTCAAGGGTCCCGGCGGCACCGGCGCTCAACGAAATTTCACATTGAAACTCCGGCACATCACGGCGGGCCTTGCTCGAATCGTACGCCCCATGAAACTGCGTGATCTCCCGCAACAGCCCGAATCGCCGCGGATCGCGCTTCACGATCCACTCGGCCGGAATGAAGATGACCTTGGCCGTTTTTCCCAAGGCCGCGGCCACGATCCGATAGTAATCGCGCCAGGTCAGCACGGTCGGCCCGGTCGCGTTGTAGCTTTGCCCGAACGTCGCCGGATTCATCGCCGCGAACGCGAACAACTTGCCCACATCGTCGCGGTGGGTCGATTGCCACAGCCCCAGCCCATCGCCGGCGCACAGCACCGGAAGATCGTGTTCGATCCTGTCCCAAGCCACGGCGTCGGACTCGAGATTATCGATCAACTGGCCCCCCGGCCCGTAAGTGTGACTGGGACGAATGATCGTGGCGGCAAATTTTCCCCCCTCGCCGCCCTCGCCCCCCTCACCCGCCTCCCGGATGATCCGCTCGCACGCCACCTTGTTTCTGCCGTAATCGCTGATCGGCTGTTGCGGGAATGTCTCGTCGATCAACACCCCCGGCGGGATTTTCGACCCATAAGTGCAAACCGTCGAGCAGAAGATGTAATGCCGGCAGCGCCCGGCGAATGCTCGCACGGCGCTGCGGACTTGTTCGACGTTAAAGCCGATCATGTCGATCACCACGTCGAACTTGCGATCGGCGAATTGTCGCTCGAACGCGGCAAAGTCGTTGCGATCTCCCTGGATCACCTCGATGCCCTGGTGAACCTCGGTTCCAGCTCGCTTGCCGCGATTGAACATCGTCACCTCCGCCCCCCGCCCGCGAAGGTGCTTGAGGATCCCCGTGCTGATCAGCCCCGTGCCGCCTAAAACCAATACCCGCATCACTTCATCTCCCGCGATTGTCAAATCCAATCCCCAGCCTGAATCTTCGCCCGTAATACTTAATTCACAATTTACAATTCACAATTCACAATTCCCTCCCCCATTCCCAACTTCGCCACGATCGCCTCCAGATCGTCCGCCACCGCGATCGGCCGATTCACCAATTTCCCCGTCGGCTCTACCCGCGGCGCCAGGTCCTGCACGCTCTTCATGTCGATCCCGGTGTGATACTTCACCGTCACGTTCGGATCCTTCAGCTCATGCCCGGTCAGCACGCACGCTACCGTCTCGTCCTTCGAGATCACGCCCTCATCCATCAACATTCGCAGCCCCGCCACGCCCGCGGCGCTGGCCGGTTCGCAGCCGAATCCATAGCGCGCCACCAGCGCGCGATGCTCGAGAATCTCCTCGTCGCTCACTTCGCGCACCACGCCGTTCATCACGTCCAACGCCCGCAGCGCCTTCGGCAGGTTCACCGGACGGCTGATCTCGATAGCGCTGGCGACGGTGTGGGCGTGATGATCCGATTCATCCATCGCCGCGTAGAATTTCTGAACCTTCTCGGCATCATAGCGCCCTGCGTTCCAGCGAACCCCCTGGCGGGTGAACATCTCGTTAAGCGTGTTGGCCCCCGAGGCGTTTATCACCGCCAGCCGCGGAATCTTCTTGATCAGCCCGAGATGGCTTAATTCCATGAAGGCCTTGCCGAACGCCGAGCAGTTTCCCAGGTTCCCACCCGGCACGATGATCCAATCCGGCGGCTCCCAGTCGCGGGCCTCGAGGATGCGGTACATGATCGACTTCTGCCCCTCGAGCCGGAACGGATTGACGCTGTTCATCAGGTAGATGCCCAGCTTCGGGCGGTCCACCGCGATCTGGCGGATGCGGCGAAGACAGGCATCGAAATCCGCCTGGATTTGCAGTGTCAACGCCCCGTAGTCCAGCGCTTGCGACAGCTTGCCGAACGCGATCTTGCCCGAGCCGATGAAGACGATCCCCTGCATCTCGACCAGCGACGCGAACAGCGCCAGCGACGCCGAGGTGTTGCCCGTCGACGCACACGCCACCCGCCGAGCCCCCACCATCCGCGCGTGCGTGAACGCGGCGGTCATCCCGTTGTCCTTAAAGCTGCCCGAGGGATTCAGCCCCTCATATTGCAACAGCAACTTTCCCGGCTTCATGTCCAACTGCCGACCCAGCAAGTCGGCCTGTTGCAGGACCGTGCGCCCTTCTCCGATCGTGGCGATGTCCGATGGGTCGCGGAAAAACGGCATCAACTCGCGGAATCGCCAGACCCCGGAAAAATCGAGACTGCCTTCGGTCTTGGTTCCCTTGGTGCTCCAGCGATGCTCGAAAAACGAAAGACTCCGCGGCACCGCCAGGCGCGACCAGTCGTACTCGATGTCCAGCAAACTCCCGCACTTGGCGCACGCCACATGCGTTTCGTCCACCCCGAACCTCGCCCCGCACGATGGATTGATGCATTGCTGAAAAGCCGCGTCCTTCATAGCTCCCAAGAGCCTAACCCCCCCGCCCCCTCCCGACAAGACATCCCCTCTTCCCCTGCTCATGGTAAAAAGGGGACGCGCACAATTAAAAAAGAAGCGCGTCCCCTTTTTTATTAAGTTGTTATAAATATGGTGTTTATGAATATAGACTGTTCCCAATGCTTGGCCCATTCGTAAAAAGGGGACGCGCTTCTTTTTCGCGGCGCGCGCAGCGAAAATCGCCGCGAAGGCGTTCGCGGCGAAGGCGTTCGCGGCGATGTGCGGGAGGGTTACTTGGCGATGGCGGGATTGGCTCGCCAGTTGGCGGCGGAAAGGGCGCACAAGGCTTCGGCCGCTTCGGCTTCGGCGTTCGAGGCATCTACCGGGAGTGAAATCCGCAATGCCCGGCGATTCCAACCGAGCATGTCCTTGTAGAACGGCGCGGGGTTGGGCGTGCGACCATCGAGCTGCTCGACGTTCAATGTATGACTGTTCCCCGGGATCGGCATCGCCACCGCCGCCGACGCCTCGTCCAAACTCGGCTTGGTCTTGCCGGCCGGCTTGGCGACGATCCCCTGCTTGATCCCCTGCTCCAGCGTGTCGCCGCAATACAGCGTGATTTTCCCGTCGCGCAGGTCCTCCATGGCGAATACCTGCATGCGATATTTCCCATCGGCAACGTAAAATTGGGCCGATTGCTGCCCGTTCAGCTTCGCCGAATGACCCGCCAGACTCATCATGGCGCACGCCACACGCTGCCACAACGCCGCGTGCCGTCCGTCGGCGTCATCCCCGACCGCCGCCAAATGTCGCTCGACATTCAACCGATCTTTCGGCGATAAACGGGCCAGGAACGCGTCGAAGTCGATGCGGTCGGGAATACTCACGCGGGATGCGGCCGTGCCGCGCTTGGAGGTGGTGGGCATATTGTTACGGCGTATTGTAGCACAATAGTTCGTCCGCGTCAGTCATAGCTCTTGATGTAAATCAGCAGGTCCTCACCGGCCAGCAGGTCCTGCACGGTCGCCACGTGATGAAACCCACAGCCACACAAAAACGCGCGGGCGCGAATCTGCGTTTTTTGCCCCACGGCGCACCAGATTCTTCGCAGCCCCCCGTCCCCGCCGTCCCCGCCCCCGGCCCCGGCCCGTCGTTTGGCCTCGATCGCCACCTTCTCGAGCAGCCGGCGTCCATGGCCGCGGCGACGATGGGGCTCGATCACGTTCAGGTCGAGTAGCTGCAGCACGCCGGCCGAAGCGGTCCAAACGCACATCGCCGATCCGACCTCGACCCGCCGATCGATCAGCCGCACCGACCAGACCCCGGACAGCGAAGATGAATCGGCCTTTCCTTGCACACCCGCGCGAATCGCTGCCTTGAGCAACTTGCCCTTTCCGGTCCGCTCCAGCGCCTTCCCTTGCACCCCCGCGCGAATCGATACGTTTGCGGTCCCTGACGTGTTTGGCAAGTTGAGAGCCTTCCCTTGCAGCCCCGCGCGAATCGCTGCCGTGTCGCCCGCCAACGGTTCATCTCCCCTGCGCCCGCGCCTCGAGGGCACCGGTCGCATCGCGCATCTCGGCGAGCAATTTATCGACCGCCGATCGGTCCTGGATCGCCAGAATCGAGCCGCTGACCCGGCACGCCCCGACCGGATCGGCGAGCATTCCGCATCGCCCGCGCGGCTTGAGCGTCGCGTTGCGCACCACCAGCCGCGCGGTCTGGCCGCGCTCCTCAAGCTCGACATATCCCACGCCGCTGTAGGCGAGCATATCCTGATGCTGGCGGCTTCCGGTCCCCATCACGTACCAGTCGATCGAGGCATTGGTCGCCGAAGGGTTGTCCAGCCGCGTGCCGCGCAACGGCAGCCACAGAACCCGCACATGCAGCAGATGTCTCAGGGGAGGCTCGGGCGTGGGGACAAGAGTTCCATCGGGCTTTGGATCGGGCGCCTGGTCCACGCCATCCTCGGTCATCACCACGTCGAAATCCCCGCGTTCGCCCCGTCCGGCATAACCGCGCGAAAAGCTCTGTTCAAACTCCTGCCCACCGTCCATCGCCCAAAACCGCAACGACGTCGGCGCAGCGCAGCCGATCAGCCCCAGGCACAGCAGCAACATTGCCGCCGAGCCGCAGAGCCGCCGAGCCCGGAAAAATCGGCGATAAATTGTCAGGAAATCATCCATTCGTCTAACAACGGTTCGCCCGCCCCGCGATACGCAACACGCCTGGTCATTCCTCCGCCGCGATACCGTCGAACGACGTTTCGCCCGCCCCCCGCGATACGCAACGCGAGATGCGCGCCCGCGATTCGCGACTTGTGATGCGCGACCCGCCGCCCGCGACCCACGCCTGCGATGCGCAACCCGCGATGCGCAACCCGCCGCCCCAGCGGCGCGGCGGCGCGGGCCGCTTCAGCCCAGCCCCAACAGCCCCAATGCGTCGCGCTCGACGATCCCGCGCAGGGCCTCGCGCGGGACCACCGGCAGATTGGTCCCCTGGGCCACCTGATTGATGCTGTACAACGCCTCGATGCATTCGGTGGCGCTGGTATACGGAAAATCGCTCCCGAACAGCAGCTTTTCGATCACCCCCGCCTCGTAGGCGCTGACCAGCGAGTTGTACGCCTGCCATGGCCGGGCCAGCGTTCCGCTGACATCGGCGAAGACGTTGGCGTGCTTGCCCAGCAGCACCACCGTCTCATCCACCCAAGGCTGGCCGAGTTGGGCGATGACCATCCGAAGCTTGGGAAACGATCGGGCGACTTCATCGAGCAGAAACGGACGGCTGAACTCGAGCTTGCTCTGCTCGCTGAGCTGCCCGCCGGGGTGGAACAGAATCGGCATCCCCAGGCGCTCGGCCTCGGCGTAGATGTCCATCGCATGCGAGTTGTTGGGATGGAAATCCTGGCCCGCCGGCGACATCGTCACCCCGCGCAGGCGCAGGTCGCCGTGGGCAGCGCGAAGCTCCCCCACCGCGCCGCGATCGGCCGGGTCGATCCCCGCGAACCCGATGAGCTTCTGGGGATATCGCAGCACGTATTCCGACACCAGCCGGTTGGGGATGTCGGCGTGCAGATAGCGGCTCTTAAAGCCCAGAACGATGCTCTTATCGACCGCGCCGTTCTGAGCCCAGTGATGCTCGGGATCGGCCGCCGGGATGGTGCGCCAGGCGCCTCGAGTCAATCCCGGCCGAACCGATGCGCGGGGGCGAAGCGGACGGGGGGACAACCCCAGGTCCAGTTGCCCCAACTGCTCCGGGGACTGCCAGATATGGGTATGACAATCGACAATCATAAAACGACCTTGGCCATTCTCGCGATGGGGGGGGCGCTGCCCGGCTCGCCACGTCGGCCGCCCGTGCATCGCTCACCACCCCGGGGCCTCCTTGCCGACGTTTCAGCTCCAACCCCGCAAGAGTCTAAGGATTCGCCGCCCAAGGTCAAAATCCCTCGCCCTGTCGATGCTACGCCAGCCGACTGCCCAAAGTTCTTATCGGACCGAAGCGCGAACGGAACTGAATTGAAGACCCGGGCCTTCCTTGAGTCCAAGTCAAGTGCGGATCACCCGCACCAGGTTTCGTCGAATTTTTGACTTCACTTCCTCCAGGACCATATCCGGAGTGCTGGTCCCCTCCCGCAGCGCCACTTCCACGTCGGCCCACTTGGTGAAGTGGTGCGAAGGTTCGCCGATCACGTACCGCGCATCGACCCGAGCGAAAGGGTACACCATCCAGATGATTTCACTGTTGGCGTAAGAGCTTCCCGCGCGGTCCTGGCCGATGAGTTGCGGGCCGCGCCGACGCAGTTGACGCTGTTCGCCTGATCGGGTCGCGCGCGACGACGAGGATCTGCGCGGCGCACATTGCCGCTTCTGACCCACCACTTCTGACCCGCACGCCACTCGCTTGGCGAGTAACGGCATGAAAGAACCCCCTGATCATCCCGGGAACGCGGGTGAAGTTCTCGGCGAGGTCTGGGGTTGACTTCCGCCGGGGGATGGGCCGAAATGGGGGGATGGACAGTCACAGCGACCCGCAGCTTGCGAAATTGAAGTGGGACGAGAAGGGGCTTTTGCCCGTGGTGGTGCAGGACCACGCCAACGGTCAGGTGCTGATGGTGGCGTGGACGAACCCGGCGGCGCTGGCCAGGACGATCGAGACGGGCAAGGTGCATACCTATAGCCGAAGCCGCGGCAGGCTGGCGCTCAAGGGGGAAAGCAGCGGGCATTTTCAGCTTGTCAAGCGGATTCTCACCGACTGCGACCGCGACGTGGTACTCATCGAAGTCGAGCAGATCGTCGCCGCCTGCCACGAGGGGTATCGCAGTTGTTTCTACCGCCAGTTTACCCCGGGGGCGTCGGATTGGTCGATTATCGCCGAAAAGGCGTTCGACCCCGAGGCGGTCTATCGGGACGTGAAGAAGTAATGTCCTTTCTTCCCCAGGTGGATCGAACGTGGCCCTCTCCGACCGCCTGATTCCACTGGATGAGTCGCCGGAACCCGACACCGGGCAGGCGTGCCGCCCGATCTTGATGTGGCTGCTGGGGGCGTGGCTCGCTGCGGTGCTGTTGGGATTTATCGCGTTTCGGGCGCCGTTTGCGACCGTGGGGGGCAGCGAACTGTCGATCGAGCGGGCGCTGTTTACCTCGATCAACGCCGTCACGCTCACCGGGTTTCAACAGAACATCGGACAAACGCAATACCGCGCTTTCGGACAGGCGACGGCGGTGCTGCTCACGGTCGCCGGGGCGATGCTGAGCATGGTCGGCTCATCGTGGGCGATGGTACGCATCCTGCGACTGCCCTACAGCGACGGCCAGATCGTTCGCGCCGCCGCTGCGGCGCTGATCGTGGCGACGGGCGTGGGGATGGCGCTACTGCTCGAACCGGGCCAATCGCTCAGCGATTCGGCCAGCCAGGCGCTAAGCGCGTTCAGCAACAGCGGGCTGACGCAGGGCCGGCTCGGCGGGCCGCCCGACTGGCGCGTCCATGGGGTGTTGATGCCCCTGGCATTGGCCGGAGGACTCGGGCTGCCGGTGCTGATGGAGTTGGTTGGCGTGCTGCTCGGTCGCGGATCAAGCCTTTCGGTGCATGCCCGGGTAACGCTGTTGATGAGCGCGGGAGTCTATCTTGGCGGAACGATCCTTCTGTCGTCCATCGGACTTCTCAACGCCGACTCACCGCGCTGGGCCTTGGCCACCGCCAGCGCCCAGTCGATCAACGCCCGTTCGGCGGGGCTGGCGATCGAGTGGATCGGCCCAATGGCTCGCCCGGGGCAGTGGACCGTCATGGCACTAATGGCGATCGGCGGCGGCGTCGGCGGCTGCGCCGGGGGAGTCAAGCTGACGACGCTTTGGCTGCTGTGGCGCGGAACCCGCATGGCGCTTACCGGCAATGCGCCCGGCCGCGTCTTCGGCATCGCCATGGCATGGACCGGGTTGTTCGCCGCAATCGTCATGGCAGGACTGCTCTCGATGCTGGCGGCGGTCCCGCAATGGCCTGGCGACCGCCTGTTGTTTCTGTCGATCAGCGCCGCCAGCAACACCGGTCTGTCTTTCGATCCGGTTGCAATGGACGGCACGGGATTGCTGATTCTCACCGCCATCAGCCTCGCCGGCCGATTGGTGCCGCTGTGCATCATCTGGTGGATGGCAGGCACCACCCGCGGTGCAACGGCGGCGGTGGGATAGGCCAAGTCGCGGGTCCCACGCGACGCCTGCCATCCGCCATACCGCAACGCATGTCCTGATAACGCCAGACTGATGTGTGAAGCCGCGAGCGGCAACAAGGAAAAAAACGTTTCCCTTTCCTTCCTTCGTGTCTTTCGCGCCTTCGTGGTGAAATCCCTTCTTCGCCGCTTCGCGTTTACCCCCCTGCACTTCAATCGCGGCAGAACGCGAAAATGACCAGGCTCAGGAGAATGCCGACGGCGGCGGCGAGGTGGGTCGATTGGACCACGCCGGCGATGCCCGGCAAGGAATTGTGCCCCAGAACGATCAGCAGCGCGGTGGGGATGAGAAACACTCCCAGCAGCCGCCCCTGTCGAAACGCCGAGAGCATGAGAATCCCACCGGCGATGGCGAAGTTCCAGGCGTTGTCGGCGCCGGTCAACCAGTTGGTGGCGAACTCGTCGGTGATGATCGCCGGGGCGCCGCGAATCGTGAGCTTGCGCAGCTTCGGTCCATCGGCTTGTTCTTGGGCGCGGGCCGCCTGGCGTTGCCGAGCATCGGCGGCAGCGGCCGCGGCGCCGGAGCCACCGGCGGCGGTCAGATCCGTCCGCACGTCCCCTTCGATGACCGGGGCATCCCCCAGTAGAAATGCGTGAGTCGAGCCCACCACCTGGTTCTGATTCAGCCAGGTCAGAAACCCAGCCATGAACAAGGCACCGATGAGAAATCGCACCGCCGGACCGAGAAAGTATCCGGACATCCCGCCGTAGCGACGTTGCAACCAGCTTCGACGCTCGTATCCCTCGAGACCTTCGTCAGAAAGCGCGTGCTTCCTTTTCGTCGTCGCCGCGCCCTTGCCCGCGCCGATTTCCGCCGCATCGGCCAATTTTCCAGTCTCGGGCTTTTGCTCGCGGGTCCAGTCCCCCCGTGGGCTTGAGGACTTTTTCTTCGGCGGGGACAGTTCTTCGCCGAGCCGCTGCTCGGCGGCCCGACGGATCGCCTCGGCCTTGCCCACCATGGCTTCAGCAGCGCGCTGGGCACCCTTGCGGGCGGCGGCGTCGGCCCATCCCCTGGCCCTCAGATTCGCCAGCTCGATTTTCCGCAGCATCCGGCGCTCGCGGGTCCGCTGGCGCAACAGCCGCCGCTCATCCAGCCACGCGAAGATCGGATCGCGCCAGGCGTCATAGCGGGGCCGGACAGCGGCCGCGGCGGCACCGCGAGCCTTGCCCGCCGCGGCGGTCCCCCACGCCGCGCGAGCTCGCATTTTGTCTTCGTATCCGAACAAATCCTCAAAAAATGGCTCCCAGTTCTCGCCGCTGTGGCGGCAAACGAACTCCTGGATCGTCCCCTCGGCGGTCCCCGAACGGCGCAGCTCCTTCAGCAGGATGTCGGCCTTGTCCAGCGGGGGCCGACGCTGCTCGGCCAGCGGAAGATCGATGGCGAAGTGAAACCCCGACGCCACCGCCAGCGCCGCGATCAACGCCGCCAATGCCTGCCATTGCAGGCCCAAAAACGCCGGTACCGAAGCGATCAGCACGATTCCCACAGTCCAGGTCAGCCAGTCGGCCACGCGTCCGCCAAGCAAATATTCCCGGATGCGCAGCCATAGATAGCTCCGCTGCGACATGCCTTGCACCAGCACATAGAGCGCCGGCGTCAGCACCGCGAAAATCCCCACGGCACCGACCCAGCCAAACGGCGCGGCGGGAACAAAAATCGCCACACCCAGCAAGATTGCCACCAGCGGAATGAATCCAAGCCTCAGCCGCGATCGAACCCGAGCGAGCGAAGCGTTCCGGTGCCAGGCGGCGCAGTTCTCGATCGTCTTGATCTGATGCTCGTTCGGCTTGAACGCCTGTCGCGGCTCGACCCCGAGAAAGTCTTCCATCGAGGCGATCACGGCGTCCATCGTCGCCGGTCGATCCTCGGGGCGCTTGGCCATCATCTGCACCAGGACCTGCGACAGGTACTCCGGCACGCCGCGAACCACGCGGTCCGGCGGAGTCAGCGGCTCGGTCAGGTGCTTGGTGATCACGTCCATCGCCGATGCGCCGCTGAACGGCGGACGTCCGACCAGCATGGTGTAAAGCGTCCCACCCAGCGCGTAGATGTCGGCGCGATGATCCACGTCGGCGGCGTTTTGCGCCTGCTCGGGGGCCATGTAGGCCGGCGTGCCCATCGAGATGTTGATGCGGGTCTTCTGATCGTCGTACCACCCACCATCGGGCGTGGGTGCCGGCACCTCGCCGCCGGCCGGCTTAGGCTCGTTCGTATCCGGCGTCTTGACCAGCCCGAGGTCGGCGACTTTGAGGATCCCGTGCAGATTCAGCAGAAGGTTCTCGGGCTTGATGTCTCGATGAACCATTCCGCTGTCATGCGCGAACTTCAATCCGCGGGCGGCTTGCAGGGCGTAGCCGACGGCCTCCTCCGGGTCGAGTCGGCCGCGCTGGCGGATCAACTCAGAAAGCGTGTGGCCTTCGACGAACTCCATCGAGAAAAACCGCGTTCCCCGTTGTTCACCGATGTCGTGGATCTGCACGACGTTGTGATGATTGAGCTGGGCGGCGGCATAGGCCTCGCGGATGAAACGGGCGATGAATTGGGGATCCTCAGACCATTTTTGCAGCAGCACCTTGACCGCGACGTTGCGATCCAGCGAAAGCTGGCGGGCGAGATAGACGGCGCCCATGCCGCCTCGACCGAGCCTGCGAACGATCTGATAGCCGCCCAATCGCCCCGTGACTTGCGGTTCATCGGCATCAGCACCGGGTGCTGGAACATTGTCGGCGATGTCGTTCGGGTCAGACGCTGGCGCGATCGGGGGCAGACCCGCCGCCGATGCCGGGGGCATCGTCTCGTCGCCGTCCGGTGCCGGCGCGGCGGGCGGCCCGGCCGATGGCTGATCCGCCGTCGGCGGCACCAGCGTGTCGGCCGATGACGCCGGGGCCGGATGCCCGCTGGATTTAGCGCGAACGGTCGTCGGCGGATTCGGCGGCGACGGCGGAGCCAAAGTCGCGCTCGCAGCGACAGGCCGCACGGCCGGCCGCGCCGACGGCACCGAGGGCTCCAGCCCCAACGCCGTGGCGATGTCGGCGCTCAAATCATCGTGGGGCGCCGCCGCCATCGCCGTGACGATCGCAGTCCCTGCCGCGTCGTCCCCGATCGACAGCCCGAAACGCCGATGACATTGCGGGCAGGCCGGCTTGTAGCGTCCGGG
Source organism: Tepidisphaerales bacterium (assembly GCA_038329845.1). Classification (GTDB taxonomy): domain Bacteria; phylum Planctomycetota; class Phycisphaerae; order Tepidisphaerales; family Tepidisphaeraceae; genus JBBQNJ01. Next base: position 20,021 of record JBBQNJ010000027.1, on the reverse strand, counting down.
ATGAGCGCCCTTCAGTTCGAGCGTGTGCCGACAGTAGGGACATTGGACCGCCAAATTCGCTCCGATCGTTTGTGCCGCGGCGCGGTGAAATGCCGTCGCGCCCGACGACCTAGCTTAAATCACACCCGACAGGGGGTCAATTGAAAAAAACAGGCCGCCGCCAAGTCGAGGCAGGATGACATCTACCAGAGAACCCATTCCCCGGTGTTGATCACGTACAGGCCCAGCAGCAGGTTGGTCACGGCATGGGCGATGATGCAGGCACCGAGGCTTCGGGTGTACAGCAGCAGGCCAGCGATCATCACCGCCCAGACGACGGCGGTGAACGGCTGGGCGTGGACGGCGGCGAAAATCACGGGAATGACCCAGAACGCGACGGGATCCCACTCCCCGATTGCTGCGATTTTGAAGTGATTGGGCGAGGCAAGCTGCCTCCAGAGATAGTCGCGCCAGAACAACTCCTCCATCACCGGGACCACCAGCACGGCGCCGATCAGCCGCACGGCATAGAAGCCGTAGCGAGTCGCATCGGAAGCGAAATACGTCATCGGGTTGAACGCATCGGCCGGGTCCGGTGCCATCGGATAATCCGGCCAATACATCAACAGCAACTTCTCCATCCCGATCCACTGCGCGATCCCGATGACCCCCACGATCAGCCCCAGCCACCAGTAATCCCACCGAATCGGCGTGTAATGCTTCCAAAAAAGGATCAGCAGCGCCGCCACCGCGATAGCGCGGGCCGTATAGGCATGCGGATAGAACGCCGGGAAGAACCCACCGATGCCGATCAGCGCCAGGAACAGCCCCATCGGCAGGATGTAGGCCATCTCATCGCTGATCCCGCCGAACCACGCCCGCGGGGTTGTCGCGTGCTTGCTCATCGCAGGTGGAATGTACCGGGACCGGCGGGCAATCCAAACAGCGCGCGGGGGGAAACTCCAGGATATTCCCGCGGCGACGTCGTCAGGGCGCAGGTGCTCCACCGGCCGAGCAACTCAACGGATGCGGCGACGACACCGAGATATTCTGGAGGTCACCGTTTCCGAGTTGGATGTCATCGCTTCCGAGTGGCGGCGACGACATGAAGATAATCTGGATGTCACCGTTTCCGATTCCGCGCCGACGGCACGGGCGTATTCTGGATGTCACCGTTTCCGAGTCCTGAATGCCCCGTTTCTGAGTCGGTTGATCGACGCGGTTGATCGGCCTACGGTCCATCGGGCGGCGAGACGGATGGGGAACTATCGACGAGGATCAACCATGGGACAGCTTCCGCGCGCTGAGGATCACCGCACCCCCGATCATCCGATCGCGCCGATCTTCTATCGACGCTGGTCGCCGCGGGCGATGAGCGGAGCGCCCTTGAGCGACGCGGAGTTGAACACGCTGTTCGAGGCCGCACGCTGGGCACCGTCCACGTACAACGAGCAGGAATGGCGATTCATCTATGCCCGCCGAGACACCGAGCATTGGTCGCGATTCTTTGATCTGCTGATGCCCGGCAACCAGGCGTGGTGCGGCAATGCCGGAGTGTTGGTCGTGGTGCTGTCGCACATGGTGTTCAGCAAAACCGGCAAGCCCAACCCGGTGCATACGTTCGATGCCGGAGCGGCGTTCGAGAATCTGGCCTTGCAGGCAAGCCACATGGGACTGCTGGCCCATGGGATGATGGGGTTCGACCGCGAGCGGGCGCGGGAAGCGCTGGGCGTGCCGGACGACTACGCCGTCGAGGCGATGATCGCGCTGGGCCATCCCGGCGATCCGGATCTTCTCCCGCCAGAGCTGCGCCAGCGCGAAGTGCCCAGCGGGCGAAAGCCCATCCGAGAGATCACCCGCGAGGGACGGTTCTAGATTGGTCGCGAGGTTCGGCCCACGCCAGCCTCAGCGCCCCGGCTCGGTCATAGACTCGCCAGCCGCTGCTGCTTGTCCAGTTCAAGAAGCGCTTCGATTACGGGGTCGAGATTCCCGGCCATGACGGCGTCGAGATTGAAGTTTTTCTCCCCGCCGCCCTCGCCGCCGAGGCGGTGATCGGTGCATCGGTTCTGAGGGAAGTTATAGGTACGAATCCGTTCGTTGCGGTTTCCCGAACCCATCATGGAACGGCGCTGCGAGGTGACCGCGGCGTGCTGCTTGGCGCGTTCGGTTTCGTGCAGCGTTGCCCGCAGCAAGGCCCAGGCCCGCTCCTTGTTTTGCGACTGGCTCTTGTGCTCGGTCATCTTGAACCGCAGGCCCGTGGGCTTGTGGAAAAGCTGCCAGCCGGTCTCGACTTTGTTGACGTTCTGACCGCCCGGTCCGCCGCCGCGACAGCCCGATTCCTCGATATCCTTCGGGTCGATCTGGATCTGCACATCGGGCATTTCGGGGATGATCGCCACCGTCGCGATCGAGGTGTGAATCCTCCCCTGCGCTTCGGTCTGGGGCACCCGCTGCACGCGATGGCTGCCGGCCTCGAACCGCAGATGGCGAAAGGCGCCGCGACCCTTGACGTTGGCGATGACCTCCTTGAATCCGCCGCGCTCGCTGGGGGAAAAGTCGCTCACTTCATTCCGCCAGCCGTAACGCTCGCAATGACGGCGATACATCTCAAACAGATCGCGGGCGAACAGCGCGGATTCGTCTCCCCCCACGCCGGCGCGAATCTCGACGAAAAACGAATCAACCGCGTTGTCCTCGGCGGCGATGAACTCGTCCTTAATCGCCTCGATCAGCCGATCGGCCTGCGCCTGCGCCTCGGGAAGCTCGGCCGCGGCCAGCTCGCTCATCTCCGCGTCCGAATCGCCCGCGGCCAGCTCCGCCAGCGAATCAGCGTTCTGGCGCGCCTTGAGATAGTCGTCAAATCGCCGGAGCACCGGCTCGAGCTGCCCGGCCTCCTTCGACGCCCGCACCAGCGCCATCGAATCGGCCAGCATCGCCGGGTCGTTCAGCGACTGCTGCAACTGCTCATATCGCTGGCGCATCTCCCCCAGCTTGCGCATCAAGGGTGCCAACCCCGGCGGATCTGAACTCACTTGCGGCGACGACATCCGCGCATCTTACCCGCGCCGATCCACGTCGCCACCCGCCCCTTCCAAAACCCCGATTCTCAATAAAGAGAACGTGTTTCTTTTTGAATTATCCCCCTCGCGGGCCATTTTAAGACGATCCGGTTGGGGAATCGGAATATCCCGCGGGTTCCGAGCCGTTGCGGATGTCTCACGAAAGGCCGCGAGCGGCATATCCCGCTCGCGGGCCATTTTGAGACGACTCGCTTAAGGAAATCGGAATATCCCGCAGGTTCAGAGCCGTTGCAGATGTCTCACCGAAGGCCGTGAGCGGTATGAGCGCGCCCAGCGCGTCCTCTTTTCAACGCATGAGTCGCAGGTCAGCGCCTAATGCGCCATACCGGGAGACGCAGGGGAAGCGGCTGGCCGGGAGGACTGGGGGGTGGCCACTTCCTGGACCGGACGCTGGATGGTTTGCGTCACCTTGCGAAGCAGGTCCATGAAATCAACCTGCGCCATGTTCAGATTCTTGATCTTCAGATGCGACACCAGCCGCGATTGCAGGCTCTCGAGCTGCCGCCGCTGGGCGTCGGTCACTCCCATGCCCGACTGCTCCTGACGCGCCAGCGTCTCGAGCTGGCGATCGAACTCGCCCATCAGCCGACCGGCCTCGGGATCCTCGGAAACGGCGCGCTGGGCATCCTTGAACCGACCCACCGCCGGGTGCTGCGCGACAAGCCGACCAAGTTTTTCGGCCTCAGAGAGAATCTGCTGGGTATCGACTGGCATTGGACTCCTGGTTGTTTTCCTCGGTCACTATAGTCGCCGATTCGAGCCCGGCAACCGCTCTGCCCGAGCCGGCGATTTCCGCCTGCGCCCAGACCGCGTGGCTTGCCGCGGGGTTTCGCCGAAGCGGCGCTTCCATGATTGGGTCCGCGCCCGTCGCTGCATCTCGGCGTGCCAGTGCGTCCGACCTCAGATCGCATCTTGCCGGCGCGTTCCGTCGCGACGGTGTGTCCCCCGCCCCCCGCGCGGGTTGTGAAATCTCCCTGTTGGCCGGGCGCACTTGCGGGTATCATCGCGGGACTTCGAGATGGAGAATCGTCGATGCGCCAGAATCTAACTGAGAGTCTTCGCCAGACCCTGGACCATGCCCAGGAGCAGGCTCGGCAATTGAATCAGGAATACGTCACCACCGAACACCTGGTGCTGGGGATGCTCGCATCCGACGGCACCGATGCCCGGCGATCGCTTCAGGCCTGTCACATCGATGCTCCGGCCCTGCGAAAGGCGCTGTTGACCGCCTTGCCCAAGGCCGACTCGCCCTCGGGAGTGACCGGCGCGCTGCCGATGAGCCAGACCGCCCAGCAGGTGCTGAACAACGCGATCGTCAAGGCGCAGGCGCTGCGAGTGGAAAAGGTCGGCACGCGGCTGCTGCTGTCGGCACTGCTCGAAGAAGGCCCTTCGGCCGTGCGCGATGCCCTGCGATCCTGCGGCGCCGACCTGGACGACATTCTGCGCCAACTGGCCCACTCGCCGCAGACGCCCGAAGCCTGATGCGGCGCCCGCGCGTGATCATCGTCGGCGGCGGCCTGGCTGGGATGGCCTGCGCCACGGCGATCGGTGCCGATCTCACCGAGGTCACGCTGATCGAGGCCCGCTCAACCTTAGGCGGACGAGCCGGCTCCTTCGTCGATCCCCAGACCGGTCAGACCCTGGACAACTGCCAGCACGTCCTGCTGGGATGCTGCACCAACCTGCTCGACTTTTACCGCCGGATCGGCACCACCGAGCGAATCCAACATTTCGACGCCGTTCATTTTCTCGATGATCAACAGCGATGGTTCGATCTGCGCGCGGATGCGGGCGTGCCCGCCCCGTTTCATCTGGCGCGGGCGATGCTGCGATTCGGGCTGCTCACGCCGATGGATCGTATCCACCTGGCGCGGGCGCTGGCCGAGATGATGTCGATGGGACGCGCCGGTCGGCTGGCTCTGCACGATATCCCGTTCGGCGAGTGGCTCGATGAGATGCACCAGCCGTTAAGCCTGCGAAAGCGCCTCTATGAACCCATGCTTGTCGGCTCGCTTAACGAGCAAATCACTCGCGTCAGCGCCTCCTACGCCATCCAGGTTTTCCAGGATGCCCTGCTCTCCAACGCAGATGGATACCGGCTGGGATTGCCCGCCTGCCCGCTGGGCGAACTCTATCGGTCGATTCCCAATTGCCGGGTTTTGCTCAATACCCGCGTCGCCGAACTTACCTTTGATCGCCGCCGCCGCGCCAGCGGCGTGATCCTCAGCGACGGAACGCCTCTGCCCGGCGACGCGGTGGTCGTGGCGACAAACCACCACGGGATCGCCGGCTGGATCCCCCAGCCCTTGCTCGACAGTGACTCCCGTTTCGCCGGGCTGTATCGCCTGGAGAGTGTCCCGATCCTCGGGGCCCATCTCTGGTTCGATCGCCCGGTGATGGATCGCGGCCACGCGGCGTTAATCAGCGGCCCGCTGCAGTGGATTTTCCGCAAGAACGAGTCGGGCAACGCCGTCCATGGAGTGATCAGCGCCGCTGGCGACTGGGTGGGAATGCCCCGCGAGACGATGCTGGATTTGTTCGCGCGGCAGGTGCGGCGGCGGCTCCCCGGCGCTGCCGAGGCAACGATGATTCGCGGGAACGTGATCATCGAGAAGCGGGCGACCTTCTCTCCGCTGCCGGGGTCAGATCGCTTCCGGCCGTCACCCGGCCCGCCGCCGGGGGGCATCGCCGGGTTATACCTGGCCGGGGATTACGTGCGAACCGGCTGGCCATCGACAATGGAAGGGGCGGTTCGCGGCGGCTATCTCGCCGCCGAAGCGATCGCCGCCGACGCCGGAACGCCGCGAACATACCGCGTTGCCGATCTTCCGGTGGATCGTCCGGCGCGATGGCTCGGGATGGAGGATTCGCCGAAGCCGCTTTAAGCCGATCGTCCGCGATGCGTTTGCGCGAGGCCTTGTGGTGCGGGCATCCTGCCTGCCTCTCGGCGGCGGTTTGAGCCGAATGTGATGGAATCGCGAGGCGAACGACGATCAATCCGCCGGAGCCGTGCCCAGCAGCGGCAACTGCACGCCCACGCTTCGATCAGCGCCGTCATCCAACCCGGGTGCCGCCCCGATGTGGGTGTCGTCAATCCGCGGCACCGATCGAATTGGCGGACGATCGAGCGGTCGCAGGTCCGGTGAATCGGCGCCGTCGTGTCGCCGAAGCACGCGGTAGTACTGGTCGCGCTGGCAGGGAATCCAACCGGCGTCGCGGATCAGCCGGCAGATCTCGCGCTCATTTAGCGTGTACGTCGTTCCCGCGGCGCTGACGACGTTCTCCTCCATCATCACGCTGCCCATGTCGTTGGCCCCGAAAAACAGCGACAACTGCCCGATCTTCGGCCCCATCGTGACCCACGAGCTTTGCAGATTGGGGATGTTGTCCAGGTAAAGCCGCGCGATCGCCAGCATCCGAAGATACTCCTGTGCCCCCGCCATGCGCACCACCCGACCGCGAAGAATGTCGGGATTCGCCGAATCGTCGAACGGCCCATCCTTCGCCGGATCCCATTCCCGCGCCCGGCCCAACGGCGTGTTCTCTCGCTGGAACGGCCAGTGAATAAACGCCGTGTACTGCCCCGGGGCAACGGCCGAATCGCGTCGGTCCGGCGGCGGCGACTGAAGAAACACTCCCGGACGGCGCTGGTGAATCCGCTCAATCGTCGCTCTGGACTCCCCATCATCCGATCCCAGTGCCCGGGCGTAATCCTGCATGTCGCGCAGCGCCGCCAGATGCGCGATCCGCTCACCGACGAACTCAATATGCCCGATGAGCATCGTCCCCGAGGTATTCATCCCCTCTTCATGCGCCACCCGCATGATCCGCAGCCAGTCATCGCCCGAGCATTTGCCCAGCCCGATTCGCCGGCGCACCCGCGGGGCGAAAATCTCCCCCCCGCCGCCGGGAATCGTGTCCAAACCCGCCTGCCTGAACCGCCGCAAAATCTCCCGAGCATCCAATCCGAAAAATCGCTCGAACTCGACAAACTCCGGCGGGCTGAAGGCATGAATATGCACCCGCGGAAACGTCGCCTTGATGTGCCCCAGCAGATCGAGGTAATAGTCGATCCCCAGCCGGTCGTTCATCCCCCCCTGCATCAAGACCTGCGTGCCATCGATGCTCACCAACTCGCGGATTTTTTCGTTGATCCGCTCATGGTCGAGGGTGTAGCTGTCGGCGTCGTCGTGATCGCGGCGAAAGGCGCAGAACGTGCATTTTGCCGTGCAGACGTTGGTGTAATTGATGTTCCGGTCGATCACATAGGTGAGATAATCCTGTGGATGCAGGCGCATCGTCACGGCATGGGCCCATCGACCCAGGTCGTGCAGCGATGCCCTTTCATGCAGCTCGAGCGCCTCGGCATCGCTCAACCGGCGTTCCCCGGCCACCACTGGATCAATCTTAAACGACAAGCGGGACATATCCGCGCGATTCTAGGAGGTCCGGCCCGACGAAAACAGCCCCCGCATCGGGTGGGCTTGATCGCGAGCCGCGTCCGATTCATTTGTCTCACCCGGCGCGATAGGATTGCCGCCGCGGATTCTTCGGAGGCTTGCATGCCGATAACGAGACGCGATTTCATCAAGACGGTCGGCGCGACCGGGGCGACGGCGTGGGCTTCGACAACGCTTGGCACCGCGGCACGCGCTGCGGGGAAGGAACGGAAAATGAATGTGTTGATGATCCTCGTCGACGACATGCGGCCACAACTCAGCTGCTACGGGCATGCGGAGATGGTCACGCCGAACCTCGATCGGCTGGCATCGCAAGGCACGCTGTTCGATCGCCACTACTGCCCCCAGGCGATCTGCGCCCCCTCGCGGATCGCCTTGTTGAGCGGATGTCGCCCGGATACCACGGGAATCTACGACCTGGAAACGATGCTGCACTCGAAGCACCCTGAGATTCTGTCGTTGCCGCGACATTTCAAGAACCTGGGGTACACGACGATCTCCCAAGGCAAGTTTTACCATCATCGCAAGGACGATCCCGACGCCTGGTCGCATCCGGCGACGGCGTACGCGGGAATCGCCAAGGGCCGCGGGTACGTGCTGCCCGAGAACGTGGCGCTGCTCGAGAAGATCAAGTCGGACCGAGGCCCGGCGTTCGAGCGGGCGGATGTGCCCGACAACGCCTATGCCGACGGTGCCCTGGCCGATGCCGGCGTGGCGATGCTGGCGGAACTCAAGGACCGCCCGTTTTTTCTCGGCATCGGGTTTCACAAGCCGCACCTGCCATTCTGCGCGCCCGCAAAATACTGGGACCTGTACGACCTTGAGAAGATCGCGTTGCCGACACATCACGTCCGGCCCAAAGACGCTCCGGAGATCGCCATGCACGACTTCGGCGAACTGCGGAACTATCACGGGATCCCGCCCAAGGGCCCGATCGACCCGAAGATGGCGCGGCAGTTGATCCACGGCTATTACGCCGGCGTCAGCTACACCGATTCGCAGATCGGTCGGGTGCTGGACGAACTGGAGCGAACCGGCTTGGCCGACAACACGCTGGTGGTCTTCACCGCCGATCACGGCTGGTTGCTGGGCGAACATGGGCTGTGGTGCAAGCACTGCAATTTCGAGGAGGCGTGCCGGGTGCCGTTGATCATCCGAATGCCGGGCGGCAAAGCGGGACAGCGCACCGCCGCGTTGACGGAACACAACGACCTGTACTCGACGGTGTGCGAACTGGCGGGCGCCCCGACGCCGAAGCACGTCGAAGGGATCAGCCTGGCACCGCTGCTGGACGACCCTGATCGCTCCTGGAAGTCGGCGGCGTTCAGCCAGTATCCCCGCCGCAAGACGATGGGATATTCGATGCGCACGGATCGCTACCGCTTCACCCGCTGGGGCACCGACGCCGAGGCGCCGATCGAGTTGTACGACTACCAGACCGACCCCGCCGGCGCGGTCAACGCGGCGCACGATCCGAAGAACGCCGACCTGATCAGAGACTTCTCAGCGCAACTCTCTGCCGGTTGGAAACAATCGCTGCCAGCTTGAGGTCCCCGACCAGCGGCGTGCGAAGTCGCGGACCCCACCGTCCACCCCCCGCTGGAAAGCCCCCTATAGCCCCGGTGCCCTGGAGGTAACTTTCTACTGGACCGGACACGGCGACGGCGACGGCGACGGGGACGGGGACGACGATAATCGCCCCACCAATCCCCCCAGGATCGTCCAAACCCGCCCCGACCCGCCCGTTCGCCCATGTCGGCGAGAATTGCTACCGAGTCACCGCCGCAGTCAAGAAAAAATCGTAGCCGCGTCGAAAAGTCGGAAGCGCACCCGGAGGGACTCGAACCCCCAACCCTCGGTTCCGAAGACCGATGCTCTGTCCAATTGAGCTACGGGTGCGGCACGACCCGGCGGGTCGTCGAACTAACCAATCCAGTGTATCACTCCGAGCCATGGGTGCCAACGTGCGCGAGGAGTGAAGTTTTTGCTTACTGGCCTTGGCGGCACTGGTTCACGTGGGGCTACAGCTTTAGGATAGACGATCATGCCCGAAACCGACCGACTCATCGCCACTCGACAGCCTAAGCCCGATGGGCGCTTCTGGCGCAATGCCCACCTCTATTTCGATCGCGTCTATAAGACCATGGGACTCGACGATACCTGGCGGGCGGTGCTGGCCAGCCCCAAGCGGGTGCTGACCGTCTCCTGCCCGATCCGCATGGACGCCGGTCACATCCAGGTCTTCACGGGATTCCGCGTGCAGCACAACAACTCGCGCGGGCCGTTCAAGGGAGGGCTGCGATTCGCCGCGAATATGGACCTCGAAGAGGTCATGGCTCTGGCGATGCTGCAGACCTGGAAGAACGCGCTGGTGGACCTTCCCTACGGCGGGGCCAAGGGAGGCGTGGTCTGCGATCCACATGCCCTGTCGATGTCGGAAAAGCAGCGGCTGACCCGGCGGTATGTCAGCGAGGTGCTGCCGGTGATCGGCCCGCAACATGACATCCCCGCCCCGGACATGGGGACCGATGCACAGGTCATGGCCTGGTTCCTGGACACCTACTCGATGATGGTCGGCTACCAGGCGCTGGGCGTGGTCACGGGCAAGCCGGTCGCCATCGGCGGGTCGGTCGGGCGAGAGGAGGCGACGGGGCGGGGCGTCATGAATATCCTGCGGAAATTTCTCCATACGCGAAATAAGACGCTCGACGCGATGCGCGTGGCGATCCAGGGGTTCGGAAACGTGGGTTATCACGCCGCCCGACTGCTGGATGAGCGCGGCGCGGTGGTGACGGCCATTTCCGAACGTCATGGGGGAATTTTCAACGAGCAAGGGATCGACATCGAGGCGGCGGGGCTCTACTACCGCGAGAATGGAACGCTCTCTGATTTTCCCGGCGCCGAGCAGATCAGCAACGAAGAACTGCTGATGTGCGAATGCGACGTGCTGATTCCGGCGGCGATGGAAAACACGATCGACGCCGCCGTGGCGCCGGAGATCAAAGCGCGGATCATCGTCGAGGCGGCCAACGGGCCGATCACGCCCGAGGCCGATCAGATACTCAACGACGCGGGAGTCACCGTCCTGCCGGATATTCTCGCCAATGCCGGGGGCGTGACGGTGAGCTATTTCGAGTGGGTGCAGGGGCTGGATAATTTCTTCTGGGACCTCAAGCGGGTGCAGGATGAATTGCAGCGGATTATGGAACGGGCGTTCGACGCGGTGAACGCCAAGGCCGACGAGGCCGACTGCGACTATCGCACCGCCGCATATACGATCGCCATCGGACGAGTCACCGAGGCCAGCCGGCTCAAAGGGCTGTTTCCGTAAATGGGGAATGGGCGAAGGGGGCAGAGGGACGAAAGACGCAGAAGTAATCGTGGTCGATTCGCTTTCCGCATCCCCGCGTGGACTTTCCGCTGTGCGCTTGCCACTTTCCACACCCCACGGATCCCGCGGCGACGGGCCAGCCGGGCAGAATCCAGGAGATTACATCCAGCCTCGACCCGCGATGCGGTCTACCCTTCGGCGGGCTGGATGATCGCGGACATCGAGCCGGCGCAGGTTGCCACGCGAGTGTCGCGCCCGTAGGCGTGAATCTGTTCCCGCTTCAGCTCGGCGTGTTCCTTCGTCGTGGTCAGAATGATGGCTTTCCCGGTCCGATCCACCTCCTCGGCCAGCCGGAACCCTTTTTCTCGGGGATGGCCGAACAAATCCCGCAACATGTCGATCACGTATTCGTGCGAATGGTCGTCGTCATTCAACAGAACCACATGATAAGGCGGCAATTGCCGTGGACGCCTTTTCGTCGAGGCCTTCGGCTCGGCGACCGCCGTTGCGGATGATGAGTTACCGGCACCGGTCTTGGGATGGGTTCTGTCCGACATCGCAGGCCTTCTGAATCGAATCGAGCCACGATACCACCGCCCGCCTCGCCGAAGCAATAAAAACCTTCCCCCGCGCCCGTTGCCGTCACCACTTCGCCCGCCCTTCGTAAAAAGGGGACGCGCTTCTTTTTTTATTTTTTCTTCATAACCGATTTTTAAAGCTATCTTTATAGGTGATGTGAAAGAGGGCCATTAAAAAAAGAAGCGCGTCCCCTTTTTGACGCAAGGAAGAAAGAAAACGCCGCCGGGGAGGGCCCGGCGGCGCGAAAGGAGACGGTTTGCGAGGGGCTGGCGGAGCGGTCAATGCCAGAGGATCAGGCCGGGCTCGAAGGGGGTGGCGAGATCCTGGTTGCCGGGGACGATGCGCAGGGAGTAGCCTTGGCGGCCGCTCGAACGGCAATCCAAACGCCCGGTGAAGAGGTGGCGGTTGGGTGCCATCTCACGCGAGTGCTGCATCGTCATCGCCTGGGGGTTGTCGATCCCGCCGGTCGAGTTGATCGCCCCGGCGTAGAGCTGCACCTTCAGGTCCGCCGGCGTCATTTCCGGCATGTCGACCACGGCCTCGACCTGAAGCGATTCACCGACCTTGAAATGCCCGTTGCCCGAGGCGTGTACGCCGATGATCTTGATCGCTCCCCACTTCTGCCGCAGATGATCCTTGGCGTGGGCCAGCGCGATCCCGCGCTTCATCTCCTCGGCGGCAAGCACCTGCCCGCGGGCGTTGGCCGGGACGTAAAATTTCTCGGCGTAATCGCGCACCATGCGGTTGGTATTGAACACCGGGGCGAGCTTGCGCATGCACGTCTTCATCCGAACGATCCATTCGCGCGGGATATTGTCCACCCCGCGCTTGTAGAACAGCGGGCGAATCTGCTTTTCCAGAATGTCGTACAACGCCTGGCTCTCGATGGTGTCCTGGAGATTCACATCGTTGTAGCTCTCGCCGCGTCCGATGGCCCAGCCGACGGCCGGATCCTCGGCGAATCCCTCGACCCACCAGCCATCGAGAATCGAGCAGTTCAGCACGCCGTTGGCCGCGGCCTTCATCCCGCTGGTGCCGCTGGCCTCGTAGGGACGACGCGGGGTGTTCAGCCACACATCCACCCCTTGCACCAGGTATCGCGCCACGTTCATATCGTAGTTCTCCATGAACACGATCCGCCGACGAACATTGGCATTCCGGGCGAAATGGACGATCGCGCGGATCAGTTCCTTGCCTTCGTTGTCGGCCGGATGGGCTTTGCCGGCGAAGATGAACTGCACGGGTTGCTTGGTGTCTTCGAGCAATCGCCGTAGCCGATCGGCGTCGCGCAGCAGCAGCGCCCCGCGCTTGTAGGTGGCGAATCGCCGGGCGAATCCGATGGTCAGGGCCTCGGGGTCCAGCACCTCGTCGGCCGCCGCCAGGTCGTCGTAGGCCGCCCCGCGTCGGGTCAGATGCTCGCGCAGGCGCTGGCGGGTCCAGCCCACCAGTCTCTCGCGGCAGCGCTCATGCGCCCGCCACAGCTCTTCATCCGGGACCTGGCTGACGCCTTCCCAGACGCTCTGGTCGGCCGGATCGCTCATCCAGCGCTCCCCCAGATAGCGGTCCAGCACGTACATGATTTCGGGACTGAGCCAGGTGCGGGTGTGGATGCCGTTGGTCACATGCTGAATCGGCACCTCCTGCGGCGGCACGGCGGGCCAGAGGTTGTGCCACATCTTGCGCGACACCTCGCCATGCAGTTCGCTGACCCCGTTGATGGTGTCGGCCAGCCGAATGGCCAGCACGGCCATCGAGAATCCCTGCTTCTTATTCCCGACATTCTCTCGACCCAGCGCCAAAAACCCTTCCTCGTCGAGTTTGAGCGTCGGGTAATAGTTCTTGAAATATCGGACCACCATATCCGGCGGGAACATGTCGATCCCGGCGGGCACGGGGGTGTGGGTGGTGAAGACATTGGTGGCCATGACCTGCTGGCGAGCCTCGTCGAAGGTCATGGGGCTGTTTTCCAGCATGACCCGGATTCGCTCCAGGGCCAGGAAGGCCGAGTGGCCTTCGTTCATGTGGTAGACCGTCGGCTTGACGTTCAAGGCTTCCAGGGCACGCAGACCCCCGATGCCCAGGACGATCTCCTGCTTGATGCGCATCTCGGTCCCGCCGCCGTAGAGCTTGCCGGTGATTTCCCGGTCGGCGGGAGAATTGTCCGAGAGATTGGTGTCCAGCAGGTACAGCGGAATGCGCCCGACATTGGCCCGCCAGACGCGGGCGAAGATGGCGTTCTCGGGCAGGTCCACGCGCACGCGGACCTGCGAGCCGTCGGTGTAGGTCAGCGGCTCGATGGGCAGATTGTAGAAGTCGAGTTCGGGATAGGCTTCCTGCTGCCAGCCGTCGCCGGAGAGGTATTGCTGGAAGTACCCGTTGCGGTACAGCAGCCCCACCGCCACCAGGGGCGCGCCAATTTCGCTGGCGCTTTTCAGATGATCGCCGGCGAGGATACCCAAGCCGCCGGAATAGATCGGCAGCGACTCATGCAGCCCGAATTCGGCGGAAAAATACGCCACCAGGAGCTTTTGCGCATCGCCGGCGTGGGTCTTATGAAACCACCCGTGTTCGCGCATGTGGAGCTGGAAGGCGTCGTGGACGCGAGTCATGTGGGCCAGATACCCCTCGTCCTGCGCCGCCGCCGCCAGCTTGGATTGCTCGATAGCGCCGAGGAGCTTGACGGGGTTGTGGTAGACCGTTTCCCACAGGTCACGGTCGAGCCGGCGGAACAACTCGATGGCGTCGGGATGCCAGACCCACCAGAAGTTGTGTGCCAGCTCGATCAGCGGCTGGAGCTTTTCCGGCACGTCGGGGAAAACCTGGATGGTATGGATGGTGGGGTTTGCGAAGTCAGCCATTGGGACACCTAAAATCGTTGAGCCGGTGAATGGGTTCGACGGTCGAACCCAAGATCATCTTCGGCCATTTTGCGTATTCGATATAGTCGCTTCACGCCGCGCAGCTTGCGCAGACCGCGCAAATTAGCGTGAAAGGGGGCGGATCATACCGAGATGGCGGGAAATAGACACACGTCTGATAAAGCGAAATGGAATGCCGAGCCAGCGGCGGCACTGGAGGTGGAGGGTCTCTCGATTTAATCCAGAAATTCGGCGTCCGGTTGGACTTGGAGGCGGGAAAAACGGGACATTTCTCATTTCGGCTGTTTGCGTGGACGACCGCGTGGGCGGACGGTTGAACTCAGTCCTTGTCCGACTAAATGAGAAAACTCTTGAATCGTCCCTGATAAAGATGCCCGCAGCCGCGCTGGTGGTAATGTTCCTGATGCCGCCGAACGTGCGTGACACACACCCACCGCATGAGTTCCGCCAGCGCTGTGGCCTTTTGGGGGCCGCAGCACGAGATGCCAGTGATTGGCCATCAAACCCCACGCCAGCAGGTCAACCGGTGCCCGCTGCAGCGCCTCGCCTACGACCTCGAGAAAAGCCTCGAAGTCTCCGGCCTTATGAAAAATATCCGCCCGCGCGTTGCCGCGGTTTAGAACGTGGTAGGTTCCACCATCGACGATCGATCACGCGGCTCGCGGCATGAGTGGAGGAGATTGTATTCACTACGGAATTGGAAATGAGAAATGTCCCGAATGCCATTCACTTAAGGGTCAAAGTCGGCAAACTCAACTGCAGTCTCGCGCCGCTAAGGCGGCTTTTTCCGACCGTTTTCACGTTAAATGAATGGCATTCGAAATGTCCTTCTGCCCCGACCCCTTTGCATTGTCCGCGGCTACTTATAGTCACGGAATGCGCGCAGTACGTCCGCAAACGATTTGGGGTTGTACTGATGGAATGATGCTTCGTCGATGTACACAAAGTCGTAACCCTTGCCGCCGGATTGGCTCGAAACGTCCTCGCACCACTGCTTCAGCCGCAGCATCTTCGGTTCAACGTCCACGTCTTCCAGACCCTTGGTCTCAGCGATGACGATCCGCCCGTCGACCAACTTCACGATGAAGTCCGGGTAATAGTTGCTGATGTCACCGTCCGACTTCACGTAATCCAGCCGAAAGTTGACAGCAAGGTAATTCTTGGCGAAGGACCGTACGTCTTCGCACTTGTCGAGGAACGCCGCAAACTCCAACTCGAAACCGCTGTCGCCGATAATACGGTTGAAGATACTCTTCTTCGCGGTCACATAATCCTGGCTCTTCACCACGAATGGGCGCACCTGGCGCAACTTGATTGTGTCCTGAATCCGGGCGTCGCCCGACGTCTGCACCGTCAGCTTGTTGATCCCGAGCTTCATCGCATCGATAAGCGTCTTCGTCGCAGCGATCTCGGACAGGTTGCGAATCGTATTCGGACTCTCCAGATCGACCGTCTGGCCGAACAGGTTGTCGCTCACGAACGCCTTGATCTTCCCATAGAGCACGTCGTACCCGCTCACGAGCCGAAGCTCCTTCATCAAGGTCTGGGCGAAATAGCCCAGTACGCTTCGGTAATCGGCTATTCCTGCCGAATCCAGCACCGTCGTATGGGCAATCAGCCCCGTCGTCACGTCTTTGAAGATGATTTCTCGCTGTTCTTCTACGCTAAACTGGCGGTATTCGACCGGCTTGTGCCCCATCTTCGATACGTCCAACTGGTTCAGGTTCTTGTACTCGCGATGGACTTGCGGGGTGAGAACGGGGATATGAATGTCCAAGTCGTCCAGGTCTTTCTTGTCATTCTCCCGATCGACTTCCACAACCAGCGGGGCCTTGGGCTTGGTGCCGGCGCCCATCGCCTTGCGCTCCAGCGTCACGCCTTCCGCCTGAATCGACTCGACGAACTCCATGAATGCGTCCGTGCCGACGACGCTCACATACTCCTCGACCTCACCGGGATACATCTTTCGCAATCCGCGCCCCAGCGTCTGTTCCGGGAGAATGTTGCTCTTGGCCGCGTAGGCACGCAGGCCAACGATGGTCGTGACGTTCCGCACGTCCCAACCTTCTTTCAGCATCATCACCGAGACGATCGCCTTATACCGGCTGCCCGCGTCGTCGATGGTATTGGCCTCCTTGCGCAGCAGGTCCAGTTCCTCCTTCGCCTTCCCGCTTGACGCTTCGGAAATCTCGCCGTTGGTTTTCGTGTGAATCGTCAGCACTGCGTCCTTCAGGTCCGGGTATCGCGATTCGAGATACTCCGCCACCTCGTCACAGTTCTTGGTGTCATCGGTCATCACGAAGAGCACAGCCTTTTTGCCGGTCTTCTGGTGTTCCTCGTACGTCTTGCGCCACTCGATCACGCCCAGGTCGATGTAGTCGGCGTGCTTCTCCGTGTATTTCACGCTCTTGCGCTCATGCAGCTTCGCCCGGCTTGGCGCATCGGGCAGAACAGGATGCTTCACCACGTTCTGGCTGATCGCCTCCACCAGCGGGTAGTCCGCGATCGTCTGCACGAAGATCGCGCCGTTGTCATGCTTCGGCGTCGCGGTCACGTCAATTTGCAGAGACAGTTGCCCATCCTTCTGCAACAGTCGATTGTGGATGTCCTCGATGCTCTTAAACCACGCCATCTTCGGGTCATGGATATGGTGCGCCTCATCGTTGAGCACCATCAACTCATCGATATCGCGTACGATCATCCCCAGGTCCACCTTGCTGTCGGTGGTCGCGCCGGTCGGGCGTTTCCCGAGGAAATAGTCCATGGTGTCATCATCATCCGGCGAGGGGATGCTCTGGTTTCCCGCGTAGACGCGGTGGATGTTGGTCAGGAAGATGTTGCCCGTCTTCTGTATGACGCGGACATCGTCCTGCACGTGCAACTTCAACTGGAAGTCGTCCCGCCAGTTCCTGCCGTCGTATCCGTTGTCCGGCAGTACGGGGTCTTTGAAGAAGATGCGCAGACCCTGAAAGTCCTTGTAAATGCGGTCCAGCACGATGATGTTCGGCGTGATCACGAGAAAATTCCGCGCCAGCGTCGAATCCGGCTCATACGTCTTGCAGAAGAAACTCCATGCCAGCGCCAGGCTCAGCACCTTGGTCTTGCCGCTCCCCGTCGCCATCTTGATCACGAACCGCCGCCACGTTTCATCGAACATGCCGGATGAGACCGCGCCGCTGCTGTCGAAACGCATCAGGTCGTGCTTGTCTTTCACGCCCACCACGTCCGTCAGATAGACAATCGTCTCCAGCGCCTCGCGCTGGGCAAAGAAGTATTCGAATGGCGTTGATGGCCCGTCCGCGTGGTCGATCAGGTGCGGCTCGATAAACCACCAGTTCAACAGGCTCTTGCTGGTGTCGGTCGCCCCGACGTACCCGCCATCCCGGAACTCCTTCACCTTCTGGCGCAACGTCGCGACCAGCGGAGGCATCAGCTTGTTCATCGCGGTATCCCGCAGCGACTCATCGGCGGGGAACCAGCGGATGGACGGATCGAGAATCGCGTGTGGGTCGTTCGGAAAGTCTTTGTGTAATGCCATTGCCTGTTTCTCCAAGCCTCTCGAATTCGATGGGTTTGACGACGCCCTAAACCCGGCGAATTCGACGGGTTACTCCTTGTCGCCGATCTGCTTCGGCTTCTTCTTCGGTTCGATCTTCTTGATGCTCTGGGCCACCGGAAGACTCTCGGGCATCGTCCCGCCGAGTTCGGCAATCGTCTGGCGCACCTTCTTGCCGACGTCGAAGTGCGTCTTGTTCGCCGCCTGCTTGCCCTTGATCTTGTCCCGGCGCAACTTCTCCTCGGCCTGTGTGGCCCGGAAAAGATTCGCCGCAAGTTCCGTGCTGCCCATGTGGTCCAGAATTTGCTGGCCCGGCTTCAAGCCTTTGTGCTGATGTATGCCCTGCGCGGTCAGCCCATCGTAAAGCCCCTGGTATCCGTGGTTTTGGAAGATCGCGTAGTCTATCGGTGCTACCACGCCACAGTCCTTCGCGGCCTCGGCTAGCTGCGTGTTGTGCGTCTTCAATTCTTCTCGCAACAACACGCGGCGGCTGTCCTCGATCTGCTGTTCACTCAATTCCTGCTTGCGCGTCTGAACCGCGAAATACGTCTGCCCCAGCGCGACGATCTCCTTGCCCGGGTCGGCGTTCTGGATGACCAGATAACAGGCGTAACGCGACATCATGGTCGTCTTAACTGGCCGAACCGCGTTTTTAGCCAATGGGATCATTTCGGTGATATCAACGAAATGATCCTCCAGCCGCTGGCCGCTGTTAAAACAGGCAACCTTGGCCTTCTCAATCACCTGCTCGAAATTGCGGTAATCCGAGTATCCCAGGACCTTGGCGAAGTCTCGGCTCGACCAGGATTCTCCGCCGGCGTTGTTCGTCCGTTTGATCTGCTCAAACGGTGAAAGTTCGCCGCCGTCGCCCGTGTTGACCATCTCGCCACTCATTTACTTCCGTCCCTTCTTCGTTGATCCCTCTCCCACCGTCACGTCCAAGATCGTCATCGTGTCATTGCCGAAAATGTCCACCACCTTCACCGCGATCTTCCTTCTGCCCGGCTCCACTTCCTTGGCCGCGCTGGTCATTTCCAGTGTGCGGTCCTTCTTCGTCCTGAAGCTCTGCCATTCGTTCTCGAAGATGTAATCACCCGTCCAGCGCTCTTCCCACGCCTGCAGCGCCATCTGTGGCTTTTCCATGCCCGGCAGCCGCTTCTGTACGTCGGGGTCCAGATCGACCGGCACGCGGATGATCTCCCGCTTGTTCTCGTAATCGAAATCCACCGCCCAGTAGTCCACCCAATCGGTCCATTTCTCCGTCAGCACCTCCCGCGAGGTGATTCCCTTGGCATTTATGCTCACCTTCACGATCTGCCCCTTCTCCACCACGATCTTACTGCCGCCTTTCTTCGCGTCGCTCAAAGCTGCTTCAGCAGCGGCAATCGAATCCTGTGAATAGAACACCGAAAAGTCCGTCAGCTTCACTGCGATGGTCCACGTGGCATGGGCATCTTGCCCATGTTTTCCGCCGCCAGACACGGGCTGGAAGCCCGTGCCACGTAATTCCTTCACAATCGGTGTGACTTCAATGAACGAAACATCGTGGAACACCACCTGGTTCTTCTCCACCGCGCGTTTATCGAACACCTCCGCCGGGATGTATTTGGGCGCGATGTCGATCCCTTTTCCCCGCGCCTCGTCCAGCACGTTGGGGAACAGGCCCATCTCGAACTCGAAGCCCAGGATGTCCACCCTGGTGATGTTCTTCTTGCGGCACTCGACGATGATCTCCTCGACGAACAGCCGGGTCACCGGCATGTTCACCGGCCCGACGGCGACCAGCCGGCCCGCCTTCTTGCCGTGGAACGCGGGGTAGCCCGTCACCGCCTCAGCGCGATACGCTTTAAGGATCAAGGCGAGGAAGTCCGCTTCCTTCTTTTGGAGATGCTTCTGCTGCTCGGCCTCGCGGAGGTTGGGATTCACGCCCACGTAGTGCTGCCGCTCGTATCTTCCCAGATTCAGAATCTCAAATGCCCTGAAATCCTTCCCCTCGGCCTTCATCTTCCGCTGCACGCCGATCAGCCGCTTGCGCGTGGTGTGGATGGCGAATTTTCCGAGGTCGGTGGCGATCCACTTCCGCCCGAGTTTTTCGGCCACCGCCGCCGTCGTGCCGGAACCGGCGAAGAAGTCGGCGACGAGATCGCCGGGGTTGGA
>JBBQNJ010000026.1:0-54338 GCA_038329845.1 Tepidisphaerales bacterium | reverse complement strand
CATGGCCAAGTATCCCAAGGCGTTCGACAAGCTGTACGTCAACATGATCAACGCCGGGGAGGCCGGCGGCGTGCTGGACCTGATCCTCAACCGCCTGGCCGACTTCATGGAAAAGGCGGCCAAGCTCAAAAAGAAGGTCATCGGGGCGATGATCTACCCCGCGGTGGTCATCAGCATCGCCGTGGCCATCGTGTCGATGATCATGGTCTTCGTGATTCCCAAGTTCGAGCAGATTTTCATCGACTTCAAGACCGAACTGCCGGGCATCACCAAGGTGCTACTGGCGGTCTCGCGCTGGTTCGCTAACGAATACGGCTGGGCCTATGTACTCTGTTTCCCCATTATTTTTATGCTGTTGATCAAGCTGATCCGCATGAGCGAAGGGGGCAAGTACGCCGTGGACGCGATCAAGTTGAAGATCCCCATCCTCGGCGGAATCATGTCGAAAAGTTCGATCGCGCGATTCACCCGCACGCTGGGAACGCTGATCTCCGCCGGTGTGCCGATTCTTGATGCGATCAATATCACCAAGGAAACCGCCGGCAACGAGGTGTACTCGCGGGCCTTGGTGAAAGTGCATGATGCGATCCGCGAAGGCGAAAGCATGGCGGACCCGCTGCGGGCGACCAAGGTCTGCGACGCGATCGTGGTCAACATGATCGACGTGGGCGAGGAGACCGGCGATCTGGACAAGATGTTGATGAAAGTGGCCGACAACTACGACAGCGACGTGGACGTGCTGGTCGGCTCGCTGATCAGCATTCTCGAGCCGGTGATGGTGGTCATCCTGGGCCTGATCGTCGGGTTTATCGTGATCGCGCTGTTCGCCCCGATGATCTCGCTGATTTCGGCTGTCAGCGGGCAAAAGTGAGATGGGAAGGGGACGGAGGGTGTAGGGTAAAGTTCATCCCCACGGCTTTTGTTCCCGCGGGCCGACCCATGGTGGGGATGAACCCCACCGGACAATGTTGATTGAGGAACACCATGAGACGACGGACCGCGAATCCCGGCTTTACCTTGATCGAATTGCTCGTGGTGATTTTCATCATCACACTGTTGATCGGGCTGCTGATCCCCGTGGTCTCGCGGGTGCGCTCCGCGGCCCATGCGGCAGACAGCAAGCAGACCATCTCCCGCCTGGCCAGCGCCATCGAATCCTATTACGCCGAGTTCCGCGCCTATCCCGGACCCTTCGGCAATGCACAAATTGGCACCACCCCGGCCCTCGGCGGCGTGTCGCTCAGCGGTGCCGGCGGGGCGGTCACCCAGTCGGAAAGTCTCGTGCTGGCCCTCGTCGGCGGACTCGATTTCGTCGCCTCAGGCGGTTCGGTCACCAGCTTCACCTATGATGTCCAGCAGGTGGGACAGGGACCCAAAGCATTGAACTTCCTCGCCGCCACGTCCAAGCGCTACAAGCCGTTTTTCGTCCTGAACACCAGCGACCTGTCCAGCAGTTACGAGATCGTCACCTTGCCGGGGACCAACAAGCTCAACGGCTTGGGGTCGGACATCCCCGAGTTCGTTGATCGCTATCCCGAGCCGTTGCCCGTGCTGTATCTACGGGCGATACCCGGGAATACCGGCGTCTCCGACAGCGGGAACAACACGGCGCAGTACAATGAGAATCATCTCACGCCGTATCTCAATTTGACCCAGGCGTTCGGCGGTGGCAAAGATTTCGCTTCGGCGGCGGCGTATCTGACCAACCCCGACCTTGCCGGTCAGCCGCGTCAGAAGGATGGATACATGCTGATCAGCGCCGGTCCGGACCGTCTTTTTGGAACCAACGATGACATCTGCAACTTCGGCAACCCGAAGCACTGACGCCGGCGTGCGGGCCTTGGGCGCATCGCGCCGCCGCGATTTGACCGGCTTTTCGCTGGTCGAATTGCTCGTGGTGATGGGGATCATCGTATTGCTGCTGGGAATCTTGGTCCCGTCGGTCCAGCGAGCCCGCCGGGCGGCGTTTCGAACCCGACAGGCCGCCGATTTGCAGGTAATCGCCACCGGACTGGAAGCCTACAAGGCCGACTTTGGCGATTATCCGCGTCCTGACTCGGCGGTCCCGAATTCCGGCGCGATGATCCTCTGCAAGGCAATGATCGGCCCGGGCGACGCAGCGCCCACGTCCAACCCCAATCCGCCGCAATTCGTATCGGGTCAAAATTACGCTACCGGAGAGGTCGTCTGCGATCAGGCGACTCCCGACACGCCGGGCGCCAAGACTTACGTTGCGGTGATGGGATCGCCCACCACGCCACCGGCACTGACCAGCACGACCTACTGGGCCGAAGTCTGGTGGTTCGACGGTGCCGATGGGCCGGGCCATCGCAAACGCGGAACCCAGGGCCAGGTCTACGGTCCATACATCCGGCCGGACTTTTTCGCGGTGGATGGAATGTACCTGCGCGATCGCGCCGGGATGGTGATCCTCTACCTTGTCGCCAATCGCACCCCGCCGAACATTCATGCCGTCGGAGGGTACGCCGCCCTTGGTTCCAGCGCGCTGTATGACCTTCGTCAGGCCAAGGCGATCTTCGACACTACCGACAACACAGCGCGGGCTGAGATGCGGGCGGCGCTGGGCGATTACAACGACAACGGCGCGATCGATCCCGACGAAACCCCCGCCACCAGCGATCCGTACATCCTTTGGACGGCCGGGGATGACAAGAACTTTGGCCCCGGCTCGATCGTCTCGGGCAACGGCACCACGCCGATCTCGGCGGCGAACGCCAAGAAGAATCGCACCTCCATCAACACCGACTACGACGATTTAACCAGTTTCAACGGCCAGTAGGCCCCTCACCGCGTCCCTCCCCCGTCGTACCGGCAGAGGAGAAAACGCGAGTCGCTTATTGAGTTGCGGTGCCGTTGCGTTGGGCGCGGTCCCCGGGAGTTTGCCTGAGCGATGTCGCGTTGCTATCTCCATTTCCGGGCGTTTACCCTGATCGAGATGCTGACGACGGTGGCCCTGCTGGTCATCGTGCTGGGGCTGATGGTGTCGTTGGCGAGGTATGTCCGAGCCACCAGTTCGACGCGCGTGACCACCGAACTGCTGCGCGACCTGGACCGGGTGATGAGTCTGTACATCTCCCGCCACTCGACCGTGCCCCGGGTGCATCCGCTGATCGTTGCCGCGGTCGAAACCGATGCGATCGAAGATGGGCCGGGAATGCAGCGGGCGGCGTTGGCGAACAACGAACAACTGCTGCGGGCGTTGAAGACCGAACTGGCGATGGGGGGTTCGCCTCTGGATGGTTTGCCGTTGGGGCTGTACGACGGGCGGACCGTCCGCGACGCCTGGGGGATGCCGGTGGTCTTCATGGCCCATCAGAACCCGTCGATCGGAATGGCGGCCGAGGACCGGCCGTTTTTCTTCTCGGCCGGACCGGATCGCAAGTACCTCACCCGCGACGACAACCTATACAGCTACGAGCGCCCCGAAGACCGCCCGCGATAGCGGCTTGCCTGTCCGCCGCGGCTCTACTAGGCTTGGACGCGCGATGGGTTTCCAACTCGTTCAGATTCTCTACTGGCTGGCGCTGTCGACCTGGTTCGGCGGGGTGATGTTCATCGCCGTCGCCGCCCCGGTCATCTTCCGCACCATCCGCGAGCGTAAGCCGGTTCTGCCCGATGTCTTAAGCGTCAATCTCGACGGACAGCACGGCACGCTTCTGGCCGGCACCATCGTGGGGAACCTGCTCGAACGCTTGGCGCTGATCGAGCTGGTGTGCGCCGCGGTGCTGCTGTTGATGATGATCGGTCAACTGTTCGTGATCGACCTGACCGGCAGCAACGCCAAGGCGGCGATCCTCCGCGCGGTCCTGTTTTTCCTCGCCGCCGGACTGGTGGCGTACGACCGCTGGGCGGTCTGGCCGCGGATCATCGAGACGCGCCAGCAATACATCGACCACGCCGATGAGCCGGAGGTGGCCAATCCGGCGCGGGAAGTCTTCGACCGCGAGCATCACAAGAGCGTGCAGTTGCTCGCCGGCGTATTGTTCGCGTTGCTGGGGATCATCCTCTTCAGCGGCGCGATCACCCCCAAGCGGGCCGCGGCACCGCTTGTGCCGCCGAGTCTGACCTCGCCGTAGGACTTTCCATGCCCGCCAAAGCAATCCCGTCGTCGAAGGTCGTTGCCCAGCGCCTCGAGCGGGTCAAGGCGATCCTGCCGATCCTCCAGCGCGAATACCCCGATGCGCGGTGCAGCCTCGCTCATTCCGGGCCGCTCGAGCTGCTGGTGGCGACGATCCTGTCGGCCCAATGCACCGATGAGCGGGTGAATCTCGTTACCCGGGAATTGTTTAAGAAATACCGTTCGGTGAAGGACTACGCCGCAGCGCCGCAGGAACAACTCGAGCGCGATATCCAGAGCACCGGGTTTTTTCGCAACAAGGCCAAGTCGATCCGCGTGATGGCGCGGTCCCTGATCGACCACCACGGCGGGAAAGTCCCCTCGACCATGGAAGAACTGACCGCCCTGGCCGGGGTGGGCCGCAAGACGGCCAATGTCGTGCTGGGCAACGCTTTCGGGATCAACGTTGGCGTGACGGTGGACACGCACGTCGCCCGGCTGAGCGGGCGGCTGGGGCTGAGCGATCACACCGATCCGGTCAAGATCGAGCGCGATCTGATGCAGGTGGTGCCGCGAAAAAAGTGGACGCTCTGGTCCCACCTGTTGATCCATCACGGCCGAAAAATCTGCCAGGCCCGCAAGCCGCGCTGCGAACAATGTCCCCTGCGCGCCCTTTGCCCATGGCCGAACAAATCGACCGCCGCGGATTGACGTGAAGAAAAACGAGGAGGAACGGGCCGCTTATCCCACGATCACTTCAACCTGGTGATCGTTGCGGTCGTCGCGGAGTTGGACGACCGTGCCGGTCTGCGGCTCGCCGTCGATGATCACGCGAAGCACCTTCAGCGGCCCTGCTGATTTGCCCTTATCGCCGACGGTGCCGGGATCGCGCCGGACCACGATGTGATGGAATGTCTCGCGGTATCGATAGTGGAGCTTGAACTCCTTCCAATCCTCCGGCAGCAGCGGGGTGAAACGCAGCTTGTCTACCTCGAGATGGATCCCCAGCAGGCTCTCGATGATGAGGCGATAAAGCCATCCCGCCGAGCCGGTGTACCACGTCCAGCCTCCGCGCCCGGTGTGCGGCGGGACGGCATACACATCGGCGGCAACGACGTACGGCTCGACCTTGTACACATCGCGGTCCGCGGGCGAATCGGAATGATTCACCGGGTTGATCAAGTTGAACAGCTCCCAGGCCCGCTTGACATCGCCCATGGCGGCGAACGCCATCACCGTCCAGACCGCCGCGTGGGTGTACTGGCCCCCGTTTTCTCGCACACCGGGCAGATATCCCTTGATGTAGCCGGGATTCAGATGGCTGGTGTCGAACGGGGGATCGAACAACTGAATCAGCTCGGCGTCGCGCCTCACGAGCCGGCGATCGACATTTTCCATCGCCTGCAGACTTCGGGGCATATCCCCGGGACCCTGGGCGAAGCCGGAGAGAATCGACCAGCTTTGCGGCAGCGAATCGATCTGGCATTCGGGGTTGGTCTGCGAGCCGAGCGGCTCGCCGTTGTCGAAATAGGCCCGCCGATACCAGTCGCCGTCCCAGGCGTTGGCCTCGATCGCCTGGCGCAGGCGCCCGGCACCATCGGTACAAAACGCGACGATTTCCGCGTCCTTGCGCTGTCGCGCGATTTCCGCGAAGTTCATCAACACGTCGTATAGGA
The DNA here is from genome assembly GCA_038329845.1 of Tepidisphaerales bacterium. GTDB lineage: Bacteria > Planctomycetota > Phycisphaerae > Tepidisphaerales > Tepidisphaeraceae > JBBQNJ01. The sequence goes on along the minus strand of JBBQNJ010000026.1, from coordinate 48,584 downwards.
AAAACGCCAGCCAGACGCTCTCGCCCTTGCCGTGGATGCCCACCAGGTTCATCCCGTCGTTCCAGTCGCCGCTGCCCATGAGCGGAAGCCCGTGCGAACCGATGCGGGACAGGGCATGGCGGATGGCGCGCACGCAATGGTCGTAGATCGGTCCGGAGTCGTCGCTGACCTGGGGCAAATCGTAGTAGGCTTCTTCTTCCGGCCGGGGCAGGCGCCCGTCGAGGTACGGGACCGACGCGGCGAGAACCCCGGTGTCGCCGGTGGCCGTGACATATCGGCAGACGGCGTAGGGCAGCCAGAGATAGTCGTCGGAAAAGTGCGTTCGCACGCCGCGTCCCACGGGCGGATGCCACCAGTGCTGCACATCGCCCTGGCGGAACTGATGCGCCGCGGCGCGGAGCAGGTGTTCGCGGAAAAGCTGCGGGGCGGCATGAAGCAGCGCCATCGAATCCTGCAACTGATCGCGGAACCCATACGCGCCGCCCGACTGGTAGAAGCCGGTACGGGCCCACATGCGGCAGGAAAGCACCTGGTAGATCAGCCATCCGTTGGCGAGGAAATTCAGCGCTGGATCGGGCGTTTCCAGATACATCACGCCCAGCGTGCGGTTCCAGAACTGCCAGACCGCATCGAGAGCTTGCTGGGCATTCGAGATGCCCCGGGCCGACTTGGCGAGCTGGCGGGCATGCTGATCGGACGTGCCGCAACCCAGGGTGAAAACAATCTCGCGTTCCTGGGCGTCATCCAGCTCGAATCCCACCTGCATCGCGCCGCAGGGATCCAGCCCGGCCCCGACTCGGCCCGAGAGCCGCACGCGGCGAAGGGCCGCGGGGTTCGCCAGGGTGCCGTTGCGACCGAGAAATTCGGTGCGATCTCCGGCGACGGCGCGGATTTGTTCCGAGCAATCCAAAAACGCGACCCGTCCGGCGAACTCGGAGTTGTAGTTGTTGCGGGCCATCAACACGCCGGTCTTGGGATCGACCTCGGTAGTCACATGCATGGCCGTGCGCGGGCGAAGCTCACCCAGCACCCATTCGACGTAGGCGGTGAGACTGAGCCGGCGCGATCGGCCCGAGCCGTTTCGTAGTTTCAGTCGCAGGTACTTCACCGGCGCGTCGATGGCGACATAGACGAACAGCTCGCACGCCAGCCCATCCTCTTCGTATTCGAAAGCGCTGTACCCGAATCCATGGCGCACGACATAGGGCATGGCACCCCGGGCGGGTAGGGGCGTGGGGGAGAAAAACCGTCCGGTCTCCTCGTCGCGGACGTAGATCGCTTCGCCGCTGGAGTCGGTGACCGGATCGTTGTGCCAGGGCGTCAGCCGGAACTCATGCGAGTTCTCGGCCCAGGTGTAGGCCGAACCGGATTCGGAGATGACCGTGCCGAAGGTGGGGTTGGCGATGACGTTGACCCACGGTGCCGGAGTGGCCTCGGCGCCGCTGAGGATCGTCACGTATTCGCGCCCGTCTCGGGTGAATCCACCGGAGCCATTGAAGAACGCCAGGTCACGGCGGGGCACCTCGACCGCCACGGGCGTGTCATTTCGGCGGATCCGCGCAGCGCGGAATGTCGCGATGCTCGGCTCGGCCCGACCGCGCCGGTCGATCTGGTCGCCCAGGGTCCCGGCGTCGTCGGTGAGGATCACGCGGGCCACGGTTTGCAGGAGAATGCGGTCTTCCTCGGAAATCTGCTCACCGCGGCGGACGAAAACCCCGCCCGGCTTGTCGATCAGGTGCGTTTCGGGGCTGGCCGCGATGATCGACATGATCGCGTCATGCAGCGCAGCGCGATAAAGCGAATCATCCTCGTTCCAGATGACCAGATCGACGCTCAGCCCCTTCATCCGCCAGTACGCGTGCGCCTGCACCGCCTGTTGTACAATCTGCAGCCGCGACTGATCACGGATGCGCAGCAGCACGATCGGAAGATCCCCGGAGATGCCGTACCCCCACAGCCCCGATTGGCCGCGGCGGTTGCGGGCGATGATGGTGGGGGTGGCGCGGCGCTGGGCGGTGGGATAAATCACGCTTCCGGCCAGACGACCATACCCCTGAGCGTCGGACTCGGTGGCCCCGAGCTGTCGCAACACCACCTGGCTGTGCGTCCAGGCCAGCTCGAACACGCGGTCGGCAAGCCGCGGATCGTGATATTTTTCCAACAGGGCGTTGGCCGCGTCGCGCGTCTCGGCGGCCCCGGTGATGATGTCCACCCGAACGATCTCGTCGGGGCCGATCCGCACCGTGCGCCGGATCGAGACGATCGGATCCAGCACCGCACCGCTGGAATTGGTCAGGCTCCCCGGCTTTTCCATCGCCGCGGGGCGCTGGGCCGTGTGCCCGCGCCCGATGAAGCGAGATCGGTCGGTCTCGAAGCTCGCCTCGCCCACCCCCGTTCCCTGAACGGTCATCAGGTGAAGCATCCACGGCGGGCGCTCCTCCTGCGATCGCGGGCGACGAGTGCAGAAGATCGCCTGCCGACCCGGAACCAGGTCCGTCTGCACGAACAGGTTCGAGAACGCCGGATGCGACGCATCCTGTCCCGGCGGGGCCAGCACCACCTCGGCATACGTCGTGATCTCGATCGTGCGCGGTGAATCCGAGCGGTTGGTGATCGTCAGCCGCCGAAGCTCGATGTCGTCCTCGGGCGAGACGCTGATCTCGGTATGCGTGTCGATCTCGTTGTCGCGCCGGCGGAACTCGGCGCGGGCCTGGGTGAAGATCGCCTCGTATGGCCGCGCCTGGCGCAGCGTCGGTTGAAACGCCGCCGACCAGAACCGCCCCGACTCTGCATCGCGCAGATAGACGAACATGCCGCATGCATCGCGGGTGGGATCCTCGCGCCAGCGGGTCAGGGCCAGGTCGCGCCAGCGGCTGTATCCGCCCCCGGCCGCCGAGATCATTACATGATATCGCCCGTTGCTCAGCAGGTGGACTTCGGGGGTGAAGCTCGAGGGATCGGTGAAGACTCGCATGATCCCCTCGCGCTCACCGGCACCGGCGGCGCGGGTGGCGGCCTCGGTGGCGTGGGGGAAGACCGGTGCCACCCGGGGAATGCGCTCCTGAAGCAGCAACTCGGTGGCGCGCAGCAGCGGATCGGCCTCGAATCGGCGTTGCATCGGCCGGCCCAGCAGCAGATACGACAGCGACAGCAGGCTCATCCCCTGATGATGGGCCATGAACGAGCGCACGGTAACGCTGTCCTGCCCGCGAGGAAGGCGCGACGCGGTGTAATCCACCGCCTCGTACATCCCGTAAGGTCCGAGCCGACCATCCTCGACCAATCGATGGAGGTTGCGAACCGCCGCCTCGGGAAGCACCATCAGCGCCATCACGGTCGCGTACGGTGCCACGACCAGGTCCTCAGCCAGGCCGCGCTTCAATCCCAGTCCCGGCACCCCGAAAGCGCGGTACTGGTAATTCATGTTCGCGTCGGTGGCGTTGTAACCCGATTCGCTGATCCCCCACGGAATCCCGCGCTGGCGACCGTAGTCGATCTGGCGCTTGACCACCGCCTTGCAAGTGTGATCCAGCAGCGTGTTCTCGTACGTCGGCATCACCAGCAGCGGCATGAGATACTCGAACATCGAGCCGCTCCAGCTCAGCAGGGCGGCGCTCCCGCCGCGGCTGGTCAGCGATCGGCCCAGCGCGAACCAGTGCTCCTGCGGCGCCTGCCCCTGGGCCACGGCCAGGTAGCTCGTTAACCGGGCTTCCGACGCCAGCAGATCGTAAAAGCTGGCGTCCATGCGGTGATCGGAGACGTTGAAACCGATGCTGAACAAATCCCGCGAGCGATCGAACAGGAACGTGAAGTCCATGTCGGCCAGCTCATACACCTGTTGCGAAAGTGACTCGATCAGTGTGATGCGCTCGGCGGCAACCTCGGCGGCGGTGAGAATCCCCTGACGCAGGCGGGCGAAGAAGTCATTCTCGTGCCGCTGCGAATCGGTTGGCTCGGGGTGCGGTCCGGCCTCCGCCAGATCGGCCACGATCTGATCGATCGACGCCAGCAGGGTCTCGGGCAGCCGCGCCACCCCGCGCAGGCTGGGGATCGACTCCAGCGATGCCAGCAGATCGCGCAGGGTGTTCAGATGCTGCACCTGCTCGGGCGATCCGCGCCGCCAGAGCTGCTCGGTCGGCGGGGGCATCATCGACCACGGTACCAGCGTCGCCACATCGTCACGCAAGTCGCGGCATTGCCGCTCGAATGCCGAGACCCACCAGCGAAGCTCGGTGTCGGCATGCGATCCGGTGGCGCCCGACAGTTCCGCCGCCAGCATCGCCAGCCGCTGCAAAAACATCGCCCCGGCCGTCAGGGCGCCGGGAGGATGCTCCAGCTCGCGCAGAATCCGCTCGATCCGGCGCATCACCTCGGCCCCGACGATCGCGGCCCGGGCCTGGTCCGATGGAAGATGATGACCCTTGGCCACCTCGAGCAGGATCGCCACCGTGTCGGTAAGCCCCTCGAACGCCCGCGCCGGCAGAATGGAGGCTTCGGCTAACTCTGCGAGCGCACTGCGAAGGATCGTCAAATGGCCCGCCAGATTGCCCGAATCGACCGTCGAGACGTACAGCGGCGGCAGCGGCCGAAGCGTGCGGGTGTCGTACCAGTTGTACAAATGCCCCCGGTATCGCTCGAGCCGGCGCATCGTCTGGAGCGTGCGCCCGATGCGGGTAAGCAACTCACCCGCGGAGATATAGCCGAAGTCCAATGCCGTAAAGTCGGCCAGCAGCGCCATTCCGATGTTCGTCGGGCTGGTCCGCGACGCCACCACCGGCGCGGGATGCTCCTGGAAATTGTCCGGCGGGAGGTAATTCTCATCGGCGGTGACGAACGTCTCGAAGAACCGCCAGGTCCGGCGCGACAGCTTGCGAAGAAACAGGCGCCCAGCATCGCTGATCCGCGGCTCCGGCGAGCGCAGCGGCCGGCTGATCCACCACGCGATCGCCGGGGACAAATACCACGCAAAAGCGAACCCGAACGCCGGGAGGATCGAATGACGCCGGACCATCACCAACGCCACCATCGTCGCCGTGGCGATCACCGGCGCGATCCACATCGTCAGCAGATGCCCGGTCAGGTCGGCGCTGGCGCTGCGCTCGGCGTCGGAGGCGGTCTGCCACTCCAGCAGTTTGCGCCGGGTGAACAATACCCGCGTGACCGTGCGAACGATCGCGTCGGCGCTGACGAAAGCGTCATACGGCAGAAAGACAATGATGAACGCGAACTGGGCCAGTTGCTTGAACAACTGATTGCCCAGCGACCGCAGATGCAGTCCCAGCGGCAGATCCGCCGGCAGACGAAACGCCTCGAGGATCAGCGGCAGAAGCAGCGGCAGGCCGATCACCGCGGCGATGAAGATCGAGACCATCTCCCCCGCCGGTCGCGGCAGCAACCATCCGATCAGCAGCACCGCCAGCATCGCCACCGGCACGACGCTGCGGCGAAGATTGTCGAAGATTTTCCACCACGCCAGCCCGCTGATCGGGTTCACCGCAGTCCCCTGTGGCGAGGGGACGCGCGGGCTGAGCCACCAGGCGATCTGCCAGTCGCCGCGCATCCAGCGATGCCGCCGGCTCACATCGGCGCTGTAGCGCGAGGGCGATTCCTCGAACAATTCAACATCGCTCAGCAGCGCCGAGCGGGCATAACAGCTTTCCAGCAGGTCGTGGCTGAGGATCGTGTTTTCCGGAAACGTCTGGGCGCAGGAGCGCTCGAAGGCGTCCACGTCATAAATTCCCTTGCCGATGAACGAGCCTTCCCCGAACAGGTCCTGATAGACGTCCGACACTACGCGGGTGTACGGATCGACTCCGGGATCGCCGGCGAACAGCCGCACGAACCACGACCGGTAGGCGCTGGGCAAACTCACGCCCACGCGCGGCTGAAGAATGGCGTAGCCCTCGACGACGCGCTGCTTGTCGGGATCGAACACCGGGCGGTTCAGCGGATGCGCCATCGTCCCGATCATCTCTCGGGCCGTGTCGCGCGGAAGCTGGGTATCGGTGTCCAGCGTGATCACGTACTTGACCGAGCGGAGGACCGAGCGCTCGCCGATGACGACGCTGAATTGGTCGGCCGCAGCGCCGCGCAAGACGGCGTTCAGATCGGTGAGCTTGCCGCGCTTGCGTTCTTGGCCCATCCACGTCCCCTCTCGCTCGTTCCAGCGCCGAGGCCGATGGAACAGGTAAAAAACGTCGCCGCGCTCCCGCTCGGATCGTGAGGGATTGTATTTGCGGTTCAGCGCCTCGATCCCCTCGCTCACCCGCGCCACCAGCGCATCATCTTCCGGCATATGCTCCGACGATGCATCGCGGAAGTCCGTCAGCAGCGCGAAATGCAGCCGATCGTCGCGGTTGGCCAGGTACCGAACCTCCAGGTTCTCCAGCAGGGTGTCGATCCCCGACGCACTCGAAAGCATCGTCGGGACCACCACCAGCGTTCGCTGATCGGAGGGGATCTCGTCGGAAAAATCCAGCCGCGGCAGCGAGCGAGGACGCGCCGTGGCCGTGACCAGCCAGTTTACCACCCCCAGCGCCAGGTGCGACGCCGCGATCAGCGCCGGGATCAGCAGCAGCGACTGCCATGCAAGCCCAAGCCCGCTGTCGGCCAGGCGCGACAACAGGCCCATCGTCGCCGCCCCCGTCACCAGCACCATCCCCGAGAGGTAAAACCAAAGGGGAACGCGCCTGACCAGCCGCCGCGCCAGCAAGCTCGGGGTCACGCGCATGTCGGCGATCCGCTCCAGCGCCGCCCGACCCTTGTCGATCAGGTAATACCCCACATGGGCACCGCGATCGGCCGGTTGATCCATGCTCGCCGCGTCGGCAAGCTGGATCGCCTTGCGAGCCACCTCGTATTCGCTCAGGCGGCTGCTCTTGGCGATCTCCTCGACCGCGTGGCGATAGTGATCGCGGGTGGCGAAGTCCATGTCGGCATACACGTCCGCCGGATCCCCGCGAAGCGTCTGCTCGACCAGGCTCATCGACTCGACGAACTCGCGCCAGTCCATCGAGCTGAGAAACCGCAGGCTCGTGATCGAATTCCCGATCGACACCTGGTCTGCCGCCTGGTTCTGGCTTTCGGCCTGCACCAGTTGCTCGAGGGTCGTGCCCTGGTCGCCCAGGCGATGCTCCAGCCAACTGGTGGCGAACGAAAAATACGGGCTTTGGCCTTGCAAATGCCGCGTCAGCTCAGCCACAAACGCGCTGGACATCGGCGGATCGGCCCGGGCCATGTCGGCCATGACCAGGATCAAGTCGGTGGGATTTTTCTCCACCACCGCCACCATTCGCTCGGCCCAGTCATCGGCCAGGTCGCGGTCGCGCCGGCCCGACGCGATCCGCGCTGCGACCCGTCGAAGGTTCTCGATCAGCGCCAGCCGCAGCATGATCGGGATCGCCCACAACTCCCCCAGCGACAGCGTCTTGATCGTCTGGTAGGCGTTGATGAAGCTGGACAGGCTTACCGCGTCCAGCCGCCCATCGACATGGGAAATCAGTTCCAGCGCGATCCCGTACACGCGGGGGTATCCGGCCACCGGCCCGTTCGCCAGTCGCGGCAGCTCGCGGCTGTAGGATCGCGGCAGATGCCGCCGAACCGTGCGGACCTGCTCTTCGATCAGGTAAAAGTTGTCCAGCAGCCACTCGCCCGCCGGCGCCACCCGCCGCCCCCGCTCCGTCGCCGAGGTGATCACCTCATAGGTGCGCAGCAGCACCGCCTCGTTGCTGCTCAGGCGAGGAATCAGCTTGTCGGGCGCCCGCCCGCCGACGAGTTGATGCCATCCGGCCAGCCCCTTGGCATGACGCTCGAGCTGATCCACGCTGAATAACTCGGCGCGTAGCGGCTGCTCGTCGGCCGGCGGCCCAACCGGGCCTTCTCCGTTCGATACACTGTTCCAGCGGATCAACTGACGCACGCGGCGCGGAACGCTCACCGGCAAGTGTGGATATCTCCTATGCAATAACCTGCTCCGCCGGGCTCATCCCGGCCACCTTAGACTTGTAACGGGATCATCCACCCGTGGGAAGGGAGATTTCCCGGCCAGAACCCGTTTCTCGCCCCCGACGATCGATTCATCCGCGCAGCGCGATCGCCGCTGGCTTCAGGACTGGCGTGCGAAAAGCAGTTCGGCGCTGCGCAGGGTGTTTTTCAGCAGCATGGCAACGGTCATTGGCCCCACGCCGCCCGGCACGGGTGTCAGATGCCCGGCGCGTCGCCGCACGGCGTCGAACTGCACGTCACCGACTGTCTTGCGGCTTCCATCCGGCGCGACGATGCGGTTGATCCCCACGTCGATCACGACCGCCCCCTCACGCACATGGGCTGCGCCGATCAGGTCGGGCTTGCCCACCGCCACCACCAGGATATCGGCCCGTCGCGTGTGCGATGGAAGATCTCGCGTGGCGATGTGGCAGAGCGTGACGGTGGCCATTTGTTCGGTCAGTCCCAGGGCGATCGGCTTACCCGCGATCTCACTAGCCCCGACGACCACCGCCTCGGCGCCGCGCATAATTACCCCCGTGCTGCGGATGAGTTCCAACACCGCCAGCGCCGTGCAAGGCGCAATCAAGGTGTGTCCGTAAACCACGTGTCCGATGTTCGCGGGGTTGACCCCTTCCACATCTTTCACCGGGTCGATCTGGTACTGCAATTCAATTGCATCCAGATGGCCCGGCAACGGCAGATGCAGCATGATGCCGGTCACCGAAGCGTCGAGGTTCAACTGGTGGATCGCCTGGCTGACCTCGATGCGACTGGCGCTGGCGGATAGCGTCTCGAGGTGATAGTCGATCCCCACCGCCGAGCAGGCATCGGCCTGTCGCTGGGCATACAATTCGCCCGCGGGCGTCGAACCGACCAGCACCGCCGTGAGATGAACTCGTTTTCCCGCCGCCGCCAGCTCGGCGGTCCGGGTTTTCACCCAAGCCTTGGTTTGCCCCGCCAGTGCCGTCCCATCGATGAGTGTGGCCGCCATGGCCAACGAGAATTAGCCCGGTTGCCCGCGAATTGCAATCGCCGATTGCATTTCGATGGATCGTCGATACCTTCCGGCGCGCGGGAATTGTGAGGCCGGCAACGCCGTGACGGAACTCGGGAAATGCCTCGTCGATAGCTTCGGGCGCGCGGGAATTGTGAGGAATCATCATGGCTGAGCTGCATCTGTTGTCCCCAGTCGGATTTCGCGCTGCGGGAGTCTATTCGGGGATCAAGTCACGCCCGACGCCGGATGTCGGACTGCTGGTCTGCCGCACCCTCGCGTCGGCCGCGGCGGTGTTCACCCGCAACACGGTGGTGGCGGCACCGGTGATCGTCGGTCGAGAACACGTGGCCAGCGGACAGCTGCGCGCGGTGGTGGTCAATTCCGGAAACGCCAATGCCTGCACGGGTGAGCGCGGCTTGAAAGATGCCCGGCAGATGTGCCGGCTGGCCGGGATGGCGCTGGATTGCGATCCCGGGCGAATCCTGCCTTCTTCCACGGGGATCATCGGGCACATCCTTCCGCTGGGGCGGGTGGCCCGGGGGATCGCCGCCGCCGCCGCAAACCTCGGCGACAGCCATGAACATGCCCTGCAATTCGCCGATGCCATTCTCACCACCGACACCCGTCGTAAAAGCGCCGCGGCGGAGTTTCGGATCGGACGGCACACGGTGCGCCTCGCCGGGGTGTGCAAGGGAAGCGGCATGATCGGGCCGCGCCTGGGGCTGGATCCCGCGCCGCACGCGACCATGTTGGCGTATCTCTCCGCCGACGCCCAGGTGCCGCCGGGAGTGCTGCGTAACCTGCTGGCCTCGTCGTCGGACCGCAGTTTCAACGCCGTCACCGTGGACGACCACTGCTCGACCAACGACACCGCGGCGATCCTCGCCTCGGGACAAAGCGGAGCAAAAATAAACACCGCCAAGGCGAAAAATATCTTCGCCCGGGCGTTGGATGAGGTCTGCCAGAGCCTGGCGTATCAGATCGCCGCCGACGGCGAAGGCGCCACCAAGGTCGTGCGCATTGACGTTCGCCAAGCCCCCAGCGAAGCCGACGCCCGGGCGATCGCCCGCGCGATCGCCAATTCCCCGCTGGTCAAGACCGCCATGCACGGCAACGACCCGAACTGGGGCCGGATCGTCTCGGCCGCCGGGATGACGCCGGCGCCCTTCGATCCGCATCGTTGCGTCTTGACCCTCCAGGGAACGATCGTCTTCCGCTCCGGCCGCCCGGTAAACTTCGACGCCGAGGCGGTGAGTGAATCGCTCAAATCCCCCGAAGTCGTCGTTGACCTGGCCTGCCGCGCCGGAAAAGCAAGTGCGACCGTCTGGACCTGCGACCTGTCTCGTGAGTACATCACCATCAACGCCGACTATCACACATAGAACACAATACCGCGCCAGCGAGAGGAACGACCGTGCGTTAGCCCGAAGCGCCAGCGAGAGGAACGGCCGTGCGTTAGCCCGAAGCGCCAGCGACGGAACGAGAGCAGCAAAAAAGAAAAGGTGACATCCAGGAGGCATCCACCTTTCTTGCGGCACAGGAAAGGTGGATGTCACGAATGCCATTCACTTAAGGGCCAAAATCGGCGAACTCAACAGCAGTCTTAGACCAATAAGGCGACTTTTCCTAGCCGTTTTCACGTTAAGTGAATGGCATTCTGGATGTCATCTTTTCTATTGTTTCGCGACGGTGGGCACGCAACCCAGGGCCGAAAAGCTCGCTTCGGTTAGTCCAGCGGGGTCAGGCGGGCGTAGGCGAAGACCAGCGTCTTGTCGCCGGCGCGATCGAAATGGATGAGGCCGATGGCAGTTTCCTCGGGGCCGGAGATGGCTACGATGTGACCGGCGCCGAATTGGGGGTGCATCACCCGTTGGCCGATCCGAAACGCGGTGGACGGGCTGGTGGAGGCGGGGCGCGAGGCGCGGCCGCCGCCGATGCCGAGCTCGATCGTTTCGATGTCTCCCGGGGGCATTTCCTTGAGAAACGCACTTGCGATCGTCCGCTCGCGCAGGCCCCGCACGGTTCGATAATGGGCGCAGCTCAGGATCAGTTGCTCGCGTGCGCGGGTGATCCCGACGAAGCAGAGCCGGCGTTCTTCCTCGAGCTGCTGGGCATCGTCGCGTGCCCGGCTGTGCGGCAGGCAACCGTCCTCCATCCCGATCATCACCACCACCGGAAACTCCAATCCCTTCGCCGCGTGCAGCGTCATCATCATCACCGCCCCGCCCGTCTGCTTGAGATGATCCAGATCGCTCACCAGGCTGACTTTGCTGAGATAATCTTCCAAAGTCCCCTCGGGCGCTTCGGCGTCGAACTCGGTGGCCGAGGTGATCAACTCGTTAACGTTGGCCATCGGATCGTCCCCTTCGCTGTCGCGATCGCGCTTGGCCGCCTTGATCAGAGCCGCCTCGAGCCCCGACCGACGCACCACGTCCTCCATGAGCGTGCGCACCGGCACATGCGTGCGGCGTTGCGATGGATCGCGTTGCGATGGATCGCTATCCGTCGCCGTGCCGGCCGTCGGCACGCCGTTCATCGGCACGCCGCCCATCGCCGCCCCGTGCATCGCCGCGCCGGCCGTCGCCGCGCCGGGCATCGCCGCCCCGGCCATCGCCCGCCAGCGGTCCAGGTCCGCGGCGAAGGCAATCGTCGATTTCGCCGCTCGCACGCTCATTCCCGCGACTTGATCGGCCTTTCGCATCGCGTCCAGCAGCGGCATCCCGTGTCCGGTGGCGTGGGCCTGCAATTGCTTGAGTCCCGCCGCCCCGATTCCGCGCGGCGGAGTGTTGATGATCCGCTCGAGGCTCAATTCATCGAGCGGATTGGCGATGACCCGCAGGTACCCCAGCACATCCTTGATCACCTTGCGGTTGTAGAACTCGACTCCCCGCGCCATGACATAGGGGATCGACGCCTTGCGCAGCGCCTCCTCGATCACCCGCGACAGAGCGTTGATCCGGTAGAAGATCGCCATGTCGCTCCAGTCAACGCTTCGCTTCTCGTGCATCTCGCGCAGCGCGACGGCGATCGCCTGGGCCTCCTGGTGTTCGTCCTGGCACATCAAGAGCCGCGCTTTTTCGCCGCCGGCGTTTTCCGAAAACAGCCGCTTATCCTTGCGTTTGCGGTTGTTTTTGATCAGTTTGTCGGCGATGCGCAGGATCGTCTGGGTCGAGCGGTAATTCTGCTCGAGTTTAACGACCACCGCCTTGGGGTAATCCCGCTCGAACTCGAGGATATTCGAGATATCGGCACCGCGCCAGGCGTAAATCGACTGGTCGGGATCGCCGACGACGCAGACGTTCTGATGCCGCGATGCCAGCGCGTGCGTGAGCATGTACTGAGCGTGATTGGTGTCCTGGTATTCATCGACCAGCACGTACTGGAACCGCTCCTGCAACTCCGCCAGCACGTCGGGATGCTCGCGGAACGCCTTGATCGTCCGCAGCATCAGATCGTCGAAGTCCATCGCGTTGTTCTGCCCCAGCAGCTTCTGGTAGTGGCGATAGACCTTCGCCACGTTGCGCGAGTAGAAATCCTTCGCCTCCAGGGCAAACCCCTCGGGGCCCAGCAACTTGTTTTTTGCCGTCGAAATTGCGGCATGAACCGACGCGGCGGGGAAGTGGCTGGCCGACAGCTCCGCCAGTTGCAGCGCCTGCTTGATCAGTTTCGTCTGGTCGGCGCTGTCGTAGATGGCGAAGTTGGGGCTGACGCCGATCCTTGCGGCGTAATGGCGAAGAATGCGCACGCACAACGAATGGAACGTGCAGATCACCGGCCAGGGTTGGCTGAGCTGGCCGAAATCCCGCATGGGATGGCCGACGATCTGCCCGACCCGCTGCTTCATCTCGCCCGCGGCCTTGTTGGTGAATGTGATGGCGCAGATGGACGGTCCGGGCACGCCCAGGCTCATGAGATACGCCACTCGCCGGGTGATCACCCGCGTCTTGCCGCTGCCGGCGGCGGCGATGATCAACAACGGCCCATCGGTATGAGACACGGCCTGGCGCTGCGCGTCGGTGAGATCGTTGAGAAGTTCGGCCGAGTCCAGCATCGTCATGGCAAGATAGTCCCCAACCCCGCAAGCGATTCGATTCTCCGACCGGTTATAACCGCATCCGGCCAGCCGGTCGAATTGCGGGCGATCTTCGGTATAATGACCGGATCAAAAGCAAGGAGCATCTGATGGCAAAAACGAAAAAGAAGTCGGGCGGTTCAACTGGTGGATCAGCGCAATCGAAATCTTCGGGCAAAAAGCCGGCTTCCCCGGGCGATTCGATGATCAACACCGATCTGGCGGCGCAGGCGGCGGCCAAGGCGCTGATGAATCGCGCGATCCTGGGCAACCCCGCGCCCGCCGTCGCCGCCGATTCCGACGCCGGACAGGCCCATCCCCCGACCAGCACCTTCAAACACTTGACCGAGGCGATGCACAAGCCCGCGACCGGCGGCCTGAGCCAGCAGCTTCCCGCCGGATCGACCGATCGAAAGTCGATGCCCGGTTTCGGTGCCGGCAAGCAGACCGGTCGAGACCAGACGACCGGGCATTTCAATCGCGCCGGCGTCCCCCGACGCACGCCGGGATAGCGTCAGCGCCCATCGGATGGTTACGCTTTGGGCGGCGAGTCGATTCGGCTGGGGTGTTCGACGATTTGCGTCACGCGGTTGGCGTCATCGACCAGCGCCACGCGGGCCGAATGCGACTCGGCTTCGTCAGCGGTCAACAGCCCGAAACCCATGATAATCACGCGGTTGCCCACATGGGTCAGCCGCGCTGCGGCGCCGTTGATTCCGATCACGCCGGTCGAGGCCTTCCCGGCGATGATATACGTTTCGAAACGATTGCCATTCTCGCAATCGGCCACCAGCACCGCCTCGTTGGCAAGCAACCCCGTCGCCGCCAGCAAATCGGTGTCGATGGTGATCGACCCATGGTAATTGGCATCGGTGAACGTGACCGTCGCCCGGTGAATCTTCGCCTTAAGCAGTTTCAACAGCATGGAATCGGCCAATCTTACTCCCGCGCCGCTCTGTCGTCGAACCGGCTAAGACCGACCCCCGGGTCGCGCGTCGCCGCGTCGCCGCGTCCGGCGTCTGATCCTCGCCGGACGGTTCGGCAATCGACGCCGGTTATATGCTCGCTGCATCGTCCAGCCGGCGCCACAAGCTCTCGCCGTCGTCGGCTATGGGCCGGGAGGAAACGGTGAACGGCCACGCCATGGCGGTCGGGCGGGTGGCGACGGCGGTGATCGTCTTGAGCTGCATCCCCGCCGGCTTCCAGCGCCCGGTGATGGGCACATCGCTCGCCAGGCCGAACGCGAACCCGACATCCCCGGCATCGGCGATGCGCGAGCCGTTGGCATCGAGAATGAACTTGCCGCCGCGGAAGACGCCGATATCGCTCACCCCGTCGCGGTTCCAATCGCCGACGATCGGCTTGTCGGTGCCCAGCCCGTATGTGAATCCGATATCCCCGGCGTTGAATGAGCGCGAGTCATTGGCATCGACGGCCCAGTTGCCTCGACGGAAAATCCCCACCGAATCGGTCCCCAGCCCCCCGGTGCCGGTCCATTCTCCCGCGACCGGTAAATCGCCGCTCAGGCCGTAGGCGACGGCGACATCTCCCGCGCCCGAGGCGCGGTCGCCGTTGGCGTCGAGAATGAACCGCCCGGATCGGAAGATGCCGATGTCGTCCTTGCCGTCGCCGTTCCAATCACCCGCCACCGGGATATCGGTGGCGAGTCCGAAGACAAACCCGACATCCGAGGCATCGGCCACGCGATTGCCGTTGAGGTCGAGGATGAACTTGCCGTTGCGGAACAGGCCCAGATCGGTGTACCCATCGCCGTTCCAATCCCCCGTGATCGGCACGTCGCCGGCTTTTCCGTAGGGGAACGCTAAGTCGCCGGCGTTCCACGACCAGCTCGCGTTGGCGTCGAGGAACCATTTGCCATCGCGGAACGCGCCGACCGAGGCGCGGGGGACATTCACATAGACGGTGAACGTGTCGGTCACCGCCACGCCGTTGGCCCCGGTGACGGTGAGCGTGATGTTCGACGCCCCGCTGGCGGCGGATACCGGCGTGATCCGCAGCGACGAACCGTCGAGTGATGCCGTGACGACATTGGTATCCGAGCTGGCGACCGATAGCTGCACCACCGCCGCAGCGCCATTGCTCGGCGGCAGGATCGGCACGGCGGTGACATTGCTCAGGACCACCACGTTCGCGTTGGTCGCGTGAACGCCGGGGGTGAAGTTCTTCATCGGGATGTTCGTGAACGTGTTGCCGGCATTGTACGACTTGACCGTCGTTCCATTGGTCATGCTTTGCACGACGGTGGACAGGCCGTTGCCCAGGATCTGTCCGAAGACGGTGAATCCACCGTTCTGGTTGTCCAGATTCGAGGCATTGTTAGCCAGGTTGTAGAAGAACTCGCTGGTGGCACTGTTGGGATCGTCGGGGGTCTTTGCCATGGCGACGGTCCCGGCGAGATTGGACGCGCCGAACTCGTTCACCACCGGTGGATAGGTGGTTATGTGGTCGATCGTGAGCGAATTGGGATCAGCACCGTCGATCACTTTGTTCAGGTACGTCAGCGCCGCCGCGGCAGTGAATCCGCCGCCTTGCAGGACGAAATCCTTCATCCAGCGGTGCATGATCGTGTTGTCGTAGCGTCCGGTATTGATGTAGTGGTAGAAGTTGGCGACGGTTTGCGGGGCTGTGTCATCGAACAGCGCCACTCGGACCGATCCATAGCCGGGATAGTTCATATCGACGACGGTCTTCTGTACCTGGCTATCGCCGACGCGCCCGGTCAGGTCGATCGTCACCGCCGGGGCATTGAGGTTGAGATTCAAGTCGGACAGAGCGTTGATGATCTTGCCGTCGAGCATCATCCGGCTTTCCAGCGCTTCCAGGCGGACAGATTCGCGGCGGGAGGGGGTGCGATTCAGTTTCATCATTTGGATCCTCGATGCATGCGACTAACGGACAATATTCGACCTATGTGGATCGCGCCTATTTCTAGCAAATCCTCGCCATCGGGCCAAGGGAAATCGTCGGTGCCGTGCCGCTCGCCGTTCGGCTGCTGGGCGCGACGCGGCCCAGTCAGCGCACTGCGACGATGAGGCGAAACTCGCGAGTTCCGCAATTGGCGAGCGGCCTCTCACCGCACCGCCGCGACTACCTTTTGCGCCGCATCGGTCAAATCCGACGCCGTAATCAGGCTGGGCAGATCTGCCTTGGCCCCGTCGAGAATCTCCCGAGCCCGCGTCACATTGGTCCCTTCCAGCCGAACTACCACGGGAACCTTAAAGCCGATCTGTCTTCCCGCCTTCACCAGTGCATCGGCGATCAGGTCGCACTTGGCGATCCCGCCGAAAATATTCACCAAGATCCCCTTGACCTTGGGGTCGGAAAGAATGATCCCGAACGCTTCGATCGCGCC
The DNA here is from genome assembly GCA_038329845.1 of Tepidisphaerales bacterium. Classification (GTDB taxonomy): domain Bacteria; phylum Planctomycetota; class Phycisphaerae; order Tepidisphaerales; family Tepidisphaeraceae; genus JBBQNJ01. The sequence goes on along the minus strand of JBBQNJ010000026.1, from coordinate 32,156 downwards.
CTCGGAGGTGACCGATCCGCCCACGTCCAGAAAGTTTGCCGGCTCAGCGCCGTGCAGTTTGATGATGTCCATCGTGCTCATCGCCAAGCCGGCGCCATTGACCAGACAGCCGATCGTCCCGTCCAAGGCGATATAGTTCAGATTCGCCCTCTTGGCCCGCACGTCCAGGGGGCGCTCCTGCGATTCATCCGCCATCGCCTCGACCGACTTATGGCGGAACAACGCGTTGTCATCGAAGGTGATCTTCGCGTCGATCGCCAGGAGTTTTCCCTCCTTGGTCACCACCAGCGGGTTGATCTCGGCCAGCGACGCGTCGAATTTCAGAAAAACCCCGGCCAGTTGCACCATCAATTTCGCCGCCTCGGCGGCCAGAGCGCCGCTGAATCCCAGGCGATGGGCCAACTCGCGGGCGGCGAACGGTTGCAATCCCAGCAACGGATGCAGAGGCTGTTTGAGGACTTTTTCCGGATGGGTCCGCGCCACCTCTTCGATCTCGACGCCCCCCTCGGACGACGCGATCATGGTTACCGTATTGCGGGCGCGATCGACGGTCAGCCCCAGGTAATATTCCCTGGCGATCTCGACCCCCGGCGCCATCAGCAGCACCGAGACGGCCACGCCGTCCGAGCCGGTCTGGTTGGAGACCATCCGGTGGCTCAGCATGAACTCGGCCGCGGCACGCGCCTCGGCGGCCGAGCGCACCAGCTTTACGAACCCCGCCTTCCCCCGCCCCCCGGCGTACACTTGTGCCTTGACCACCGCGACCGCCGTCCCGATTTTCGCAAACGCCGCTTCGGCCTCGGCGGCGCTTCGCACGACCTGTGCCGCCGGCACCGCAATCCCGGCGTCGGCGAGAATCTGTCGAGCCTGATACTCGTGAATCTTCATGCCCAAACGTTAGCGACCGCGACGGGCATAGGCAACGCGGCAACCCGGCAATGCCGAGGAAGTAACGTAAGGCCGCCGCTCTCGCTGCCAACCCGAGCCGGTCGCGGCAAAAGGGTGAGGTGTTACGATCTTTTCGGGAATCTCTAAAGGGCTTGTACCGCTCGCGGGCCGTTTGAGGCAATCCGATTGGGGAACCACGGGACTATGCCAAAGGTTCCGAGGCATTGTGGATGTCTCACTGCATGCCGCGAGCGGTAGAACTCACTTTGCTTTCCCCTTTCTGCGTTCGTCGAATCACCCTCGGTCGACTGCGCCATGTTCAACCCGGATAAAGCACGGGTCTCGTGCGATTCGGTATTTTCTTCTTCGGCGTTGGCACACGCATGGTATAATGCCGCCGTCCGCTTGGCCATCCACGCCGGTTGGGTGCAATGCATCGGGCCACACCCTCTCACCGACGGCCAGGCGGCGTCTCCGAGGTTCCCCTGTTGACGTTGCGGCGGGTCGATCCAAACCCAAACGCCATATCAACCTGATTCGCGCCGTTTGCGAGGCGATGGAGCCGCGGGTGCTGCTCAGCGGAGTCCCGATTGCACCCTCGGGCTTGATCGCCACCTTCGCCAGTTCGCTGGCATCGAATGTTGTCCGTCCCTCGTCCCCGAAGGCCCCCAGCGATTTTGCGGCCCGAGCGATCAGCGACGCGGCGATCGCGCTGAGTTGGCGTGACAATGCCTGGGATGAAGCCGGGTTCACGATCGAGCGCTCGGCTGATCCCCTGTTCAACGATCCGGCGGGGATCACGGCGATCGGCAGTTTCACCGCTGATGCGCGGTCCATAACGGATAGCGGGCTGTCGCCCGGCGGGGTGTATTACTACCGAATCTCGGCCGATGGGGATTCGGGTTCGAGTGATCCAATCTACGTCGGCGTCACGACGCCCGCGACCGCGGCGCTGGCGATCGACGATCATCCAGTGCTGGAGCATTCCTCGCCGTGGCCGAACGATCCCGATTCATATGTGCCGGAGAATGGCGATGGGGATGCATCGCAACTGGTGCCGTTGGATTTGGTCGTCCCCCCGACGCTAGCCGACGGCGCGCAACTGACCTTGACCGTCGACTACCCGACGCGGCTGAAGGTGTGGGCTGACAGCGATATGACGACGCTTCTGGTTGGCCCCACGGTCGGCGATACGGTCACATGGATCAAGGGAGTCGGCGGGTCGATTCCCACACGGGTCTATCTGCAAGGCCTCGCGGCGATCATGGATCCGATGGCGATTACCTTAACCGCCGCGGCGACGGTCCCGACCACGCCTCCGCCGGGCACGACCCGCCCGACGAGCCGCCCGACGACGGCCCGACGAAGCCCCGGGCGGCGGTGCGGATCGGTGCCCCGCCGCCGGTGATCGTCGGGTTCTATGGGGCGCAGTGAGCGTTCGATGCACGGCCCAACATCGGCAACCAGGCGCTAGTGGCAATCGGCCAAACGCTTCAAGCCGATGGCTTCACCCAGCGTACGTTTTGGGCGCGGGCCGAGAACGTCGGTCGGGCGTCCACGTGGCTGGTCAATGAACTGGACTCGAACGGCGATGAGAAGCACGACCCGATCCACACGAATCGCCGAGGCAAGATTGACAAGTTAAGATCGATCCGGATTTACGGCCATAGTTGGGGCGCCTTGACCGCCGTGAGGTTGGCCGAGTCTATCGAACACGACGTGTGGATGGCGAAGAAGGATGTGGATGTGCTGGCGTTGATTGATCCGGTCAACAAATTCCGTGGCGACTTTGTGCCGGTGCCGGCGAATGTGAATATCTTCCGCAACGGGTACCGCACCTTTGGTGGTGACATCACGATTCCGATTCTCGACTATCTTCCCGTGGGCTCGGTACTGCAAACGGTGGCGAAAGATTCGCTCCAGTTGAACCTGAATGATGGGAATCCAATGCGTTACGTATCTCCCAATGTGGAGATCGACCGCTTCAATATCATTGATGTTGTCGTTCTAAAGTTCGATCGTATTCGGCTGTTGGAGGAGGGCTTGGCATGAGCTGCTGGACGAAAAATCTAGGTTGGAAAGGTGAGGTTGTGCTGACCGCAATCATCGCAGGAGGCTGCGCCCCTGAGCGCGGGCCCAGCTTGACGTTTAAGGTGATTGATAGTGAAACATCTGAACCGCTCGCGGGGGTTCGAGTACACGAGGAGGGCAGTTGGCAGAACTGGATGGGAGGGGCTATCATCTCCTACGAACACTCATCGCTGTCCGATTCCGAGGGTATGGTACACTCGCAAGCAATTTGCACTGATATGGGAAATCGATATGGGTTCTCGAAGGCGTATTACTTGCCGTCACATGCACTACTAGGGCGAAGTCACGATTCTCACCTTTCGCTTATGGCCCCATCGATGGATTTTGAGTGTCAACCGACCACACGAGCTGTGAGCATTGACCGATTGGAACCGATCATTATCCCAATGGTGCGTCGGAAGGGAAATTAGAGGGGTTGGGAGTTATACCGCTCGCGGCCTTCAGGGAGACATCTGCAACGGCTTGGAAACTGCGAGGTATTCCGGTTTTGCCCACACGAATCGTCTCAGTGGGGTCCGCGAGCGATATAATTCCATCAACTTGGGCCGTAACTGTCTTGTTTTTCAGGGAGTCTCTTAGGGTTTCGCGAGGTCGTTTCATCAACAGGTAAAGATTGGGGCGGGTCTCGTCTCTTTCCCCAATATCGCTACCATATCCCCATGAAATACGACTGGGTTTTTCCTTTACCGCGAACGCACACGGGGATGTTACTGGGCAATGGGACGTTCGGATGCATGGTCTGGGGCGAAGCCAATGTGCTGCGGATTACGGTGGGACGGGCCGATTTCTGGGATCGGCGCGGGGGGTTGCCGTGGACCGACGCGATGAACTACAGCGCGATTCGCACCCTGCTGGAAGCGAAGGATCAGCAAGGCCTGGAGCGGCTCTTTCCGAATAACCCGCAGGTGCGGGGCGAGCCGCGCCGGCCCAGCATTCTGCCGATCGGACGGATCGAGTTGGAGTTCGATCCGCGGATGGTCCTGACTCGCGGCACGCTCGATCTGTTCAGCGCGCAGGCCGTGGTCTATCTCACCGATTCCGACGGCGGTGAATACGAGGCGCGCTTCGACCTGTCGGTGCATGTGCCGCTGGTCCATATCGAATTGTCGCCGGAACTGCCGCGCCCGCGCGTGCTTCAGGTTCCCGCGTGGCGGTATGTCGGGGAGTATTTGTCGAGCATTTCGTTCAAGCCCCCCGAGCCGTTCGAGCGGGATGAGTTGTGCGGCTGGGTGCAGAGCCGGTGCGCCGAGGGGCCGCTATGCGTGGGATATCGCTGGGATCGCGCCGGGGCACTGTGGTTGGCGGCGACGTATGGACATGACGCCGACGATGCCCGCGGGAACTGCGCTACGCTGGTCGCCGATTCGATCCGCCATGCCGCCCCGGCGCTTCGCCAGGCCAATGCCCAATGGTGGACCGACTACTGGGGGCGAGTGCCGCAACTTCACTTGCCGAATCCGCGGCTCGAGTTCATCTATCGCTATGGCCTGTACAAGTTCGCCGGGCTGACGAACCCGGGCGGCGTGGCGGCCACGTTGCAGGGGCCGTGGATCGAGGAATACCAGATGCCGCCATGGTCGAGCGATTATCACTTCAACATCAACGTGCAGATGTGCTATTCACCGGCGTATCAGGCGAATTTGCCGCATCACCTGGCGCCGCTGTTCAAGATGATCCGGGGCTGGGACGACACGCTGCGCGACAATGCCCGGCGGTTCGTGGGGATCGACGATGGGCGGATGCTGCCCCACGCGGTTGATGATCGCTGCGTCGCCATGGGCGGGTTCTGGTCCGGGACAGTGGACCATGGCTGCACCGCCTGGGTTGCTAAAATGATGTTCGACGCCTGGCTTTATTTCGGAGACCTGGCGTTCCTCCGCGAGGTCGCCTACCCGTTCATGCGCGGCGCGATGCGGGTTTATCAGGCGATGCTCGAGCGCCGGACCGATGAACACGGACAACCGACGTTCATTCTGCCGCTGTCGGTGTCGCCGGAATATCGCGGCAACAGGATCGACGCCTGGGGAGTCAACGCCAGCTTTCAACTCGCCTGCGCTCATTGGCTCGCCGAGGCATTGCAGCAGGCCGCCGAAGCGATTGGGGAAACTCCCGACCCGGCATGGGCCGAGATTCGCCAGGGTCTACCCCAAGCGTCGATTTACGACCAAGGCGGCAAGCGGCAGATCGGGCTGTGGGATGGGCTGATCCTCGAGGAATCGCATCGCCATCATGCGCACATGGGCGCGTTCTGTCCGTTCGATACCATCGACCCGCAAAGCGCCGAGTGGATTGACGTGGCCAAAGCCACCTACGCCCATTGGATCGCCGAGGGTATGGGTCTCTGGTCGGGATGGTGTATGCCGTGGGCGGCGATGCTGCAAACCCGCGCGGGCAATCCCGACGCCACCGAGTGGACGCTGGAGACCTGGCAGCGGCTGTTCACCAATATCGGGCACGGCACACTGCATAACATCGAGTTCGCCGGGTTATCCTTGATGGGCGGACCGCCGATGGGGCCGGTGGGCAAGGACCGGGAGGTCATGCAGATCGAAGCGGGGATGGCCGCGTGCGCGGCGGTCATGGACATGATGCTGCACTCGCGCCGAGGGGTGCATTACCTGTTCGCAGGTGCCCCCGCGCACTGGCGCGAGGTGTCGTTCAAGGGCATCCGCGCCGCCGGGGCATTTCTGGTCAGCGCCCATCGCCTCGCCGGTGAGGTGGCCAGCGTGACGTTGCACTCCGAGTGCGGGGGAACATTCCGCCTTGCGAATCCCTGGCCCGGCGAAGCGCTGCTGCGCAGCTCCAATTTACCCGATCGACGCCTCGGCGGCCGCGTCTTGGACATCGCCACGGGCCCCGGTCAAACCCTGGAACTCAACCCCGGAAGCGCCTCGCCGGCGACTTCGACGTTCGGCTGAGCAATCGGTATTGCAATGGCGAGGGCCGGGGAACGCCACGAGCAAAGGCCCGTCGCGCGGATTTCGTGTTGGTAAAGCTACGCGAACATCAGTCTTCCGCGCGGCTGAGGAATGGGGCGATTGAGCTGCCGCGCGGTGGCGATCCACTCCCGAGCCACGCGCTCGGCGGCGGCGAGTGCCTTGGCCTTGGTTGATCCATCGGCCATGCATCCGGGCAATTCAGGCACCTCGGCAATGAAGAAATCGTCCTCCGCACTCCAGTAGATGATCACCTCGTACTTCATGTCCTACTCCGGTAATGAAAGGTTGTATCGCGCCAAGAGCTGCCGCACTTGCTTCACTTGATACGCTTTGGCCATTCCGCCGGGCAGGCGCTGGAGATTGATGATTTCCACCACTCCCTTTCTAGCGAAAATGTGGTGCCCGCCGGAGATTCGCTCCACAAAACCCAACTTTAGCAGAAGTCGCCTCAGATCGGCAAAACGAATACTCCGATCTGATCGTCCTGCCTGCACCTCATCCCGCAGCCGTCTCAGCGAGCCCATAATTGATCCGTTCTCGATTTAGTCTATGCGCGGAGAACGGTGGAACAAAGCACCGGCGTAAAGCTGGCTCAGTGACATGAATCGCATGAGGCCAAAACGGTTCGCATCAAGAAAACAACACCTCTTAGCGGGGACGGTGCCAGAGGTCCGGGATAGAATCCTGGGATGAGATTCTTGCTGATGGGTCGTTGCATGACTTGTTTGCTGCTGGGCGCGGTCGGGTGCGGGCGGGGCGGTGCCGGGTCCGCTGTCCGTTCGACGGTGGGGCCGCGGGGGGAATCGGCCGTGAGTGAACGGTGGCTGAGTGTCGAGAAATACGGCGTGCGGATGCTCGCTCCTCCGGGGTGGTCGCAGATCGACTCGCGTGATTACGCGATCGCCCTGGTGCCGGCGGGGGCCACGGTGCCGGTCATCTCGCTGGATATTCCCTGGATCCCGGTCCACCTGCCGGGGATGATCAACATGCCGCGGGTCGAGAACGGATATCTCGACGACCTGAAGAAGCAGCATCCGGGCGTCGAGACTTCCGGCAAGGACCAGGCGATTCCTGGCGGCGGCGGCGGCGCTGCGCGGCGGATCGAATCCGCATGGGATTCCGGATCGGCCCGCCGGCGCGAAATCGCCGTGCTGATCATCCACAAGGATCAGGTCTACATACTTCGGCTTGAAGGGTCGAACGAGCAAGCCGAGGCGAATCTCAAGCCGTTCGATCGAGTCATGCAAAGCATGTTATGGAAGTGAGGTTTGCGGGCGACGGCGATCAAGTCGCCAACTGGGCTGTTGACGCCGAGGCAGCCGAGGTCTCGAGCGCTTTTTGATAGACGCCGCGCATCGCGTCGAGAAATCGTGTCAGCGAAAAATGTTCGTAGCACTCGGCCCGAGCCGTGTCGCAGATGCGCCACTGGGCCGACGGGTCCGACAGCGCATCGAGAATGCGCTGGGCCAGCAATCGCGGCGAGCCGGGGGCGACCATCCAGGCAGTGTGGCGATCCTCGAGCAGTTCGCTCACCGTGGAATGGACGGTGGCGATGATCGGCAGCGCCGCGGCCATGGCGATGGCCACCGGAAGCGCGGGGGCATCGTCGTCGCCCGTGGCCACGATGGCATCGGCGGCGCTGGGCAGGGATTCAAAGGCCATCTCGCGGCCCAGTCGCTGTTCCGCGAGCGTCAACACCTCGGGCAACCGCATCCCTCGGGCGAAGCGCTGCAAGGCCCCGCTGCGCGGACCGCGCCCCCAGATCAGTAGCTTATAGCGCGGATCGAGTACATGCAGGATCGCCGTCGCCCACAGGGCTTGGGCATGGGCGGCCGGAACCGTCGATTCCCCCACGGCGAGAATCACTATGTCATGGTCGTTGAATCCCAGCGCCGCCCGCAATCCCGGATCGCGGCGCGAGCGAACGGTGGAAAAATCCACCCCGTGACGGACCACGTGACATCGATCCGGATCGATTCCCCGCTGGGCGCAGCGGCGCTGGATCGTCGAGGAGGCCACGACCAGCTCGATCGCCCGGTACGACATCGCCGACACCACCCAGCGGCAGTGCCCGCGGTCCATCGCCCCGCCCGGCGAGTGAACGATCGCCGCGCTTTGCCCCAACGCCGCGGCAACGAAAGCCCGCTCTCCCCAGGTGTGAATCAAATCCCAGTCGAACGACCGGCGCCGACGCCGCAGTTGCAGAATCGCCTGCGCCGTATTGCGAAAATTGCCTCCATGCCCGAGCGTCGCCGTCTGCTGGGCTTGGCCGATCTGCCCCCGGGCGGCGATCGCCCGCTGCGCTGCACGGGTGGCCGCGTCGCAATGCAGATCGAGCAAGTGAAGGATTCTGGCCATGGATCGAGGATGAAAAGTCGCGTCGCGGGCGGATCGCGTCGTGGGCGGATCGCGTCGGGACCGGATCTCGTCGCGGGCGAATCGCGTCGGGACCGGTGCCTACAGAAGTTACTCAGCCCGCCCTACGGCGCCCCGCTCGGCTCGAACCGGTCTCCACGGCAGTGATGTGGAGCAACGAGACATAGGCCACTTGGTCGGCCACGGCGCCGCGCCCTCCCATGCCGATATACAACCCGTTCTTGACTCGCAAAACCAGTTCGGGGTGCCGGACTTCGTAACGATCCCCGCTGCTGGCGACAATGCCGAACGGCTCGAACGGACGGCGCGCCAGCAGCTCTTGAATGGTGTCAAGCGTCATGACCGGAGTCTATCGACCGCCCGCGCCCTATGCCAACGCCGGCACGAGGCCGCGATCGTCCCGGGGCATCGATGGAGACCGACTAAACCGCGGGTGATCCCGGGATGATGCGCCCCGGCACGATCCGCTTGCGAAAAACGAACTGCCCCAGGTGGGAATCGAACCCACACGGGCCTTGCGGCCCAGCGGATTTTAAGTCCGCAGCGTCTGCCGTTCCGCCACAGGGGCTTTGGCCGTTGCCAGGTACTGTTCGTAGGCCTCGCTCACCCGCGGCAAATCCCACACGCCATCATGCACGCAGACGCGGTAGCGCAGCGACAGCTCGGCACCGCGAGCGAGCGTCATCGGCTCGTGGAACAGCAACGCGGCGTTGAGGTAGTTGCCATAGTTGTCGGCGCCGCCGTAGATCGGCGTGGGGTGACGAACGTTCGACGGGTGGTCCAACAGCGCAAACCCGCCGGTAAGGTTCGGCCCGCCGTCGAGCGATCCCGACAAATCCGCCCATTTCGCCGGGGCCCCGATCGGCCGATCGGTCGTCTGGCCGGTCGAGAGCAGCACCCGACTCTTGACCCATTGCCGCGTTCCGCGGAACACAAGCCCGCCGTATCCGCCCCAGGTGGTGAACGGCGTGCGATCCAGCGTCAGATCGCTGTCGGCGTGAAGGGTCGTTTCAAAGTCGATCGCGTAGGAATCGGCGTCGATCGGGGCGTAACTCATCCGCCGATCCTCGCGGATCACCCGTTCGACGCCATCGCTGCGGATCCAGTGCAGTTGCGTATCCAGATGAATCCGATCTCCATCATGGGAAATGCTCGGCAGTCCGATCGTCCGCTGCGTGCCGAAGGGGCCGCGCTCTTCCCAGAAATTTTCCCCGTTAATGAACTTGATGGTGAACCACAGCCCCCGATGCCACAGGTGGTCGGTCGGCTCGAAGTTGGTCAGACAAACCCCCGCCGGCGTACAGATCGGATGAAAAAACGGCTTGGGCTTGCCGGCGTAGACGTATCGCCACACCGGCAGATCCTGGCCGATGGCCGTTTGTCGCAGCTCGATTCGCCGGCCAAGATCGTGAACCAATCGCATCGACGGATTAGATCGCGCCATCGCCGCACGGGCAAGTAAACGCAGAGTGGTTCTGACTCAGTTGTTTTTTGGTGCAGGCATCCTGCCTGCTGGGTTGTCGGATATCTGCGCCCCAAGCGACGGTGCCCTGGGCGCCAGTGGGGGTGTGGATTTCCTGAGGAATTCTGAATGACCCAGTCGAGCGTGTTCGCCTTCTCATCCTGGTGCCTTGTCGCCTTGGCACCTTGCCGCCTTACCGCCTTGTCTTCCTCAAGCCACGCGAACATCCAGCGCGCGAATGTCCCGTCGGGGCTACTCTTCGGGCGGATGGAGATCGCGCCCATCGGTGGGCAGTTCGGACAAGTGCAGGTCGGCCCACATCGCCGCCTCAGCGTTGAGCGGGCTGCGGATGTTGTAGGCCTGGTAGGCCAGCAGTTCGCCGATGCGCACCACGAAGTCCACCAGTCGCTCGCCGGCGGCCCAGTGATCGCCAACGCAGATCGATGCGGCATCGATGTTGGGATGGAAAACCGGGGTGATCATCCGGCCATGCGGGGCCATGCGCGGGTACTCGCTGGTGAGCCGCAGCTCGGCGACGTGGGTGTCCCGAAAAATGGGTTGGCCCCCGGGACCGAGCGATTCGATCCCATTGATATGGAACTCGATCCGATAAATTTCCGGCGGCGCGCCGCGCGAATCGAGCAGGCGGATCGGATCAAACCCGGAAAATGTTCGGCGAATCTGATCTGAATCGGATTGCAGCCGGCGCTGGCGCATCGACAGCCGTCCGGGAGTGGTGGGGCGGGTGGTCATGACGATTCTCCCGCTGAAGACAGTGAGTCAGCCGCCGGGGATCCGGATTCGGCCTCATTCCCAGGGCCCGCCGCCGCATTTTCCGCGCCCAGAGGCTCGTTCGCTTCAGCCGAGGTCTCACCAGTCGACCGTTCCGGCGAATCCGACATGTGCAGAGCCGGCGTTTCGGAAGTTTCTCGATGCGAGGGCGGTGCCGATTCGATCTGGATGTCGTCGTCGGCCTGCGCCTGTGTGACGAGGATTTTTTTCTGTCGAATCAGCTCCAGCAGCGCCAGAAACACCCCGATCATTTCGCTACGGCTCTTGCGCCCGATGATCAGTTGGCGCAAGCTCAGGGATTTCTCCCGCGTGAGCCGATCTTCGATGTCGGCCGCGTGCAGGTCGATCGGCGTGTCGTCATACACCACCTCGTGGATCCGGCTGCGCCCGCCGACTTCCTTCATCAGTCGCGTGAACGCCGAGAGCAGGTCCCATACCTGCACTTCGTCCAGGTCCACCGGCGGCGGCTCATCGCCGCCAGTCTCGAGGCGCGCTGGATAGCGCGGGAAGCGGTTCTGGTGGGTGAACCGGCGCTGTTCCAACGCCGCCGCCTGGTCCTTAAATCGCTTGTATTCCAGGAGTTTTTGCACCAGCTCGTAGCGAGGATCGGTGAGTTCCTGCGCCGCCGACGGCTGGGAATCGTCGGCGACCTCGGGCTTGGGAAGCAGCAAGGCCGACTTGATTTCCATCAGCGACGCGGCCATGACCAAAAAATCCCCCGCGACGTTGATGTCCAGACCCTGGTCGGTCTGCAACTGCTTGATCGCCGTGAGATACTGGAAATAGGTGTCGGTGATCCGGGCGATGGGGATATCGTAAATGTCCAACTCGTCGCGCTTGATCAGATAGAGCAATAGATCCAGCGGACCGTTATAGACATCAAGTTCGACCCTGTAATCCACGTCGCTGCCTTCCTCGTCCCCCGCCTCGCGGTGCATTCTAATGTCGCCGGATTCGTTATCCACCCAGAGGCGCGGGTATTCCGCGGCGACGGCTCGGGGCGCGGGGTTGCGATACAGGGAGATGATCGATTCCATGGCAGGAGTCCTCTGTCTGGACTTATCGTCCAGCAAGCCTAAGCCTCAGCAGCAGCGGCGGGGCGGCGCGGCGGCGGGGCGGTGGCGCGGCGCGGCGGAGGGACGGCGCGGGGGGGATTGCGGATCGATGCAATCGACCTGCATTGGGGGTGAAGAAAGCGACCCGAGAAATAATCTCAGGATTCTTCTTGCATTACGGTTAAAGAGATGCGATAATGTTCGGGAGATGTTCGCGGGAGGGGCACCGAGCCCGAGGCAAAACTTGGATCGGCGCAGCCGATCCGGTATGCTAAGGCACAGCGGCTCCAAGGCTGATAACGATACCCAGGAGCCGGGCATCCTTGACCCCCCGTGATTCCAGGCACGGGGCCCCATCCCTGAGATGGCTCTTGCGGTATCGCGTGTGCGCTCAAAAATCCGGGACTTCCCGGGCCATGGGCGTTTTTTCTATTCCGTCAGCCGACACTGAGGCTTCCAGTTCCTCAACGTCACTGACGGCGGTTGCGACGAGCCAAACCAGGTCCCGCTTCCCGGTGAATCCTGACTGCGCCAAGGCACTCCATGCCCGGCATCGGTCGGATCTCGCCGGCAAGCGGGATCGGTACATCCACTCACGGGAGCGCGCCACAACCTGTCCGCGGTCCGGTGAGTATCTGAGCCGTCGTCCGCCGAACGATCCCGCTTTTCCCGCGGGACGCTTCGGAGTCGTCCGATCTCACCCTCGCCATCGGTCACAACGCCAAGCGTTGCGGGGGGATAGCGATCCGGCATCCGTGCCGGTGAGAGCGGATTTATCGGCGTGTAGCGTCCCTGCCACCATCGCCGGACCGTTCGGTCGAGGCTCAAACCATGCGATCTAATTTTTCTATTCCGGAGACTATCCTTCCCTGGATGACGTCTCTTTCAGCAACTCTGGGTTTTTCACCCCTTTTGCCCGGGGGCGGAAAACCTCTGTCTTCTCATCCGCTCGCCGCGTCGATTTTCTCCTAATCGACACGAGGGAACGGCTGTGATGTCTGACTCGCCCGCTGCGCGATCTCCGAACTGCGGGTCCATATCTCTTCGCTTCGGTCCGCCCACTCCGTCCGGTTCCACAGTTCCAGGCGGTTGCGTGCGCCGATCAAGGTCACTTCCCGTCCGATGCCGTAGCGTTCGAGCATCCTCGCGGGCAACACGATCCGACCCTGCTTGTCCCATTCCAGTCGCTGTGCCAAGGCCGCCATCTGATCGAACGTCAGCAGATCGTCTTGTGGCGCCAACTGAGGCGGCGACTGGGCCAGGGCCTCGTAATATTTTTCCGGATAGAACCAGGGTCGCTGGTTCATCCCCGGGACGATGTAAAACGCTTCGCCATCCCGTTCCGGCGACAGACGCTTTCGAATATCCGCCGGCACGAGCAGGCGATTTTTCTCGTCGATCGTCAGGTCGTGGTTGCCGGATAAAAACGGGTGCTGAAGCAACGGTTTCGATTTCCTGTTTTCGACGACAGGGATAATTTACCACTTCCCTCCACTATGGCAAGCGAAAATCCCATCCGAAGGTGGGATTTATCCTCAAGAAAATCCGTGTCGGTAGACGATATCAATAAATTCCAGTAAATTTGCAAATTTTTAGAACGGGACATGCTGCAATTTCGGTGAATAAGCTGTGGATAAGTTGTTCGCTTTGGTGAAGGGAAAAATTTTTTCCCCCACTTTCCTCCACCGGCGTGTTTGCACCCGCCTTTATCCCCCCAGCAACTGGATCCGATTTTCCATATCCTCACGTTGTCGCGGGGTCATCCGTTTCGGCTCCGCCGGGTCGTAGCGATTGTCGAGACTCAACGCCCGGCGATATTGTTCGATCGCCGCGCCCCGGTCCACCCGTTCCAGCCAGAGCGCGTAACGAATTCGGGTTGGAAGGTCCATCGGATTCAGAGCCAGGGCGCGATCGAAATCAGCGCGAATGAGCGCGGGAGAAAAACCGGCGAGAATTCGGGTTTCAGCCCGAAAAAGAAGCGAATTGATCGACATCGGGTTCGCTTGCACCGCCTGATCGAGCAACTCCAAAACGCGCGCGGGTGAAGCGCCTGCGTATTGGAGCGCCCGGGCCGACATGAACAAGCAGTCGGCATCCAATGGCTGGCGATCGAACGCCCGGCGATATTCATCGGCCGCCAGTCCCGCTTTTCCCGTTCGCAGCCATTGATCGGCCTGGATCTTCATCGCCTCGGCCTGTGCTGTGGGCGCGGCCAGAAGACCCGCTTCAACGAGGGTCAAGGCCGCGACCGCCGCCAACCCCAATGCAGCGCCCCATCGCGAGGGCGGCGCCGCCGGTTCGGGCGCCTTTCGGCGAATCCCGATCGCGGCGCCGGCGATCAGCGCCATCAGCCCCATCGGTCCCGGCTCGAACATCGAGAAATCGACCAGATTATGCACGAAGAACATCGCCAAGCCGATCAGCATCGCGTAGAGAATCCACGGTGCCGGCCGATCGTCCAAGCTGGCCTGGCGTGTCGAGCGCAGCGCCACCGCCGCCAGCCCGATCATCAGCATGCATGCGTAGAGCAGATGCTTCATGATTTCGAGAAAGATGAACGCCGCGTCGGAGTTCCAGTCGATCGCCGCCCCCAGGTTGATCCCCAGGCCGATCAGGGCGATCCCGGCGATCCGGCGCAGCGAATGGCGAAGGGGATCGCCCGAGTTGCTGCCCGCAATCGAACCTTGCGGGAACGAATCCCGGCGCGAGTTGAGCGGCTCGGATTCCGCCGATACCCCCCATCGCGGTCGCGTCAATTGCCACGCCATGACCAGCATCCACGCGATTAGCAGGACGCCGCCGACAATCCCCAGTTCGACGAAAACCCGGACGATGAAGTTGTGGGGATCCTTGATTTCTTCGGCCGCCTCCGGCAGCCGATGCGCCAGATAAGGGGTTCCAAAGTTGCTCCAGCCGACCCCATGCCATGGGTGTTCGAGGAAGGTGGGCCATGAACCGACCCAGTACTTCCAGCGAAACGTGAGACTTTCGTGGATCAATGACCCGTGACGCAAGCCATGGCCCACGATGGTGGCGATCATAGCCAGCGCCATGGCGACGCCCGCGAGGTAGACCGCGGTGGCGTGGCGGGAAAGAAATCCGCGCAGCATCCACGATGTGCCCAGGATCACCGTCCCCAGCGCGATCGTGCCGGCCGCGGTCCGCGCGCCGGTATGCCACAAGACCCAGGCACCGGCGATCAGGCCGGCACCCAGCACGGCGGCCCAGCCCGGCTCATCGCGATCGCGCAGCCGCTGGATCAACGCCCCGGCGGCGATGAATCCCAGCAGAACCAGCAACGATGCGTAGGCGTTGGGCGAGGCGGTGAAGCCGAACACCTCGGCGCCCAGCACCCGCTTTTCAAACTGGCGGGCGCTGAACGAATCGGCCGTCCAGCCGCGCTCGGCGAGGATTCTGGATTTGTCCTGCTCCCAATTGCGACGCAATTCCGGCACATCCACCAGCAGATAGACCGAACTATGGGCGATCATCGCCAGTAGAAGTCCGAAGCAGACCCCGCCGACCAGGCGCAGCCGCATCCACGACCGGCACCATTGGGCCGCCGTCCAGAGGATGATGGCGGCGCTGAACAGGTGCGTGCCCCAGACCATCGCCGCGAAGCGATCTCCGGCCCACAGCGTGCTGGCGATCGCCCAGGCGCCCAGCATCAGCAGGGGGATCGCTGTCCATGCCGCGATAAGCCGAAAATCGGGATCGATGAGCCTTCGCAGCAGCAGCAGGGCGGCGGGGAGCAGGCTCAGGCAATCGAGGATCAATCCCGCCGCCGCACCGGCGCCGCGAGGAGTCGCCGATGCGCCCGGGGAGGGATCGAACGGCTCGCGGAGAATCTCCAACATGCTCGCCCGCGCCACGACCAGCCCCAGCAGCAGCATCCACGCCGCGCCGCTAAGCCACGCTCCCGAGTCGCGCGGCGATGGGCGAGCCGAGTCGGCGGGATGGATGCGAAAAGACGAATCGGGACGCGGCTTTGAAGGCATGATGGCGTTATTCTAAGCCCCGCCGGTGCCCGCGAACATCGACCGCTGCCGCCGCGACAGCGTGAGGGCCGACAAAAGCCCGTGGTGGGTCACTCGATCCCGACGCGCTTAAACACCGCCGGGCGAAGGTATCGCAGCACGAGCGGAAGCAGGACCAGAAGGGTGATGACGGTGACGATGAGCCAGAACTTCCAGTCGCCCAAGCGTGAGCGATTCTCTCCCAAAGCCACATAGATACACGCCGCGGGCGTTCCGCCCAGCAGCGTTCCTACTGCCACGTCGAGCAGGCTGACCCGAAGCAAGCCCAGGGCGTAATTGCTCAAGGCGTGCGGAAGAATCGGCGTCAGACGCACCGCCATAACCAGCAACAGCCCGTTTTTCCCCAGTCGTTCATCCAGCCGGCGCACGCGATCCAGGCGCGGCTCGATCCGACGATGGAAATAGTCCCCGCCGATCCAGCGCGACAGGCCGGCGGCCGCGGCCGCGCCCAGCGCCGCGGCGAGCTGGCTGACAACCACGCCTCCGATCAGGCCGAATCCATACCCCGCCACCACATGCAGCCACCAGACGGGCAGCGCCAAGATCGCCGCCACGATGTAGGCGCCGATGAAGGCCAGCGGCGCCGAAACCGGATGAGCCGCGACCCACCCGCGCGTCTCGTGGCCGAGTGCGTGGGTGTCATGACGGATTCGCCCGCCAAGCTCCGTTGTGAACAACGCGATCGAGGCCGCCAGAATCATCGACAGCAACACGACCAAGGCACCGAGTCGAAGCCGCGAATGACCCGGGGATTCCAGCGGCGACGGCGATTCATTCACGGCGCCGCCTCGCCATCCCGCGGCACCGCCCCGCCATCCCGCGGCGGCACCTCGCCATCCCGTGGTGCCGCCCCGCCATCCCCCACCGCCGCCCTGCCATCCGGCGGCACCGCTTTAGCGTCTCGCGGCGGTGACGGCGGGGCGGCAGGCTCGTAGGGCTTGCCCCGGACCCGAAGCCGCACGGGATGTCCGAACCAGGCGTGGATCGGCTGACCCGGGGGATATTTCTCTTCCAGCGTGCGGGCCACGTCCTCGATGGTCCCGTCGGCGTCGACCCAGCCGTGGTCCAGGTCGGGAAAATCCACCGAGCAATTGGCGCATTTCTTGTCGTCGCGGAACCGGATCGGGCACCAGAACGACTCGACGTTGCGAAGCATCTCACTGCCTAGCGACCAGACCCCGGTCATCCAATCGCAATACAAGCACCAGATCAGGTCGTGACCGATCAGCCCGGAAAATTTCTGGCGCGAGACGCTCACCCAGTCCCCGGCGCGGTAGGCGGGCAAACCGACCAGCCAGGTGAGCGCGGGATAGACCGCTATTTCGGCCAGCCTTACCACCAGGAACATCGGCGTGACGATCGCCGTCCAATAGACCGCCAGCAGGTTCCGCCAGGCGCCTACGTTGCGATTGATCGTCGTGACGATGCGGGGACGTTTGCGGGCCGCCGGATGCGTCAGCTCGTGGAGAATCGTCCAGACGATCAGCATCGCCAGTTGCCCGACGACCGCCGCGCCAAGCCCCTTCCAGCCGGCGAGAATCGGACCGACCACCAGCGGCAGTCCGGTGAAGAAAAAGACCACGGCATCCAGCCCCGGGGCGCGGCAGAGCCGAACCGCCGCGGCGCGTCCGGCCGAACCGAGATAGGGGATCAAATGAAGAACGCCGGCGGCCACCAGCATGATGCTGAGTGTGCCGCCGGCGATGAAGAGGAACGGGTGGGTCATTCCTCCTAGTGTAGCGATCCGTCGAGCTTGGGACATTCGCTACGCGAACAAGACGCTACGCGAACGACCGTGGTCGCATTTTCACCCACTGGCCGTTCCAATACCGCCGGCGTCGCCACCGGCGGATTGGCCGGTTACGCGGCCAGCGATTGCACGGCGCCGGCGCTGAGTGCGGAATCGGACAGTTCATCGCCGTAGAAATCGGTCCAGCGGTATCCCAGCTCCGAGCCGTACGTCGCGGTAATGGTGGTCGGCGGCGGCGCGAAGCGCTGATCCAGCGATAGCGCCTCCGAGGTGTCATCCCCGACGAAGCTCTTGGCGTTCCACTCATCCAGGCTTTTCAGCCCGTTGTCGCAGTAAATCTGGTTGCCCGCGCCGGCGATTGGCGACCAGACATTCCCATCGACAAGTCTGAACACGCGCGTGGCGGCGCCATTGGCGACGATATTGGCCGTCAGAGTTCGATTCATCATCGGGTTGACGTACACGTTGTTCAACAAGGTCACCTGCGGAGTGTTACCCGAGTCGCCGCCAAGAACCTCGAGAAATTTGCCGTTGGACCACGAGCTGACGCTGGTGTTGTTGGCGATGGTGACGTTGGCAATATGGCGGTCGTACAAGGCATTGGACGCTTCGATCGACATCACGTCCTTGATGATGTTGTTGCGGATCATGATGTTCGCCGCACCGGCTCGCAGGTGCAGGGTGCGGAACCCGTTGTTCTCGAACACGTGCCACTTGCTCTGCTTGGCGCGGTAGGCCGGATCGTTAGCGCGGTCGATCAGCGACAGCGGTCCCACGATCATCTGTCCGGCCTCCGTGACGTTGTTGGCCACGTAGTTGTACGCCCCTTCATCGAAACGGAACACGGCGTTGTCGTTGTCGCCGGGATCGGCGGCGCGGCCGGGGTTGTTGAAGTGGTTGTACTGGAAGTTGCCGCGCGTGTTGACCAGGCGCACCAGTTGATCGCGGGTGGCGTTGCGGACCGAGTTGCCCAGCATCACCAGGTCATTGCCATCGGTCCCGAAACCATTGCGGATCGAGGTGTCACTGATGTCGGAATTGCCTTGGAACAACACCTCGTGGCCGGTCCCGGTGACTGGATTGTCCACGTTGTCGAAGGTGCTGTTGATGATCGAGATGTTGCTGGCATCGTTGAGGTTGATCGGTCGAACGCCGGTCGTGGCGGCGATTCCGTTCACGGGGGGAAGATTGCTGGTGAAGGCGATATCCCGCACGGTAAGGTTGTAATTCTGCGGATTGAGATTAAAAAAGCTGATTTTATCCGCTTTGGGACCGGCGTAATGAATCTGCGGCCGCTCGGCGCTGGGATTGCCGTAGGCACCGAACTCGACATTGTCTTCGGCCCCCATGTACCAGACCGTCGTCCAGTCCCACGTCCCGCCGCGCTCAAACAATACGCGGGTATCTTCGCCGCGCAAGTTGATCCCGCGGGAAAGGCTTTTGACGGCGGTGGCGGGCGTGGCGCCGTTGTTGGCGTCGTTGCCGGAATTGCTCACATAGACCACTCGCCGGGTGTCGGGCTTGACCAGCACGCCGGCGGTGGCGACGCGGACATTGCCTGACTCATCGGTGAGCGTGAGAGTGATGGTGTAGTTCCCGGGCGTCGCGTACAGATGCGCGACGTTGAAGCCGCTCAGGTCATTATAGCTCGAGCCGGCGTCGCCCAGGTCCCATTGGAAACGGGTGGTCAGCACGCTGTCGCCATTGGCCAGGACCGAATCCAGTGCGTGGGCATGGATGGTTTGACCGGCGTACACGGTGGTGGCGCTGGTGAAGTGAATCACCGGGCTGAGGTTGGTGTTCGAGTTCGTCGGCGCCGCGGGATGGGTCGGCGCGGTGGGATCGGCGGGCGTAGGCGGAGGGGTCGGGGTATTCGGGACGCTCGGCGCGGGCGGCGGCGTCGGGTTCGTCGGCGTTGCCGGGGTCGTCGGCGCGGTGGGGGCCGTCGGGAGGATCGGGGACGCTGGAGTCGTTGGGACAGCCGGAGTTGTCGGGACAGCCGGGGAGATCGGAACGTTGGGCTGGGTTGGCGTCACCGGTGCCGGGTCGATTGGCGAAGGATTGGCCACCGGTTCGATGATCGGCTCGGGCTGCGGGTCGGCGGCGACCGGGCTGGCGGGGTCGGCGGTCACCGGGATGCCGATCGGGGCGTCTGGACCCGGGTCCGGGCCAATCACCTGCGGCAGCAGA
The DNA here is from genome assembly GCA_038329845.1 of Tepidisphaerales bacterium. Taxonomy (GTDB): domain Bacteria; phylum Planctomycetota; class Phycisphaerae; order Tepidisphaerales; family Tepidisphaeraceae; genus JBBQNJ01. The sequence goes on along the minus strand of JBBQNJ010000026.1, from coordinate 12,576 downwards.
CGATCGCCGAGCTGATTGCCGCCGTCGGTTTTTCCTTGCGTCAGTTTATCGTTGCCGCTGCCGCCGATCAGGGTATCCAGCGCACGGCCGCCGATGATCACGTCGTCGCCAGCACCGCCGTCGGCGTAGAGGGGGATCTCGATGCGCGGATCGATGGCAATGCGGTCGTCGCCGTCGTAGCCGAAGGCTTCAATTCGGTTCACCTCCGTCGGGGAGATGCGCATGTCCATGAATCCATTGTCGCCCCAGCCGCTCACGCGGAGCAGACCGTGGTCGGCAAGGTTGATCGAGAAGACATTATCGGCCGCATCGCCCTCGAGCCGCAGCACGCCCTCGTTGAGCGTGATAGCGGCATAGAGAGTGCGATCTTCAAGGGTTTCCAGAACTGCCTGGGCCATGACCGAGGCCCGAGAACGTGCCGCGGAATTGGGTTGGTATCGCATACCCGTCTTGTTCGACCAGGCGCGATGGGGACTGCGGGGGAGAAGGGCAACCGGAGCCTCCAATTAAGACCCGATAATCCTTTGGGTGGTAACACTGTCCGGCTGTATCGACGCCAACGGTTGCGCGACGGTGCGAAAACCGAACCCGTCCGGGGAACGGGGATACGCAAACACGATCAGCGCTCCCGCCGTCGTGGGCCCCGGCGAGATGGCGCGACGCGAGCGCCGGCACCGGCCTGTTCGGAATCTCCCATCTCGCCTCCGCCTCGCCGCTGATGGATCACAACTGGACAGCGACCGCTCCGGGACGGACACTGCGCAACCTATGAAGACCGTTACCCTGGGAACGTCATCTCTGGTCGTCTCGCGTTTGTCCTATGGAAACATGCGATGCGTCGGAACGTGGAATCCATCGGAGGCGACGGCCGAACGCCGCCGGACCGGGGCGCAGGCCCATCTGGCGGCCCTCGAGGCTGGGTATACCCTGTTCGACACCGCCGACATCTACTGCCGCGGCGTGTGCGAAGAGGTTCTTGGCGAAGCGCTCAGGCGGAGCGCCTCGATGCGCCGCCAGATCGTCATCGCCACCAAGTGCGGCATTCGTTTCGCCGGCGATCCAGCGCCCGACTCGCCGCACCGGTTCGATTTCTCGAGCGATTACATTGTCCAGTCGTGCGAGGCATCGCTGCGGCGGATGGGGATCGAGACGATCGACCTGTATCAGTTGCATCGTCCGGACGTGCTGATGAACCCGTCGGAGGTGGCCGGAGCGTTCGAGCAATTGCAGCGGGCGGGAAAGGTGAGGTTCTTCGGGGTGAGCAACTTCCAGCCTTCGACGCTGGCGGCATTGCAGTCGCACTTGTCGATCCCGCTGATTGTCAATCAGGTCGAGATTCATCTTGGCCGGCTGGCATGTTTCGAGGACGGGACCTTGGATCAATGCGTCGAGCGGAACATCGCGGCGCTGGCGTGGCGTCCGCTCGGCGGCGGCTGGCTGGGCGAGGGAACCGATTTGCCCCTGGGTGATGCGCAATATGCCCAGAAGCGATGGGTGCAAAGCGTCCTGGACGCGATCGCGGCCGATCTGGGCGCATCTCGTACGCAGGTGGCGTTGGCGTGGCTGATGAAGCATCCAGCGCCGATCGTGCCGATCGTCGGCTCGGCCCGGCCCGAACACATCCACCGCGCCGCCGCCGCCGACGCCCTCGACCTTACTCGCGAGCAGTGGTACCGCCTCTATGTCGCGGCGAGAAACAAGCCTCTTCCCTAATCCGCCTTGGCCGACAAGAGAGGAAAATTCCGCGTTTTCAGGTCCGGGAAACGAGGGGTTGCGATCGAATTATCCGCGACGGCCGGCAAGAAGGGAACGCGTTTCTTTTTTCCCAAGGCCCAAAAAGAAGCGCGTCCCCTGTTTACGCAGGCGGTGCTTGGAAGGGGGGCGGCGCCGAAAAAAAAGGGGAATGCGCTGGCGCGTTGCTGTGCTTGTGTTCTGGGTGAAACGGGTGTAGCGTGCGAAGATCACACTTGTCGCCCAAGCACTGGCGGGCGATTTTTCGTACGAAAGGCGATGACATGAAATCGGGACGCTCGCTGGCGTGGGTCGTGGGCTTGGGCTTTTGCTCCGTCGCCGGCGCGGCTCCGCAATACATCATCGCCATCAGTGTCGATGGCATGGGATCGAATTACGCCAACCCCTTGCTCGTCGCCAACCAGCTTCCGGCCATCCAAAAGATGCTCACCGAGGGCGCTGGCACCATGAATGCCCGTACCGACGCCGGGGTCGCCATCACCTTGCCCGCCCACACCGGCATGGTCACGGGTCGGCCCATGAACAACTACGCCAGCCCCGCCATCGACGGGCACAATTGGACCAGCAATAACGACCCCGCTGTCAACCAGACGCTGCACAGTAACAAGGGTTCCTACGTCCAAAGCGTCTTCGACGTGATGCACGACAACGGCGGCAGCACCGCGATGTGGTCGGGCAAGAGCAAGTTCTCCCTTTTCGACACCTCGTACAACTCGATCTACGGCGCCCCCGACGTCACCGGCGCCGACAACGGCAAGGACAAGCTCGATTACGTCTACATCAACAACGGCGTGAGCGCTGCGTCATTGACCACCACGTTCCTCAGCACCATGGCCTCGGCGCCGAAGACCTTTTCGTTCGTGCATTTCCAGGATCCCGACGCTGCCGGCCACGCCTCGGGATGGGGCAGCACCAGTTACAACAACGCCCTGAAGGCGGTGGACACCCAGATCGGGAACATCCTCGCCGCCATTGATGCCAGCGGCGCGTTGAACGGCAACACCGTGGTGATGCTGACGGCCGACCACGGAGGGCACGGCACGATCCACGGAACCCTCACCGACATCCGCGACACCCAGATTCCCTTCCTCGTCTGGGGTGCCGGCGTGGTGGCCGGAGATCTATACGCCATGAACGGCCAGGCCCTGACCGACCCCTTGGCCACGATCCCGGGCTACACCGGCGGCCAACCGATTCGCAACGGCAACATTGCAAACCTGGCGCTGGACCTGCTGGGCCTCGGTCCGGTCCCCAATTCATACATCGGGTACGAGCAGAACATCGTGGTGCCCGAGCCGACGAGTTTGGCGTTGCTGGGACTGCTTTCCGGGCTGGGGATGCGTCGGCGTCGCCTCGCTGCCTGAGACTTCAGCGCTCCAGTCAATATTCCACTTCCGGCTAAGGGTTTCCCCCTTCAGCGAGCTTGTATTACGGATCCCGTCATCGGTTTGCGACTGTGTTCGGGGCGGTGGGTTGGGGATCGTCGCAGAGCGATAGCCTGCGCGAGGCGTTATCCGCCGAGGTAGGCTTGTTTGACTTGGGGATCGTCCAGCAGGGCGGCGGCGGGGCCGGTTTGAACGATCTGGCCAGTAAGCAGGACATAGGCGCGGCGGGCGATGCCCAGGGCCATGTGGGCATTTTGCTCGACCAGGAATATGGTGGTTCCGTCGGCATTGATGTCGCGGATGATCTGGAAGATATTCTGCACGATCAGCGGTGCCAGACCGAGCGAGAGTTCGTCCAGCAGCAACAGTTTGGGCTTGGCCATCAGGGCGCGGGCGATGGCCAGCATCTGTTGCTCGCCGCCGCTGAGGGTGCCGGCCCGCTGCTCGCGTCGTTCGCCGAGAACCGGGAAGAGTTTGTACGCCTGGTCCGCCCATTTCCGCACTTCGGCGCGGTGGGGATGCGGATACCCGCCCGGCAGAAGATTCTCACGAACCGTGAGATTGGCAAAAATCTGGCGGCCCTCGAGGACGTGGCTGATGCCGTGTCGGACGGTCTGGTGAGCCGGCATCCCGTGCAGCGGGATGGGCGCGGGGCCGTCGAGCAGGATGATTTCGCCTCGGCGCGGGCGAAGCAGCCCCGAGAGGGTGTTCAGCAGGGTGGTCTTGCCAGCGCCATTGGCGCCGATCAACGCGACGATCTCGCCTCGGTCGATTTCCAGGCAGACCCCGCGCAACGCCGCGATCACGCCGTAGCTCACGTCCAATCGATCGACGGTCAAGAGCATGGGAATATAGATCGAGGAAACAAATGCCAAGACCGGCCCCCCGCGGCACCGCGGGGTGCGGGTGCGGGAGTCCGGTCCTGAGCGTGCATCTTCACTGCGTTACCGCTTGCGACGGTCGCGGCGAGCTTTGCGCTTCTTGCTGCCCACCTTGCGGCGGCGCCTGGGCTTTGCCATCCGAGTCTCCTTTCTTTCCGGTTGCCCGCCGGGCACCCGGCGTGTCGCTTGTCCGTTTCAGACCCGCTACCTTATCGCCCGCCCGCGTTCGCGTCCACTGCGGTGAAGCGCAATTCCAAGCGATAGGATTAAACGCGAAGGGGCGAAGGCGCGAAGGGAAAAATACGGGACTGGGCTTGCCCACGAATGGTGGACGCGCCGGACGAGCGTGAAAGTTGTTCCAAAGGAGCGACGACTCGGTGCGTTGGAAGCCCGCGCGGTGTTCAATATCTCGGCGGTTCGTCGGGTGACCGATCAGGGTGATTCTCCGGCGGAGGACGGCCGGTGCCTCGGGGTAGACCAACCTGTCAGGAATGATGGCCCATTGCGCGCGGAAGAATCGTGGGCGGGTCGATGGCCGATCTGAGGTGAGCCGGTCTTGCTTGAGTACTCTTCAGTCGGAAGTCGGAAACCGGCCATCGGCGACTGCTTCAGGGTAGCCGCAGGCCTCCGTCCACCAGCAGATCGATGCCGGTGATGTAGCGGCCCGCGTCACTGCATAGCAGCAATGCGGCGCCGGCGCAGTCCTCGGGCCTGCCGAAGTCGCGCAGCGGAATTGCCTCTTTCAACTGCCGGGCATAATCGGGATTTTCCAAAATGGGGCGGTTGCGGTCGGTGAGGATGACGCCCGGAGCGAGGTTGTTCACCGTGATGCCGTGGATGCCCAGTTGCTTCGCCAAATTGCGACAGAGGTTCTCAATCGCCGCCTTGGTGGCGGCGTAGGTGAGCATCTGCGGGTGCGGGCGATGTTGCTGCACGCTGCCGATGGTGAGAATGCGGCCCCATTTGCGGGCGCTCATGGCGGGGACCGCGAGTTGGACCAGCCGCATCACCGAACGCAGGTTGACATTGATCTGATCGTCGAACTCGCCGGGGTTGTACTGATCCCAGTTTCGGCGGTACTGGACAGAGGCGTTGGCGACGATGATGTCCGGGTCGCCGAGCTCTTGATGCGTCCGGGCGAGAATCCGCTCCGGTGCGTCGGCTTCGGCGAGATTCGCCTGCACGATACACGAGCGGGCAATCCGGGAGGCGGTGTCGGCGGCCGCTTCGGCTTGGCCGGCATAGTGGACGGCCACCGCGGCCCCAGCTTCGCCCAGCTCTAAGGCGATGGCTCGGCCGATGCCGCGGCTTGCGCCGGTCACTAATGCAACTCGTCCGGTGAGATCGAAGGCTCTGTTCATCGCAAATCCAATGGCCGAGTTTCATCGGTCCGTGCGCCCGTACCACGCTTTAAGCACTTCGGCCGCCGGCTTGCCCCAGAGGGTGAAGCCCTTGTCGCCGCACGGGTCGTCGCGGAACTGCGGGCGATCGTTCTGCTCATCCCATTTCCACCAGTATATCCCCATCCACCAAGGCTCATTCCAGAAAGTGCGGAGAACCGCTTCCAGGTAATGGGCCTGTTCTTGTCCGTCGTAGCCGCCGGGAGTGTTCCAGTAGTAGGGAAGCGTGGTGGCACCCGCGGAGGCGCAGCAGCCGCATTCGCCGAAGTAGTAGGGCTTGCCATACGCGGCGGCGATTCTGCGATGGTATTCCAGGGGCTCCCGCAGGTTCTCCATCATCTGCTCCATTGTTTCGCCCGCCTTCTTCGCCGCCGGCGTGTAGAAACTGTTGCCCAGGGAATCGAGGTCAAACCACCAGTGATCTCGACGCTCGAGTTGCTTGAGGAAGTTGGCAGCGCCGGTGTGACTGGAAGTGAGGTGGCCCGAAAAGACGCCGCGAGCGACTTTGACGACCTCTTTCCATTGCGCGTTGAAGTGTACGATGTGGTCGATCTCGCTATCGAGACCATAGGCCTCGCACCCGCCGCGAGTGGCGAGGCGAGCGTAATGAAGCGTGCGGTCGGTCATGCTCTGGAACCAACGTTTGCAGTGCGTGATCGGTTTGCCAGGAATGATCTCGGCATCACCGGGGAAGGTGATGTGACATCGCTGTGTGCCGTCCCAGCATTCCAGCATGGGGCGAAGTTGCACTTTCATCCCTTTGCTGTGGATGTAGTCGATGATGTCGCGCAGCTCATCGTCGGCCGGCGTCATCTTGAAGTCGCGGAATTGCCGTCCGCTGGCGAAGGTCTCTTGCATCACTGTTGCCACCAAGCAAACCCACTGGATGTTGAGGGTACTCATGCGATCCACTTCGCGCCGCGCCTGCTCTGAGCCGTAATAGCCGTTACGGGCGTAGAAGCCAAAAGTCATGCCACGGTGAATCGGGAGAACGTTATCAGCCATTATAAAGACTCCAACGGGATGCCAGGTGATGCAGGTGGACGATAAGGGCCAGCGGCACGCGATCAAACCGCTTAGACTCACTCACCGCCAGAGTGCGTTCGACGCCAGTCATGGCGCGCACTCCTCGACTAGGCGGAGGTGGACGATGTCCGCGCGGGTCTGATGGGAGTGGATCGCAAAGGACGCGGTTTGGGTGCGGCCATCGCTCTGGATCCGGGCACGGTAGTGGCCGTGGAAACCGCGGAAGGTGACGGTCCCGTGGCTGTCGGTGTCGGCACTCAGTTGTGTGCGCCACTCCTGCCTGATGAGCTTCTGCAGGGCGAGATAGGCGGCCTTGGGCTCCATCGCCCGGTTGATCAAGCCCGAAGCCACTTTGTCTTCGCCCTGAACCGCGCCGCCGTCGGGAAAGTTCCACCAGGTAATGGCATGAACGGCCGGGTGGCTGAACCACAGGCGATAGAAATTGCGGGCCATGGTGGCTTGCGCTGTCCGTCCGTTCGCATCGTCTTCGAGGGAGGTGAGGGTGATCTCGCTGATATGAATTGGGCGATGCAACGATGCGAGGGTATCCAGCGCCTCCAGTAGATCAGCGGGACGGAACCGCTCGCCGGCGAGTACCTGACGATTTTCCGCATCGCTGAAAAGGTGGAATTGCATACCGATGCCGGAAATGCGGGCATCATCGGCCAACAGACTCCGGATCAACCGAGCATACGCTTGGGCTTCGCCGCCCCAGCAGGCCGTGGTTTCGTTGATCATGAGGAACGCCCGCGCCGGAAGGTATTTTTCGGCCCACGCGAAGGCGAGGCGGGCGTAGTTGTTCGGCATTGGCTTGCTCAAGTTCTTGGCTAGCCGGCTGGATGTCGTGAGTACTTCATTCACGACATCCCATCGCTGGATGCGATTGCCGTAGCGCTGCGCGATCTCAGCCACGCGCTTCTCCCAGAGGGGCGCGCTTTCGGCCGGGTTGCCGGAGAGCCAATCGGGAACTGACCACCGGATAAAATCCCACACCAGCGGGTGCCCGACGCTGCTCAGACCCTGCTTTTCACAAAAGGCGACGACGCGGTCGGGCGGCGGGCGGCGGACGATCGCCCGGCTGCCTTCTTCGAATCGCAGTTTCCCCGGCTCGGGTTCGAGATCCCGCCAGTAGAAGGGGATGGTGGCGGAGTTGAACAAGTTCACGAATGCGTCTTCATAGCGTTGGTTCAGCTCGGCGGTCGGGTAGCCCCCAAGCATGAAGGCGTTGGCGCCAAAGAGAAACTCCGAGCTGATCTGCTCGATGAAGACCTTGGCGCCGGGCATGGCGCATCCGGCCACGTCCTCCACCCGCAACGTCACCTCTGACTTGCGATTCTTCTCGATGCCCTCGGTAATGCCGGCCTCGGCATCATTCCAGAGGGACTCGTAGATTGCAGACATCATCGCTCCTGCTGTCATGGGCGGATATGTCCTGCCATGAACCCCTGCTGGCTGGGCATCCGAGCTTGTCGGGCCATGTCTCCGTCGACTTTCATGGCGGTTCAATCAGATCCCGCCAACGACCGGGAACCACTCCGGCCGGCGGGGATCCTCATGGAAACGGGCGTAGTAGTCGCCCTTCTCCTCGTAATATCGCTCGTACCTCTTCATCTTCTCTTCATCGAGCGTTACCCCCAACCCAGGTCCGGTGGGCACGCGGATACAGCCGTTCTCGTACTTCATCAAGCCGCCCTCGATAATGTCGTCGGTGAGGTAATGATAGTGGGCGTCGCCGGCGTAGGTCATTTGCGGGATCGTCGAAGCGGTTTGCAACATGGCCGCCAGTTCGATGCCGAACTCGGCACCCGAGTGCATGGCGATGCCCATGCCGAAGGTGTTGCACACCGCACACAGGTCCTTCACCCCGCGCGGGCCTTCCCAGTAGTGCAGGTCGGTAAGCACGATGTCCACCGCGCCAAGCTTTATGGCCGGACCGAGATCGTCGAACCTGGCCGGATACATGTTGGTGGCAATCGGGATGCGAATCTGCTTTCGCACCGCCGCATTGCCTTCCAGCCCCCACGCCGGGTCTTCAAAATACTCAAGGTCCAGGCCCTCCAGGCGTTTGCCCACGCGCACGGCAGTGGGAACGCTCCATGTCCCATTGGGATCAATTCGCAGGCCGAACGCGGGCCCGAGGTTCTTGCGGCACAGTTCCATGACCCGCACTTCCTCCATCGGGTCCATCACCCCGCCCTTGAGTTTCATCGCCGTAACGCCCAAGTCGTTGTGGAGTTGCTCACAGAGATCGGCCAAATCCTCAGCACACCTGTCATCCCCGCCTCCCGGGCGATCGTAGCGCCAGAACAGATACGCGATCATCGGGATGCGCTCGCGCACCCGACCGCCAATCAGGTCGCTCATCGGCCGCGCCAAGCACTTGCCCTGGATGTCCAGGCACGCCATCTCGATGGCGGCGTAAAGGCGCGAATTGGAGAGGTAGTAAATGCTCCGAAGCACCTTCAGCTTGATCAGCTCCAAATGGAACGGGTCCATACCGACAATGCGCGGCTTGAGCTTGGTCAGCGCGCCTCGCTGATCGCCGCCGCCCACTTCGCCCAGTCCGACGACGCCCTCATCGGTAATGATTTCGAGAATAGTCCGGAGGAAATAGCCCGGGTGTACGCCGGTGTTGTGCCGTAACTGAGCATTGAGCGGGATCGCCACGCACCGCACTCGTATATCCACGATCTTCATCGTTTTTCTTTCTAAGCAGGCGTTGCCTCGTGGCAGTCAGCCTGGTAAAGCGACATACATCGCTTCGCGGCGTCGTTGATCGCGGCCGCCCCTTCGCCACTAGCGCTGGCGACAGGTCGTCTGGCAGAGCGTGCCAGGAATGGCCGCGCCTCGAGCAAGACAGGAATGTCCTTCCCGTTTTCCCTTCGAGACAGCTCGCGTACCAGTTGAGAGTAGCTTCGGCCGAGCGAGAGGCAAGAGCCTCCTGGCGAGAATGTCGTACGCAGACAGGATTGTACCCGCACGGGCGAAGCTCGGCGGAAGTGAAGATTCTTAAACATCAAGGGACGAAGGAGCGACGTAGAAATGCAGCGCTGCGTTCCGGGGATGGCGAATCGCCTTGCCCGCGGAGGGAGCCGCTCTGGTGATGGCGAATCGCCCTTGCCCGCGAAGGGAGCCGCGCCGCGGCGGCCACGAAAATCAGCTATCTCTTCGCGGCTTCGCCGCTTCGCGGTTAAAAAATCATTATGCGAGTTCGCGCGGGCATGGCGCGAAATTGCCCGGAGCGCCGAGGCGCGTATAATCCGATCTTCTCGCCCGGGCGACGGCTCGAGGCGAGCGGATTTTTCCAACCCCTTACCTCGGTCCCGCGCACAGGAGGCGCATCCCCATGGCTGAAACCCCCATCAGCAACGATACCCCCACCGTTCTTGGCCCCGATGCCGTCTTTAAGGGCGAGTTGACCTTTGAAAAAGGAATGCGCCTGCATGGCCGATTTGAAGGCAAGATCAACTCGCCCGGGCGGCTGCACATCTCTCGCGAGGCCAAATTGATGGCCGATGTCGAGGCCGGCGCCATCGTCGTCGAGGGCGAAGTCAAGGGCAATCTCAGCGCCAATGACCGCGTCGAGATGAAGCAGAGCGCCCGCTATGAAGGCGATCTGCGGGCCAGCAAGCTCGTGGTCGACGAAGGGGCGATCTTCACCGGTCATGTGAGCGTCGGTCCCGACGCGGTGAAGAACCGCCCGGCCGGCAATGCCGCCGCCGCCGCCGCCGCGGCCGGTGCCGCGCGCCCGGGGGGATTGAACGTTCCGCCTCTTCAGCCCAAGTAATCACCGCCGCTCGATTCGCGGATGCGAAATGGATCGGTGCCGATCGGCGCCGGTGTCTGTGACCGATGGCTTTCGGCGACCGCGCCTCATCCTCCGACGATCGGCAGATGATCGTCTGCCTGCACTGCGAGAAATCGCAGGAGGTCGGCCGCCGCGCCATGACCGTCACCTGCAAGTTCTGCAACAAGCCGCTGCGCCTGGAAGAAATCCGGATCAAGGAGTATCAAGCTCGGCGGGTCATCGAGACCTGCTCGACGATCACCATTGAGAAAAAAGGTAACGTCGTAACCGACCGGATTCTCTGCGGCGGGCTGATCGTCCGCGGGCGCGTGAAAGGGGATATCGTCAGCCGTGGCCCGGTGCTGGTCGGCCCCGACGCGGAAATCCGCGGCAGTGTTACCGCCCCGAGCCTCGCCGTCGGCCTGGGCGCGGTGCTCGAAGGCGATTACCGGATCGGCCCGACCCCGTCGGCGGCGTGATCGCCCGCGACGATCGGATCGTTCCGCGGTTTTGGTCGGATCCCGCCGCCAACGCCGGTCGGTTCGAACTATTCTGGGAGCGGCCATGAAGAATTCGCCGTCATTAAACCCGCCGCAAGCCGCGGGGTTATGTCCCGAGACATCCCGGATCGTGCTTGGCGTGGGCGCGATTGCGCGGATTGCCGAGGCATTTCATCAGAATTTCGGCAACTGCCCGGCACTGATCGTCGCCGATGAGAACACCCTCGCCGCCGCCGAACGCCATGGACTTAGCGCCGCGGTCCTGCCGATCGCCCCGGCGGGGGACCGGACGCGGACAAGGCTGGTCTTTCCCGGATCGCCGGCCGTGGCGGCCGACATGGCGGCGGTCGATCGCGCCGAGACGGCGATCCGCGCCGCACCGCGGGCGATTCCCCTGGCGGTCGGGTCCGGCTCGATCAACGACATTGTGAAGCTCGCGGCGTATCGCGCCGGGCGCGGCTACATGGTCGTCGCCACCGCCGCGTCGATGGACGGCTACACCGCGTTCGGCGCTTCGATCACGGCAGACGGCTCCAAGCAGACCTTTGATTGCCCGGCACCACGGGTCGTCATCGCGGATCTTTCCGTCATCGCCGAAGCGCCGGCGACAATGGCCTCGAGCGGATACGCCGATCTGCTGGCGAAAGTTCCCTGCGGCGCGGATTGGCTTCTGGCCGATGCCCTGGGGATCGACCCGATCGACGACCGGGCCTGGCGGATGCTTCAGACGCCGCTGCGCCGCTGGCTGGATCAACCGGCGGCGGTCGGCCGCGGCGAGCCGGGCGCGATCGAGAATCTGCTGCGCGGGCTGCTGGAAAGCGGCCTGGCCATGCAGGTCACGCGCAGCTCACGCCCCGCTTCGGGCGCTGAACATCAGTTCAGCCACCTATGGGACATGCAGCGGCATACCCACGAGGGGGCAAGCGTTTCGCACGGCAGCAAGGTGGCCATCGGCTCGATCGCCTCGACGCGGCTCTACGAGGCGGTGCTGCTGCTGGATCTCGATCGTCTGAACATCGACGACTGTGTGCGCTCCTGGCCGAACTGGGAGTCGGTGGAATCGACGATCGGCAAGCTTTATGACATCGAGGCGATGCGGACAAAGGCGCTGGAGGAATCGCGGGCCAAGTGGATCTCGCCGGAAATGCTGCGCGATCGGCTGACTCGACTGCGCGGGGCCTGGCCGGCGCTGCGACATCGGCTCGAAGCGCAGTTGATCCCGTCGAGGGCGCTTCGCCGAATGCTCACCGACGCCGGGGCACCCGCTGATCCCCGGCAGATCGGCATCTCCTTCCAGCGGCTGCGGCAAAGCTTCTCGCAGGCCGTGGCGATCCGCCGGCGATACACGATTCTCGATCTCACCCGGGAGATCGGTCAGTTCGACTACCTGGTCGATCAGGCGGTTGATCCATCCAACTGGGAAGCGTGATCGCAGGCATAAATCACAGATCGCGCAGCACCGGTGCCGCCGGCTCGACGCGGCGGCGCAGGGCCAGCGGCGAATCATTCCGGCCGGCGCGGGCCTGCAACTCACCAATTCCCAAGCCCCCTTTGGCAAGGCGAGTGCCGCCCGGGTCCCCATCGGCGGATTCTCACGCACCGCCGCGTGAGGGGATAATCGCAGCGGTCGCATCTTTTGTGACACAAATACGATGTAAGCCGATAGGGTGAATCAGGTTACAAGGAGCGTCCCCTATTTGCCCCCCGAAAATGTCTTCGGTGCCGACATCACCGCCTGGCTGGCGGGCTTGGGGATCGCCGGCTTGGCCGTCTCGCTGGCGGCGCAGGATTCGATCAAGAACCTGTTCGGATCGTTGACAATCTTCCTCGACCGCCCCTTCGGCA
>JBBQNJ010000025.1:0-55732 GCA_038329845.1 Tepidisphaerales bacterium | reverse complement strand
TCGCCCTGTTCCAACACCCCCGGACTCAACCCGCGCCAGACCCGCGCCCGCGACACCAGATTCGCCGGCAGCGCGTTGCGCTGCCTTCGAGAGCTTCGAAGGAACAACAGTGAAGACTCCCGACCCCTTCGAGAGCTCAATCAACAAGCCCTCGGGGCATGCCAATGTCATCGACCTGCCCGGGCGGTGAGTTAATGACCGACTCATAAAAAAAGCGCCCGCCGAAACTTTCCCCGCCCCGCCAACGTCCAACCCCTGTTATTCGCCAATAAACCCGGATTTTCAACTCGCGCATCCGGAAATTTATCTCGCGCATCCGGAGATATATCTCGCGCATCCGGAAATTTATCTCGCGCATCCGGAAATTTATCCCGCGCATCCGGAGATATATCCCGCGCATCCGGAAATTTGTCCCGCGCATCCGGAAATATATCCCGCGCCTCCGGAAATTTATCTCGCGCATCCGGAAATATTTCTCGCGCATCCGGAAATATAACTCGCGCATCCGGAGATATGACTCGCGCATCCGGAAATCTTTCTCGCGCATCCGGAAATCTTTCTCGCGCATCCGGAAATATAACTCGCGCATCCGGAAATCTTTCTCGCGCATCCGGAGTTTAGAACCGCGCATCGGGATGGGAGAATCGCGCATCCGGAGAAATGTCTTCTGTAGCCCTGTGGGGTGGGCGTACCCGCCTCACCATGTATCACGCCGCTGCCGTGGCATGGTGGTAAGTGACCCTATACGATGCATCACATCAAAGTCGACAACCTCAGTTTTTGATCCCTGACCCGTTTTCCCCACCCGTTTTCCCCATTGGCTCATCCGCCGCTCATGGTAGAACCCCCATCGCCGCCCCGCAAACGCTCGCCGCGGACAACGACGCACGCACCCGGCGCGCGGTATCGAGCAGCCGGGTGTGAAATCGACGGCGATCGCGCGTACCATGCGGGGCGTCACCGCATGATCGTTCGCATCAACCAATTCGAGATCGTCAAGGCCGATCGCCGCGCTGGGTGGCCGTTGGACGGGTTGCAAGGCCCGGTGGACTACGCCTGGCCCGCCGACAGCCGGGCGCTGGAAATTCTGATCCTGCCCACCGATGAGAATCAGGTGCCGCTGGACTTGGCGTTTCGACGCGGCCAACTCCGCGGGTTGATCCCGCGGATCGTCGAGGCGCTGCGAGAACCCCGCGAGCAGATTGTCGCGCGCATCGACGGCCCGGTTGTCACCGGTGAAATCCTCGGCGGATACCGCTACGTGACCAACGGCGACGGACGCGGCCGGTTTTCCATTTCCGCGGCGCAGAAGCTGGATGAGGATCCGATCCCGGCCATCGCCAGCGCCCGGATGCACCTCTCACCGCACCGGCTCAGCGAGTTGTGCGCCGACCCATCCATCGGGCTTGAGCGAACCACCCGGTTGCGCATCTACGCCGTTCCTGAAGCCATGGTCAGCCCCCTGCTCGACACCGCCGATCCCGACGATGAACGCTGGGGCGAAATTCTTCCCACTTCCGCGTTCGTCCTCAGCACCGTACACGAATTGGCCTCGGTCCAGGTGATCACCCGGCGATACACCACCGACCACGCCCGCGCCCGCATGTTGCGGCAATTCACGGGGACGCTGGGCGCGCGAAACCTCTAGCGCACGGGATTGCTCAAAGAGCCGATCGGGGGAATCTCAATCCGCACCTCGTCCGCCTTGCGCAAGGCGAAGTCCGGCGGAATCGTCACGCCGTTGCCGGTGAGCAGGATCACCCCGGCGGGAAACGTGTTGTCGCGGAACAGCCACTCAATCAGTTCATCAGCCCCGATGATCATTCGCTCCAGCGCGGTTTCTCCGGCGAAAGCGACTTCTCCGCCGCGTCGAACCTCGATCGAGATGCGGGTGGAAGGATCGAGCGGCTCATGGCCGATGAGGATTCCCGGTCCCAGCGCGCAGCATTGGTCGTAGACCTTGGCCTGGCAGAGAAACCGCGGATCGGTCTCGATCAGGTCGCGTGCCGTTACGTCATTGGCGATGGTGAGGCCGACGATATGCCCCACCAGGTTGATCACCAGGGCCAGTTCCGGCTCGGGGATCGTGTCGCGCGAGTCAGCGCGGATGCGGATGGGTGCGGCCGGTCCGCTCACGCGATGGGCCGAGGATTTGAAGAACAACCGCGGGCGTCGGCAGCCCCGGTCCGCGGAAGCGCCCGCCGCGCCTCGTGCGGCCAACGCCGCGGGCACCACCGTTGACTGCGCGGGCACCGCCGTTGACTGCGCGGGCACCACCGTTGACTGCGCGGGCACCGCCAATGGCAAAGGCGTCGCCGCTGATCGCGCAGGCACCGCCGATGGCGCGGGCGTCGCCGCCAATTGCGGAGGCGTCGCCAGCGATGGCGCAGGCATCGCCGGCAATTGCAAAGGCGTCGCCGGCAATGGCGCAGGCATCGCCGGCGATTGCGGTGCCGCCTCCGCCACGGCGTAGGTCCCCCCGGCGGCCCAGATTTCCTGATTGCCGATCGGTGCCAGCAGCGTCCGCGGATCGAGTTCAGCAATCGGTTCGGCGCTGCGGCGTTTGGCGGCGAGATGGCGCAGCGCCGCACGCGGATCGGGATGATTCACCAGGCTGTCGAACTCCGAATCCAGCAGATGAAAAAGCGCCCCGTCGAGTTCCAGAACCGGTCCGCGCGTTGTGTTGTACAATTGCATCGCAGCTCCATGGTGCCCCGATCCGCATCATCCCCGCACCCGATCCATCTGACAAGCCGGACTTGGCGACCGCCGGGCGGTGCGCCATAATCCGGCACGAGCAGGTTGGTCCCGAGGAGGATTCATGGCGATCGAATTGAGATGGGCCGGGGCGGATGACTTGGACCGCGTGGCCGAGGCGAGAATGCAGTCGTTCGCGGCCCAGCGCCGCGATGCCGAGCGATTCCGCGGCTCCGTGCGCGATCCGCGCAGCGCCGATGGAGCGCGGATGCTCCTGGCCGAACTCGATGATCGGCCCATCGGCACCGCCACCGCCCTGCCGATGACGATGTGGGCGCACGGCAGGCCGCTGAGCTGCCAGGGCGTGGCCTACGTGGGGACCGTTCGCACCGAGCGGCGCAAACCCGCGGCGGGCCTGGCGACGCGGATCATGCGAGAGATCCTCGACGATGCGCGGCGCTGCGGGCAGATCGTCTCGGCGCTGATACCGTTTCGCGCCAGTTTTTACGAACATTTCGGCTACGGCCTGGTCGAACGGCGCAACGAGTGGACGATTCCCCTGCATTTGCTTCCCACCGGCGAACATGATTACCGCCCGGCGACCGACGCCGACTCCGACTCCGAGGCGATCGCGGAGTGTCGCCAGCACATGGTCGAGCGGGGCCAATGCGACATCGAGCGCACGCCGGCCGCGTGGGCGACTTGCGCCCGGCAGTTCGACGATGGCTTTGCGTTCGTGGATCGCCCCGGCACCGGCGGTGAGGCACGGGGATGGGCCTATCTGACCATGACCCAGACGGGACGCGACATCGTGCGAGTCAGCGACTTTTGCGCCCGGGACCGCGCCGATTTTGTTCGACTGCTGAGCTTTCTCGGCAGTTTGCGCGATCAGTACCACGCCGCCATCCTGCAGGTACCGGTGGATTGGAGCTTGAATTGGTGGCTGAGCGAGCCGCAATTGCCGCACCGGCTGGTCAGCCATCCGACCGCGGCGTTGCGCACGATCACCCGGATGCAGGTGCGAATTCTGGATCACGCGAAGTTCCTCGACCAGGCGCGGCTCGCAGACGACCGAAGTGGATCGGCGGTCGTCGCGGTGCGGGAGATCGAGAAGACAACCTCGCGATTCAAGATCGAGATTGATGCCGGCCGTGTCGCCGTCCGCTCGACACGACAGTCTCCCACGTTCGAGTGCGCCGATCGCGTGTGGGCGGCGATCGCGTGCGGCGATCTCGATGCCAGCGAAGCGGTGCGGATGGGACTGGCGACGAGTGCGGACGCCCGCGCGCACACGACACTGGATGCGCTGGCGTCCAGGGGTCGGCCGTTTTGCCAGGAGTCGTTCTAGGGCCGCCGCCGTCAACGGAAGGCGAATTGCAGCGCGATATATCCGACGTACATGCCCAATAGGATCGGGCCGAAGGAGCGCGCGAATTTCCCGCGCCGCTCGGCCAGCAGCACCGCCAGGCAAAACACGCCCAGCGTCAGCAGCATCGCCGGCAGATGAAGGAGCAGGAACACGCGCGGATTATCGCTTGAAGCCATCAGCAGAGGCAGCGGCCGCGCCAGCGCCGAGGCCCCCAGCACCCAGAGGATGTTCAAAATGTTGGCACCGATGACGTTGCCGATCAGCATCTCGCCGTGTCCTTTGAGTACGCTGGTGATCGAGACCACCAGCTCGGGCAGGCTCGTTCCCACCGATACGATGGTGGCGGCCACGATCACCGGCGGGATGCCCCATCGCTCGCTCAAGACGGTCAACGCCGCGACGAATATGCGGCTGGTGAGCAGCACCAGCAGCAGCCCGCCGACGCTCAACAACGCCAGGGGCGTCAAGGGGCGATCTATCTCCTTGCGGGTCGGCTGCGGATGCTCCGCCGCGCTGCGCGCCACAAACGGCTCACCGCGGGGATGACGACGGCTCCACAGCACGCTCATCACGACGTACACCCCCAGCAGCAGCAGGAAGACCACGCCGGTGCCGCGCCCCAGTTGCGGAGATTGCGGATGGAGTCCCCAAACGATGAAGCACCAGGTCGTCAGCAGGACGCCGGCGAAGAGCATCCACGCGCCTTGTCTGCGAAGCACGAATCGCTCGGCGGGCAGAGTACCGAGCGAGCATCCGATTCCCACGATCAACGCCGCATTGCACACCACCGACCCCACCGCGTTGCCCAGGGCCAGACCCGGCTGTCCGGCGATTGCGGCCATGACCGACACGGCGGTCTCCGGACTGGTCGTGCCCAGCGACAACACCGTCGCGGCCACCACGACCTTGGAAACGCGAAAGTGAAATGCGATCCCGGCGATCCCATCGACGAGCATCCCCGCCGCCTTGATCAGCCCCGCCAGCGCGACACCCGAGAGCAGGATCAGCGCCCAGGTCGGCTGATCGACGAACCATGAAAGCGGAATAAGCTGATCCATTGGCCGGGATTATACCCGCGCGCCCCAACAACCCGCGGCGATGCCCGAAAATCCATCCCCGCCGCCGCGTTTGGCGGGGGACTGAAATCTGAAATTTTCACCTTCTCGGCAATCGACCTCAAATTCGACTCACAAACCCGCTCCGCCCCAACTCCGGGTCGGTCGACGGATTAGTCGGTTTGATCTCGCCATCCACATTCTGATCTCGATCGGTATAATCCCGTTCCGTATGCCTGATCCAAAGCCTACTACCGCCACCGGCGGCCCCGCGGTTTACAAGCGCGTGTTGCTGAAACTTTCCGGCGAAGGCCTGTCGCACGAAGGCGGCGGCGGGATCGACGCCGGCGAACTCGAATCGATCGCCCGCCAGTGCGTCGAGGTTGCCAAGATGGGCGTCCAACTGGCGGTAGTCGTCGGCGGCGGCAATTTCATCCGCGGCGCCACGTTCGCCAAGGAAGGCCATATCCAGCGGGCCACCGCCGATTACATGGGGATGCTCGCCACGGTCATCAACTCCCTGGCGCTGCAAGAGACGATGGAATCGTTCGGCCAGCCGACGCGGGTTCTCAGCGCCATCAGTGTCTACAGCGTCTGCGAGCCGTGGATTCGTCGCCGGGCGGTGCGACATTTGGAGAAGGGCCGCGCGATCATTCTGGCGGCGGGAACGGGCAATCCATTTTTCACAACCGACACCTGCGCGGCGCTGCGGGCGACGGAACTGGGGGTCGATGTCCTGCTGAAAGCGACCAAGGTGGACGGCATCTACAGCGCCGATCCCAAGATCGATCCCACCGCCACGCTCTATCACGAAATCACCTATCGCCAGGTCCACCATGATCGCCTGCGGGTCATGGACCTCACGGCCATCACCCTCAGCCACGAACGAAAGATCCCCGTGGTGGTCTTCAACATGAAAAAACCCGGAAATATTCTACGGGTCATTCGCGGGGAGAAGATCGGGACCAAGATCATCGCCGACGACTAATCATTCAACCGACCGGAAAGAAAAATACCATGCCCGTTGACGACATTTTGATGGACTGCGAAGAACACATGGAAAAAGCGGTGGAGCATCTGCGCCACGAGCTGCGCGGCGTTCGCACCGGGCGAGCCAGCCCGGCGCTGGTCGAGCATGTGAAGGTCGACTACTACGGCAGCCCCACCGATCTGCGCTCCATCGCCGCGATCAGCGTTCCCGAGGCCACGCAGATTCTCATCAAGCCGTTCAGCCCCGGCGATCTCAAGGCGATCGAGCGGGCGATCAACGACAGCAAGATCAACCTCACCCCGCACAGCGACGGCAAACAGCTTCGACTGGTCCTGCCGGCAATGTCGCAGGAGGTGCGATTGCGGATGGTCGGGCAGGTCAAGCAAATGGCCGAGCAGGCCAAGATCGCCTTCCGCAACTCCCGCCGCGATGCCAACAAACTGCTGGAAACCGAGGAAAAAGGCGGCGTGGTCTCCGAGGATGAATCCAGCGGCGGCAAGGAACAGATCCAGGTACTGACCAAGCAGTACGAAACCAAGGTGGACGAGCTGATCGAACACAAGCGCAAGGACATCATGGAGGTTTGATGACTTGGCTCGGCGTGTAGCGATGCCATGGGTCACAAAAGATATTGAAACGCGAAGGGCCGAAGGGGCGAAGAATACATCGCCCCGCGCCGACTTGAGGATGAGTCGATCGGCCTGAGGCAGGCAAGGTCCCCGCGAGGGGCGTAGAAACTATACCGCTCGCGGGCCGGTTTGAGACAATCCGATTGGAGAAACACGGAACTACGCCAAAGGTTCCGAGGTATTGTGGATGTCTCACTGAAGGCCGCGATCGGTATATCACGACGAAACTCGGATGAGCATGTAGAGCCAAATCGGGTCGTTTTCTTCGCGCCTTCGCGCCTTCGCGTTTAATTCCAAGCCTACCGCCGCGGGTGATATTTCTCGTGGATCGCCTTGAGCCGCGCCTGATCGACGTGGGTGTAAATCTGCGTCGTGGCGATGTCGCTGTGGCCGAGCAGTTCCTGGACAATGCGAAGATCGGCGCCGCCGCCGAGCAGGTGGCTTGCGAAGCAGTGCCTCAGCACATGCGGCGAGACATGCTGGAGCAGCCCGCACTTGCGGGCATGGCGCTCGACGAGCATCCACAGCGCGATCCGGTCCAGCGGCTTGCCCGTGCGCGACAGGAACAACCGTTCGCCGGGGGGAGTCCGCCGGTCCAGCGCCGGACGGGTTTCGGCCACGTATCGTCCGATCGCCTCGATCGCCGCCCGCCCGATCGGGACGATGCGCTCTTTCATCCCCTTGCCCAGCACCCGAACGCAGCCGACCTGCAAATTGACATCGCGCAGCTTCACATCGCACAGTTCCGACGCCCGCAGTCCCGCGGCGTACAGCAGCTCGAGGATCGCCACATCGCGGCAAAACAGCGACGATGCCGGATCGGGCGCGGCGATGAGCTGATTCACCTGGGCCCGGCTGAGGATTTTCGGCAGAGAGCTTTCTGGCTTGGGCCGCTCGAGTTGCTGGAGAATCAACGACGCCGCCTCGTGGCCTTCGGCCATCACGTAGCGAAGAAATACGCGAATGGCGGCCAGCCGCCGGGTGACGGTGCGGGTCGAGCGGCCCAGCCGAGTCAGATCGCGCAGATACTCGCGGAACTCATCGGCGCCGGCGGACATGGCGCTCTTTCCCCGGGCGGTGAGCCAGTCGTCGAGGTCTTCCAGATCGCGCCGATAGGCGTGCATCGAGTTGTCGGCCAAACCGCGCTCCGACGCGAGGTGGATCAGCAGTTGCCGAAGTTCAGGCAGCGGACTGCGCGTTTGAATCGGCGAGCGAGCCGAGGACCGCGAGGGGGATGGTTCGGGCATCGTCAGCACTCCGCGACCGCCGGACCGTCGCCGTGATCAGGACCGCGCCCGACACCCGCCGGACGCGACGTTCCAGCAACAACGCGGTGTATTGGGGACAGGCATGATAGGCCCCGAAGCAAGCCTCCAGCGCCTGGTCAAGTCGGCGCAGAGCGAATCGCTCGGCGCAGCGCCCATCGCGTCGATTGAGAAACGGGCAATGTTCCGCCGATCCCCGCACGCGATTCTCCATCGCCGGGCGCTATGCCGGCGCTTCTGAGAATCTTATCGGCCCGTCCCGCCAAACGACGTGAGCCGCCGCAAAGGGGAGCATTCTGAATGTCTCCATGTCCCCGCGGCGCAGCCGAGCCGCCGGGCGCCGATGAACATTCCGGATATCCGCGTTTTGCAATTTCCCGCCGCCCTTCCAACAATAGCGGGCCGCTTGAGCGGCTGTTGCTACCATCACTGAATCACGGGGTCCATCCATCCATGCAGAAATTACTTGTCGCCAACCGCTCTGAAATCGCCATCCGAGTCTTCCGCGCCGCGTCGGAACTGGGCCTGGAAACCGTGGCGATCTTCAGCCATGAGGATCGCTTCTCGCTGCACCGGTTCAAGGCGGATGAATCGTACCAGATTGGTCCCGTCGACGGGGGCGAGCCGGTCAAGAGCTATCTCAACATTCCCGCAATTCTCGCCGTCGCCCGCGAGCATGGGGTGGACGCGATCCACCCCGGTTACGGATTCCTGAGCGAAAACGCGCAACTGGCGCGGTCGTGCGCTGAGAATAACATCGCCTTCGTCGGCCCGCTGCCCGAGCATCTCGAGATGTTCGGCGACAAGACCGCCGCCAAGCGCCTGGCCCGCCAGACCGATGTGCCCACCATCCCGGGCACTGAACACGGGCTGAAGGATCTGGCCGAGATCAAGCAGGCCGCGAAAAAAATTGGCTATCCGCTGATGATCAAGGCGAGCTTCGGCGGCGGCGGGCGCGGGATGCGGGTGGTGAAACGTGCCGATGAGCTGGCGTGCAAGCTGGAAGAGGCCCAGCACGAGGCCGGGGCCGCGTTCGGACGGCCCGAGGTGTTCCTCGAACGCTACATCGCCCGCGCCAAACACATCGAGGTGCAGTTGCTCGGCGACGCCCATGGCAACCTGGTGCATCTGTGGGAACGCGACTGCTCGGTGCAGCGCCGGCATCAGAAAGTCGTCGAGGTGGCGCCGGGGATCCACCTGGACCCGGAGCTGCGCCAGCGCATCTGCAATGCGGCGGTGCGCCTGTGCAAGCCGGTCGGCTATCGCGCCGCCGGGACGGTCGAGTTCCTGCTCGACGTCGACACCGGTGAGTTTTTCTTCATCGAAGTCAACCCCCGCATCCAGGTTGAACACACCGTCACCGAGATGGTGACCGGCGTGGATCTGGTCAAGTCGCAGATCCTCATCACGCAAGGCTACAACCTGCACGAACCGCCGCTGAACATCCCCGCGCAGGATCAGATTCAGACGCGCGGGGCGGCGATCCAGTGCCGCATCACCACCGAGGACCCGGAAAACCAGTTCATCCCCGACTACGGTCGATTGAGCACCTACCGGTCGGCGGCGGGGTTCGGGGTGCGGCTGGACGGGGGCACGGCGTTCGGCGGGGCGATGATCACGCCCTACTTCGACTCGCTGCTGGTCAAGCTCACCACCTGGGGCGCCGATCTCGCCGAGGCGATCCGGCGGTCGGACAGGGCCTTGCGCGAGTTTCGCATCCGCGGGGTCAAGACCAACATCCCATTCCTTGAAAATCTGATCAACCACCCCACGTTCAGCGCCGGCGACGCGACCACCACCTTCATCGACACCACGCCGGAACTGTTCCGGTTCGTCCCGCGCAAGGATCGCGCCACCAAGCTGCTGACCTACTTGGGCGACGTGATCGTCAACGGCCGCCCGGATGTGAAGTCCAAGTTCGATCCGCAGCGGGAGCTGCCCGAGCCGCCGGTGCCCAGCTATTCGCACGGCGTCGCCCCCCCGCCGGGACTGCGCCAGAAGCTGATCGAACTGGGTCCCGGCCCCTTCGCCCAGTGGGCTCGCAAACAAAAACGCCTGCTGCTCACCGACACGACCATGCGCGATGCCCATCAGTCGCTGCTGGCCACCCGCGTGCGCACCTACGATCTTCGCCGCATCGCCGCCGCCACCGCTCATCTGGCGCCCAACCTGTTTTCCCTCGAAATGTGGGGCGGAGCGACGTTCGACACGGCCATGCGGTTCCTGCAGGAAGACCCCTGGGACCGGCTCGATCAGTTGCGCCAGTTGATACCCAACATCCCCTTCCAGATGCTGCTGCGGGCCAGCAACGCCGTCGGATACACCAATTATCCCGACAACGTCGTCGCCCAGTTCATCCTCCGCGCCGCCGAGCATGGCATCGATGTGTTTCGCATCTTCGATTCGCTGAATTGGACGGCGAACATGAAGGTGGCGATGGAGACGGTCATCCACAAGACCAATGCCGTCTGCGAAGCGGCGATCTGCTACACCGGCGACATTCTCGACCCGGCCAGAGAGAAGTATTCACTGAAATATTACGTGAAAATGGCCAAGGAGCTGGTCGCCATGGGCACGCATGTGCTGGCGATTAAGGACATGGCCGGGCTGTGCAAGCCGTACGCGGCGTACACGCTGGTCAAGGCTCTGCGCCAGGAGGTGGATGTGCCGATCCACTTCCACACCCACGACACCAGCGGGATCAACGCCGGGTCGATCCTCCGCGCCGCCGACGCCGGCGTGGACATCGCCGACGGCGCGCTCAGCGCCATGTCGGGCCTGACCAGCCAGCCCAACCTTAATTCTCTGGTCGCGGCCCTGGCCCATACCCCGCGCGACACCGGCCTGGATTTCGCCAATCTCAATCGCCTGAGCGATTATTGGGAATCGGCCCGCCAGGCGTACTATCCATTTGAGGAGAACATCAAAAGCCCCACCGCCGAGGTCTACCACCACGAAATGCCCGGCGGGCAATACACCAATCTCAAGCAACAGGCCAAGAGCCTTCACCTCGAGGAGCGCTGGGGCGATGTGGCGGATGCGTATGCCGAGGTCAACCGGCTGTTCGGCGACATCGTCAAGGTCACCCCGTCGAGCAAGGTGGTAGGCGACATGGCGCTATTCATGGTGACGAACAATCTCACCGCCGCCGACGTGCTGGACCCGACCCGCAAGCTGACGTTCCCGCGCAGCGTCGTGGAGATGATGCAGGGGATGATCGGCTTTCCCGAGGGAGGCTGGCCCAAGGCGCTGCGCGAGATCGTCTTGAAATCGGCCGATGCCAAGCCGCTCAAGGGACGCCCCGGCGCCTCGATGCCGGCGGTGGACTTCGCCAAGGCACGGGAGGAACTCACTGGCAAGATTAAGCGGCAGCCGAACGACGTCGAGGTCCTCAGTTACCTGCTTTATCCGCAGGTGTTCGTCGAGTTCGAGAAAGTGCGGACGCAATATAGCGACGTGAGCGTCATCCCGACGCGCAATTTCTTCTACGGCTTGAAACCGGGAGAGGAAATGAACGTCGAGATCGAGCCGGGCAAGACGCTGGTCGCGCGGTTCCTCACCATCGGCGACGTGCGCGAAGACGGGCTGCGAACTGTCTTTTTCGAGCTCAACGGCCAGCCGCGCGAAGTCAATGTGCCCGATCGCGCCATGGAGAAGGAACTGCATAAGCATCCCAAGGCCGATCCGGACAATCCGCATCACATCGGGGCACCGATGCCGGGGAAGGTGATGAATATCGCCGTGAACAAGGGCGACGCGGTCAAGGGCAACCAGCGGCTGCTCAGCATCGAGGCGATGAAGATGGAAACGGCGGTCTATTCGCCTCGCGACGCCAAGGTCGCCGACATCCTGGTCAAGCCCGGCGACCAGATGATCGCCAAGGACCTTCTGATCGTGTTGGAGTGAGCCGTGGCCATGGACTTGATCGTCATCGCGGGATTTCTCGGCGCTGGTAAGACCACGGTGCTGCTGAGCCTCGCCCGCGCCCTCGTCGCCCGCGGGCGCACGGTCGCGGTGATCGAGAACGAAGTCGGCAGGGTCGGAGTCGATCCGCAGTATTTGCGCTCCCATGGGCTGGAACTGCGAGAAGTGTTCGGCGGCTGCGTCTGCTGTTCGCTGGCCGGGAATCTCTGGTCCACGCTTAAGCAGCTCGAGGAAAAAGTCGCCCCCGACATAGTGCTGCTCGAACCGTCCGGGGTGGCATCGCCAAAAATGGTCCGCGAAATCCTCGACGGTTACGGCCCCGGGCTTGGCTCGATCCGCATGGTCGTGCTGCTGGACATCGAGCGAATGGAAAAGCTCCGACGGGTGATCGGCCCGCTGATCGAGGCGGGGATCGAGTCGGCCAACCTGGTGGCGATCAACAAGGTGGACCTTGCCGACCACGCGACCGTGGAATCGGCGCGAGCCTACATCAGCTCGATCCGCGCCGATGTGCCGATCGTCGCCTGTTCGGCGACGCGCGACGGCGCGGGGGCGATGCTCAACTATCTCGATCCGGGCGGCTCGGCTGAATCAAGCGCCGCCGGCAAGAACGACCCGGCTGAATCGAGTCCCGCCACCGGCGAGAGCGGCTCGACTGAATCAAGCGCCGCCGCCACCGGCGAGACCGCCCCACCATCGGTGCGGCCGCCCTCGCCGCCGCCGCAACGTGATCACGCCCATGGCCACGAAGCCTCGGCGCAAACCCGCTCGTTTGACGTGGCGCTGCCGTCGCCGCCCTCCAGCGCCGGCATGATGAATCGACTCGGCACAGCGCTGGATCGGCTCGCTATCGCCATCGCCGCCGAACCGGGGGCGGTGATCGGGCATCTTAAGGCCGCCGTGGCGTTCGCTCCGGGAGATGCCGTTGTGGTGTGGACCACCACCAGCGCCGATCGTCCGGCCCGGCGTCTGGGCGAAGTGCCCGCCGCCGCCGAATGGGCGAAGGTAACTGTCAACGCCATCGCCTACGGCATCGCGGCGGATCGTCTGAGCGAACTGCTCGATTCCGCATTCACCGGGACTGCGCCGTTTTGTTGAATCGACCTGGGGAACCTGCGGCTCACCCCAGAGATCGACGGCGGGGAGGGTGGCTCTGTTCCGTTGAATCGACCTGGTGAACCCGCCGCTCATGCCGCGCGCTCGACCATCGACTGCGCCGCGATCAGGTTCTCGATGTTCGCCGCGGGCATCGGCTTGTGGAAGTGGAATCCATGGGCCAGGTCGCAATCCAGCCCTTGCAACGTTGCCACCTGCTCGGCGTTTTCCACCCCTTCGGCCACCACGACGGCGCGGAGATTGTGCGCCAGGGCCACGATGGCGTGGATGATCGCCGCGTGGTCGCGGCTGCTGTCGAGATGGCACCAGACGACCGTCTTGAACTGCCGCACGGCGCGCCCCGACACCTGCGCCAGTTCGTCGTCCGGCGGCGGACTGTCACTTTCGCGGGATCTCGGCGTCATTGCGTTCGCCATGGCATTGCGTGCCCTTTGAATACTGAATCAGCGGCAATCGCCCGAACCCGCGAGCGGCTTCGGTGTGCCCCGTTTCTATGTCGTCCGGGCCGTACCGGCACTTGATTGCCCGAAGCAGTTCTCTCACCGCCTGGCATCGACGAGAGTCGATAAACCGCGAACGGCAGATCCCCTTCGCTTTATCGGGCGTTGGACCGGGTATACTGTCTGAGGTCTGAAAGACAGAAGTTCTCATGGCTCAACCGGCTGATTCCGCCAACATCGATCCCCGCGCCGCCTCGGCGATGACAATTCCTCTTCGTGTCGAGTCGGCCAGCAAGCGATTCCGCCAGGGCGACCGCGCTGTCGTGGCGCTGGACCGGGTGAGCCTGGAAGTGGCCGAGGGACAGTTCCTGGCGATCATGGGTGCCAGCGGATCGGGAAAAAGTACCCTCCTGCATCTGATGGCCGGCCTGACCACCGCCGATGATGGGCGGGTATGCGTTCGCGGCGAGGACTTGGCGCAGATGCGCGATCGCGCCTTGACCCTTTTCCGACGGCGAAACATCGGGCTGGTCTTCCAGAGCTTCAACCTCATCCCCACCCTCTCGGCCGAGGAGAACATCCGCCTGCCGCTGATGCTCGAAGGCCGCAACGGCCAACACGCCGGCGACAAGGTGGACCAGTTGCTCAGCGCTTTGGGGTTGGAATCGCGTCGCGATCATCGCCCCGACGCCATGAGCGGCGGCGAGCAGCAGCGCGTCGCCATCGGGCGGGCCTTGGTCAATGATCCGGCCGTCATTCTCGCCGACGAGCCGACGGGCAACCTCGATTCGGCCAACAGCCGCTCGGTTTGCGAGTTGCTGCGCGATCTGAGCGCCATCCACGGCAAGACCATCGTGATGGTCACCCACGAGCCGACCGTCGCGGCGTTCGCGCAAGAAGTGATCGTTCTGCGCGACGGGAGAATGGCGGGGCGATTCCCCACCGCCGAAACGCCCCATGGGCCGACGCTCGCCGCCAGATATGCCGATTGCCTGCGTTGATTGGCGGCTGTCAATCGACCGCGCCGCCGTTATCATGCCCGCGACTTTATCGCATCGATGGATGATTTATCGGACTACAGTTCGTGGACGAAATCGCCTTCGCCCCATCCGCCGGGCGATGCCCGAGCGATCACCTGGCGATCGGTGACGCTTGGCATCTTCGGCGTCATCCTGATCAACGCCCTGGCACCCTACAACGACTACATCCTGGTCAACACCTTGCTGGTGGGAAGCTTCTTACCCCTGGTGATCGTCCTGGTCTTTTTCATGCTGGCCCTGGGGATCAACGCCCCGCTCTGGAAATGGGCGCCACGACTGGCGCTGCGCCAGCGCGAACTCGGCGTGATCATGGGGATGATGCTCGTCGCCTGTTCGGTCCCCACCCAGGGACTCATGCGGCAGCTCATCCCCACCATGGTCTCGCCGTTTCATTACGGCGAACTCGATTCGGTTTTCTGGCAGTCGTTTCTGGGCATGGAAATGCCCGCCTGGCTGTTCCCCATCCAGGATATCGCCCACGGCCGATTCAACCCGATCCAAACCTGGATCTATCGGCGCGTCCCGCCGGGCGAGCCGATCCCTTATTCGGCGTGGATCATCCCGCTTGCCGGTTGGGGCGTTTTCGTGCTGGGACTCTGGTCGGCGCTGTTCTGTTTCGCGGCGATCGTGCGCTACCAGTGGGCCGAGCAGGAACGATTGCCGTTTCCCCTGGCCCGGGTGGAGTCATCGTTGATCGAGGACCCGGCGCCGGGCCATTCGTTCAACACGCTGCTTCGCAGCCGCGGCATGTGGGCGGCGCTGATCAGCGTGGTGGTGATCCACTCCCTGTCGGCGATGAGCAAGTATGACGTGAGAGTACCGTTCGTGCCGCTGCGCTACGAACTGGGCGAGATCATGGCCAACGAGCCGTGGAGCTACTTCGGCGGTGCGGTGAAGAACTCGACGATCTACTTCACCTTCATCGGGCTGGCCTATTTCGTGCAAGCGCGAATCGCCTTCAGCATCTGGGCGATTTTTCTGATCCGCCAGCTCGTCATCGTGCAATCGCGCATCGTCCAGGTGGATATCCCCGCGGGCGCGTGGGCCGATCAGCACCTGGGAACCCTCGTGGCGTTCTGCGCTGGATTCCTCTGGATCGGCCGACATCACTGGGGACGGGTGCTGCGGCGAATGATCGGCTTGCGCCCGTCGGATCACGAGCCGCGCGGAAGCTACCTTCCCTACGGGCCGGCCGGCTGGGGCTTCGTCGGCGGGATTGGCCTGATGATCGCATGGCTACTGGTCGTCGGAGTCACGCCGTGGGTGGCGCTGATGATCGTGGGATTCATTCTCCTGGTCCACATGACCGTCGCCCGGGTGATCGCCCAGACCGGTGTGCCCTGCTTTCGCGTTGTTCCGGAGCTGCGACAGATCTATTACAACTTACCGGTCAGCTCGATGACTCCCAAGGATGTTTTCTTCGCGGGTGCATTCACCTTCCAGGGCGCCCACCCCACCCGTGAGAGCCTGGCCGTCTTCGCTCTGCACGGGATGGAGCAGTTCGAGTCGACCGCCCCGAGCCGTGCCCAGCGCCACGGGCTGATCACCTTGATGATCGCGGCACTGGTGCTTTCCTACGTCGTTTCGGCCGGGGCGTGGTTGAAGGTCTATTACACCTGGTCGATGCCCACCTCGCCGCAGGCGGCGGAGGTCGAGAACGAACACGGTCTGGAATACTGGCCTCGCGATTTCATCGTCTATCCGGTCGATCGCCACGTCGCCGGACAGTTCCCGCCGATTTCGCACAATCCGTGGCTGCACTGGGGGATCGGCGCCGGCGTCACCACGGTATTGCAGGTGCTGAGCCTGCGGTTCGCCGGCTGGATGCTCTCGCCGGTGGGATACTTGGTCTCTGGAACGTGGTATGGTGAAATCATGTGGTTCAGCATCTTCCTCGGCTGGGCGGCCAAGGTGCTGATCGTCCGCTTCGGCGGAGCCAAGCTGTTCCAGCAGTCCCGCGGCGTCTTCATGGGCCTGATCATCGGCGAAGCCCTCGCCGCGGCGATCTGGATGGTCGTGACCCTGGTTCTGGCGCAGATGGGCGTCGCGTACGAGACGATCCAAGTCCTGCCGAAATAGCAAGAATGGAGAATTAGGAATTAAGGATTAAGAATTGCGGATGACGAGTTCAGAATCTGAAATCGGAGATTCGACATCCGAGATCGCGGACTGCTGCGAACGAGTCAAACTGGTTTTTCCGGTGGCGTTTTCAACATCGTTGACGATTCGATTGTAGTATTGCTGACAAAGATGTATTTATTGAGAACAGGAGCCTTAATGCGAGCAGGTCGGTTGGAATGGCACACATGGGGAGTGTTGATGTTGATCGCGGGGGTCTTGGCCTTCGGGCGGATCGGCTGGGCACAGCCGGCACCGGCGGCGACCAGCCCGGCGAGCGCGCCATCCACCCAGGCGGGCGCGGCCAAGGATGAAGCGGTCTCCAATACCGCCTACTGGATCGACAAACTCGCCAAGGGCGGCAAGACCGTCATCGTGCAGATCCTCCTGTCGGTGGTTGGCCTGGCCGTGGCGCTGGAACGGCTGGTCCGCTTCCGCCGCAGCGCCGTGATCCCCTCGGGCCTGGCCGACCAGGCGAAAAGACTGCTCGCCCAGCACGACTATACCGGTGCCGCGGCTGTGGCCCGGCGACATCCAAGCACGCTGGGGCGCATGATCGAGTCGATGGTCGCCCACCGTGATGCGCCCAAGGAAGAAAGGACGGTCGCCGCCGCCGACACCGCCTCGCGCGAGTTGCGACTGCATCTGCACAAGGCCTATCCGCTTGCCGTCGTCGCCACGCTCGAGCCGCTGCTCGGGCTTCTGGGAACCATCTTCGGGATGATCGGGGCGTTCGACACCGTCGCGGCGATGGGCGAGATGGGCAATGCCAGCGCCTTGGCCGACGACATCGCCAAGGCCCTGGTCACCACCGCTGTCGGATTGGTCATCGCCATCCCGGCATTGTGGCTCTACCATCACTTTAAGAGCCGAACCACGCTGTTCGGGATTCAGCTCGAAGAGGCAGCGGGCGACTTGCTGTCGGAAATGCGCCCCGCGACCCAACCGGAGTCCAGCCATGCGCATTAACACCGCCGAAGGCGACGAGGCCGTCGAGGTGCAGATGGCGCCGCTGATCGACTGCGTCTTTCTGCTGCTAATCTTCTTCTTGGTCGCCACGACGCTCAAGAAGATCAGCCGGGAAGTGCCGCTGGAGTTGCCTGAGTCAATCGCGGCGGTCAACATGACCGAGACGCCGGACATGACCATCGTGGCGCTGGATAAATACGGCCGGACCTACATCGACGGCAAGCAGGTCACCGAGAGCCAGCTCCACGAGAAGTTCAAAGAACTGGGACGGACGCGCCCGGAAAGCCGCGTTCGCATCGACACGGATCGCACCACCCAGGCGCAGGAAATCTTGCGCGTTCTGGACCTGTGCCAATTCGAGGGACTGCGCAATGTTGGATTCCACGCCCTTGACGAACGAACTCGAGCCGCGGCGGCAAAGAGACCTCCAGCGCTGGCTGACTGAGTCGGCTTGGTGGCTGCTGTCGATCGCGCTGCATTTGGTGCTGTTGATCGCGCTGTGGTTCAGCCCCGCCCGCCAGGCGATCCTCGGGCAGACCGTCGAAGAAGCCCCCAAGCCGCCGGAACTCACCGAGCGCCAGGCCCGCGACGTGGCCCAGGCAATCGAAGAGCGCGCCAGTGACGAGCTGCGCGATCAGGTGCAGTTGCTGGCCCAGACCCTCGACGAAATGGAACAGGCGCGGGTCGAGGTGGCCCCGGAACTGGTTGAATACGACCAGCAGGTCAAAACCGAGGGCGCCGAAAGGGCGATGGAGATTCAGGCCGAAATCCTGCGCCAGCAGCAGGAGGCGCTGGACAGTCAGGCGCCGGCCACTACCCGTCCCAGCGTCGCGGCCTTGGAAAAAGCCCAGGATCCCCAGGGCCAGGTCCTGCCCAAGCAGGCCGAGGCCGCCGATCTGCTCAGCGTCGCCGACGGTGCCGATGAGACCTCGAAAAAGGCCCAGGACCAGGCCCGCGCCGAGCAGGTCAAGGCCAACGAAGTGACCAAGCAGGCCAAGGAAGAGGCGTCGGACGCCCAGTCGGCAATCAACACCGCCCGCAAGGCCGATGACGCGGCGGAAAAGACCGAGGCTCACGCCAAGGACTTGGCGAAAAAGGCTGAATCGGAAAAGCCCGCGACCGAAAAGGCCACCGAATCGCTCGCCTCGGCGCAGGCCAAGCGCAACGAAGCGGCGGAAAAGGTCGCCGAGGCGAAGATCGAACTGGAAGCGACCAAGGCCAAGGCTTCGGCCGTGGCGAAGACCGATAAGGCGGCCGCGAAGAGCGCCAAGGCCGAGGTCGAGAAAGCGGATCGCGCTGTCAAAGAGGCCGCCCACGCCGTCTCGCAGGCCGATCAGCAGATTGCCACTGCGAAGACCCGCCTGGCCAAGGCCGATGCCACCGAGCGCAAGGCCGTCGATGCGGAGAAAAAGGCGACGGCAAAAGCGAATGACGCCCGCGCCGACGCGACCTCCGCCCAAGCCCAGGCGACCGAAAAATCCGATTGCGCAAAGCAGTCGGCCGAGAAGGCCCAGTCGGCGCAAAAGTCGGCCAAGGCCGCTCAGGAAAAGGCCAAAGACGCCCTGGCCAAGAGCATCGAGGCCCACAAGGCGGCGCTCGCCGCGGGCCAAACGCCCCCGGCACCGCAGACGACGGCGCCCAAGTCGATCAGCAGCATGGACGGGGCGCAGCTCTATGATGCGGCACGCGACGCCGAGAAACGCGCCACCGAAGTCTATCGCCAGGTTCGTGCCGCCGAGTTGGCAAAGATCCGCGAGATGCCGCTGGAGAAGGCGATGGCCCAAGTCGATGTGGCCCGCCCGACCCGACCGGACATCGACCCGGCTCTTCTTAGGGGCGAGGTGGCCAGCAGCGCCAAGATCGAAGCGCAGAAACAAGCGGTGAACGAAGCGGCCCGCGAGGTCGGCTCGATGGTGGGCCTGGCCCAGAGCATGTTGGCCAACGTGCGACAGATCCAGGCTGCCCAGACCGCCGGGGCGACCGTGGCGATGGGCGAAAAGCAGGCCGCGATCGAAAAAGCGGCAAGCGAAGATGAATCGCAAACGGCCAAGGATATGACCGCGTTGATGAAGGGCGGCCAGCCGTCCCCGTCCGCTTCCGCGCACGCCCCCGGCAGCGGCTCGCCCAACGGCGCCGCTAATGCCGGCGAATCCGTGGCCTTGGGCAAGTTGCCTGCTTCCCCGCCAAGCCCTCCTTCAGGAAAACTTGCGAATACCGCCACAGCCCGCCAGTTCGCGGCCGAAGGCACCATCAAGGGCGACTGGATTTTCATCAGCAGTTGGTATGTGATGGGGCCGTTCTACAGCGACACCCAGCGCAGCGCCATCGACCGCAAGTTCCCCCCTGAGACCATCGTCGATCTGGATGCCCAATACCCCGGCAAACATGGCCAGCCGATCCGTTGGAAATATGTCCAGACCGGTGATCCCATGATCGTTCCACCGGACGCCGAACCTTGGGCCGTCTATTACGCATACACCGAATTAAACTTTGATCGCGCCACCGATACGTGGATCGCCGTGGGCAGCGACGACTATTCTCAGATTTGGATCAACGACACCCTGGTCTGGTCAAGTGGAAAGCAGCATAAGTCCTGGCGGATCGCCGAGGGAATGCGAAAGATCCACTTCCAGCAGGGGCGCAACCGCATCCTCTATCGCGTGGAAAACGGACAACTCGGCGTCTCGTTTTCCCTGTCGATCAAGAACCCTGTGCCGGAGTGATCTGTCAGTTGATACGCCGCGATTCGAGCGACCTCGAAGCTAGAAATCCGCATTTTTCGGCGTGCGCGGATACGGGATCACGTCGCGCACGTTCTGCATTCCCGTGGCGTACATGATCGTCCGCTCGAACCCCAGTCCGAACCCCGCGTGCGGCACCGTCCCGTAGCGCCGAAGATCGCGGTACCACTGATAGACCTTGCGATCCAGCTTCATCTCGTCGAGCCGGGCGTCGAGCATCTCCAACCGCTCTTCGCGCTGGCTGCCGCCGATGATCTCGCCGATTCCCGGGGCCAGCACATCCATCGCCGCCACCGTCTTCCCATCGTCATTTTGCCGCATGTAGAAGGCCTTGATCTGCTTGGGATAATCGGTCACCACCACGGGTGAGCCTACATGCGTCTCCGTCAGCCAACGCTCATGCTCGGATTGCAGGTCCATCCCCCAATTCACCGGGAACTCGAATGATTTTCCACTTTTTTCAAGCGCCGCCACCGCCTCGGTATAAGTCATGCGGACAAAACTCGAGCCAATAAATCGCTCCAGCCGCTCGATGCATCCCTTGTCGATCCGATCGGCGAAAAACTTCATGTCATCGGCTCGCCGCTCGAGCAGGGCCTTGAACAGGTGCTTGAGAAACGCCTCGGCCAGGTCGGCATCGGCGGTGAGGTCGGCGAAGGCGATCTCCGGCTCGATCATCCAAAACTCGGCCAGATGCCGCGGGGTGAATGACCACTCGGCCCGGAACGTCGGTCCGAAGGTGTAGACCTTGCTCAGCGCCAGGCAATAGGCCTCGACGTTCAACTGCCCCGAGACCGTCAGACTCGTGGGTTTGCCGAAAAAGTCCTGGGAATAATCGACCGCGCCGTTCGCGTCGCGCGGGAGATTGGCCAGGTCCAGCGTGCTGACGCGGAACATCGCCCCGGCGCCCTCGCAATCCGAGCCGGTGATGATCGGCGTATGCACCCAGAAAAACCCACGCTCGTCAAAGAACTGATGAATCGCCTGGCTGAGGGTATGGCGAACCCGCGCCACGGCACCGAAGGTGTTGGTCCGGCAGCGCAGATGCGCCACCTCTCGGAGATACTCGAAACTGTGCTGCTTGGGCTGGATCGGATAGGTCTGCGAATCGTCAACCCACCCCACCACCCGCACCGAATCCGCCGCCAGTTCCATCGCCTGCCCGCGCCCCTGGCTCGTAACGAGTTTGCCCGAGCAGATCACCGAACACCCGGCCGACAGCCGCAGAATCTCGCCGGCATAGTTCGCCAGTTGCCCCGGCACCACCACCTGGATCGAGTCGAAACACGATCCATCATGAACCTGGATGAACGAGAACCCCGACTTCGAGTCCCGCCGGGTGCGAACCCATCCCTTGATCGTGACCGGCGAATCCGGCGCCACCGCGCCGCCCGCCACGTCGGCGATGCTCACATCCATCATATCTGCGCTCCTGAAAACGCCCCGCCCGTCCCCCGTCGCCCGCCGCCTGTCGGCCCGCGCCGCCGTCGCCCGCC
The DNA here is from genome assembly GCA_038329845.1 of Tepidisphaerales bacterium. Classification (GTDB taxonomy): domain Bacteria; phylum Planctomycetota; class Phycisphaerae; order Tepidisphaerales; family Tepidisphaeraceae; genus JBBQNJ01. The sequence continues at coordinate 33,882 of JBBQNJ010000025.1, read as the reverse complement.
GCACCCCGCCTGTCGGCCGCCGGCCTGCGTCCCCCGCCTCCCGCCTGCCGGCCCGCGCTGCCCGCTGGATCGCTACAGCAGTGGCTCGATGGCTCGGCGGCTGCGCTCATCCAGCTCTTCCAGCCGCGACATCTCGTAGATATTCCCGTCGGCGTCCTTGATACTGAACCGGCCATCGGGAAGGAAGCGCACGTCCTCACGCTCCTGGACCCGGAACTCCACCGCGCCGCGGTCGGTCTGCACATTCCACTGCTGATAGCCGAACCGCACATCCACCCGCTCAACTCGCTCGATCCGCGGGATGAAGCTGTGACCGGTGAGCCATCGCTCGATCAGGTCGCGCTGGGCCGGCTCGACTCTTGATAGATCATCGATCAGCAGCAGTTCCTTCCCCTCGGCCGATCGGATCGAAATGTTCCGATCGGCGCTCGACCACGGGAACGCCCGCCGCACCCGCACATCGGCCGCATCGTCCATTCCCTCACGGCACAGCTTCAGCTTGCCCATCGCATCGACGCTCAGTTCGAATGGTTCGATCCCTGCCACCGCGATTTGTTCCTTTGACCCTTTCGCCTCGTCGCCTGCCGGGCGAGCCGCGCCCGCTACACAATCCGCACCTCGCCGGGCGATCCGCGCCCGCTGGACAATCCGCACCTCGCCGGGCAACCCGCCCCCGCCGGACAAATTTCCGTCGCCGAACGGTCCGCGCCCGCTCGGCCATTTCCGCCCTTCGGGCAATTGCCGCCCGCCGACCGCGCCGGTCCCCGTGACTCAACCGATGATCTGTGCCGCTAAGTTCACGAAACGCATCCGAGATTCGTACAGCGCTGTGTCGATCAGTTTCTTTTCCTCATCGCTCAAGTTCCCCTGGGTCTTCTCCTCCAGCACGCCCATCGTGTCGATCAGGTGTTTGGCCATGTCCAGGTTGATCATCGGCTCGCCCCCGCGGGCACCCAGTTCACCCAGGTACAGCAACACCTGCGTCAAGAGCGACTGCACCAGCGAAGCGAAGCTCGCCTGCGGAATCGGCCTGGCCGCGACGGCGGCGCGGGCCGAGGTTCCCGCCGGCGCTGCCCCGGCGTCGGCACCGCCGGCACCCGCTGCGGGCATCGACATTCCTCCCATGATCGGCCCACCCGACGCTGGCGACGACTCCGATCGCTTGGCCGCTTCTTCCGCGAGCTTGCGCTTTTCCTCCTGCGCCTGCTTTTTCCAGTCGGTGTCGATATGCAATCCGGGTTTCTCGTCGGCCATAAAAGCTCCTTCGCCATGAGCCTAGGCGACCATCCCTCCGGTCGCAAGCCGTGGCACGACTGGATCGCGCCACGATCCCGAGCCGCTGAGTTTTGGACGTATTCACTATGCGGCGCAGTGCTACGGCAGGTCAAGCAATCGCTCGAGTTGGATCATGATGGCGTTTGCCGCGTCAGCCTTGGGAGATGGGTGAAGTGCAGCCTGCTGAATTCGCTTTCGGAGTCGTTCAATCGCATCGCGAGCCTGTCGCTCGGTCGTACTCTCCTGGAACGCCTTGAGAAAGTCCCGCCAGAAGTCGGTTCGTATCCCACACAGCAGCACCTCACCCAGCTTGGCCATGTATGCATCCATCAGGCCAGTTCGAGCCAGCCGCCCGAAGTTCCCACCGCTATCGCTGCTGGGTCTGTCAAGAACCTGATCAGCCTTTGACGGATAAGGCGAAGCACCGAGTGGTGCATGGATGCTCGCGTCCTGTCCCGTTTTTCGGACGTGTTGCCAATGGTAGTTTCGGAATTCGGAGGCGTATTTCGCGGATTCGATAAATGGTTCGAAGAGGATCGGAGCGCCGCTGATGACATTGCCAAGCACCCAAGGAACAACGACGATCAGATCCTGCTTAGCACACGCCGACGCGGTACATTGAAAGCGAAGGCTCGGCTCCCCCTCCTTCGCCAGCAAGTACCAGCCTTTAAGTTCTATTCCCATGAGAACCTCGTCACCGGAGATTTTCCGAAGTCTCACATCGGGAAAGGTCTGCGGCATGCGGACGAAGCTGTACAGCGCGTATCGGCCTTCGGCATCCCACGTCGTGGCGCGGATAAGGTTCAAGGTGCGAACGACCTGCTCTTCAATCGTCGCGCCCAGTAGCGTGTTGAGCGTATGAAGGTCCGTCGCCATGATCCCGGCGATGTGGGTCTCGGTGCGAAAATAGACCGGCAGCGTGCCGATGGCTTCACGCACGCTCTTGTAAAGCGCGAAGTGTTCCCAGATCGGTTCGGGCAGATGTCGCTGCGGCTGTGAAGGCAACGGATTGTTTGGGCTCATGCTCTGGCCAGCCTCTCGATCGCGGCTCGATAGAACTCCGGCACGATCTCCGCCGCGACGTACTTGCGGCGCAGGTGATGCGATACAACGGCACCGGGACAAAGCCCGCCGAACGGTTCCCAGACCATGTCGCCCTCATCCGTGCAGGATTGGATGGTCAACTTCACGAATCGCAATGGCTTTTGGCTTCCGTGCAGACTGGAGAACTTGTACTTCATGCCATTGCGTTCGCCCTGGATGCGTTCGGCGCCGTTGACTTGCGGCTGGGACCATACGTTGGTCACCCCAATCGGGCAGCGGAATTTGGCTCGTAGCCCGGCCCACTCGTCGGCGGCAATAGGCCGAAGGCCATCGCGGCTGAAATAGGGTCGTCCATCGGGCTCACCATGCCGATTGGCGTAGTCAGCGAGTTTCTCGAAAGAATCGGGGGGCGGATAATACCAAAGATGATCCGCGGTGAGGTACTTGCGGGTAGCGGCGTTCCGCACCTCGCAAGCCTTGTTCGCTTCATGCAGCGGCAGACCCGAGCGACGCCACTCGTATCGCAGCCAATCCTGCATGCTCATCATTCGATCGCCGACCGAAAACCGCGCCGCTTTCACGTAATGGGCGCAGACTTCGGTCACCACCGGAAACTTTCTCAAGGTTTGCGTGTTGGCATTGCCCGCCACATGGCTCATCCCCTTGTCCCAAACGTTGCAGCATCGGTAATCCCATCCGTGGCTAACAAGCAGCGGATGAACCACCGCCCATCCGACCTCGGTATTCCAAAACCACAATGTCGTCTGGGCAGTAGAGCGTGCGGACCATGCCTTAATATGCGCTTCGTAAAACGACGCGAGCGATGCCCAATTCGTCTGATCCCCGGGAAACCCATTCACACCGTAAGGACCGTCCGCGACGATGCAGGTTGGACGTTCCCATTTTTCGTAGCAGGTCTCAGCGCGACCATAGTGAAGCGCCACGTCGCCCCGACAGTAAACGTCGCCGTGACGAGGCTCCGGCCCGCTCTCATCCAATCCCGCCCCAAACAATTGCGGGTCGCGGTCCGCCGCTTTGACAAGCCTAGTCGACATATTCGAATCTTCCCGCCGTGGATTATGCGCGACGGGGCGAAAACATCCAAAAGCAGCGTGTGCCCAGAGCAACGCCGATGGAACAATCCGCACGGCGACAGCAGCGCCAACACCCCGGGCCTCGGGCTCAGCAGTCCGGTTCGGCCGCTCGGCTGCGATACATCAGCAGCCGCAGAGAATTGAGTACCACCACCACGGTCGAGCCCTCGTGCAGCACCACCGCAAGCGGCAGATTCGCCAGCCCCAGCGCCGCGATCGGGCTGACCACGGCGATCACCCCCAGGGCGATCGCAAGATTCTGCTTGATGATCCGGCGGCTGAAGCGCGACAACCCGATCGCCTCGGGCAGCTTGCCCAGATCGTCGGCCATCAGAACCACGTCGGCGGTCTCCAACGCCACATCGGTTCCCGCCCCGCCCATGGCGATGCCCACGGTGGCACCGGCCATTGCCGGGGCGTCGTTGACCCCGTCGCCGACCATCGCCACCGCCCCATCGCGCTCGATGAGCCGGCGCACCACATCCACCTTGTGTTCCGGAAGCAACTCGGCGAAGACCTCATCAACCCCCACCTCGCGGGCCATCGCCGCTGCCACCGTTTCGTGATCTCCCGTCAGCATCACCGAGCGAGCGACACCCAATTGCCGGAGCCGCGCGATCGTCTGTGCCGCATTGTCGCGCGGCCGATCCGACAATCCCAGTACCGCCACCGCCGCGCCGTCGATCCCGAGCATCACCGTGGTCTTGCCTTCGCCGGAGAGTCGCTTGATCGCGCCCTGCGCCTCGATCATCCCGGGCGCATCGCTCGGCAGCATCGACAAGCTTCCGGCCAGCACCCGCCTGCCATCGACCATCGCCCGCACCCCGCGCGCGGGGATCTGCTCGAGATTCGTCACCGCCATTTCAGCGCAGCCCCGCGAGAACGCCTCGGCGGCGATCGCCTTGGCCAGAGGATGCGAGCTGTTGCGTTCCAACGCCCCGGCCAATGCCAGCACGTCCGCTTCGGCCATCTCGAACAACGGCACCACGTCCGTCAGTTCCGGCCTGCCCCGAGTCAGCGTTCCGGTCTTGTCGAACGCCACCACCTTCACGCGCCCGAGATTTTCCAGATGCACGCCCCCCTTGATCAGCACCCCGATCCGCGCTGCCCGGGCGATCCCGCTCAGCACCGCCGCCGGCGTTCCGATCGCCAGGGCGCACGGCGAGGCGGCGGTGAGAAACGCCATCGCGCGATAGAACGATTCAATCCATTTGCCCCAAAACAGCGGCGGGACGAACACCAAGGCGGCGGTGGCCGCCAGCACGATCGGGACATACCAGCGCTCGACGCGATCGGTGAAAACCTGGGTCGGGCTTTTGGCGGTCTGGGCCTCGTTGACCATCCGGATCACGCGGGCGAGCGTGCTTTGGCTGGCGAGTTTGCCCACCGTCACCTGCATAAGCCCGTCGCCGTTGATGGTTCCGGCGAAAACCGGGTCGCCTACCACCTTCTCGACTGGAATCGATTCGCCGGTGATAGGGCTTTGGTCGACCGCCGACGCCCCGACGCGGACCTCGCCGTCGGCGGGCATGCGATCGAACGGGCGCACGATCACGATGTCGCCGATAACCAGTTCCTCGACGCGAATGTGCGTCTCGACGCCGTCGGGCGATCGCCGGATCGCCGTCTCCGGCGCCAGCTTTCCCAGCGCCGCGATGGCGTGGCGGGCCTTGTCCATCGCCATTTCTTCCCCGCCGGTTCCCAGGGCGAACAGGAACAGCAGCAGGGCGCCTTCCTCGGGATGCCCGATCGCCGCCGCCCCCAGTGCCGCGACGAACATCAGCACATCCACATCGAATTGAAACCCCCGCAGCGTCCGAACCGTATCCTGGAAGGTGTACCAGCCGCACAAAATGAACGCTGGGATCACCAGCCCCCAGCGCAGCATCGGCAGACCGTCGTTCCACTTGACCAGATACGCGCTTAGGACCAGCAGCCCCCCGATCGCGGCCATTGCCAGCTTGGGATACGCCCGCGCCGCCTGCCACGCGCGCCCCCATGGCCCCTCGGCAGGCGCCTGCGCGGGCACGGGCGCTTCGGTCGTCTCACCGCCTTCGACGACTTTCAGTCCCAGCCGCTCCAGAGCCTGCTCGATCTCAGGATACTTACAGCGATCATGATCGAACTCGACGCGGACGCTCGACGAGGCGAACGAAGCGCTGGCGGCGACCGTCGGAAGGCGGTTGAGCTCGCGCTCGACGGCCGATTCGCTCACCATCGACACCATCCCCTTGACCCGCAGCACCCGCGAGACCCGCTCGGCCGCCAGGCAGGCCCCGGCCTGCCGCACCGACTTATCCAACTCGGAAAGCGTGATAACGCGGGGATCATAGTGGAGAGTCAAGGTGACGCTGTGATCGCCCCGAGGCTCCATCGCCACGTCTGCGATCCCTCTTCCCGGCTGCAGCCGTCGCTGAAGACAGCTCAGACAGGAGTTCGCCTCGGCACTGGCCATCCGCCGATTCAGCGGAAGTTGAAGTTGATGCGTCGCCACCACTGCAATCCTTTCGATCCCACGGGAAGTTAATTCGATTCTACGCCGTCACCGCCGGGTTGGAAGAATGATTCGGCAAATCGCATGGTTCAAGTCCGAAAACAACTGACATGGCGAGTCGGAACCCGCGCGATCGCAGAAGCGGCGATACTCGACGAATGTCCGGCGCCCGGGCCAGTTGTTTCGTCGCAGGTGGATACTCGAGCGGCCGCCGGTTGCGCCGTTTTCGAGGAAACACGGGCATCGGATGCGGCTTCAACCCCTTCGCGGCGATGGCGTTGCTTACGCCTGTTCGCTGGATGCTCGCACCACGCCGATCGTCAGCAGCAGATTGGCATAGATACGCTGCTCGCCGGTGGCGATCGTCAGGCAGACCTCCGGCGTCCCGGCGGCCTCGTAGAAGGCCATCCGCTCGATCTTCCCCAGTTCGATGTTCACCTGCGCGGCGCGGAAAATCTGCCGGAAATCGTCCCAGATCGGCGGCTCGCCGCTCATCGCGTACGGTCCGCTCTTGAGCGTATCCATCACGTCGGCGGCCTCAATTGGGATAGCCGTCAGCAACGTTTTAAGCACGTCGCTGACGCCGAGCATCCCGGGCGCCAGGTTCAGATAGACCACCTCGGCGTTGGGTCCGCGCCGGGTCCAGTGCGGATAGTTGCCGTCGGAGATCAGCACCTTCGATCCATGTCCGGCCCTGGCCAACGCGGCACAGATGCCCGGGTGCAGCAATTGCGACTTCATCATAAGGCGAACCTCCGATTGCGCGACGGCTTGGAGGAAGAATTATAAACGCGAAGGCGCGAAGAAACATCCGACGTCTTTTCTTCGTGCTTTTCGCCGCTTCGTGGTAAAAATCCCTCCGCTCAACGCGCGACCACCGAAGACAACGCCGAAGCAATCTCCGCCCCTCCGGTGCCTGGCTTCTCGTGCTTCGCGCCTTCGTCCCTTCGCGTTTATAAATCTTCATGCCCCTCTGCTGATCTCATCCAGCACTTCGCCGGACGGAGAGACCAGCTCGATGCGCAGCGGCATCTGGCCCAGGGCGTGGGTGGCGCAGCTCAGGCACGGATCGTAGCAGCGAATGACGGCCTCGACGCGGTTGAGCATCCCTTCCTGAAGCTTGTTGCCATCGACGAACCGCCGCGCCACCTGCAACACCCCGCGATTCATCGCCAGGTTGTTGTGTCCCGTGGCGATCACGAGGTTGCCCCAGGTCACCAGGCCGTTCTCGTCGATCTTGTAATGGTGGATCAGGATGCCGCGCGGGGCTTCGGCCACGCCGATCCCTTCGCGCCGATTGGGACGGGCGCGGGAACGCACATGGGTCGAGAGAATGTCCGGATCGGCCATCATCCGTTGGATGTACTCGATCCCGTAGATGATCTCGATCAGCCGGGCGTAGTGGTAGTGGAAGCTGCTGAGAACCGCCCCGCGCTGGAGCTGCTTGAACTCGGCCAGCTCCTGGTCGGCCACCGGCGTGCCGCACTGGTCGCAGATGTTCAGCCGCGCCAGCGGGCCGACGCGATAAATCCCCTGCGGATACCCCATCGGCTTGTAGTACGGGAACTTCATGAACGAGAACGACTCGACCGCCTCGCCGATGATGTCGGCGTATTTCTCGCCGGGGATCATGTCCTGCACGACCAGCCCGCGCGAGTCGCAGATGCGAATGAAGCCGTCGTAATGTTCGAGCGATCCCTTGGCATCCACCAGTCCCATGAACAACGTGGGGAAATTGGCGAACGACGCGGCTTCTTCGCTGAACCCGTCCATGCTTCGCTTGAACCAGTTGATGGTGCGACGGGCGATGTCCAGCGCCTCGGGCAGCATCGCCACGATCTTGGCGTGCTTCTCGGCCGACAATGGCTCGTTCACTCCGCCGGGAACCGTCCACGAGGGGTGGATTTTCTTCCCGCCCAGCAGCTCGATGATCGTCTGCCCGATCTGGCGCAGACGAATGCCGTCGCGGGCCATGCCGGGATTGACCTCGGCCAGCCCGAAGACGTTGCGCTTGGCCGGATCCGAGTCCATTCCCAGCAGAAAGTCCGGGCTGGAAAGATGGAAGAAGCTAAGGGCATGGCTCTGGATAATCTGGGCCAGGTTCAACACCCGGCGCAGCTTGTCGGCGGTCGGGGGGATTTCCACGGCCAGCAGCGCATCACACGCCTTGGAAGCGGTGACCAGGTGGCTCACCGGGCAGATGCCGCAGGTGCGGGCCATCAGCGCCGGCATCTCCGTCAGCGGGCGGCCTTCGCAGAACTTCTCGAAGCCGCGAAACTGGGTCACATGGAACATGGCGTCGCTGACGCCGCCGTTGTCGTCCATCTTGAGGGTGATGCGGGCATGACCCTCGATGCGGGTGACTGGATCGATGACAATCTCGCGTGGCATAGTCGTTTTTTCCTTGAAAACCGTCAGGTCATTTCCCAAACCGCGTCACCAGGCTCGGGTCGGGAGTCCTCCCGGCGAGCAGCTCGGTGACGACAAAGTAGATCGCATCGGCCGGCGGCGGGCACCCGGGGACGAAAATGTCCACCTTGATGACCTCATGCACCGGTCGGACCCGATCCAGCAGCACCGGCAACTTCAGAGTGGGGCGCTGCTTGTTCAACTGTGCGTTTTCGACGTAGGCCCGGTCGTAGACCGCCGCCAGCTCGAACGGATTGCGCATCGACGGAACGTTGCCCGTCACGGCACAGTCGCCCAAGGCGATCACGAGCTTGGTGTGCGCGCGGATCTTTCGGCACTTAAGCACGTCCTCATCGGTCGCCACAGCGCCCTCAATCAGGCACACATCCACCGCGTCGGGATACTGCTTGATGTCCACCAGCGGGCCGTACACCATCTCGATCATCCCGGCCAGATCGAGCAGCCGCTCGTCGAGGTCCAGGAACGACATGTGGCATCCGCTGCATCCTTCCAGCCAGATCGTCGCCACTCTCGCCTTCCCCGTCGCCGCGGCGGCGGGGGTCTCTTGCGTCGCTGTCTCAGTCATTTTCGCTCCTCCGCATCAGTGTCAGGTAGGAAAGGAATTGCACTCGCTTGCTCATCTCGGCCACCGCCGTCCCCTTTTGGCTCAGCGAGCCGGTCGGGCAGACCTGCACGCACTTGCCGCAGCGGGTACAGCTCTCGGCCGTTCCCCACGGCTGGGCCAGGTCGGTGATCACACGGCAGTCGATCCCGCGCCCCGATACGTCCCACGTATGAGCGCCTTCGATCTCGTCGCACACCCGCACGCAGCGCGTGCAGAGGATGCAGCGGTTGTGATCGTTGCGGAACAGGTCATGGGACGAATCGACCGGCAACTTCGGATATCGGTAGGGAAGACTCACATGGTCCAGACCCAGCGCCTGCGCCATCGATTGAAGTTCGCATTTGCCGTTGGAGACGCAGACCGAGCAAATGTGGTTCCGCTCGGCGAAGAGCAACTCCAGCACCATCCGCCGGTACTTGCGAAGCCGCTCGGAATCGGTCTTCACATCCATGCCGTCCTGCACGCGGGTCACGCACGCCGGCAACAGCTTGGGCGTGCCCTTGATCTCGCACAGGCACAGCCGGCAGCCGCCCCAGCCGGTCAGACCTTCCAGAAAACACAAGGTGGGGATTTGGATGTTGTTCTGGCGGGCGACCTCGAGGATCGTCTCATCGTCGCGGGCCCCGAAGTCGCGCCCGTCGATCTTCAACGTCACCACGCGTCCGGGAATTTTCGTCACTGCTGCGGTCACCATTACTTGGCCTCCTTCACGGCGGGCGCGCCGGCGCCAACCAGTTCGCCGTTACCTTCATGGCCGGGGTCATCCGGCTGAAGCAACGTCGTGTATTCATCTCGGAAATAACGCAGGGTACTGAGAACGGGGTTGGGACTGGTTTGACCCAGCCCGCACAGGCTGGCGTTTTTCACCATGTCGCACAGCGTCTCCAGCAACGTCAAGTCGCGGGCGGTGGCTTTGCGCTGGATGGTTTTTTCCAGCAGGTCGTGCATCTGCGCCGTGCCGGCCCGGCAGGGGGTGCATTTGCCGCACGATTCGCTCATGCAGAACTCCATGAAAAACCGCGCCACGTCCACCATCGAACTGGTCTCGTCCATGACGATCATCCCGCCCGATCCCATGATCGAACCGACCTTCGATAGCGACTCATAGTCAACCGGCATATCCAGGAACTGTTCGGGAATGCATCCGCCGGATGGGCCGCCGGTCTGCACCGCCTTGAACTTCTTGTCGTCGGGAATGCCCCCGCCGATGCCAAAAATGATCTCCCGCAGGGTGATCCCCATCGGCACCTCGATCAGGCCGGTGTTTTTCACCGCCCCGGCCAACGCGAACACCTTGGTCCCCTTGCTCTTTTCCGTCCCGATGGCGGCGAACCATTCTCCGCCGTTGCGAAGGATCGGGGCGATGTTGGCGAACGTCTCGACGTTGTTGATCAGCGTGGGCTTGCCCCACAACCCGCTTTCGGCCGGGAACGGCGGGCGTGGGCGCGGCTGGCCGCGCTTGCCCTCGATCGATGCGATCAGCGCCGTCTCCTCACCGCACACGAACGCGCCGGCGCCCAAGCGGATGTCGATGTTGAAGTTCAACGGCGTTCCGAAGATCGCGTTGCCCAGCAGCCCCAGCCGATCGGCGGCGCGGATCGCGCCCTTGAGCCGCTTAACCGCCAGCGGATATTCGGCCCGTATATAGATGTATCCCTGACTGGCCCCCACCGCATAGGCGGCGATGGCCATCCCTTCCAGTATCCGATGCGGATCCGACTCCAGCACGCTGCGATCCATGAACGCCCCGGGATCGCCTTCGTCGGCGTTGCAGATGACGTACTTCTGCCCGGTCCCACCGCCGCCCTTGGCCACCGTGCTCCACTTCAGACCCGTGGGGAACCCCGCACCTCCGCGCCCGCGAAGCCCCGACTTGGTGATCTGCTCGATCACCTCCGCCGGCGTCATCGTCGTCAACACTTCATGCAGCGCCGCGTAGCCATCGGCGGCGATATATTCCTCGATCCGCTCGGGGTCGATCTTGCCGCAGTTTTGCAGCACGATCTTCTCTTGGCGCTGGAAAAACGGCACATCGGTGGGGCATCTGAGCCGTTCCACCGGTTTGTCCTGGTCCAGCGCCTGAACGATGTCCGAAGCATCGTTGGAGGTGACGTTCTGATACATCACGCCCTTGTTCTCGATGCTGACCAGCGGCCCTTCAGCGCACAGGCCCATGCATCCCACGCCCTTGACCTGGCAATGGCGATCCAGTCCGCGCCGGGCCACTTCCTTATCCAAGGCGTCTTTCACCTGGTCGGCTCGGCTCGACAGGCAGCCGGCAGCCGTGCAGACATTGAGCGAGTGCCGGTATTGCTTGCTCGACTCCTGCTCTATGGTCGCGATCTTCGTCAGTTCTTCATAAGTCATGTTCGCTTACACCGCCTTTCCCGCTGGAGCCATCTCACCCGCGTTGATGGCCGTCGGGGCCGCCGCGGTGCCGCGGGCCGGGGCCCACTTCGTCAGCCGCTTGACCGTTTCGCTCTTGTCCAGTTTGCCCACCACGTCCCCGTCGAACACCAGCGCCGGCGCCAGCCCGCACGAGCCGAGGCAACGGGCTGTCAGGATTGATATCTTGTTGTCCGGCGTGGTTTCTCCGGGCTTGACCCCGTACGCCTGCTGGATCGCCTCGATGATCATGTTGGCACCCTTGATGTAGCAGGCCGTGCCGGTGCAGACCACGCAGTTATGTTCGCCCTTGGGCTTGAGGGTGAAGAAGTGGTAGAACGTCGCCACCCCGTACACCTTGCTCAGCGGCACATTCAATGCCGCGGCCACATACCGCAACGCCGTCTCGTCGAGGTAGCCGAAGCATTCCTGCACGGTGTGCAGTCCCTCGATCAGGGCGTGGCTCTCATACCCGTGTCGGCGAACCGTCGCCTCGACCAGTCTCCAACGCTTGTCGGCCGACGGGGCCGTTTGCCGTTTGGCTTCGAGAATCATTGAAAAACCTCGATAAAAACCATGGTGATCCGATGGCGGGCGCTCACTTGGCGGCCCGCGCTACTCGACTCATCGCCAGCGCCGCAGCGCCCGCGAGCACCGCGCCGATCAACACCGCACCGGCGCCGAACCGATCGAAAGACGAACTGATCGCGCCCTGCGCCGTGGCCACGCGGTCGATGATCCCACCGCCTAGTTCACTCAGCGAGTGATGATCGAAGGTGTACTCCAGGCCGTCTGGCCAGGGGCTGGATCCCAGCCACGCCGCGGCCAAAAACAGTCCGGCGGCGATCGGCATCGCCAACCGGGGGACGCGCACATCCGCCCGCGCCAGCGCCACCGTCGCGGCGGCCTCGATCACTCCGATTGCCGCGTGCGTGCCGAGCATCGTCATCGCCACCGCCCACGATGTCGGTCCGATGATCTCCAGCGTGCAGGCGGTCGCGGCGAGCATCACGCTGATCCACGCCGCCACCGCCAGTGAAATCCACCGGGCGGTGCCGTCACGATTGCCCATCCAGTGCTTCCACAAGGGATAGACGATCAGACAGGGGATGATCGCCATGTTGACGATGTTGGTCCCCAGGGCCATCCAGCCGCCGTCGCCCAACAGTACACTCTGCACGATCAGGACCGCCGCCATGGACAGCGCCCCCAGTCCGCTGCCGAACCAGTAGGCCAGCAGCACGCCGCCCACCAAGTGCCCGCTAAAGCCGACTCCCGCGGGAATGTTGAACGCCTGGGCCGCGAAGATCAGCGCTGTGCCCAGTGCCAATCTCGCCGCGTCGGGACGTTGTTGTCGTCGTGCCGCGATAAACCCAGTAATCAATCCCAAGCCCGCTAAGCCCATTCCATACACCGCACACCCTGGGGTGATGCTCCCGTTACCCAAATGCATACGATTCGCTCCTTCTAAAACTCCGGCGTCGCGGGCTTTCAAGCCCACCGCCACCGAACGATAAATTTCTGACACCCGATCACGTTCAAGCTAGCAAATCCATCGGTGGAGCTGAACCCACCCAACGCCGCTGCGTCCCTCGGTCACTTCTACCCACCGTCCATGCCACAGCCGAGGGCGGCCGTGCCACAGCCTCCGTCCCTTCCCCTAACATATTCTCGGCAACTGCTCCCCATACGGCTTCTGCACCACGCGCCGTCCCCCGATGGAAGTATGGAGTTCGCATATCCCGTCGGCACCGGCTTCGATCGATCCGATCCGCGCGGTGTCGCGTCCCAGCGGATGCGATCGCATCGCCTCGATCACGAGATCGGCGCGATCGGGCCGGCAGACCATGACCACCTTGCCTTCGTTGGCCGCGTCCAGCACATCCAGCCCCAGCATTTCCGCGGCGTGACGCGTCTCGGGGCGCACCTGGATTCGCTCTTCCTCAAGCACCACGTGCAGTCCAATTCGCGCGGCCAGATCGGCCGCGACTCCCGCCAGTCCACCGCGGGTCGCATCGCGCATGAAGACGATCGCCCCGTCCGCCGCCTCCATCGCCGCGGCGATCAATCCATTCAGCGGCGCTACGTCGCTCTTGAGCCTGCTGCCGACATGCGGCATCTCGCGGGCGAGCATCACCGCCAGCGCGTGATCGCCGATCGGACCGTTGATCAAGATCGCATCGCCGGTGCGCACCCGATCCGGATGCAACCGTATGCCCGGCGGGGCCACTCCGATCCCCGCAGTCGTGAGGTACATCCCGTCGGCATGTCCGCGGCCGACCACCTTGGTATCGCCGGTAATCACCCGCACCGACGCTTCTTCGGCGCAGGCGCGGATCGACTCGGTGATCCGTTCCAGCACCGAGCGCTCGAGTCCCTCGGCCAGGATCATCCCCAGCGCCACCCCCAGCGGTTTAGCGCCCATCACCGCCAGGTCGTTCACCGTCCCGCTGATCGCCAGCCGACCGATGTCACCGCCGGGGAACTCCAATGGCTGCACGACATATCCGTCGATCGTCATCGCTAAGCGCCCGGCCGGAATGTCCACCATCGCCGCGTCGAGAAGATCGCTCAACACCTCGTTGCCCAGGCGCGGAAGCACACTCTCGTTGAGCAGGTCCTCGGTCAGTTGACCCCCGCCGCCATGCGCCAGCAGCACATGCTTGCGCCGGTCGATCCGCGCGGGCTTGGACGTTTGCGGTAGTTCAGCCATGCGAGTCATGCCCCCACCCCCATCGGCTTGCGCGATGAAGCAACTCGAACGGGCTTGCCGTGGCGGCGATACTTGAACCACGCTTGGCACGTTCCTTCGCTGCTGACCATGCATGGCCCGATCGGATCGACCGGCGTGCAGGCGCGCCCGAACAGCTTGCAGTCGCCCGGCGTCGCCTGCGCGGTAATCACGTCGCCGCAGCGGCATCCCGGCGGTTCGGGCACCTCGACTGCCTTGAGTCCGAAACGCACTTTCGCGTCAAAAAGCCGGTAAAACGGTCGAATTCCCAAGCCGCTGTCGGGAATCTCCCCCAGCGCCCGCCAGGTCACCGTCGCCGGAGCGAAGACTTCCTCCAGCACCGCCCGGGCCGTGGCGTTGCCGTCATCCGTCACCGCCTGCGGGTAAAGGTTTTCCAAACCGCACTCGCCGTGGGCGACCATCTCGACCAATCGGGCCAATGCCGCGGCGATTTGATTGGCCTCGAACCCGCCCACGACGCACGGCAGTCCATACCGCTCGACGATCGGCGCAAAGGCCTTCGCCCCGACCACCACCGCTACATGTCCGGGACACAAAAATCCGTCGATGTTCACCCGTCGCGTCGCCAGCAGCCCCAGCATCGCCGGGACCACCAGCTTGTGGCTGGCCAACGCCGTGAAGTTGGTCAGCCGCAGCTTCGACGCGGCCAGGATCGCCGCCGCCGTCGCCGGTGCCGTCGTCTCAAATCCCACCGCCGCGAACACCACCTGTCGTTTCTTGTCCGATGCGGCCAGTTTCACCGCGTCCATGGCGCTGTAGACCACGCGCACATCGGCGCCGTTCATCCGCGCCAGCTCGAGGCTTTGCCCGGCGCTGCCGGTCACGCGGATCATGTCCCCATAGGTGCAAAGCGTCACCCCCCGGCGCGATCCCAGCTCGATCAGCAGATCGATGTCGCCCTGGCTGGTGACACAGACCGGGCAGCCCGGCCCGCTCAACAGCTTCACATTTTCTGGCATCAGGCTGTGCAGCCCCGACCGGAAAGCGTGAACGGTGTGCGTCCCGCAGACCTCCATGAACGACAGATCTCGCCCGACGCGCTCGGCGGCTCGGCCAAGGCGTCCGAGGATGTAGTCCACACTGAGCGGCTGATCGAGCGTCGCGCTACTCATACGCCCCCCTTCAGCGCCGACGGCGGCGGTTCGGCTCCCATCGCCAGGCGCATGTCGTCCAGCACCGCCCAGGTCTCCTCGACATCCGTTCCGCTGAGGGTCTGAATGGCAAAACCGGCGTGGATCAACACCCAGTCGCCGACTTTCGCTTCCGGAACCAACACGGTGCTGACCTGCACGCGATTGCCGTGCAAATCCACCACCGCTTCTCCGACCGCTTGACTCTCAACCAGTTGTGCGGGCACTGCCAGACACATAACCGACTCCTTTCATCGCCGGGGCCTTTGTATCCCGCCGCTCAGGCAAGATCCCAGGCCCGATCCAGTCAACACTCTCCCAAGTCCAATGTCTTAACTCCGCCGGCCAACAGGCCGTCGTGGTGCAAGGTTCGTCCGCCTTCCAGCGCCGCCCGCGCCGCCGCGATCGCGGCCTGACCCAGCGCGATCCCCCCATCGTTGCTGGGAACCGTTCGGTGCCGCAACACCCGCAGACGCTGATGCTTCAGATGCTTCGTCAAAGCGTCGCCGAGGCGCTGATTGCCGAACACCCCGCCGCTCAATCCCACCATCCGAAGCCCGGTCCGGCGCGACGCCGTCGCCGCCATTCGATCCCATCCCAGCGCCAACTGTTCGTGGAATATGGCCGATGATTCCCCGGCATCGCGTCCCCGCTCGGTGCCCTCGATCAGATCTCGCACCAGCGGCGAAAAATCCAGTTCCAGCGTCCCCCGCCCGCGAATCTCAAACATCGACGCCATGTTTCTCGGCGTCGCGGTCCCTTCGCAGACCGCTTCCAACTCCATCCCCGACTGCGCTTCGTAATGGTTGTGTTCGCAGACCCCCAGCAGCGCCGCGACGCCGTCGAACATCCGACCGGCAGCACTGCTTTCCACGCAATTCACACGATTCACGATCATCGCGCAGAGCATCGCCCGCTCGGCCTCGTCGCTCACCAGTCGCCGGGTTGCTGGCAAGTCGGCAAAATCATCCCCGTACGCCATGTGCAGCAGTCCCAGCCCGCAGCGGCGCGTGTCGCGTGCCGCGGCATCGCCACCGGGCAGCAGCATCGGTCGAAGATGCCCGACCCGCCGAAGTTTGCCCAGACCCGCCGCCAGCAACTCCCCGCCCCAAGTCTGTCCGTCCAGCCCATAACCCACCC
Organism: Tepidisphaerales bacterium; assembly: GCA_038329845.1. Taxonomy (GTDB): domain Bacteria; phylum Planctomycetota; class Phycisphaerae; order Tepidisphaerales; family Tepidisphaeraceae; genus JBBQNJ01. The sequence continues at coordinate 17,534 of JBBQNJ010000025.1, read as the reverse complement.
CATCGCACACGATCGCCAGGATCGGATCGCGCCGCCCATGCTCGGCCATCAATGCCGCGGCATGGGCCAGGTGATGCTGCACCGCCACCAGCGGAACTCGCAGCGACTTGGCCAACTGCCGGGCATATTGCGTGCTGAGATATTGCGGATGAAGGTCCGCCGCGATCCAGCGCGGCTCGACGCCGAACAAGTTCCGCAGATCGTCGATCGCCTTGCGAAAATGCTCATACGCCAACGGATGGGTCAAGTCCCCCAGGTGCTGGCTCAGGATCGCCGTCCCATCCCGCACCACCGCCACGGCGCTTTTCAGATCCGCCCCGACGCACAACCCCGGAGTCGAATCGGCCCATGGCAGCGCGATCGGCGCCGGTGCGTATCCGCGCGATCGCCGCAGCGGCAGCGGATCGGACTCGGCCTGATCCAGCAGCACCGAATCCTCGACGCTTCGCTCGATCGGGCGATCGTGCAGCAGAAATGCATCGCACAACCCCCCCAGCCGGTGAATGGCTTCGAGATTGTCCGTGGCGATCGGCTCGTCGCCGCAGTTGCCGCTGGTCATCACCAGCGGACCCAGACTATCCCCCCCGCGCGCGAACAACAGATGATGCACCGGTGTATACGCCAGCATCATCCCCAGCCGCGCCACCCCGGGTGCCACTCGCGGCAACAGCGATGCGTTCGACGTCTTGATCCCCAGCACGATTGGACGCGCCGGCGAGGTCAGTGCCGCGATCCCCTTGGCGCCGAATCTAGCCAGTTGTTGGGCCGATTCCAACGATCCGCACATCAGCGCCAGCGGCTTATGATCGCGCTTCTTCAGCCGCCGCAGTCGTTCCACCGCGCCGTCGTCGTTCGCCCGCACGGCCAGGTGAAATCCGCCGATCCCCTTGATCGCGACGATCTTGCCGGCCATGAGAAGCCGCACCGCCCCGTCGATCGCATCGCCGGGGATCGGGGATCCGTTCGAGCCGGTCAACATCACTTTCGGGCCGCAGGAAGGGCACGAAATCGTCTGCGCGTCGAACCGCCGGTCCGCCGGATCGAGGTATTCCTGAGCGCAGTCCCGGCACATCTCGAACCCGGCCATCGTGGTGTTGGACCGGTCGTACGGCACGGTGCGCAGGATGCTGAAACGCGGCCCGCAAGTAGTGCAGGTGATCATCGGATGATCCCCGCGCCGCTGCATCCGCCGGGGTTGCAGCAGCTCCTTGACGCACTCATCGCAGGTGGCGGTATCGACCGTGATCGTCGCGAGGGTCTGGCCGTCGGCATCACTGGGGAGAATCTCGAATCGCCCTTTCGCTTCAGCGGGCGTCTTCACGTCCAGCTCTTTTCGGCGCAGCTCGTCGATGACCGCCATGGTCGGGCGGCGCTCGCGCAGCTCGCGCTCGAACACCTCGAGGTCCGCCGAAGGCCCCTGGGCCTCAATCACGACCCCCTTTGTGCTATTTTTCACAAACCCCGACAAATGCAACCGCCCCGCCAGGCGATAGACGAACGGCCGGAATCCCACCCCCTGCACCTGCCCCCGAACCGTCCAACGCACCCGCCCCACCGCGGCTGCGGCCTGGAGATCAGTCGAAATGGACGTGTCGGTAATAGCCATAGCGAGTACCGGACCTCTTTGTCCGATTCATGGATTGTAGAATCCGTATCCCCTGCGTCAAGAACCCCGCAGCTGGCGAATACCCTGCCCGCGTGTCAGGTTTTATAGGCTTAAAACTTCGCTCGCCCCGGACCACTACTGGCTCTATTGACTTATCTGAAATTTTCCGATTCTAAATCCAGTTTCTAGAAAGGCTGCGATGGCCCGCGCGGGGCCCGAAATAATACCGGGATGAATAGGATAAACAGCATTGAGGGCGTTCACCCGGACCCGCCGACGCCCTTATCCTGTGCATCCTGTTTATCCTGTGCATCCGGGTTCGTTTTGACCCAACTTTGCCGCAGAGGACAACCACAAGGCTAAGCCGCCAAAATGCTTCGCAGGGCATCGGCCACAACCGCCGCTCGAGTCATTCCGCGTTTACGAGCGTAGGCATCGGTCCGGCTAAGCAAGGCCCGCTCCACCGTAATGTTGATCCGTGCGGCACCTCGGCCAACGCGCGGTCGTCCACCTTTCCCCGCGGCACGCGCCAGCGCCTCTCGGGATTCGCGCGTCAGCGGGCGAGTATTGGCATGCGTTACCCCCGCCGCCTCGGCGGCCAAACCGTCTAACTCCCTGTCGCTCAGCTTGTCGAGATTGATTCTTTTCATGGCTTGCGCCTCCGTTCGGGGCGCTTCTCCGAATCCGTTAAAGGCCGGGCGTGAATGACAAACACTTCGTCTTCGTTGGTCAGGGCAAAGACGACCTGCAACCAGCGACCGCCACGACCACGACCTACAGCCCGAAACTTTCCACCCTCCGTTTGGCGGTATCGCCCTACCCGTATGACGGCCTCACATCCAGCGACGCTCACGCCGTGACGGGTCGCATGGTCGCAATTCCACGCGACCCAATGGAATGTAAATCGCTTCATCTGCGCGAATTATACACACTTAACCTGATCGGGACAATCCAGGGCAAAACCGATTCATCCGAATTCAGGGGCCGCTTGCAAACCCGCTGGCTTGCGAATAAGAAAACCCGCCATGCTCGTGGTCCCCACGTTTATCCTCGAATTCGACGGCGGTTCGCGCGGCAATCCCGGCCCGGCAGGGATCGGTGTGGTGATTCGCCTGGGGGAGGTGCCCCTGGTCACTCTCGGCCAATTCATCGGACGCGCCACCAACAATGTCGCCGAATACAAGGCCTTGATCACCGGCATGCGCAAGGCCCGGGAGCTGGAGATCGAGAATCTCAATATTTTTGGCGACAGCGAACTGGTGGTCAGGCAGATGCTCGGTGAATACCGCGTTCGCAATGCGACGTTGCGCCCTCTGTTTGACGAGGCTCGGACCCTCTTCCAGCAATTCAAAAACGCCACCATTCGCCACAATTACCGCAGTCATAACCATCTGGCCGACAAGCTGGCCAACAAGGCGATGGACATCAAAGGCGAAGTGACGGAGATTTAAACCAGGCTCGCCAGGCGCTGGATGAACGTCTGGAGAAGCGGATTGGCCGAGGTTTCCGGAATGATCGCCGGGCGATAGGTCAGACCAACGTTCAGATCCGCCCCGAGCGTAGTGGTGGTGAAGACCACCGGCAGCATCGGACCGGTAGGCGAGACCCGAATGTAATCCAGCACCGGGTCGGGGTGGTAATCTCCCGCCCAGCAGCGATTGAGATTCACGTTGGAAATCCCCCCGACCAGCGGGGTGCGCTTGCGGTAAAAATTCAGCAGGTCGTCCCGCCCCATCACCCGCGATGCCGCTAGCCCGGCCATCATTCGCAACATGCTCCCCGCCGAGCTGTTGGTCGCTTTTTGCAGCCGGCTCTGCGATGCGATCGAATGAACCAGCCGGTCCCAATCCCCGAGGTCCCCGCGGCGGCAGACGACGCTGGTGAATCCCAGAAACAGCCCGAACGCCTGGTCGAGCCGGCGACGATTCTGGGGTCGTAAGTCCACGATATTCCCCAACGCCAGATCGGGCCGGCGGTTGAGGTGATGCGCCGGAACGAATCGATCGCACGCCTGGGCGATCGCGGCCAGAAACACCTCGTTAAGCGTCAGTTTTCGCTCGCGGGCATAGCGATGAAGCCGGTCGATCAACCCGGCGGGAGTCGGTGCCATCGTGAATCGCACCCGCAGATCGGCGAACGCCGACGACTCGATCCGTCGAGCATAGCGGATGCGCCCGCCCCAGCGCATCGATGCCAGCATCGCATCCACGGGTTTCCAATTCGCCTGACCGGGACCGAACACTTCCCAGTATCCCCCGGGCGCATGCAAAAATGGCTCGGACCGCGCTTTGTCTGGATCATGAACCCGCGCGAACCAGCCTTGCAGCAGCATCCGAATCGCCACGCTGTCGGCGACCCAGTGCTGATAGACGATCCCGCAGTAATAGCTACCCGCGTCGCGGACGAGAATGAACGGCCGGAAGGGGTTGGTGGATTCCGCCTCGAACGGGCGGTTCAGCTCAAACGAAAGATGCTCGGCGATCTCCCGGCCCGCCGAGATCAGCGGACACAGTTGATGCGGCAACTCGCCGTTGAGCGTCTCGTAGCGAAAGCTCGATCGATTGACATGCACAGACCCCAGCCCCGAGTCATCCACCGTTTTTCGCCACGCCAGTTGAATCCGAGCGACGTTGGGCACGCCCTTGAGCAACAGCACCTGCGCGGCGTTGTACGGGTGCAGCGTCTCCCATTGACGCGCCAGGCGCTGGAAGATGTTCATCTCCTGTAGCGACATCGATTCGTTATCCGGCAGGGCTGTTGTCGATCCGACGAGGGCCTCACCCACGGGCCTGGGAACCGCAAGCCGTCTTCTTTCCGCCGTCAGGACGAAGCGTCAATCGGGGAATGAAGCGCCCGACGCGAGCGCGGTAAGCGGTATACTCGTCCCCATGGATCGCCGTCAAATGACGCTCCTCGCGGCGAGACTCCCATTGCAGCAGCGTAAGATGCATCACCCCGACCCCGATCATCCACGGGGCAGGCACGATGCCCATTGTGACCCACATCAGCAAACTCGACAGCGCATAAATCGGATGGCGCACATAAGCGAACGCCCCATCGACCACCAAAGCGGTCTTTTCCCCCGGATTGATGCCCATCCGCCACGAATGCCCCATCCGTTTCCAGCAGGCCATCGTCGCGGCCAACGCCCCGACCCCCACCACAGCGCAGGTCCATTGCAGCCAATGGTTTGTATACAGCGGCGTCAACCCCGAGGGCAGGCGGTGACCAAACGCGACCAGCCAGGGAATGGCGATCCACGCCCCGACCACCGGGAACCAGATCAGCCGGATCGCCCGCCCCAACCGCTCGCGTGGAACCAGGCCGGCGGCTGAACCGGTGTGGCGCTTGGCCTTGAACGTCATCCGAAGCACGCGGGCCCAGTAGACGGTCACCGTCAGGCCCACAACCAGCGCTGGGGAGTTGATTTTCATCGCCGCTCCCCGCCGCCGCGCAACCCGACGATCCGCGCGAGCACCAATCGATGGATCGCGGCGTTCTTCTCGATGTTGGCGTGATTCGTGTCCGGCTCGAGCAAGTCCGGGCGGCTTCGCACATCGATGTTCGCCAGCAACTTGAGATCGCCCTGCCGGCGCGACAACGCCACCCCGCGCCACCACGGCAGCAGATCGCGCACGCCGTTGGACTGATAGTAATTGATCGCCTCGGCCACGTTAGGCGGCACCGCCGGGGGAGTCACCGGATCGAACGTCACCAGCAGCCTTACGGCCATCGACTCTTCTCCCAGCCGCCGACTGAGCCGGATGGCATCGTCCGATCCAAACGAATGTCCCACGAGGACCAGGCATTGCGGATGGATCGCCAGTAGTCGCTCGGCCAATTCCGTCCACTGATCAAACTGATAGACCCGCGCGGACACTCCCCGGGCGAGCAGTTCGTCCGCCAGCGTGTCCAGACCTCGCGAAAACTCACCCGTCCATCCCCGTAGAAGCACCACCGTCGGTCCGTCATGCCCTTCCGACAACGCCCGAATGTCGGCACCGGGCACGGTTTGACAGCCGATGAGCATCGCCGTCGCCAACAACCCTACCGCGGCCCAGCCGGCCAGCCGCGATGAGGCCAAGAATTCCAGCGTATCGATCGAGCGGCGGACCTGCGTCATTTCAGTTCGATGCGAACGGTGGTGCCGTCGCGCCTCAGCGATACCTGGGCTGATCCGCGCCCTCGCCCCTCGGCGCCGATCGCTTCGATCTCATAGTCGCCGAGAAAACCGCGAGTGGCGAATTTCCCGTCCGCGCCGGCCTTGCCCGCGTCGTTCGTCCACCATTTTTGCGTCACCAGGTCAACCCACGCGGTTCCGTTCGGCTTGATCGACCAATCCCGACGCCACAGCGCTGCATCGGCGCGCCAGTGGCGACCTTCCCAGAAGCCCCACATAAGGATCGCATCCACCGCTTCATGGCTGAACAGCACCGTCAGGAAATCGCGGGTGTAATCGGCCTGCAACAACTCATCCGTCGTGTCGATGTCGAACTCGGTGGCGCTCAACCGCAGGCCCAGCGCAGCGAAGCGATCGAGGATTTCGAGCAGCCGCACCGGCGGCGTCGGGACCGCACCGAAGTGGCTTTGCAGGCCGATGCCATCGATCGGGGCGCCTTGGGCCTGCAGATAGCGAATCGTCTTCTCGTACGCGTCCTGGTGCCTGGTGTCGCGGCCCTCGGCCGCGAGGATCGAGTAGTCGTTGATATAAAGATGCACATCCGGGTCGGCCGCCCGAGCGGTCTTGAACCACTCGACCATGCAGCCTTCGCCTAAAATGTCCACGATGTTGTGGTTGGATTCCACCTCGTTGATCACGTCCCAATCGACTAACCGACCTCGATATGCGCTGACGATCTCGGTGATATGGTCGTTGATCCGCTGGCGCAGGGCCTGAGGATCGTCGGCGAGTTTCTTCAAGTCAGCGGGTGTGTTCCGCCAACTCGGCCAGACCAGGCAGTGGCCGCGGGCGAGAATTTTCCGCGCCTCGAGCCAGTCCAGCGCCAGGAGAACCTGCTGACGGTTCCAGTACGGCCACTTCAAATCATTCTCGAACACCACGCGGGAGAACATCGCCACTTTTTCGCGGTATTGCTCGCCGTCGGGTGAATCCTTCAACAGCGCCGCGGCGCTGATCGCCGAGCCGAACCCGAAAGCGTGACGGCGCATCCGCACGCTCACGTCCGCGCCGCTGGCGGGCTTACCGTCCGGCCCCACGACCTCGACCGTCAGATCGCCCTTGCGAATTTTCTCGATCCGCCGCTCGGCCTCGACTCGCCAGGCGGCCGAGGCATCGCGCCCGGGATAGCTGCGCGAGGTGCGGGGAAGATCCTTGATCGTCTTGGTCTTGTGATAATTGACCACGCGCCACTCGGCGATGCGAATATGCTGAGGCGGATACCCCAGCCGAAGCAGCAGACTCGCCTCGCCCGCGGCATAGTCTCGGCGTGCCACGAACGGAATGTCGAAGCGTGTCCATTGCCCCGCGGCCATCACGGGCATGTCGATGCTCTTGTCGTTCGGCGGCCGGTTGATCTCCATCACGAACGCCGTGCGCCCTTCGCCGGTCTCGTTGGCGACTTTCACCGTCTGCATCCACAGACTCGCCAGCAGCACATCCCCCTTGGCCACCGGCTTGCCATTAGTCGCGGCGAGTTGTGTGGACCAGGGGGTTTGCCCCGCCCGCGTACTCTGGATGTCGATCGCCTGTGTAAACGGCTGGCCCTCGACCGTCGTCATGGTCATCGTCGCCCCGGTCGCATCGGCCGAAACCAGCTTCGGGGCCTGACCAACAAGGTCTTCCGGTTCCTGTCCCATCGCCATCTGTGCCATCGCTCCCATCGCCAGAACCATTATCAGCGGCAACGCCATTATCAACATATTCCACACCATACCCGGCTGATTACTTGTTCGCCAATGGAGCCACCCGACGCAACACGCGGATCGGCGGCTCATGCCGGCTCGAGGTCCACGTCGCAGTTCAGCGCATCACAAAGATTCTCCAGTTCACCGCGCAGCTTCCGGACCGGCACCTCCCGCGGGATCGTCAGCCGCATTTCCATTGTGAATAGCGCCGAGCCATCGAACGGTGCCGATTCCTGCTGCGTGCGCAGGTCCTCGATATTGATCCCGTGACCTTGCAGCAGCGCGCTGACTTTCGCCACGATTCCCGGTTGATCGCTGGAATACGTCTTGAGCCGAAACGGGATCCCCGGCGATCGCGGCACCGCCGCCGGTTGTCGTGGGGTCAGATGTAGCGTCAATCGCATCCGCTCGGCGACGCCGGGCAAGGCCTGGGTCAGTTCCGTCGCCTTGTCCGGCTCGCACTCGAAAAGCATCACCAGCGCGAACTGCCCGCGCAGATTCACCATCCGCGAATCCAGAATATTGGCTCCCAACGCGTGAAGGTGCCCGCTCAGCTCTCCCACCAGCCCGGGACGATCCGGACCCACCGCCGTCATGATCAGTTGCGTCATGCCCGCGATGGTACGCCCCAGCGGCGATCGCCCCAAGCGACCCGGCAAGGACTTCAGATGAATTTCAGATCGCACGGCGGGCACCCTGACTCAGTGCGCGCCCCGGATGACATCCACCGGATCGTATTTGGCGGCCCGCCGGGCCGGGTAGACCGCCGCGGCCATCACGATCACGATCGACGCGAAGAACGCCATGACGTACTGGCGAAGATGCTCGCTCATCAGCAGCCCCTCGGCCTTGACCAGCCCTTCCATCTGGATCGGAACTCGCCGAAGCAGCTCAACCGAGAGTTTGCCGATCCCCAGCCCGATCGTCGCGCCGATCAGGCCGATCACCAGTCCTTGGAACAGATAGATCAGCGTGATATCCGATCGACTCAGCCCGAAACTCTTGAGAATGGCGATGTCGTTCACCCGCTCGAGTACCGCCATGATGAGGATGTTCAGAACCCCGAAAGCCGCCACCACCAGCAGTGCGCCGGTGATGATGTAGGTGATGATCGTCTGCACGCGGAAGATTTTCAGGAAATTCTCGTTCGATTCCTGCCAGCTTTCGGTCTTGTAGCCGGCGAGGCTCTCGATCTGCACCGCGAACTCGCGGGCCTGGGTGTAATCGGTGGTGCGGATGATGATCCGGTTGACGATGTTTTTCTTGTCCAGCAGCGTCTGGGCGTTGCTCATCAGCATATAGGCCCGGGAGTAATCGACCGGCGTAACCCCGGTCTGGAAAATCCCGACGACCCGGGCGATGGTCCTGCCGCCGGTAGGGCTGGTCAGCACGATCGAGTCGTCCAGCTTCGCGCCCAGCACCAGGCTGACTCCCCGCCCCAGAATTATCCCGTCGGCCGTCGAGGCCAGCCGGGAAAAGTCGCCTTCGACAACTTTGCCGCCGATCGTCGTGACGCGATGGGTCTGATCCGGATCGACCCCCAGGATCGCCAGGTTCATGTCCTTGGTCCCGTACGTTCCGATCACCTCGCCGGTCACTTCCGGGGCCACCGCCTCGACGAAACCCAGCGTGCGCAATTTGGCCATTAAGCCCGCCGGGTTCTTGATCTTCTTCACCTGCTCGCGCGGCTTGGCCCCGCGCATCACCAGCACCGCCGCCCCCGTCTCGCCGGGCGACTCGTACGCGCGCTCGAGGATCGCCGTTTCGGTTTCTCGCGGCTCGTCGTTGATCAGGATATGGCCGGATGATTCGACCGTCTCGATGATAAACTTGTCGGAAAACCCCGACATCATCGCATCCATGGCGATGAACATGGTCACCGAGATCGTCACCCCGGCGATGCAAACCAGCGACTGGCGCTTGTGCGCCAGAAAATATCGCATCGAAATCAACCACCGCATCGCTGAAATACCGCCTTAAAAAAAGCTCGCCGCCATACATATCCCGGGGGTGCGGGCATCCTGCCCGCCTGATTGCAGGCTGGAAGCTTGCACCACAAAGGCCGTGGCCACGTCCATAATACACTCCTTGGGGTGCGGGCATCCTGCCCGCTTGATTGCAGGCTGGAAGACTGGACCACAAGGGGAAGCCCACGTCCAGAATATACTCCCTTGGGGCGCAGGCATCCTGCCCGCCCGATTGCAGGCTTGACGCCTGCACCACAAGGGATGCCCATACCCCTCATCATTCGATGAACATCGCGTCTCCGTAGCTGAAGAAGCGGTATCCTTTTTCGACGGCGAGGCGATAGAGCCCGCGCTGCTCGTCCAGCCCGACCATCGCCGCCACCAGCGCCACCAGGGTGCTTCGCGGCAGATGGAAGTTGGTCAACATCGCCCCGACATGACGCCAGCGATACGGCGGGCGGATGAAGATGTCGGTCTGCGCTTGGCGCGCGACAAAAACGTCGTCCTGGCTTTCCAGCACTCGGGCGGCGGTCGTTCCCACCGCCACGATCCGCCGGCCGAGGCGTTTCGCCTCGTTCAACCGCTCGGCCGCGGACGACGAAATCGCGTATCGCTCGGCGTGCATCCGGTGATCGTCAAGCGAATCGGCCGTGACCGGCTTGAATGTTCCCGGCCCGACCTCCAAGGTTACGAACAGGCGCTCGATCCCCGCCCCGTCGAGTTTTTCCAACAATTCCTCGGTAAAATGCAGCCCCGCGGTCGGCGCCGCCACGGCACCGCCGGCGCGGGCATACACGGTCTGGTAACGAATGCGATCCATCGCCTCGCGCGGATCGTCCTGCTTGCGTTTGATATACGGCGGCAGCGGCATCCGTCCGAGGCGTTCGAGCAACGGTGCCGCCGGCTGCGCTTCGTCCAGGCGCAGGTCATATTCTCCGCCGCCGTGGTGCCGCAACACCCGCGCGGTCAACACGGGATCGCCGACGAACACAAGCTCACCGGCGTATCGGCCCAGACCCTTGAGCATCACGCGCCACAGCCCCGGCGACGATTCGCCGAGAAACAGACCCTCGATCCGCCCCCCGCCGGACTTGCGCAGGTCGAACTTCGCCGCTGTAACCCTCGCGTCATTGAAGACCAGCACGTCGTCGCGCCGCAGCAGCGAAGGAAACTGCTCGAACGAGGCGTGATCCAGCGATCGCGAGTCTCGCCGGTAGTGCATCAACCGCGCCGTCTCCCGGCGCAGCGCCGGCGTCTGGGCGATCAACTCGGCGGGAAGCTGGAAATCGAGTTCATCAACGCGCATGGGCATTCCGCCGAGCGGGCGCGGGGACGTTGCCCGCCGACGACACGGCATGATGCCCCAGGACCACATCCGTCACAACCGAACCGGCAAGTCTCCGCGTCGAGGGGACCGCGAAACAAAAAAACGCCGCTATTCCCGGGCGTTGCCTCGCGCTCAAGTCCCGATGTCGCCCGCGTCGCATCCCCTTTGCTCAAAACCGGACGTGGCATGGGATTCCCGAATCGACCTGATCGTCGCGTCGCTGGACCTTAAACTCGTCCAGTTGATTCGCGGTGCCATGCGCAGCGCCGATGCCGATGCCGGTGCCGGCGCGGGGGCGGTGGGCGGGATCAACGGCGGTCCGCGGATCCAGCCTCGCGGCGCTCTCCACCCAGCGCCCGAAGTCAAACCGCGGCCCGTCGTTCATCCCGCTGCGAAGTTCGAGCCTCGGCAGATCATGTCAATGCATCCGCGCTCGCCGCGCGAGATTTTGCCCGCCGATTCCTGCGATTTCACCGCCTGCGACTCCTCGCCGAGCCTCCTGCCGCCGGCGCCATGGACATCCGTGCCATGGCGAGCGCCGTTGCAGGCGGTTCCGACGATACAGACGGTAAAGGTTGTCCGGCGCCCTCCCGATATCGTTCATAAGGGATCGCTGATCGATTTTTTCATCTAGGCGACTCGCGCTGGATGATGTTACAACCCGGCGATGCCCGATCAGTTGTCGAAAGGACGAGCGATGTTGCGGGCGGATCAGGTCGAGCAGTTGATGTGCATGGTCTCGGCGATGGGTCGGGAAACGCTGTCGCGGCAGTTCGCCGACCATCGAGGCACTTTCCCCCTCGATTTCACCTCCGTTTTTCTCGAGACTCAACCGCTGGATCGCCTGCGGCACATTTTCGTGGCCTTGTGCCTTCAGCAACAGCATCTGCCGGAGTGGGCCGACGAAATGGCCACGCCGACGGCGGCATAGACTTACCATGCCCAAGCGGCGCGAACGCACCCTGCGATTGAATCTGGACCTGGATCGAGTGCGGGATAACACCCTCGCGATCGGCGCGGCGACGAAGCGCCCGGTCTGGGCCGTCGTCAAGGCCGACGCCTACGGCCTGGGTGCCCGTCGGGTGGTCCAAGCCCTCGCCGAATGCGTCGAAGGGTTCTGCACCTTCTCCCTCGCCGAGGCGATCGACGCCGACATCCACCGCCTGGCCGGTCGGCCCACGCTCACCATCGGACCTCCCGACACGCTTGATATTTCGCAGTGGACTGGCCCATCGGTCTATCCGGCAGTCAGCACCATCGAACAGGCCGAGATGCTTCGATCGGCGCGATGCGAAGTCTGCGTGGATACGGGGATGAGCCGTTTCACTTGCCCGCCTCAGGATTTTCATGCCATCTGCGAGGCCGGCACCGCTTTCGGGGCATTCACCCATGCCACGAGAATCGAGCACGTCGAGCGATTCCTGACCCTCACGGCGGGCGCTACCCGGCGGCTCGCCCGCCATGCCGCCGGATCCTCCTTGCTTCACGAGCCACGGGCCTGGTTGGATCGCGTGCGGCCGGGATTGGCGCTCTACACCGGTGCCGTCGCCATCACGGCCACGCTCGCCGAGGTCCACGAATCGCGCGGACCGATCGGCTATCGCGGATTCACCGCCGCCCGACACGGGGTCATCTTCGCGGGGTATCGTCACGGCCTTCGGCGAGGCCCCTGCCGGGTCGGCGGGCGACTGGCGTTGATCCCCGAAGTCGGAATGCAATCGGCGTACATCGACTTAAGCGGCGACGGTGAGCCGATCGGCGCCGATGTGGGCGACGAGGTGACGCTTCTGGGACCCGAGCTGCCGCCCGAAGTACTCGCCAGAAGCTGGGACTGCTCGCCCCACGAAGCACTGTTGCGATTGGCGAACGGCGCGCGATTACGATCCTCCGCGCCGAACGGATATCATTCCGGCCATGAATAACGCGGTCGGGGATTCACTGCGCGGGGCGATTCGCAAGCTGGGGATGGGCAGGAAAGTCCGGCGGGATGATCTGCGCATCATGCGCCAGACCCTGCTCGATCGCCTGGGGATTCAAGTCGTCATCGACGTGGGGGCCAACATCGGGCAATACGCATCGAGCCTGCGGGCGTTTGGATACAGCGGGCGGATCATCTCGGTCGAGCCGCTGCCCGAGGCATTCCAGCGGCTGCGACGAGCCGCCGAGACGGATCATAATTGGACATGCCTTCAGTGCGGCATCGGCGCCGCCGACGCGACACTCCAGTTCCATATCGCCGCCGACGACAAGTGCAGCTCGTTTCTGCAACCCACCGCGGATTTCTCGCGGGCGCTTCGGGACAAGCCGCAGGTGCAGCGGCGCATCGAGGTTCCTGTCCGCACGCTCGATGCCATCTGGCGCGAACAGATCGCTCTGGACATGCCGGTTTACGTCAAGCTGGACGTTCAAGGATACGAAATAGAAGCGCTTCGCGGCGGGGATGGGTTGGCGCTGCCGCACGCTAGCGCCCTGGAACTGGAGTTGTCCCTGACCGCGTGCTACGAGGGTCAGGCCGATTTTCTCACCGTATTGAACGCGCTGGCGAAAAAGGATTATGCGATGGTGAATCTCGCCCGCGTCGCGCCCGATCACGCCACCGGACGACTCATGCAGGTGGACGGCATCTTTGAGCGCGGCGTCCGACCGACCACGTCGTCGCGATAGTCCGACACGACCGCATGGTCGAGGAGACAGATGAAAGGCTGGGGACCGCCGCCGCGATAGCCGAAACGCGATTTTCGGCGAGCGTTCGGCCTCAGCGACCTTTGGCCGGCCCCCCGCCCCCGCCCCCGCCGGCCGGGGCGGCGTTCTGGGTCTGCTGAAAAATCATCCCCACCAGCAAGGCGATGAAGATCGCCACCGGCAGCAACATCGTGTTCGCGTTGAGGCTTTCATTGAGCCTGGGGGCCGCGTCCTGGTATTTGTAGATCAATCCCAGCAGGCCGAAAATCAACATGACGCTGCCTTGCAGGCTGGTGTAGAGCATCAGGCTCATCTTGAAGATGATGAACGAGAGCATCCCGAAAAAGACCAGGCCCGTCAGCCCGCCGGCCCAGGCGTAATGCGATTCCAGTCCGCTGGTTTGCCAGACGGCCGCCCCGACCATTCCGCCGAAGACCCCGCCCATGACCGCCACGGCGTATTTCATCAAAGGGTACGTGATCGCCGCGCAGATCAACCCGCCGGCGACGGCGCCGATCATCATCCCCTCGGCCCGCTGCCCAACCGCCGCCCCGAAATAGGCGCCGAACATCACGGCATTGAGCGTGACCAGCCATTTGTAAGCGTACCAGCCCCACAGCAGGTAGACGATCCCGCCCATCACCAGCAGTGCCGCGGTTCCCGGCCCCATCGACTGAGCCCAATGCAGCAAGTCACCCTGGCCGGGCCAATGCTCGGGCATAGGCACCTGGATCGGTTGCGAGGCCGGATGAGCGGCGTTGGGTATATTCACAATCGAATCCTCAAGTGGGCTGTTGATCAGTCCCAGTTTCCGACATCCCCGCGCCCCGTTCACTTCCAGACCCGACTTTCCCAGAGCAAACATCTGAAATGTCAAATCTCAGATTTCAGATTTGAAATCGCAAATCGCAAATCTCAGCTTCCAAATCCAGATTTCAGATTTCAAACCCGGAATTCAATATCCGGCCCGGACCGACCCTCTCCACTCGCCGATCACGCTTCTCCATCATCGCATCGACGCCGCCGCGGCGCGACCCCGGCGCTCACGCTCCATTGGACTGCCGCGCCCACCAACACTATCGCCACGAGAATCCCCGCCTGTACCCAGGTCCGCGACGGCAGCCATGACGGCATTTCCCGCTCGCCCGACCCCAGCAGCGGCAGCCCCCCCGCCACCATCGCCGTCACCGCGCCCAGGCTGTACATCAACGTCGTCGCCAATCGCGGCCACATCAGCGCCATCGACAACCCGCTGATCATCGCCGTCGCGCAAGCGTACGGCAGCACCCGCTCGACCGCCGGTGGCGCCTCATCCCAAGTCTGCCTTGCGTACTCGATCACCGATCCCTGATCGTTCCACGCCGGCCATTGCCAATCCGCGCCATCGCGCCCGGCGGTCCAAACCGCCGCCGCGGCCCAGATCGCCAGCAGCAACCCCAGTCCCAAGCCGATCCACAGCCGATGCAATGCATATCCGCTGACCCCCAGGACCAGCGCCCCGCCGATTCCGGTCGCCATGGGATGCAGATTCACCCCCGTCCAGCGCGGCGCCGCCATCCCCGCCGCCGCTCCCAGACCCACCGTACCCAACGTGATCAGCGATGCGCTATACCGCGCTCCGGCCGCCCATGTCGCCAGGGCGACAATGCCCCCCGCGATCACGGCCCAGACCGCCGGACCGGGCATCGACGAAGGAACCAACTGCAGAAGCGCATCGAGCACCGACAAGACTCCTCATCAACTTATCGGTCCGCGCACGGAAAAATCTTCGACTTCTCGTGGCGATGGTGAATCGAATCCCCGTTTGCTCCGCTTCACTTGCCGGCGGGCGCCGCTTCGAGCTTGCCGGTGCGATCATGAATGATCAGCGCGGTTTTTCCCGGCAGCAGCGGCACGTCGATGCGGTTAGGCGAGCGGCGGCTCATCGCCAGCACCTGGTCCAGCGTCATCGCGTTGGAATAGACCCGCAGAATCGCCTGGTCATGGCCCGAAAAACTCCCCTTCACCGGCTGCGGCGTAAATCCCGTCTTGCCCGGCATGACCACGATCCCCCCGATCGTGCGCACATCGGTTGCGTTGGAGGTGGCCAGCGCCTCGGGCGGCAGCCACGCCGCCTCTCGCTCGTCGCCTTGTTTGGTCAGCCACAGCGTCAACGGCTTGTCGGTCTGATTCTTCACCGACAGCTCGTACGATTGCATCGAAGCACACCCGCCAGCCCACATCGCCACCAGCACCAGACAACCCACCACCATGCCATGAAGTCGATTCATGGGGATCATCCTACAAGCGTACCGAACGCGGCGAAAGCCAACTCTGCGGCAAGCCTGTTTCGGCGGATCAACATTAGACCGAGCGGGGGATAAAAAAACCCCAGCCCGATCTTTGCATGATCGGGCTGGGGTCGTTTTCTAACGGGACGTTGAGGGGGCCGGGATTACCAGCTCCACTCGCGTCCGCCGCCGCCGCCGCGGGAGTTGCCGCGGCCACCGCCGCCGCCACCACCACCGCCGCCACTGGAGCGGCCACCGCGGCCACCGCCGTAGCCACCGCCGCCGCCGCCACCGCCACTGCGAGGACGATCCTCGCGGGGCTTGGCTTCATTGACGGTCAAAGCGCGCCCGCCATGATCCTGCCCGTTAAGGGCGGCGATGGCGGCCTGAGCCTCGGAGTCGGAGCCCATCTGGACGAATCCGAAGCCTTTGCTGCGTCCGGTGTCGCGGTCGGCGATCACCTCAGCGCTCTGGACCGAGCCGTGGGCGGAAAAAAGGGACTGAAGATCGGAACTGGTCGTCTCGTAATTGAGATTCCCAACGTATAGCTTGCTGCCCATGGAGTTCTCCTGTAGTGGGCCTGCGATCCCGAATTTTACTTTCCGGGTTTGCGTATGAAAGGGGCCTGCGGTTCCGGCCCGGGAAGGTAGGACAGCGTTGAGACAGGCGTGGCGGATACGAATCCAACCGTTTCGCGGAAGCTCCTTGGCAATCGAACCATCGCCCAGCATACCGCATTCGATCTGCCACGTCCAGCGGTAAAAATTCCTGCTGTTGTACTGGAGTGAAAATTCACCCCTTAGCCCAATACCGTTCAATGAACGGTGACAAAAATCGAGCCTCCCGCCATCATTGCCGCGCGAAGGGGTCGGCCGCGCGAAGAGGGGCGTGAAGGGGTCGGGAGTCTTCGCTTGCGGGAGCCGCGCCAAGAGGCTAACATTGAGAGTATGCCAAGGCGTCCACGGGTTGCCACTGGCGGCTATGCTTATCACGTCCTGAACCGCGCGGTGGGACGTTGGAAGATATTCCGCAAGGATGAGGATTACGCGGCCTTTGAGCGCGTCTTGGCCCGGGTGCATGATTGCCTGCCTACCCGACTGCTGGCCTATTGCCTGATGCCCAACCACTGGCACCTGGTTCTTTGGCCGCGGGAGGATGGGGAACTGTCCGAGTTCCTCCGTCTGCTGACGGTGACTCACACCCAGCGCTGGCATGCCCATTACCACTCGGCCGGAACCGGCCCGCTGTATCAGGGGCGTTTTAAGAGCTTTCCCATCCAGCAGGATCAGCACCTGCTGACGGTCTGCCGCTACGTCGAACGCAATGCCCCCACGGCGGGCCTGGCACCTCGGGCCCAAGCGTGGCCTTGGGGCAGTGCCGCCAAGCGCCTGCAGCGTCCGCCTTGGCTGCTGGACGATGCGGCTTGGCCGTTGCGGCGGCCAAGCCATTGGCAGGAACTGGTGAATCATCCCCTGTGCGGGCAGGACGTCAGGCGGATCGAAACGAGTGCGGAGCGTGGCCGCCCCCTCGGCGATGATGCTTGGGTCCAGCAGACGGCGAATAAACTGTCGCTGCAAAGCACCTTAAGGCCAAGAGGCGGCCAGCCGAAGGCGAAGGAACAACAGTGAAGACTCCCGACCCCTTCGATGGCCCGACCCCTTCGATGGCCCGCAGCGCGCGGTACAGCCGATCGTCGTTGATCTTCTCGGCGCTCACGCCCAGCAGGTCCGGCATCGCCGACCGCTCATACAAGGGCTCGGCGATACGCAACTCGCTGCTGGGATCACACAGCCGGCAGATCACCAGCACCAGTGCCA
>JBBQNJ010000024.1:0-60400 GCA_038329845.1 Tepidisphaerales bacterium | reverse complement strand
GGTCGTCGCGGCCGTGCCGGCCATTCCAGCGCCGGCCGCACCAGCGCCGGCCGCACCAGCGCCGGCCGCGCCTGCACCGGCCGCACCAGCGCCGGCCGCGCCAGCGCCGGCCGCGCCTGCGGGCGAAGCGGCGGTGGAACTGGCCGGGGCAGGGGGGGCGACGGGGGCGGATCCAGCACCGATGGGCGATTCGGAAATCGACCCGTTCTCGCGGCAAGCATCGGTTGTGATTTCGCCGGGGGGACGGGTGGATGCTCGATTCGGACGGAAGGTCAAGACGGTTCGCCCGCGGTTGACGATGTCGGCCCAAGCCGACCTGGTGGGACTGGGCCGCACCCGCTTGCAGTTACGGGTCAACGCTGATGCGACCGGGCATGTGGCGCGGGTGGAGATTCTCAGCTCATCGGGCAGCGTGGATGTGGATCTGGCGACGCAGCGGGCGGTGTATGAGTGGTGGTTCCAGCCGCCGCTCGATGCCGCCGGGCATCTCAAGGCCGACGTGATCGTCTGTTCGATCGATTTTCTCTGATCCCGCCGGGTCGATCGAATGGGGCGACGACTCGCTGGGGCCATGACACTTTCGGCGGATGTTGGTTGACCGATGGCTCGCGGTTGGGACGGCGGCGGGCGCATGACTGTTTCGGCCGCCCACTGCTCGAAGGACTCTGGAAACAGCTCGTCGAAATCGCTTTCTTCGCCGAGCCACGCGGCTCGCCCCGCCTTCGGTCCACGTACCGCCGTCTTCGAGGTACGATCGCGCCGGCGCGGCGGAAACAACCGTTGACCTTGATCGGCGTCCAGCGGCGGTGAGTTGTCCGACATCCGCAGCGAATTGGCGGCCCATGGGACACAGCTTCGAATCGCCAACCGCCGATGAACGCGGATCGTAACATTTCAGCCGAATGCCGCCACGCTGATTCTGAGGCTGATATCGCGGGTCAGCAGACAGACTCAACTTGACTGAGGCCGCAAAACGGGAATCGCGGCAGACGGCTGAAGCGCTACCGCGGATCAACTCCGATGCACCGAGGATGTCCCCTGCGGTGATTCGCCGCCGTTGGGCGATGAATCAAGTCCGATCCAGAATTACAGGATCAGGCCCTTGGCCAAGAGGGGCCGTTGGCGCTTCGTCACGATTGTGCCCGGCGAAAGTGTCATGGACTCCGACTCGCCGCGAAACTGCGGTGGCCGCGCCGGCATATCGACGATGTTTGCAAGATTCATGCGTCGAGGCGAGGTGTCTTATTTTCCGCGCGGATCCAGGGCGGCGGTGCGGGCGGGGGACGAACTGCCGCCCAGCGGCTGGTGCCGCATGTGCAGAGATTCGGCGACGGCCGGGTGGGTGATTCGTCCGGCGACGAGATTGATGCCGCGGGCGAATCCCGGATCGGCGGCGGCGGCTTCGTAGCCGCGCTCGGCGATCCACAGGGCGTAGGGCAGGGTCGCGTTGCACAGGGCGATGGTGCTGGTGCGGCCGACGGCACCGGGCATGTTGGTCACGCAGTAATGCACGACGCCCTCGACGACGAACGTCGGCTGCTGATGGGTCGTCGGCCGGCTGGTCTGCACGCAGCCGCCCTGGTCGATCGCCACATCGACGATCACGCTGCCATTCTTCATCTCGGTGAGGTGGCGGCGGGTGACGAGGCTGGGCGTCTTGGCGCCGGGGATCAGCACCGAGCCGATGACCACATCGGCCTCGCGCAGATGATCGCGGACGGTGTGGGCGTCGGAGAAGATCGTCAGCACGTTGGCGGGCATGACGTCGCTGAGATATCGAAGCCGTTCGAGGTTCACATCCATCAAGACGACCTGGGCACCCAGGCCCGCGGCAACTCTGGCGGCGTGGGTCCCGACGGTCCCCGCGCCCAGCACCACCACCTTCGCCGGCGCCACGCCGGGCACCCCGCCCAGCAGGATGCCGCGCCCCATCATCGGTTTTTCGAGGTATTTGGCCGCCTCCTGGGGCGCCATCTTGCCGGCGATCTCCGACATCGGGGTCAGGCAGGGAAGCCGCCCGGCCGAATCGAGGATCGTCTCGTACGCGATCGCCACGATCTCGGCCTCGAGGCAGGCCTGGGTCAACTGGGCGTCGGCGGCGAAGTGGAAATAGGTGAAGATGATCTGCCCGGGCCGAAAATGGGCGATTTCGGACGGCTGCGGCTCTTTGACCTTGATGATCATTTCCGCGGCGTCGAAGATTTCCCCGGCGTCGGCGACGATTTTCGCCCCTGCGCGCTCGTACACATCGTCGGGAAATCCGCTGGCCAGTCCCGCCTGAGTCTGGATCGCCACCTCGTGGCCGGCCTGAACGAGCAGCTCGACCCCGACCGGCATGATCGCCACGCGATATTCGTCGCTTTTGATTTCCTTGGGCACACCGATGCGCATCAATCGTCCTCTCGTCGCGGTTGGACCGAATCATAGTTGCCCCGCGACGACGAACAAGCGGTCTCTGGCGAGTTTTCCCGGGGTCGCGTAAAGTCTGCTTAAACCATGGAACGGCGAAAAACGTCTTCGTCAGGGGATGCGCTTTTAGCGCCGATGCGGCGGATTGCCCGCTTCGGCCGCGCGGGCGGATTCAGCGCCCTGGAGCTGCTGGTGGTGCTGGCGATCGCGGGGATTCTGCTGGCGATTTTCATCCCGTCGGTGCTGAAGTTGCGGGAGCAATCGCGTCGGGCGCGGTGTGCCGACAACCTGCGGCAGATCCGCGACGCCTTGGGGGCGTACGCGGCGGATCATTCCCAGGCCTTCCCCCGCGCCCGGCAGGACCCGGCCCGGCCCGCGGGGTATGCCGCGTTCAGCGGCGCTGATTCGCCGGATGCGTTCGCGCCGGATTCGCGGGTATTGCCCAACGACGTGACGGCCTCGATGTGGCTGCTGCTCAAGGGGCGGTACCTGGTCTCGACTTCGGTTTTTGTCTGCCCCAGCGCCGGCGAGGTCAACGATCCGCTGCGCGATGGCGAGGGGCAGGCGACTTCGCTGGCGAATCGCGCGAATTTCCGCCGACCGATCTATCTCAGCTACGCGATGGCGTCGCCGTTTTCCGCCGCCGCGGCGGATTTCCGCTGGAACCGCGACCTGTTGCCCGGGGCGTTCGTGATCATGGCCGATGCCGGGCCGGGCGACGCCGATTCGCCTCCGGCTCCGCCGCGGGATGCGGAGGTTTGGCGGCTGGCGCAGGCGAACTCGCCCAATCACGGCCATGCCGGCCAGAACGTGTTGTACATTTACGGCGAGGTAAAGTTCTGGCCGACGCCGTACTGCGGGGTGAACCAGGACAACATTTACAGCGCGTTGTCGGCGTCGCCGCGGACACCGGACGCGGCGTTGCCGGCAGATTCGCCGGGAGTGCGGGGACGGAGAATCGGTCCGGCCTGGGCGGGAGACGGCTACCTGGTCCCCGCCGCGGGAGAGCTGCCGTCGCGGCCATGAGCGCTCGAGGGGGAGAGGGGGGCGGGGACAGGGGGACAGGGGGACATCCAGAATATTCCGTCGGGACGTTCACGCCGTCGCACGGCGTGGGTGCGTGGGCGCATCCATTCCCGGGGGCGGTTCTCGGGGAATATTCTGAATGTCGCCTTAGGCCGCTGGGTCTGTGGCGACTTGGCGCCGGGGGACGCGGGCTAGTCGGTCCGGGGGGCCGAGGCGAGCAGCCAGCCGCCTTTAATGTTGGCCACATCGGTGAATCCATGCTGGGCGAGGATGCGCTGGGCGATGTAGCCGCGCTGGCCGACGCGGCAGAGCGTGGCGAGCGGCTCATCGGGCGAAAGTTCGTCCAGCCGATCGCGCAGCTCATCGACGGGAATGTTTACCGCCGCAGGCAACGATCCTGAGGCGAACTCCTCGTGCGTGCGCACGTCGATCACCCGTCGTTGGCCGATCTCGTCCGGGGCGACCGCGGGCGTCAGCTCGCGCAGCTGGTTCTGGGCGACGAACGCGGCCATATGCACGGGATCCTTGGCCGCGCCGAACTGGGGGGCGTAGGCCAGGTCCAGCCCGGCGAGGTCGTCGATCGACCCGCGGAAGTGGATCGCCGTGGCGACAACGTCGATGCGCTTGTCGATCCCGTTGCCGCCGACGGCCTGGGCGCCGAGGATTCGCCCGGTGGGGCGCTCGTAGATCAGCTTCAGATGCATCATCTGCCCGCCGGGGTAATAGCCGACGTGATTCGCCGGGTGAACGAAGGCGAAATCGACGTCGATCCCGGCGGCGCGGGCATCGGCGAGGTTCAGGCCGGTCATGCCGACGGTCAGGTCAAACACCTTGACGATGGCAGTGCCCAGGGTCTTTCCCGGTGGGGGCACCGAGCCGGTGACGGCGTGTTCGCCGGCGGCACGTCCCTGGCGGTTGGCGGGGCCGGCCAGCGGAATACGCGTCGGCCGGCCGGTGCAGCCGTGGAGGACCTCGGCGGCGTCGCCGACGGCGTAGATGTCGCCGTCGCTGCTGCGCTGGAACGAATCGACGCGGATCGCCCCGGAATCGCCGATCTCCAATCCGGCGTCGCGGGCGAGGATCACATTGGGGCGCACGCCGATCGAGAGCATCACCATGTCGGTTTCGATGTGCGTGCCGTCTTCAGCGATCACGGCGGTGACTTTCCCATCGGCCGCGTCGAAGGATTTAAGCCCGTTGGCTTCGATCACCCGCACGTCATGGGCGAGCAGTTCTCGCCGCACCCAGCAGGCCAGGTCAGCTTCAAGCGGGGGCAGGACGTGCGGCGCTTTCTCGATGATCGTGACCTCGAGGCCGCGCCCGCGCAAGGCTTCGGCCATTTCCAGGCCGATGAATCCTGCGCCGATGATGACGGCACGGCGGGGGTGGCGGGAGGCCAGCCACTCGTAGGCGCTTATCGTGTCCTCCATGCTGCGCAGCAGAAAGACGTTGGGCGCATCGACGTGGGGGATCGACGGGATGATCGGCGTAGCGCCGGGGGCGAGGATTAGCTTGTCGTAATCGAGCGTGTAGACGGTTTGCGCATCGAGATCCTTGACTTCAACCCTGCGGGCGCCGCGGTCGATCCGCGTGACCTCGTGTTTCACTCGCGCGTCGATGCGGAATCGGTCCGCCAACACCTTGGGATTCGTGATCAGCAGCTTATTTCGATCGGTGATCTCTCCGCCGAGATAATAGGGCAGCCCGCAATTGGCGAACGACACAAAGCCCCCGCGCTCCAGCACGATGATCGAGGCCGATTCATCCATCCGGCGTGCCCGGGTGGCCGCGGACATCCCGCCGGCCACTCCGCCCACCACCACGACTTTCTTGCTCGCTTTCATTGCATTTCCAGTTAAATAAACAACTCGCCCTCATCCACAGCAACATCCGCCGGATTCGCCGCAGGAGTCTTTATGCTGATTCCACGGCATGCGCGCCAGCAGCAGTCCCATGGGGCAAAAACCGGTAGACCCCGAGACGGTGAGTCCTAACCCCACCAGTGCCGCCAAACCGATCCAACCGATGTGGACGGTGAGCGCCAGGATTACGCCGGTGAGCACCATCAGCCCGGCGATGAGCTGCACCTGGCGATCGAGCGGAAGCACGCGGCGTCCGCGTTTTTCGACCGGCAGCCCGGCACGCTCCCAGGCGACGGTTCCGCCGGAAACGCTGTGAACATTGGAACACCCCGCGGCGAGCAGCTTTTCGGCGGCGGTCCGGGAGCGCGAGCCGGACTTGCAAATCAGGTACAGCGGCTCGTTCGGCTGGCCTTGTCGGGCCGCCTGCACCGCCGAAAGCGTGAGGCGGTCCAGCGGAACGTTGTTGGCCCCGGCGGCATGCACGGTGGCGAACTCCGCGGGCGTGCGAACGTCGATCAGGTCAACGGGCTTGCCTTCCTGGCCAAGCTTGAACAGCGAATCGACATCGATGTTTTGAACGGTCTGGGACATTAACAAACTCCTTGAAAAAGAAGAAAAATCTTAAACTGCGTCAAGCGCGGCCTTCTCGTCGTCAACATCCCGAGGTGGCATGCCGTGCCCGGGAACATTGGCGTACAGCATCCAATAGCTTATGGGGATCACGAACAACGTGAACACCGTCGAGGCGAGCAAACCGAAGATCAGCGCCCAGGCCAGCCCGGAGAAGATTGGGTCGAGCGTGATCGGCCAGGCACCGAGCATCGCCGCCCCAGCCGTCAGCAGGATCGGGCGCAGACGCACCACGCGGCTTTCCATGATCGCGTCGAAGAGGCTTCGCCCGCGGGCGAGTGAATGGTGGATAAAGTCCACGAGGATAATCGAGTCGCGGGTGACGATGCCGGCCAGGGCGATCATGCCGATCATCGCGGTGGCGGTGAAGAAGACCGGGTCGGCGTAGCCCCCGACGACATCGCCGGAAATCACATTCAGCAGCCAGAAGCCGGGCATGATGCCGAGCATGGTGAGCGGGATGGCGAGCATGATCACAAGCGGAAGCAGGAACGAGCCGGTCTCGTGGACCAGCAGGATGTAGATTGCGATCAGGGCGGCGGCGAAGGCCAGGCCCAGGTCGCGGAACACGTCCAGGGTGATGTTCCACTCGCCCTCGCCGGAGAACGTCACCTCGATGCCGGGATCGACCGACCAGGGGATGCGGGCGCCGTTGGCGAAGAAGGTGCGGGACTCGACCGGTCGAGTGGCGGCGCCGCCGGGCCGGTCGCGGTCGGCCTGCACATCCAGGATCGCATCGGCCGGGGCGCGGCCGGCAACCTCCGCGAAAACATATTGCACCGGGCGCAGGTTCTTGTGGTAGATCGTCTGTTCGTTGGAGGCCATCCGCCACGAACCCAGTTCGGCCAGTGATACCACGTGGCCGCCGGCCCCCTTGACATAGAGGCGCGACAAGTCCTGGACGCTGGAGCGGTCGGCCTCGGGCAGGCGCAGCACGATGGGAAGCTCGCGGCGTTGGCCGGCGGCTTCGGCCATCGCCACGGCCCGTCCGCCCAGGGCCACCGCCAGCGTTTGCGCCAGTCCGTCGGCGGTGATCCCGCTCAGGGCCGCTTTGGGCCGATCCACCTCGAAAATCGCCAATTTCGCGGGGGTTTCAACCGTGGTGTCCACATCGGCCACACCGGTTTCGTTTCGCAGTCGATCGGCGACTGTCAACGCCGCAGCGCGCAGATCATCGTCGGAATGATCGGGCCGGCCATACACCTCGGCGACGATGCTGGCGATGACCGGCGGGCCGGGGGGACTTTCGACGATCTTCAGCCTCGCCCCGGCGTCTTGCGCAACCCTCGTCAGGTCGTCGCGCAGGCGCAGCGCGATCGCGTGGCTCTGCTGGGTGCGGCGCTTCTTGTCGACCAGGATGATCCGTACTTCGCCCTGGTGTCTGCCTTCGCGCAGATAGTAATGTCGCACCAGGCCGTTGAAATCCATGGGTGAGGGAACTCCGGCGTAGCTCTCGAACGCGACGACCTCGGGGACTGTGCGCAGATAGCGCTCCATCGCATCTACCGCCGCCGCCGTGCGCTCGAGGGTCGCGTTCTCGGGCATGTCCAGGACCAGTTGCAGCTCGTTCTTGTTGTCGAACGGGAGCATTTTCAGCGGCACCAGGCGGAACATCGGCATCGCCGCCGTCGCCAGCAGTGCCAGCAGGATAACGCCCATGAAGGTCCAGGCGGCCCAGCGCCGGTGCAGCAGGGGGGCCATGAGCGGGTGAAAGATGCGATAGGTGAGCGATCGCTTGATCAGGTCGGGGTTGTATTCCTCCTCGTGGGTCGTGGGGGCATCGCCCGATGAGGCCGAAGCCGGCGCCTTTTTCTTCAAGACGTGATACGCCATCCAGGGGGTGATGGTGAAGCTGACCAGCATGCTCATCAGCATCGTCACCGGCACGTTCAGCGCCATCGGGCGCATGTAGGGCCCCATCATGCCGGTGATGAAGAACATGGGCACGAACGAGAGGATGACCGCGATCGTCGCGGCGATCAGCGGGGGACGGACTTCGTTGATCGCTTCGAGGACGATCGGGCGCGAGGCTTTTCGGCGGTTGTGGAAATGGCGGTGGATGTTTTCGACATCGACGATCGGATCATCCACCAACAGCCCCAGGGCCAGGATCAGCGCGAACAGCGTCACCCGGTTGATGGTGTAGCCAAACAGCAGGTTCACCACGAGCGTGAGGGCGAAGACGATGGGAACGGCCACGGCCACCACGAACGCCTCGCGCCATCCCAGCGCCACGGCCAACAACGCGATCACGATCACCACCGCGATCCACAGCGCTTCGACGAGCTCGTTGACCTTGTGATTGGCCGTCACGCCCATATTGCGGGTGACCAGCAGCTCCATTCCGTCGGGAACAATCTGCGCCTTGAACTCGGCGACACGCTGAACGATATCCTCGGCGACCCAGACGGCGTTGGTTCCCTTTTTCTTGGCGATGGCGATAGTGACCGCCGGCTGCGATTCGGCCCCGATCGCGGGGGTGTCGTACTCGGCGTCCACCAGGCTTCCGGCGGGATGTTCTTCCTCGGCCACTTTACCCCAGGCCGGGCCTTTGCCGACGCGGACGTAGCTCGACACATCGGCCGGGCCGTCGCTGATCGTCGCCACGTCGCGCAGGTAGATCGGGCGATCGCCCTTGCTCAGGCCGATCACCAGCGAGCGGAGTTCTTCGGCGGTTCGGACGAACTGCCCGGCGTCGACCACGATCGTCCGGTCGTCGCGTGAAAACTCCCCGGCGCGGAGCGATGTGCTGGCGGCACGCAGGGCATCGGCGACCTGGGGCAAGGGGATCGAATACGCCGCCAGCGCCTCGGGTTTGAGATCCACCCGGAGTTCGCGGGGACGGCCGCCGACCACCGTGGTCACGGCGGTGTTGGGAACCGCTTGGAGCCGATCGACCAGTTCCTCGGCCACCCGGCGAAGGGCCGCATCATCGTCTCGACGGCTGGTCAGCGCCAGCGTCACCACGGGCACATCGTCGATCTCGATCGGCTTGACGACCCATCCGGCGATGCCGGGCGTCACTTGGTCGAGGTTCTGCTGCATCTTCGAGTAGAGCTTGATCAGGCTGCGCTCGCGGTCTTCGCCGACGTAGAAGCGCACCGTGACGATCGCCGTACCCGGGCGCGACATCGAGTAAACGTACTCGACCCCGTCGATCTGGTAGAGCAGTTTTTCCAGCCGGGTCGAGACCAGTTGTTCGGTTTCGGCGGCGGTGTGCCCGGGGAAGTTGACGATCACGTCGGCCAGGGGGACGACGATCTGCGGCTCTTCCTCGCGTGGGGTGATCAGCAAGGCCACGGCGCCGACGGCGATCGACAGGACCAGCAGCAGCATCGAGAGGTTCGAGTAAAGAAACTTGCGAACCACCCGGATGGCCAGGGAATTGTGGGGATCGGATGCGTGCATAGTGGATTGAGTGGGTTGCGGTTGGAGAAGATTCACCAGGACGCGATGCGGCTATTTGCCAGATTCCGCGGGCAGCGCAACCACGTCCCCCTCGCTCAGTCCGGCCAGCACCTCGACGGTCACGCCGTCGCGCCGGCCCAGGCGGATGGCCCGCCGCTCGATGCCTTGGGCCGTGACGACCTCGACCAGCGGAAGCTGTCCCACCTCGCGGATCGCCGAGCGGTCCACCTCCAGGCGCGGCGCTTCATCCAGCGCCAGCCGCACTCGCCCGAACATCCCGGGATAGAGTCCCGAGGGGTCGTTCAGATGAACCTTGACCAGGAACGATCGGCTGCCCGGATCGGCCGCCGGAACGATTTCCTGGAGCACCCCGTCGCGCTGGTCCCCGATCGACTCGATCAGCACGGGGATCGTCTTGCCCATCTGCTTCTGAAGATATCCGATGTACGACTCGCGCAGGCTCGCCTCGAGACGCAGCCGCGTCGGGTCGTAGACGGTCAGCAGCGGCATGCCGGGCGAGGCCTGGTCGCCCGGTTCGGCCTGGCGGTCGATCACGATCCCGTCGATCGGCGAGCGAATCTGCGCGTCGCTCAGGGCGACCTCGGCCTCGCTCACCGCCTGCTGCGTCCGCGCCACGTCCGCCGCGGCCGTGAGGTGCTTGGCCCGCCACTGATCCACCTCGAACTCGCTGGCGACCTTCTGCTGATACATCTGATTCACCCGGTCCAGCTCGATCTTGGCCAAATCGCGCACGGCCTCGGCGGCCTTGAGATTCTCCCGCGCCTGGGCCACCCGGGAGCGAAGATCGCGGTCATCCAGCACCACTAGCACCTGGTCCTTTTTGACATGATCGCCGGCCCGCACCTTCATCTCGACGATGTTGGCGACGATGCGCGATGCGACGCTGGTGCGCAGCTCCGATTCGACCGATCCGACCAGCTCGGTGTAGAGCGGGCGCATAACGCGCTGGACGACGGTGGTATTCACCGGGCGCGACGACGCGAGGGGGACGAGCACCGCGGGCGTGATCGCTTCGGTGCGGAACACGCCGCTGAGCCATGCCATCGCGCCGGCGACCACCAGGATCGCCACGACGGCCGTCACGCTCTTGGACACAATCGCCTTGTTCTTCTTATCGCTTGCCATGGGATGGGTCTCGATCGTGGAGTTTCGCCCCTGCCGCCGGATCACTCGGCGGGCGGGGCGTTCTTGTGAATGCACCGCAGGACCGACCGGGCTTGGGGATTATCCACCCGATAATGCACCGTGCGCCCGTCTCGCTGGCTGGTGAGGATGCCATGGGCCTTCATGATGTTCAGATGCTGGCTGACGGCGTTGGACGCCAGGCCCAGACGCTCGGTCAGCTCACCGACGCTCATTCGCTCGGCCGAGAGCAGCTCGACGATCCGCAGCCGCTGGGGATGGCCCAGCACTCGCAGCAGCGCCGCGGCGCGTTCCAGGGTGGGGAACGGAAGACAGTCTTGCGGGAGAGTCGCCGCTTTCATTACCCCTATCATGTCATAAGTTCATGAACTATTCAAGGTGTCGAAGTCAAAAAACTTCAGCCCCCGCATCCCGGTGGTGCGGCTTTACGCCGGTTTTCTCCGCTGACTGGCCGGTTCCCGTTGATTACTATGAAAAACCCGATGACGCAGCCGGTCAAAGCCAGCCTCGAGCCGATTGTCGGCGCTGCCCGCGCCGGACGGCGGCGGCTGAGCTGGCGCGGGGAACTGGGCCTGGCCTTGCTTCCCACCGCAACCGTCCTGGTGGTTCTGGCGTTCGTCCATGTCCTGAGCAACCAGCAACTTCTGTTCGCCTCCCTGGCCTCCAGCGCGTTCTTGATCTACCTCGATCCTCAGCACGGCACCAATCGAGTGCGCACGCTCGTCGCCTCACAGATGACCGCCGCCGGACTCGGGTTCGTGCTGTACGAAGTGATAGGCCCGGGCTATGTCGCCGGCGGGCTGGCGATGGTCGGCACGATCATGGCGATGGTCCTGTTCGATTTTCTGCATCCCCCGGCGGTCTCGACTTCGCTGGCTTTCGCCTTGCGAGCGGGCGATGAGAAGAACATCGTTTTGTTCCTGGCCGCAGTGGCGATGATCGCCATGCTGGTGGTTTTGCAACGGGCGGCCGTCTGGATGGTGGTTCGCTGGACGAAAAATGAATGAAGCCGGCACCGGACCCCGCCCCGGTGCAGGGCCTGGCGATCAATCTCTAGTTTTAGATTTCAAATCCGGTTCTGAATCGCCGAGGTCGCCTGGGAAAGGATTTTTCAGATAAGTTGCACGCCGACGGTGGGGCGGAAGCCGATGTCCACCGCGGCGTCGCCTGGGGAAAGATTTTTCAGATAAGTTGCCGATCCCGTGCCGGGTAAAGTCCTCATCGCTCGGGCTGGGTGGAGGCGGGGGGGTCGAAGCCGATTCCGGCGGGGGTGCCAGCGGCCTTTTCCAGGCGATGCAACTTCGCCAGCACGTCGGGGTCCAGTTCCCGGCGCTGGGCGTCGGTATTGACCGGACCGTCGAAGAGAATCTTGCCGGTCGAGTCGCGCACGAGCAGTTGCTGATCCTTTTTCCCATCCGTGGTGCGGCTGCGCAGTCGAAGCGTGTGTTGCGGGTCCGACCAGTTCACGTCGCAGTCCCCCTGCTCGATATGCACCGACATCGACCCGTCCGCCGAAACTGGGCCATGCCACAATCGCATTAATTCCGGCGGCAACGGCTCGGTCATCCCAGCGTGAAGCTGCTCGAGCGGGGGCAGTTGCTTTTCGATGAGCGTTGCTTCCAGGGTCGAGCGTTTGCCCTGCCGGATCACCGCCAGTTTCACCACGTCGCCAGCGCGGTGGGCGCGGATCAGCACGCTGAACTGCGGGACGTTGATGAGAAACTGATCATCGAGTTTTTCCAGCACGTCGAATCGCTTGATCCCGGCGCGATCCGCGGGGCTGTCCAGCTCGACCAAATCCACCACCAGCCCGATCCCGCGGCCCAGAGCCAGTTGCTCGCGCATCGCGGCGGGCGCTGGGCTGCTGGCCACGCCCAAGTAGCCGGCGTTCTCCATCACCGCCGCCCGCTGCCCGGGTGCTGTCGGCGGCGAGGCGAGCAATCCGAGCAGAAGCAAAATCGGGATGCCGGATAGGCGGTTCATGGTGTCTTTCCGGTTCGACGACTACTGTCGCGGGACTTCCACCTGGATGGTTTGTTCGCGCGGACGGGTCAATTCGATGGTCGCATCGTGGCGCGGATCGTACCAGCGCACCTTCTCGAACAGTTGCTGGCGAAGCTGGTGCACCGCCGATTCATCATCGCGCTGAATCGTCCCGTCATCGACCGTTCGCCAGTAGACGTTGCGCTCCAGGCTCGACGGCGCCGACAGTCCGCTGGATGCCGCGACGGCGTTGGCCGGATCGATCAATCGACCGGGCGATGCCGGTGACAAAACGCCCGCGGGCTGTTGGGACAGTTGCCGCATGGTCGTAAACGAGATGACCAGCCCCACGCACGCGGCCAGGGCGCTTCCCGCGGCGGTCATCATCCAGCCGCGCCGACCGAGCCGATGCGCCTGCTCGGCCTGCCACATTTCGGCCCGGAACCGCGTTCGCGCCCGCCCGCACTGGGGATCCAATTCCCGCCCCAGCAATGCGCCCAGCGTTACGTCGATTTCGTCGGTCTTATCGTTCATCGTGAGCCACGTCCTTCTCCAACAACTGCTTGAGATCGTTCCTCGCCCGGCTCAACCGCATGTCGATCGCCGCTGGCGAAAGGCCCAGTGCTTCGCTGATCTGCTTGCTGCTGGCGCCATCATAGTACCGCATCACCACGGCGGTTCGGCTGATCTCGTCCAACGCCCCCAGCGCGGTTTCGATCCGCTGGCGACGTTCGGCTTGCTGAAGATCAGCCGAGGGATCGAGAAGCATCGGGACGGCGGCGGCGTGTTCCGCCGGATCGTCCATCGCCCGAACCGACGACTCGCGCTTTCTCCGCCGATAATGATCGGCGGCCAAGTTGCGGACAATCCCGCAGAGCCATGCGCCAAACCCTTCGGGGTTTCGCAGATCCTTCAGCTTCTGCCAGGCCCGGATGAACGCTTCCTGGGTCACGTCGCCGGCGTCGTGCGGGTTTCGCAGAACCCCGTACGCCACCGACAACGCCGTGCGCTCGAAGCGACCGATCAACTGCTCGAAGGCCCCGCTGTCGCCGCGCCGGGCCGCACGAACGAGCTGAGCCGTCTGCACCGGCGAAGCCGGCGGAGTTTGATCCACTGATTCTCCCATCGGTCAAGACGCCATTTTAGCCCGCAACCTAACCGGCGGCAGCGCTGGACTTGAAAGCGCGTTTATCGGATCATTCACCGCTGTCATGGATCAACCGAATTTGCTGTTTTTGTTCCCGGACCAATGGCGATGGGATTGGCTGGCGTGCGAGCAGTCTCCGTATGGAAAAGTGCCGGTCCGCACGCCAAATATCGACAAGTTGGTTCAACGCGGAACGCGATTCACGCAGTGCCGCACCAACAGCCCCGTCTGCGCCCCGGCTCGGGCCTGCCTGGCCACCGGGATGCGCTATCCCGCCGCCGGGGTGATCGACAATCGCCAGGATACGGATCCGCGCGCCGACACGGTGTTTCAGCGCCTGCGGGACGCGGGATATCGAACGTTGACCTGCGGCAAGAACGATCTGCACAAAAAGACGGTCTGGAAAGGCCGCGAGGGCTGGACGCAACGGCTCGGACAGTATGGGTTCAGTGATGCGATCGACCAATCCGGTAAGCTTGACGCCGCCGCCGCCGGCGGGCTTGATCGCGGCGGGCCGCACTGTTCGTATACTTCGTTTCTTCACGCCAACGGGTTGTTCGAGCTGTATCGCCAGGATTATAAGCGGCGCGGCGAGCAGGCGACGCATCCGACCGCCGACTGGCCAAGTCCGTTGCCGCGACCGTTCTATACCGATGATTTTTGCGGCCGGATGGCGCTGGAACTGCTGGATCGCACGCCCCGCGAAGGGCCATGGATGCTGTGGGTGAACTTTCCCGGCCCGCACGATCCGTTCGATCCGCCGCGCGAGCTTCAGGCGCGCTATGACGGGATACAGTTCCCCGAGCCGGTCGCAGGGACCGATTCTTTTTCTGGCAAACCGCTCGATCATCAGCAACTCCGGCGCAACTATGCCGCCGAATGCGAAGGGATCGACGAATGGGTGGGGCGGATCGTCGATGCCGTGGATCAACGCGGCCAGCGCGAGAATACCCTGGTCATTTTCGCCTCCGACCACGGCGAGATGCTCGGGGATCACGGCTGGTTCACCAAGCACAGCGCCTACGAGGGATCGGTGCATGTCCCGCTGATTGCTGCCGGGCCGGGCGCGCCTGCGGGCAGCGTGTGCGAGGATCCGGTCGAACTGATCGACATTTCGGCGTTGCTGCTGAGGTCGGCGGGGCTGGATTATCCGTCGCAATGGGACGCGCGGCTGCCCGCGCCGTTCGGCGGAACGGCCAGGACCGTTCAGCGATCGGCATTGCGGGATTGGCGGATGGCCTGCGATGGACGGTACAAGCTGATCGACGATGCCACGTCGCCGGAAAAGCCGGGGCGGAGGCATACCTTCAAACAGTCACGGGCGTTGTTCGACCTGCGTGAAGATCCCGCGGAGGTGGAGAATATCCTCGAGCGGTCGCCCCAGATCGCTCGGCGCCTTGAAGCGGAATTGGGACCGGCGCTTCAAGGGCTGGATTGATCGGCCAGTTCGGTCACCGCATCGTTGGAGATGACGGTAAACGCCTTTTCGGCGGCCTTGATCGTCTGCTCGATCTGCTCGGGGGTGTGGGCCAGCCCGACGAACCACGCCTCGAATTGCGACGGGGGCAGATAGATTCCGTTTTCCAGCATCGCATTGAAAAACGTGGCGAACCGCTTGGTGTCGCAGGCGGTCGCCGCGGCGTAATCACCCACCGCCGCGCCGGCGCTGGGGGTGAAAAAGACGGTCAGCATCGACCCTACGCGGTTGATCGCCACCGGGACTTGGGCGGCCTCGGCGGCCTTGCCCAGGCCGTCGGCAAGCGAGGCGCTCAGCCGCTCGAGCGTTTCATATGCTTCAGGCTCCTGAAGAATTTCCAATGTCGCCAGCCCCGAGGCCATCGCCAGCGGGTTGCCGCTGAGGGTGCCCGCCTGGTAAACGTTGCCGGCGGGACTGACTTTCTCCATCAACGTTTTTGGACCCGCATAGGCACCAACCGGCAGGCCCCCGCCGATCACTTTTCCAAGGCAGGTCAGATCCGGACGCACGTTGTAACGCACCTGTGCCCCGCCCCAGGCGACGCGGAAGCCGGTCATCACCTCGTCGAAAACCAGCAGCGTCCCGTGCTGATCGCATAGATCGCGCAGTCCCTGTAAATATCCTTCGGCCGGGGGCACCACGCCCATATTGCCCGCCACAGGCTCGACAATGAACGCCGCGATCTTCCCGGGATATTTCTCGAACGCCGCCTTGGTCGCTTTCAGATCGTTGTAGGGCACCGGAACGGTGTTGCGCGTGGTCGATTCGGGAATGCCGGGGGAACTCGGGCAGCCCAGGGTCAATGCCCCGGACCCGGCATCGACCAGCAGCCCGTCGGAGTGGCCGTGGTAGCAGCCGATGCACTTGATGATCAGATCGCGCCCCGTCGCGGCCCGAGCTAGCCGAAGCGCGCTCATGGTCGCTTCGGTCCCGCTGTTGACAAACCGCACCATGTCCGTTCCCGGCAGCGCCCCGGAGATGGCCGTGGCTAGCAGAATCTCCGATTCCACCGGCGCGCCAAAACTGGTGCCGCGCCCGATCGCCTTGGAAAGTGCCGCCACCACGCGCTCGTTGGTGTGTCCGACGATTAGCGGGCCGTAACTGCCGACGTAGTCGATGTACTTGTTTCCATCGATATCACTGATTACCGCGCCCAGTCCCTCCTTAATAAACATCGGCGTACCGCCGACGGCCTTATAGGCGCGGACCGGCGAGGAGACGCCCCCCGGCATCACAGCGCGTGCCTTGGCGAAAGCGGCTTCGGAATTGCCAATCGAACGAGTGCGCTCAGACATGCCGATTGTGATACGCCAATCCGCTCCGCGGAGCAATGGGAAACGCGCCCTTGGCTGGGGTGCCCAGTTTTCTCGCCCTGTCCCTACTGCCACCGCCGCATCAAAAAATGGGGATGGCGCCAAAAAAGGGGACGCGCTGAATGCCATTCACTTAACGTGAAAACGGTCGGGAAAAGCCGCCTTAGCGGCGTGAGACTGCAGTTGAGTTTGCCGACTTTGACCCTTAAGTGAATGGCATTCGGAACGCGCTACTTTTTTCAAATGATAATATATACGCAATACAAATTACGGCAAAACAGTACGTAATAATTGAAAAATGGAACAATTTTCCGAAAAAGAAGCGCGTCCCCTTTTTTCCCAGGGGGGCGCGCGGACCCGATCGAGGCGGTGGAACCCACCCTGCGCGTTCCCTCCGTGCCTCCGGGTCTTTCCCCGCATTGCCGCATTCCCATTCCCGCCCTATAACCTGCATTCAGGAGGGTGCAGCCATGCCTCGAGATATCCCCGTCGGCAACGGGCGGTTATTGGTCACGTTTGACGATCGCTACCAGATCCGCGACATCTATTTCCCGCACGTCGGGCAGGAAAATCACGCCGGGGCAGGGCCATGCCGGTTCGGGGTGCATACCGACGTGCCAGGACGGACCCGCTCCCAGCTTTTCTGGACCACCGACCCCGGCTGGACCATCCGCCAGCGCTATCTGCGCGATACCCTCACCACCTCGGTCAGCCTCGACCACACCGAGCTGAAGCTGTCCCTCTATTGCAACGACGTGGTGGACTTTCACCGTCCGATCCTGGTGCGAAAGGTGCGGGTGAAAAACCTCGCCGCCCGCGAGCGGACGGTGCGGGTCATGCATCACCAGGATTTCAGCATGTTCGGCACCAAGGTCGGCGACACGGCCTATTACGATCCGGACCTGCGGGCGATCGTCCACTATCGCGCCAAGCGCTACCTGATGGCGACGTTTTATTACGCCGGCGAGCCGCGCATCGACGAATACGCGACGGGCACCAGCGGGTTCCACGGCGCCGAGGGAACCTGGCGCGATGCCGAGGACGGGCATCTGCAAGGCAACCCCATCGCGCAGGGCGCTGTCGATTCGACGATCTCGCACCACATGAGCATCCCCGCCGGGTCCGAGCGGTCGGTCTACATGGTTCTGGTCGCCGGGCATTCCCGCGGCGAATTGCTCGAGCTGCACAAGTGGCTGGTGCGGATCGGCCCGCAGGGAGTGATCGACCGCACCACCAGCTATTGGCGACTGTGGGTGGGGGGCACCAATATCAACTTCGGCAATCTCCCGGCGAAAGTGGTGAATCTGTTCAAGCAATCGCTGCTGATCGTGCGCACGCAGATCGACAACGGCGGGGCCATCCTGGCGGCGAATGATTCGGACATCATGCAGTTCTCGCGCGACACCTATTCCTACACCTGGCCGCGTGACGGGGCGCTGGTGGCCAATTCGCTGGATCTGGCCGGGTTCCCCGACCTCGCCCGCTGGTTCTATAGTTTCTGCAAGGATGTCATCACCCCCGAAGGCTACTTCCATCACAAGTACAACCCCGACGGCTCACCCGCCTCGAGCTGGCATCCCTGGGTCCTCAAGGGGATGCGGGTCATGCCGATCCAGGAGGATGAAACCGCGCTGGTCCTGTGGGCGTTATGGCAGCACTATTTCCGTTACCGCGACATCGAATACGTCCGACCGCTTTGGGCCGAGCTGATCCAGCGGGCGGCCGACTTCATGGTCCGCTACCGCGACGAGACGACCGGTCTGCCGCTGCCCAGTTATGATCTCTGGGAAGAACGCTGGGGCATTCACGCCTTCACCGTCGCGTCGGTCTATGCGGGGCTCAAAGCGGCGAGGAATTTCGCGATTTGCTTCGGCGATCGCGTCAAGACCGAGCTGTACAACCGTGCCGCCGAGCAGATCAAATCGGCGGCGGCCGAACATCTGTTCTCAACCCGGCTGAACCGCTTCGTGCGGCGGCTGGTTCCGCGCGATCATCCCACCCCGCCGGACAATGCCGAGTATCGTGAAGCCGCTGCGCTGACCAGCGAATCCTTGTTTGAAGTGGACGAGGTACTCGATGCCTCGCTCTACGCGATCTACAAATTCGACCTGTTCGACGCCGACGATCCCCGCGTCGAATCGACGATGAAGGCGGTGGAACACAAGCTCTGGGTCAAGACGCGAGTCGGCGGCGTGGCCCGCTATGAAAATGACTACTATCACCGCGTGTCGGACGATGTGGCATCCGTCCCCGGCAATCCCTGGTTTATTTGCACGCTTTGGCTGGCCGACTACCACATCACCCGGGCCCGCACGCTCACCGAACTGAAACAGTCGCTGCCGATCTTCGAATGGACCGCGAATCACGCCCTGGAGTCGGGGGTGCTGGCCGAGCAGGTCAATCCGTACACCAACGCGCCGATCTCGGTCTCTCCGCTCACCTGGTCGCACGCGACGGTTGTCTCCACCGTCATCAAGTATCTCGAACGGCTCGAACAGGCGCAGCGCTGCGCCTCCTGTAATCAGCCGGTGTTTCGCCTTCGCCGCACGGGGGGAATCGACCGGCGAAAGCCAGCCTCATTTGAAGGCCTCGACCCGGTTTTCTCTGCGTCCGAGCCGCCCCAGCGCGTTGCCCCGCTGGCGCGCTTCGACCGCGACGGCGATCGCGGCGAACCGCCCGTGCGGGCCACGCTCACCATCGACGTGCGCGACTGTATCGGCTGCGAGGTCTGCGTGGCCCACTGCCACCGCGAGGTTCTGCGAATGGTCGATGGCAAGGCCTTGATCAACCTGGAGCGCATCGGCGAATGCGACCTCGACGGCGAATGCGTCGAGGTGTGCCCAACCAAGGTAGTCGGCCTGACCGTGGTCCCCGCCGCCGTTTCCGAATCGCCCCATCCGCCCGTTTAGCTCCGCTGCCGCCCGCAACCGGGGGGACGCATTCTCGGGGAGAACGGACTTGGATCCGGCTTTGTGTCGTCGAAAATCAGGTGCGTGCGGTCTGTGCCGGTTATCGCATTTGCCGGACGCCTCGGGCGGGATGGTCCACATCGCCCAAGTCGGCATGCTGCTTGACTCCCTCGATGCCGGGATCGCAATCATTGACGCGAACGCTCACCCGCATCGGACCGGCGGGCATCGCGCCCGGCGGGAAAGTGAAAATGATCGGGGCGGCCGCCGACCTCGTTCGGGATTTCTTGTCCGATGCGAGAACCTTGCCTGATTCATCGGCGAGGACGATTTCGATGTCGTCGCCGTTTGCTACCCAATCGGCATCGACCGTAGCCACGGCGACATAGACCGTGCCGTCGTCGCCTTGCCTCAGCCAGATCGTCGCCGACAAGTCCTTCTCACCCTTGTACCAGCGTGACTGCTCGGGAAATTGCAGATGCAGGTTCGTCACTTGATCCGTCCCAAGCACCGCAAGCGGTTCGAGCTTCATCCATGACTTCAGATCGGCCTCGTCCGCCATCTTCCCAAGCGGCGGGATGGGAGTCTGTAATCGCACGGGGAGAACCAGCCGCGCGGCCGGTTCGCGGACGGCTTGGGTTGTGAGGGTCGCTTCAATGCGATCGGGATCGACCCCGCCGCTGATGGCGATGGCGCGTTGTTTAGGCCCGGCGATGTCGATCGCCCATCCGCCGCTGCCGCTGAGCACCGTCGCGGCGATCACGTTCGTCCCCTTCTTCAGAGGCAAATCGAAGGTGTGATCGGCGAGGGTCCCGTGACGGTTGCCGGTGTCGAGGGTGCTGTAAACCCGTTGGCCGTTGACGAACCAGGCCATCCACCAATCGGCGCTGGCGGCGACGGGCATCGTCACGTCCGCCGAGCTTTCGAGTGTGGCGAAGAGCATGGCGGGACGTTTTTCCTTGATTCCGCCGGCGATCTTGCCGAGGTTGATCGATCGGCCGTCCAGCATCACATATTGGCCCGCGACCCGACCGCCGCCGGCCTTGGGCAGGTCGTCGGGCAGGGTGGCCAGCAGGTTGGGATCGGCCATGATTTTCGCGGCGTCGGCGTCGAGGAAAACCGCCCACCAGTGGGGCATGTCGAGCGGGACGGCGGCGGGATCGACATTGATCGTGATCGGCAGGCGCTGAGGTGCGGAAACTTCCGCACCGGATGGCTCGATCGCCATGGGCACCCGGCCGAATGCCTTTAATTCCACCATTCCCGCAAGCGCCTGATCCCCCGGGGCGCGCACGTCGATGACCAGCTTATTTTCCGCGCCGGTCAGTAATATCGGTAATTCGCCGTTGACCGAATCGGATGGGGCGAGGCTGAGTATCGACGGCACCGGCTCGACTCCCGCGCAGTCACCGGCGCAGCGCCATGTGAGATAAACCGTGTCGGCGGCGACGGGGAGTTTGGCGATGTTGCCCGCGACCCTGTCGGCGGGCTTAGTGTTGCCATAAAGATCGACCTGATTGACCCGATCCACCGAGACGCCAGGCAGACCCAGTTGCACCAGTAGATCATGGCGCGCGTTGGACGTGCAGAACGCCGCCAGCACCTTCTCGCCGCCGGGCATTCCATCGTCGCCGACGATCTGGAAGAGGTAGGCCTCGACGCCGTCGGCGCCGACCTTGCCGGCGAAATCGACCCTGCGCTCGAAGCGGGCGTGGCGCAACTGCACGACCATATTGCGATACGCCAACACGCTGGGCCGCGGCTGGGTCTTGTCATGGGTAAGGCCATAGCCGCCTTCGGTCCCTTCTCCTTCCATAAACAGGCGGAAGAACATTAGTGTCGGGGCACCCTTGGACTGGGCGAAGAGAGTTTTCTCGACGGCGGTGCGGGCCTGCTCGGCCAGGCCGTTGCGGTTGTTTCCGCTGAAACCGCTCTCGGTTTCAATCAGCGGGATGTTCCCCTTGCCGTCTTTGCTCGCCTCGGCATGAAGGCGTTGCCAGGCGTCGCGCTCGGCCTTTACGCCCGGTCCGTGGCCGTGATACGCGAAGGCGTCCAGTTTCGCCGGGTCGATGAGCCGGACGAACTCGCGGGCCCGCCGATCGCCATCGGCGCCATAGAAACAAAGACCCCCGTTCATCACCACCGTGTCGGTTGGTTGATGTCCGCCGGCGACGGCGCCTTGCTTGATCGCGTCGTACATTCGTTCGTAATACTTCACGTACTCGGCGATCGGGCCTTTGTAGAAAAACGGCAGGTCGGGTTCATTGCCCAGTTCCCACCACTTGATCTTCCCCGGTGCATCGCCGGTGAAGCGCTCGGCGATTGCGCCTACCAATTCCCGCTGTTTTTCGGCATATCGCTCCCGATCGCCGCCCTTACGTCCGGGATCGTCTACCTCGGCCATCCCCATCGCCCGCACGCCGCGGGCGGCGATTTTTTCCAGCGCCTTCGCAGCCTGATCCACGTTCGTGAGGTTCCCGCGGTGGGGGATGTTGCGGATGATGTCCACGCCCATCAGGTCATACCAGGCCAGTGCCACGTCGGCGGCGGGGTCGTAAATGTGACTGTTGGAGGGGTCCAGCCCGAAATAAAACTCGCCGGTGCGGGCCTTGGGCAAGGCTCGCGGCGCTGCCTTCGAATTGATCAGCCCCAGATGCACCGGCGTTTCCCACAGCGTCGGGGCCTCCGCCTCCAGGCGGAATGCGATGACGGCCCGATAGGGCCCGAGCCTCCAATCGCCGGCGCTGAGCGAAATCGGAAGATCCACCGTCTGCGCCGCCGTCGCGGTCAGCGCGCCCTCGCCGCGACCCACGATCTGCCCGTCGGCATCCTCGACTTCCATGGCCCATTGCAGCGGGCGATCCGCCCGCGCTACATTCTGAATCTGGGCCG
Organism: Tepidisphaerales bacterium; assembly: GCA_038329845.1. GTDB lineage: Bacteria > Planctomycetota > Phycisphaerae > Tepidisphaerales > Tepidisphaeraceae > JBBQNJ01. The sequence goes on along the minus strand of JBBQNJ010000024.1, from coordinate 38,180 downwards.
TGAACTTCAGGTTTCCGCGGTCAAAAATAAACAGCCCGTCGGCAGTCTGGGCCGTGATCCGAGGGATCTTGAGCATCCGGTCCCAATGAATGTCGCGCTCAGTATCGTAGCTGATGAGTCGGATGCGCTGGATGTAGAACCCGGTATTGGCCCCGGCGATGGCCAGGTCCCACTCGTCTTTTCCTGAAGAAAAACGAGCATCGTCGATGCGGACCTTTGTGGTTCGCCAGTTCTTGGTATCGCCCCAGCCGTTGCCGACTGTCCGCATCCCGTCGGCGGTGTCGGCTTCCATGAGCACGCCGGCCCAGGTCGGCAGGTGATAAGTCACATACATGTCGATCGCCGGGCGCGCACCGTCGCGCAGCCGCGGATCGGTCACGCGCAGCCGAAAATAGCGCATCCACCCGGCGGATGGATCATCGCTTGACTCGACCACCCAGGCAGGAGAGTGCTTTGCATCCTTGAATGTCGCCGGCTTGAACTTGGCGAGCTTGCGCTTGAAGGTCAGCCCGTTCTCGATTGGCTTCTCATGGCTGAAGTCGATCTCGACGGCTCGAATCCCAGGTATTCGGTTGACTTCTTCAAGGGGCAACGTCGCAAGTTCCGACGACCCCGGAGGCGATTTGATACCGGCGGCGAAGACGTTCCCGATAAAGCCCGTCAGGCTCAGGAGAATGAAACCTGTTGCGAATCGGTTGTTCATCATAGGAATGAATCTCGGACAGCCGCGCTTCTCTCGCGGTTCAGAGGAGTCGCGGCAGCTGGATTTCGGAAAGTGCGCGAGGATGCCGGCTTACGCCGCGATTTATTCGGTCGTCCCCGGTTCGCGCATCCACAGGCGAGGATCCCAGATCGTTAGACTGGGAGTCGCCCCGCGCTGGTATGCCCAGGTGAACTCGCCGTACGACAACCGTTCGACATGGCCGTCCATATAGGCGAAGTTCGCCGCCGGATTATCGCGCGTGCCATGGCGGAAATCCGGGCGTAAGAGCCCGGTATCCCTCGAGGCGTCGGCGGCCATGAAGACTTCTTGGGACCGCGGAACGTTCATCGACCCGCGCTTCTCGTTCTTGGCCGGTGCCCACCAATTGAAGGGCCACTTGTAATTGCGGAACGGCAGACGGTTAAACAGATCGTGGGTCTCGACGTAGGAGCCGCAGGTTCCGTTGACCTGGTAATGGGAGAACGTCGGTTTGGACTGATACGCAGTCGTGGTCTGGGCCATCCAGGGATCGGCCACGATGCCGCGCAGCAGCGTTCCGGTGATCCGACTCCCATCGCGTTTGGTCACGGTGTAGGTTCCCCCGGATCCGAACCCGGCGGCGTCCGGCAGCGCCGCCGGACAGGTCAGCACCCCGGAAAATCGCACGTCAAGCTGGGGAACGCCGCTGCGCAGCACGGTTTCGGTCTTGCTGACCGGGAGGTACTTGCCATCAAAAAGCAGCGGGTAAGCCATCTGGATGGCGGAACCGGGACCGCCGGTGTAGGCCGGCGGCAACAGCCCGCCATTGTCGGCGGCATAATTGAAGAACGCCGTCGCCTGCTGTCGCAGGTTCGACGCGCACGACAACTCAATCGCCGCTCGACGGGCCTTGGACAGCGCCGGCAGCAGGATGGCGATCAAAACGGCGATCACGCCTATGACGACAAGCAACTCGACGAGCGTAAAACCCTTGACGTTTCGGCGCATGGAAAACCTCCTGCTGAACAACGGCGTAAGAATCGACCTCGATACTCGCTTACCGCCGCCGGCGACGAGCGCCCAAGGCGACGGCACCGAGTCCCAGGATCGACATCGACGCCGGCTCGGGAATGGCGCTGCCGACCAGGGTGATGGTGTCGAAGTCGGCTTTGCGCCCCGCGTTGGCGCTGCCGGTTCCCGTGCCGGGATTCACGTAGAGACGAACGACCAGGGGCGTGGTGAGGTTCTGAAGCGAACTCACCGCCGACAGGCTTCCACCATCTGAATCCAGCGTGAACTCCCCCCGAGTGTTGGTGATACTGTCGGAAAGCACGGCGCTGGCGTAGCTGTTGGCACTGGTGTAAAGGCCCCATTGCCGCACGCTGCTGCTGGCGCTGCGCCCTGCGAGAAGCGACAGGGAATTGAGGCTGAAGCTCTTTCCGGCAGCGGGCGTGATGGTGAAGGTGAAATAGACGCTCTTCGTTACCGCGTCGGCGAGGGAGTTGACGACGTTTGTTGTACCGGCCCCGACCGAGATCATCGGTGAGGTGGCGTTGTAACCGACGCCGGCGGCATAGGACCCCGAAGGATTCTCCACCAAGCTCATGTCGGCGCCGGTGCCGGCGGTGATCGCCGAAACCGTGATCCCCGACGCCGGGGTGCCGGACACCGGATTCAGCGTGGTGGCTCCGGGCGTGCCGAAGGTGAACTGGACCGTCATCGGCGCCGCGCCGGCGGTGCCGATCGTGGCGGCGAGGACCGCCGAACCTAATACGAAAGAGATGCGTGACATATGGGTCTCCTGCTCCAAAACGGGTTAAGGCTCGGGCCGGCGCTCCATTAGCCCGGCCCAATCATAAGTAAAGGGTAATGCCCGCGGCGCCAGCCGGCGGGTCGGGGTTTCGATCTTTTCCAGGACGCTGGCGACGGCCACGTCGCCACGGTTGAATTCTTCGGACCACATGGTGGCGATGGGCAGACCGGCCTGACGAATGAAGGCACCGCCCACGGTCAGCATGGCCAGATCGTCCGGCAAGCGGATTCCGGCCGCCCGGCACGCTTTGTACAGCTCGATGATCGAGCTGGCGTGGTAGACGACCAACGCCGTCGGCGCTTCGGGGCCGCGCAGTTGATCCACCAAGGGCTGGACGGCATGGGGGCGCACGAGCGCCTCGGGATCGAGAAAGCGCCCGGGCAGTCCCGCCTCGTCCATGGCGGCGCGATATCCCGCGAGGCGATCGGCGGCGCTGAAGTGCAACTGGCCCGATTCCACCGCTTCCAGGGTCTGGTGCGGATGGGCATAGGCAATGCGCCGGTGCCCCATCTCGATCAGCCGACGCGTTCCCTCCAGCGCCCCGGCGTAATCGTCGGGATAAACGCAATCGCATTCGGCCTTGATGTTCATCCAGATCGACGGAACGGCATGGCGTTGGATCAGTTCCACCATGGCCTGGGGAACCTGGTGGGTGTAATTGATCAGCAATCCATCGACCATCCACTCGCGCAAGAGCTTTGGCAGCTTCTGCGAGTTGACGAGCTGGTCGTCGGCGAGGGTTCCGACGGTCAAATGCAGGTCGTGACCCGCCAGGGACGCCTGCACTCCCATGATCATCTCTTGGGGAACATAGCTTCGTCCCGGGCGGGCGCTGAGCAACAGCCCGACGCCCCCGAACCGTCCGGTCCGCATGGATCGGGCCGAGGAATTGGGACGGTAGCCCAAGTCGTGGGCGGCATCGAGGACTCGCTGACGGGTATCCGGGGTATGCAATTGGGCCTGCCCGCCCAGCACCCGGCTGGCGGTTTGGTAAGAGACCCCGGTGCGTCGGGCGATGTCCTTCAGTGTGACCATCATGTGAACGATCCCAAAACGAAGAGAACGTTCACATTAATATCCGATGGATCGCGTCATGTCAAGGAAAATCGGTGGATAAATTGCATGAAGCGAACGGGTGACAACGGGAGGAGGGTGAAAAAGGCGACGTGGCGACAAGGTGCCAAGGTGCCAAGGTGCCAAGAGGCCAAAGTGCCAGAAGACCAAGGTCATGTGCCGCCGTGGCTATTGGCGGGGTGAATCGGCGGGGGAGGATCGGGATTACCCGGCGCGTTCGGGCTGTTCGTTGAGCCAGTCGGCGAGGGTGGCGACGCGTTCGGGATGCGATTGGCTGCGGGCGAGGAAGCCGACGCCATATTGAGGCATCGGATCTTGATCGGTCGGCTGGTAGCGAAGGTCCACGCTCCAGCGGACGTGATCGGAGTTGTTGGGCGTACTCGAATGCAGCAGGCGATCGTTGAACAGGATCGCGCTGCCGGCCGAGACCGGCAGGGCGATGATCGGGCGATTTTTCGCTTCGCGCTCGACCACTGCCAGATCGGTCTCGAGGTAGCTCGTTCGGGTTGTCTGTTCCTTGTGGTAGTCGATCACCCGGGTGCGATGCGTGCCGGGGATCAGGTGCAGACACCCGTTTTCGTGCGTCGAGTCCACCAGCGGAATCCAGACGGTGATCACCGGGTTGCTGTTGGCATCCGGCCAGTAGCTCTTGTCCTGGTGCCAGGGGACGGCGCCGGCGGCGACTTTCGGCACCTTCGGGCGCACGTTGTAGACCGGGTTAGCGAAGATCTCCGGGCCGATGAGGCTCTGGACGGCATCCAGAATGCGCGGATCGCTCATCAGCGTGAAATATCCGGCGCGGCGATCGCGCCAACTGCGGCCATATTTCAAGAAGTGCTGCTCGTCCAGACCGGCGAACAATTCGGCCAGGCGATACTTGAATGGACGATGCTCGATTGGATCGGAAATCAATCCATCGCGCAGCAATTCGGCGGCGATCGCATCCACCTTTTCCGTCATCGCCTGCCGGACGCACTCCAGATCGTCGCCGGACAGAAGCCGATCGAGTACGACATAGCCATCGGCGTCGTATTGCTCGAGCTGGGCGGCGGAAAGACTGCCGTGGCGGGTACGGACCGGCGAGGAAGCTGAGGGGGTCATGGGAACATTGTAGGCCGGCATTCCCACTCATTTCGATGCTGGAAGTTCATCGGTCGGGCGCAGCGCCATTATCGGGCGTTGGCGCGGGATGGAATTCCATTGCTTCGGCAGCGCCGGCGGGATTATCCTTGTGCACGTGCGTAAGACCCTGGTGATCAACGCGGTGGGACTGACTCAGACGCTGCTGGGGGAATCGACGCCGGCACTGACGGCCTTCGCCAAGGCATCGCGCCCGGTGATCGTGGGGCCGGTGCTGCCGGCGGTAACGTGTTCGGTGCAGGCAACGTATCTGACGGGCACCTGGCCGGATGAGCATGGGATCGTCGGCAACGGATGGTACAACCGCGACGAGGCGGAAATTCGCTTCTGGCGACAGTCGGCCCGGCTGGTGCAGCGTCGGCGGCTGTGGACGATGGCCCGGGCGATGGACCCGACGTTCACCTGCGCGAACCTGTTCTGGTGGAACGCGATGTACTCGGACGCGGACTTCACCGTGACGCCACGCCCGATGTATCCGGCGGACGGCCGGAAGATTCCAGATATCTGGACCAATCCGCCGGGGCTGCGGGAGGACTTGCAGCTCGAGCTGGGACGGTTCCCGTTGTTCGAGTTCTGGGGACCGGCCACCAGCATCCGCTCGACCCGCTGGATCGCCGACGCCGCGATTCATGTGGATCGAACGCATTCTCCGACGCTCAGCTTAGTTTATCTGCCGCATCTGGATTATGTGCTTCAGCGCAAGGGACCGTCGTCGGCCGCGGCGGCGCATGACCTTCGGCAACTCGACGCAGTGTGCGCCGACTTGATCGCCCATTGGCAGGCGCAGGATGCGTCGATCGTGATTTTGTCGGAGTACGGGATCACGCCGGTTTCGCGCCCGGTGCATATCAACCGGGCGCTGCGTCAGGCGGGGTTGCTGGCGGTGCGAGAGGAGATGGGGCATGAGCTGCTCGATGCCGGCGCCAGTGCCGCATTTGCGGTGGCCGATCACCAGGTGGCCCACGTGTATGTAGCGGATCCTCGGCAACTGGGGCATGTGTGGTCGGTGCTGGAGCGGGTTCCGGGGATCGGGTCGCTGATGAGCGATGGGTCGAAGATCAAGGCGCGGTTGGCCCACGAGCGCTGCGGCGAGATCGTCGCGGTGGCGGCACCCGATGCGTGGTTCACCTATTATTATTGGCTGGAAGATGACAAGGCCCCCGATTTCGCCCGTACAGTGGATATCCATCGCAAGCCGGGATTCGACCCGGTCGAGCTTTTCTTCGACCCGGCGAAAAAGCTGCCCAAGGCGCGGATCGCGTGGAAGCTCGCCCGGCGGGCGATGGGGATGCGGGCGCTGATGGACGTGATTCCGTTGACCGCCGAACTGGTTCATGGATCGCACGGCCGGCCCATCTCGGGGATCGACGGGCCGATGCTGATGAGCAATCGCCCGGACCTGACCACGCGCCAGGAAATCGAGGCGGTGGACGTATACAAGGTGATCATGGATCATTTGCGATCGTGAGGGAGAGCGAATCGCCGCGATGAATGCCGATGATTTCACATCCTGGCGGAGCGGGCCGCCCGGCGATCGCCGGGCGCTGGTCATGGGGGTATTGAACGTGACGCCCGACAGCTTCAGCGACGGCGGCGATTACACCGACGCCGCCACCGCTTCGGCCCATGCGCTAACCATGATCAAGGCGGGCGCTGATTTGATCGACATCGGCGGTGAATCGACTCGCCCGGGTTCGGAGCGCGTGGATGCCGGCGAGCAGCGCCGGCGCGTGATCCCCGTGATCGAACGGCTGGCCCGCGATGCTCCGGAGACGGCGCTCTCTGTCGATACAACGCTCTCCACCGTTGCCGCCGCGGCGCTGGACCACGGCGCGACGATCATCAACGACATCTCCGCCGGGCGCGACGATGGGCAGATGCTTTCGCTGGCGGGCAAACGCGGCGCGGCGCTGGTGCTGATGCACATGCTGGGAAACCCGCGCAGCATGCAGGCCGACCCGGTTTACGCCGACGTGGTGGCCGAGGTGTGGCAATTTCTCCAGCAACGAGCCTCGGCGGCCGAGGCCTCGGGCGTGGCGCGACCGAAAATCCTGATCGATCCGGGGATCGGATTTGGCAAGACGACACAGCACAACCTGCAATTGCTTCGGGGCCTGAGCGTCCTGGCCGATGGCCCGTGGCCGCTGGTGCTGGGGACCAGCCGCAAGAGTTTCATCGGGACGATCACCGGTGAACCGGAGGCGGCGCGGCGGATATTCGGCACGGCCGCGACGGTGGCATGGGGCGTGGCGCATGGCGCGGCGATCTTGCGGGTGCATGACGTGCGCGCGATGGCGCAGGTGGCGCGGATGATGCGGGCGATCATGACGGCATAGGACTCGTTGGCCCGGCGGCCGCGGCCCGGCGCTCACGCAGCACTTCCAGCCGCCACATCAGCAGCGGACGAAGCACCAGCACGGTCGCCAGGTAGATGCACGCAGCGCCGGCGGCCATGATCATTCCCAGGCTTTGCAGCCCGCGGTGATGGGCCATGAGCCAGAAGAATCCGAAGCTGGTCGAGGTGGTGAACCAGCACAGGGTCAACGCGCGGTCGGCCACGTCCCATCCCAGCCAGTGGCGCCGGTGATCGTGCAGCACCTCTCGGTAGCGATGGACCATGAACACTCCGTACTCGTGGGCAGCGCCGATGAGGATCGGCAGCCCGAAGAAATTGGCGAAGTTCCAATCCACCGAGAACAATCCCATCAGCGCCACCAACATCGGCAGGCCCAGCGCCAGCACGCTGATCGCCAGAAACGTCTGGTAGAGCTTCCGCACGTCCAGCAGCACCAGTAGGAAGATCATGCCCAGCGCGATCAACGTTCCCTGGTAGAACGAGCGCTCGATGGCGGCGGTGGAGTGATAAATATTGGGCGCGATCCCGGTGACGACCGTGTTAGGCGCTGCCGCGGCGACACGCGACTCGACGGTCTGCACGAACCTCGTCAACGCGGCGTGATTCCAGAGGTCTTCCATCGGGTAGACATACAGCGCGTAAATGCCCCCGGGGCTTTTGTAGTGGCTGAGAAGCTCGTTCGGCACCGCCGCTTCGTCCAGCGGCGGGGGGGTGAACTGCGCGATCGTCCGGCGCAGCTCGGCGACGAACGCTTCCTGCCAGCCGGAAAGTGTGGCGGCGGCCTCGTTCGCCCCGACGCTAAGCAGCGCGCTTCGAGCCTGGTCCAAAGTGGCGGCGGTCTGAGGAAAATCCGCAAAACGCTTCGACAACGCCCCGAGTTGATCGCCCAGCGGCACCACAGCACCGGCGCCGAGCGGGTCGGGGACGGTCCAGCCGATATCCGCAAAATCCGTCGCCCGGGCGCTGAGCCATTCTCGATTGTCGTAAGCATCGGCGATGCTGTCGGTCGAGGATACTCCCGGCGCGCCGCGAAGCGCCGCTTCGGCTCGACGCAGCGAAGCCAGATCCTCGCTCAATACCGCCGCCGACCAGGTCTGCAACTTTTTCACCAGTTGGACCGAATCCTGATCCTCGGCCTGCAACGCGATCAAGTTGGGATTGAATCCTGTCCGCAGCGCAAAGGGAATGCCCGCCAGCATCAGTCCGCCCCAGATCGCCGGGCCAATCGCGTATCGCCACCCTCGACGGCGATGTTGCAAGGCCTCGGTGCGCCAGCGGATCGGTGTGGGAACCGAAGCCTTGCCCGGCCAGAGGGTCAGAATGGCGGGCATCACCGTGTATCCGGCCAGGAGACACAGGAGCAGCCCGCCGCCGGCGATGATCCCCAGTTGCGCCGCGCCGCGGAAGTCGCTGAAGATCGACACCAGGAATGCCGCGGCGGCGCCGGCGCTGGCGGTGGTCACCGGCGTTCCGACTTGGTGAAAGACCGCGGCCCAGATATTCAAGGGTCGATGGCGCCGGGCTCGTTCCTGGCGATAGCGCGACAGGATCTGGATCAGCGAATCCATACCGATGCCAATCAACGCCAGCAGAAAGACGATCGACAGCAGGTTCAGCTCGCCCACCGAAAGCGTCGCCCAGCCGAACGTCCATCCGATCCCCACGCCCAGTGAAAGCTCGGCGACCAGCGCTAACCAGATCGAGCGAAGCAGCACGACCAGCCCGATAAACACTGCCGTGAGCGCGACGATCTCGGCCCGACGGGTGTCAGCATCGGTGGTGCGCATCTCGTCGGCCTCGAGCGCCGGTCGACCGGTGACGCCGCCTCGCAATTCCGGATACGGCGCCAGCGCCTCGGCCACCGCGGCGCGGATCGCATCGACGGTCGCGGAGATCGCCGTCAGCGACGTGAAATCCCGCTGCGGATACACCCGCACCATCAACAGCGAGCGATCGGGACTCGATGCGTCGGCGGTCTGGTAGTACCCTCGGCGCGACGGAGTGTCGGCGTCGAGCCGGGAGAGGTCCAGCACGACGACATGCCCGCGGCCCAAGCTCACGGTCCAGCTTTCCACGAGGATCTTCAGAAAATCGGCGGTTTGACGATCGGGGCGTTGCGTCAACAGACCGGAAACGAATCGCTGGATCGGCGAAGCGCCCATCAGCCGCATCGGCCAGGACGGTGCCTCGCCCCAGAGCTTCACCAGCGGCAGAAACGATCGCGCCTCATTCCAGACTTCGGGCAACTTGGCGGGATTCTCGAACAGCAGCCCCTGCGATCCCAGACGATCCAGGGGCACCTTCCAATCAACCCACCGCACATGGTCGCTCAGCGCTGAGAGCCGCTCTGCGACAGCGTCGGTGGCCTGCGTCCATCGGTCGGTTGAAGGCATCGCCGGCCCCGACGGCTCGATCAAGACATAGATCGCTTCGTTCTCCGGGAATTCCTCGACGAACCGCAGATAGGCACGAAAGTGCGGCGCGGTGGGTGAGAATAGTTCATCCTGGTTCGTACTAATCGACAGCCGCGTCCACGCCAACGCCACGCACGCGATCAGCGCCGCCGCCGCGATCGCCAGGGTCCAGCGCGGATGCGAAACGACCGTCAAGACGCTGCGAACTAAGAGCCGCTGAAATCGGTGCATCGTCGAATCGTTTCCGGTTCAGCGCGAAGGGCCTTGCCCGTAGTAAGCGCCGGGGCCGTGCTTTCGCAGGAAATGCTTGTCAATCAGCACCGAATCCACCGGCGGCAGGTCCGGGCGCAGCGCGTAGGCATTTATCGCCATGTGGGCCGCGAACTCCAGCACGATCGCGTTCTCGACGGCCTTGGCGGGCGTCGGACCCCAGGCGAACGGCGCGTGGCTTGCCACCAGCACCCCTGGAACGCTCGAGGGGTCGATGCCGCGCTGCTCGAAGCATTCAACGATCGTTCGCCCCGTGTTCAGTTCGTACTCGCCGTTGATCTCCTCCGCCGTCATCGCGCGGGTGACGGGGATCGTGCCGAAAAAATTGTCGGCGTGGGTCGTCCCCAGGCAGGGGATATCCCGGCGTGCCTGCGCGAACGATGTGGCATACACCGAGTGGGTATGCACGATCGCGACGGGCGCATGAAACGATCGGTACAGATGCAGATGGGTGGGGGTGTCGGAGGACGGGCGGGCCTTTCCCTCAACCACCTCGCCGGTCTCGAGCGATAGCACGACGATATCCGCCGCCCGCAGCGCCTCGTACGCCACGCCGCTCGGCTTGATCGCCATCACTCCCGCCGCCCGATCGACGGCGCTGGCGTTGCCCCACGTCAACACCACCAAGCCCGCTTTCACCAGCGCCAGATTCGCCTCGCAAGTCTGATTTTTCAGTTCGTCATAGGCCATGTCGTAACACCCTCATCATCTGTTCAGCATGCCGGTATCTTCAGATGAAAATAGACTTCGTTGCAGCGCAGGTTCTGCCGGAACTGCTCCAGGCGCGTCTCGGCGTCGATCACTGCGATCTCGACGCCGGCGATCTCCGCGAAATCGCGCAGATTCTCGGCATTAGCGGCGTAACTGAACCCGCTGTGATGGGCCCCGCCGGCGTAGATCCACGCAGCGCATGCGGTCTTGAAATCGGGACGGCATTCCCACAACGCCCGCGCCACCGGCAGCTTGGGCAGCTTTTCCGGAGGCGTCACCACATCCACCTCGTTGACCACCAGCCGGAAGCGATTGCCCAGGTCGATGATCGAAGCGTTGATTGCCGGCCCCACCGGAGCGTCGAAAACCAGCCGAACCGGATCGGCCTTTCCGCCGATCCCCAGCGGGTGAATCTCCAGCGACGGTTTTCCCGCCGCGATCGACGGGCAGATCTCCAGCATGTGCGATCCCAACACTTGGTGCCCCTTGGGATGCAGGTGGTAGGTGTAGTCCTCCATGAACGAGGTTCCCCCGTTCCTGCCTTCGGCCATCACTTTCATGGCGCGGACCAAGGCGCAGGTCTTCCAGTCGCCTTCAGCGCCGAAACCGTATCCATCGGCCATCAGGCGCTGCACCGCCAGGCCGGGAAGCTGCTTGAGGCCATGAAGGTTCTCGAACGTATCGGTGAACCCCTTGAATCGCCCGTTTTCCAGGAACGTCCGCAGCCCCAGCTCGATCCGCGCCCCGTCGCGCAGCGACTCGTGGCGATCGCCCCTTTTGCGAAGCGGCTCGGCGATTGAGTACACATCTTCATATTCCGCGCACAGCCGCGCGACGTCGGCGTCGCTCGCCGCATCGATGCACGCGACGAGATCGCCCATCCCGTAGCCGTTGACAGAGTATCCGAACCGGATCTCCGCGGCGACTTTGTCGCCTTCGGTGACCGCGACGAATCGCATATTGTCGCCGAACCGCGCGAATCGCGCGCCCTGCAAGTCGTTCCACGCCCGCGCCGAACGCATCCACGCATCGAGCCGATCCTGCACCTGCGGATCGGACCAATGGCCCACCACCACCTTGCGGCTGAGGCGCATCCGCGTGTGGAGGAATCCCGCTTCCCGGTCCCCGTGCGCGGCCTGGTTGAGATTCATGAAATCCATGTCGATCCGATCCCACGGCAGATCGCGATTGAACTGGGTGTGCAGATGGCAGAACGGCTTTGCCAGCGCCGCCAGCCCCCGGATCCACATTTTGCTCGGGGAGAACGTATGCATCCACAGCACCAGCCCCGCGCAGGCCGGGGCATTGTTCGCCTCGAGGCACAGAGCGCGGATCTCGTCCGGGCCGGTCAATACCGGCTTGAAAACCAGTTTGACGGCGAGGCGAGAGGACTTGTTCAGCCCTTCGACGATCGCCTTGGAGTTGGCCGCCACCTGCTTGAGAACTTCCGGGCCGTAAAGATGCTGGCTTCCGGTGACGAACCAGATTTCGACGGGATCGATGTTTTTCATGGTGTTTCGAGAAGGGTTTACGGTTGGATCGCTCGCTGGCTCATCGCTACGCCGAGCGGCGCTGGTCGCGAAGGTCGAGCAGTTGCTTCATCACGTTCGACAAGTCCGCCTGATGCCTGCGTACGCCGAAGGCATCATGCAGGGCGCGATACAGCACGTACAGCCGTCGATACGCCGCGACGTTCTCGGGGATCGGAACGTAGCGCGTGTCCAGCACGCCGGTCATCGCCTTCACCGCCGGGTCGAACGCATCGTGGCCGCCGTTTTTCGCCCCCGCGACCACGGCCCCGGCGATCGCCGATCCCAACGCGCAGGTCTGCGTGCTGCGGGCGATCTCCAGCGGGCGGTTCATCACGTCGGCGTAAATTTGCATCGCCAGCGGGCTGCGCGAGGCGATCCCGCCGCAATTGACGACTCGTCGGACCGGCACGCCGTGTTCCTCCAGACGTTCCATAATTACCCGCGCCCCGAAGGCCGTCGCCTCGATCAACGCGCGGTAGATTTCCCCGGGCGTGGTGGCCAGGCTCATCCCGATCAAGGCGCCGCTTAGTCGCTGATCGACCAGGACGGTGCGATTTCCGTTGTGCCAGTCCAGCGCCAGCAGCCCGCTCTCGCCGGGCGCGATCTTTTTCGCCGATTCGGTTAGGGCGTCGTGAGTGGCACCGGCGTCGCCGCCGGGACGGATCGAGTTGACGAACCAGTTGAAGATGTCGCCGACCGCCGACTGACCGGCCTCGAGTCCGAAATATTGCGGCAGCACCGATTCGGGCACGATCCCGCATAGCCCAGGAATATCCCCAAGCTCCCTGGTCATGGGGCTGATCATGATGTCGCACGTCGATGTCCCCATGATCTTCACCAGCGTCCCGGCACCGATCCCCGCGCCCACCGCGCCCAGATGCGCATCGAACGCGCCGATCGCCACGGGAATGCCCTCGGGCAAGCCCAGCTTCTTCGCCCATTCGGCGGTTAATTTCCCCGCGGCCTCGGCCACGGAAAACGCCTTGCCGCCAAGCGTCCGCCGAATCCGCGCCAGCTCAGGATGCAGCTCGCTCAAAAATTGCTCGTCCGGATATCCCCCCCACGCCGGGTTGTAGAATGCCTTGTGACCGGCGGCACACACCCCGCGCCGAATCTTGTCCGGATGCATCGTCCCCGTCAGCACCGCCGGAACCCAGTCGGCCAGCTCGACCCAGGTGTACGCCGCGGCGAACAGTGCCGCATCGATCCGCGCGCAGTGAAGCAGCTTCGACCAGTACCATTCGCTGGAGTACCGTCCCCCGCACTTGGCCAGGTACTGCGGCCTGGATTGAGCGGCGGCGGCGGTGATCCGCGCGGCTTCAGCGTGCGCGGTGTGATCCTTCCACAGCCATGCCATCGCGTTGGGATTCTCCGCGTACTCGCCCTTCAGCGCCAGCGCCATGCCCTGGGCGTCCACCGGCAGGGGGGTGCTGCCGGTGGTGTCCACCCCGATCCCAATCACGCGGGACGGCGAAAATGCGCGGTCCTTCGCGCCCGCTTCCAGCACCTTCGAGACGGTCTGCTCAATCCCGCGCAGATAGTCCACCGGATGCTGCCGGGCCAGGTCCGGCTGATCGGTGTCGAGAATGATCCCTGTCTGCCCGTGCGCATAATTCCACACGCTCGATCCCAACTCCCGTCCATCGGCGGTATCCACCAATAACGCCCGCACGGAATTGGTCCCGAAGTCCAGCCCGATCGTGTAATGACTCGCCATTGGCAGTTGCTCCGACGGATTTCTCGCCCCAGGGTGCCTCCCCCGGTCAACGCCTCCAATTTGTCCCCGTGCAGGGCCACGGCGTCAAGCCGCCCTCGTCTGGACTTCCAAAGTATTCCGTCAGCGGTATTTGCATATTCTCAGGACGACTCGATTACGGCGACCGGATACGGGAGTCGTTATGGCGATCCCGTGCCGTCCCGAAAATTCCCCCGGCGCAAAGTGGGTCCGCTCGTGTTCACGAATTCTTCGGCCCATTCGACTGAGATAGTCGCTAGGTGGATGGCTCCAGTGCGATCAAACGCCGGTGCCGATGCGAGGATTTCCGGCGAGTCGTTGTAACGAAATTGTGCCGCGAACAGAGTGAGGACGTCGCTCTGCTATAAGTCGCGGGGAACCTGTATCCCATGCTCGGCAAGCAGCGCCAGCAGCTCCGCCAGATCGTGGCTCTTGCGGTAGTGAATGCTCCGGTGAGAGAGTACGGCCTTGAGCGACTTCTCGACCGCCTGCTGCGCATGGAATCCCACCTGCTCATCGGTCGCCTCGGTCAAGTGAGCGATCACCGCCAGCAGACGTTGATCATCGCGGGCCTTCTTCAGCAGCACCTGGGGCGGGTCAAGCGCCATGTCGATAGACCTTTCCTTCACGCGCTGCCTCTGCCATCACCGTGTTGACGAACAGCTTCCAGTGGTCGAAGCGTTCGCGGCTGACCACCAGCACGTCCATCGGCGCCCGCACGGCGCGAGCCGCGCGTCGCAGCCGGATCGATTCGGTACGGGCATCGACCACGGTCGGCGCCACGACCAGGAAATCCAAATCGCTGTCTGGATCAGCGTCCCCCCGCGCGTATGAACCGAACAGGATCACCTCCGACCCGGCAGGTGCCGCGTCCAGAATTAACCGCGCCGCGCGGTCGATGTCGTCTTGCGGAATCAAACCTGGCTCGACTGTGGGTGTCGGATACATCTCTGCGCCCCGTAAAGTCATTATATCCTTTATTCCCGGGCCGGACCGCGCCGGGCGGTCGCAATAGCAGCGAACGACTCCTCGGGGTTTGCGCTCGACGCGACGATTGTCATGCATCCGCCGCGACCCGGCATCGTTGGATCGGTTTGCACGTAACACTTCAGCCGTCTGCCGCGATTCCCGTTTTGCGGCCTCAGTCAAGTTGAGTCTGTCTGCTGCCCCGCGATATCAGCCTCAGAATCAGCGTGGCGGCATTCGGCTGAAATGTTACGTTTGCACGATGCCGACGATCGGGCATCATGGGGTTATGCGAAGACGATTCGTCGGGCTGGCGCTTGGCGCGGGATTGGGCATGCTCTTGACGGCCGCCGCCGCGCGCGGGCAGGTGGGGGCGACGTTGCTGGCCAAGCCGTGGGAGGAGTTGGACCAGGTCGTGGATTTCAACGCCGATGCCTTCTGGCTCGAATCGGGTCACGAGAAGGCAACGGACCAGCCGTTTCATCTCAACTCGTATGAAGCGCAGGGCCGGGCGAGGATTCTGCCGGGCAACAAGGTCAGCCCGCGAATTGGATTCGATTACATCCAACTTATGAACGATCCGACCATCCCCGGTGTGGCGGGCAACCTCGTCGATGCCTCGCTGGCCGTGGGGACGGGGATCGCCGAGGTGGATGGATGGGGAATGGGGATCATCTTTGGCGGCGGGTATGCCGGTTCCTCGCCGTTCGCCGAAGGGGATGGTTGGTACGCCCGGGCCACCTTCGTCGTCGCCAAGACGCTCGACGTGGCGACCGAAACCCGGCTGGGGATCGGGCTGGACTACAACGGCAATCGCACGTTCATGCCCGATGTGCCGCTGCCGGGCTTCGGCCTGTCGCGCAAGCTGCATCCGACGCTCACCGGAACCCTGGGATTTCCCGTCAGCTCGATCCTCTGGAAGCCCTACGACTCGTTCGAGCTGGAGCTGAACTACATGTTCCGAGAGGATCTGGAGATTCGCGTTTCCCAGCGGTTTCTCAAGCAGTTCCAGGTGTTCGCCAATGCCAAGGCGCTGCACCACGCCTTCCACACCGGCGGGCTGCCCGCCGATCGGCGGCTGCTGTTCAACCAGCGCCGCGCTGAGCTGGGTTTGAGCTGGACCCCGGCGAATAACTTCAGCGTATCCACGGCCATCGGGTACGCCTGGAGCAATGAGTTCGAGGTCGGCTTCGACTCGCGCAACAGCCGCACGATCGCCGACATCAGCGATGCGCCCTACCTCCGCTTCGGCCTGGAAGCGAAGTTCTGATTCGCCCCGACCGCCCGCCACCAGTGCCACCGCCCCGGGAGCGGAGGCATGCCGAATGCGGCGGGCAAGAAGGATTCGGCGAAATAACTCGCGGCAGACGGCGCACGAGGGCGCGCATCGATTCGGCGCGCCGTCGGATACCCGGTGCAATTTCGCGTGCGGCTTTTTCACCGGATCGCCGGGGCATTCATTCTCACTCGGACGGTTTGCGCAGTTCGCATCGGCAACTCGATGTCGCTAAGATTGGATCGCGTCGCCGGGGCGTAGCTCAGCTTGGTAGAGCGCGTGGTTTGGGACCACGAGGTCGCAGGTCCGAATCCTGTCGCCCCGATTTTCTCGTAGTCCGCAGCCGGCATTTTGCCGATGCAGCGGGCCGGGCGCACGCGGTTGAGGATTGCAGAAAGCGGGATCGAAGAGGCGTCGAACGTCCTAGAAATAGAGGACGGAATGCGGATTGGGGCCCGCGCCGCGCGAGTCCGCGCATTACAACAGGCGAGTGGGGCGGTTCAGTGGCCAATCCCGCATCCACACCGGATCGGTGGCGTAACCCCAGTAGCGGCGGGCCTTATGGCTGCATGCGGCCGTGGCAATGCTTCGTGGTCATGCCTTGTACGGGCCTGACGGCGGCTTTAGTGCATGTCCTTTCCACCTTCGCCGGAGATCGTGCCGACTTGGATGTCCAGGTCGGCGCGGTTCTGGATCTTGTCGACTCGGCCGTCGCGGATCCAGATGATACGATCGGAGACGGCGAGCATCTTGTGGTCGTGGGTGGCGCTGATGATCGTCACGCCGCGCTCTTTGTTCAATTGCCGCAGCAGTTCGATGATCAGGGTGCCGGTGTTCAGGTCGAGGTTGCCGGTCGGCTCGTCGGCGAGGATGATCGCCGGATCGTTGGCGAACGCGCGGGCGATGGCCACCCGCTGCTGCTGCCCGCCGCTCATTTCCTGGGGCTTGTTCATCATGCGATGGCCCAGTTCGACGCGCTTGAGGATCTCGGCGGCCTTGTCCTGGGCCTCGGCGGTGTTCAGCCCGGCAAAGACCATCGGCAGCATGACGTTCTCCAGCGCCGTCATCACCGGGATCAAGTTGAACGTCTGGAAGATGTAGCCGATCTTGCGGCAGCGCATCCAGGCCAGCTCGTAGCTGTCGAGCTGAGCTATATCAACTTCGTCAATGTAGACCTTGCCTTCGCTGGGCTTGTCCAGCCCGCCGATCATGTTGAAGAAGGTGCTTTTCCCCGATCCGGACGGTCCCATGATCGAGATGTACTCGCCGCGGTGGATCGAGACGGTCACGCCGCGCAAGGCGTGGACCTCTTCGGTGCCCATGCGATAGACGCGCTTGACGTCGATGGTGCGGACAGTGTGTTCCGACAATGTCGCCGGCATCGGAGCGGGGGCGGCGGTATTGGTCGTATCGGTCGTGGTCATAACGAGGTACCCGGGGTTTTGAGGTCAGTCGGTCAGTCGGTCAGTCGGTCAGTCGGTCAGTCGGTCAGTCAGTCAATCAATCAATCAGTGAGCCAGTCAGTCGATCAGTCGGTCAGTCCGTCGATCGGTCAGTCAGTCAGTCAGTCAGTCAGTCAGCTCAAAGTCGCACTGCGGTTCGAGGAACGGATCACGTTTCCACTCGCATTGCCTCGATCGGCTGCATCCGGGCGGCTTGCCAGGCGGGATAGACTGCCCCGGCGACGGTCAGCCCGACGCCGACCAGCATCGAAAGCGCGATGCTGATCCCGAGCGAACTCCAGGGGACCATAACCCAGGCGTAGTGGCCGTAACCGGCGCTCATGGCGACGATGCTCAGCAGCAGTCCGACGATGATGCCCAGAATCGTTCCGACCAGCCCTTGGAAGAGGCTTTCGATAAGGAACAGCTTGATGATGAATCCATCGAGCGCGCCCAGGCATTTCATGGTGCCGATTTCGCGGAATCGCTCGGTGACGCTCATCAGCATGGAGTTGAGGATCCCCACGAACGCCACCAGCAGCGCCAAGCCCAGCAGCCAGCGGGTCTGGATCTTGTCGTTTTCGATCTCGGCGGCGGAGGTCGGCTGGCCGGACTGTTTGAGCAGCGACTCGAGATTTTGCGGACCGTTGAGCTTCTCCACCACCGCCTTCTGTTGTCGGCGTGACGCGACCCATTCATCCATCACGCTGAGCAAGGCCGGCTCGGCGGTCAGCGCCTTTTGCAGCCCGTCGCGTGGTCCGGGAAGCACGCCCAGTTCTTTTTGCAGCGCTGGAAGATCGACGCCGTAGCGGGCCTCGGCGTTGAAGGCCGTGGCACCGGCGGGGGGCTTGGGCGCCTTCACCGCCGCCGGGCGAAGCTGCTTTTCCAGTTCCGCCTGCTTTTCCCCGAGCTGCTTGACCTGGGCGCGATACGCGTCGAATTGCGGCGTCCGTTCGGCGTGGGTGATCCAGGTGCGCATTCCGTTGATGAACGCATCGTTGGCCTGGATCGACATCAAAAACGCCAGTGCCAGAATGATGCCGCTGGTGACCAGCAGGGACCGGCTCAGGCGAAGGCGAATCGACTTGTAGGCGATCTCGACGGCCTTGGACAACGGCAGACGGATCTGCCGCTGCACGGTCGTCGCGGGTGGGGGATTTACGGTATTGCTCATCGCTGCGCTTCCATGGTCTTCTCGATCGTCACGGCGATCCGGGCCGCTAATCCGACTGGATGTTATCGTCCTTTTCACCCGGAACGTCCATTCCCAACAGCCCCTTCTTCAGCAGCATTTGCAGGAACTGGGCGGTGGGCACTTCGGCTTCTCGAAGATTCAGTCTATAGCGTTTGGCCAGTGCCTGGATGATCTGTCGCACGGTGGTCTTGCCATCACAGTGATTCCAGACAAACACGCCCATCGCGTCGAGTTCAAACGTCTTGGTCGAGCCTTCGGGCAACCGAAACATCCACGCGGCCCATTTGCGCTGGCGAAGCGGGATCTTCAATCGCCCGCCGTCGGGGGTCTCGATCAGCTCCTGTTCGACGGTGCGCAGCGGGCGTGCGGCCAGGGAAA
This sequence comes from Tepidisphaerales bacterium, assembly GCA_038329845.1. Classification (GTDB taxonomy): domain Bacteria; phylum Planctomycetota; class Phycisphaerae; order Tepidisphaerales; family Tepidisphaeraceae; genus JBBQNJ01. The sequence continues at coordinate 19,196 of JBBQNJ010000024.1, read as the reverse complement.
GCCGCCGGGAAATCACGGGTTTTTTTCGTCGAAACCACACGATAATTCCATTTCATTCGACGCCGGCGGCGAATCCCACCGTCGGGGCGACTTGTCGCAGCAGCGCCTCGTCGGTTGCCTGCAACAAGACCAATCGATCTCGGCGCTGATCATGCAGCGCCCAGGTGGGCAGCGGTGTCGGCAGCCACCGCATCCAGAAAAACCGTCGCCGGCGGACTGCTGGGCCGGTCAGGCCGGTCAACGTCCCTCGGTCGGTTTCAAACTCCAGCAACCCGGGCCTCCCATCGGCGCGATAATGCTTGCCCGCCAATTTATTCTGCTGCGCCAGCCACTTTTCCAGAGGCATGCGCTTCAATGCCAGCTCGGCCACCGCGACCTGCCTCACCGTCAACAACCGCCGTCGGTCGGCGAACGAGAGGCTCAGATCCCCGGGATTGAGCCGCTTTGTCTGCAACTCCAGGCCGGGCGGGCAGACGCAGCTCAACTCGAAGACCGACCACGCCATCGGCTGATCCGCGGGCTGATCCAGCAACTTCGGCAGCACCCCGTCGGCGAGCAGGCGCTCTCGCCGCTGGGCATGGTAGACGATCTCGACGGCACGCTGCGAGACCTTGGAAACCGCGACGAACACATCGCGTCCCGGGGGATCGGGTTCGAGATACAACAACGGGCTGTCCCATTGCCCCGACTGCTCGCCGCTCATGCGGTGTGGGCGGGCCTCATCGGTGGCCAGTTTCCCGACCTCATCAAGCATGACCCGCCGGACAAAGTCGCGCGGATCGAACCGCCGAGCTCGCGGCTTCTGCCAGCGGATACCCAGGCGGGGACGTTCCATGTCAGCCAGCAGCGCATATCCACGGCGATAATCGCCTTCAAGCTTCACCGGGTTCCATTGCTCGGGAACCTGCAACTGCCAGCCATGCCAGGCGATCAAAGCCATCGTGCGTCCCGGGCCGCTATCCCGGCAGCAGGCTGATCGCCTGGTAATCCATCCCCAATGCATTGAGGATCAGGCTGACGATCAGCCAGAACCCCGCGGCGCCGGCCTCACCGACGATCAGTCCGATGAACAGCGGCCGCGCCGCCCGGAAGATGCTCGAGCCGCCAAATCGCACGATCAGCACCTTCGCCAGCCAGCCCACAAAGATGCTGAACCAGATCGTCTGCATCGGGTACGAATAGGCGAGCAGGTATCCCACCGGATGAAGCGGCCAGGCGGCGAATCGCAGCCGCATGGCGCTGAGGACCCCGACCACCGCGGCGCCGAACACCACGTTGCCCATGCGATTGTGGCTTTCGTTGACTCCCTTGGTGGTCAGCATGAAGGTGCGGACCGGGTCCAGCACCTGGTCACGCGGCGCGCTATCCACGCCGTAGCCATTGATTGGGCTGCGCTGCGTCACATCCTGCTGAGCGCCGAAGGAATACTCGACGAACAGCGTGCTGCCTCCGGCGACGATGAATCCGACGACCATTGCCAGCGCCAGGGCGATCACAAACGGCACGGCCCTTCGCCAATTTCGTTCCCCCGCATAGGCCGCATCGTCGGCCACTTTCAGCGACTGCGTGGCATACACCGAGAACGCTTCTCGCATGTCATGGGAGAAAAGCCCATTGAACATGGCCGAAAAGAAGAAGTTTCGATCGGTGGTCCGGTGCGAGACGCCGGGAATGTCATTCAGGAGATAGATCCACGGACGGGTGGCGGGCGCTTTGACCTGGACGAAGGCCAGTCCGGTTTCGCACACGATGCGAGCGATCACCAGGAACATGCCCAGGATCATGGCAACGATGACGATCCCTCCGATGAGGGTGGTTCCGGCGACCACCAGCCAGCCCACCATGACCGCGACGCACGTTAGCAGCCCCCACCCTGCGAACCAGTAGGGAAGGTATCGACCCCGAGGTTCATCGTCGCGGGCACCGCGAACCATCTGGCGGAGAATCAGCCACCAGTGATGACGGCCAATCCACAGGATCACGATCACGAAGACCAGCGAAGCGCCGAACATCTGGTCGATCTGATGGCCGGCGTTGATCCCGCTCTGGTTCGCCCGCAGGTACATCTGCGCGACATTGTAGAGGATGTAAAAAAACCACAGGCTGAACGCCACGCCAGATTGAAGGAAATAGGTGATCCCCGCGATTGAAAAGAACAGCTTCAGCGTTTTGAAACCCCACTCGGTGTCGGACAACGGCGGATGGGTGAGGATCGACCCGAACTCGCCCCGCAGCGGAATCTCCGGGAAATATTGGGGCAGGTACTGGCTCAGGGCGTTAAAGCCATGGATGAAAAAGACCACCGCGAACGCGGCCCAGAATCCCTTGGAGGAAAACAGCGAATTGAGAACCTTTCCCGCAGGCGGGGTCTCGATCAGGGATAAATACACGCTTGCCAGCGGGAACGGCAGCCGCTCGTTGTCCACCCACTGACGGCGGACCACGATCGCCGCAAACCCGATCGCCCCGTACATCGCCGCCAGCAAAATGCCCCACGAGACCGCCGGCGTCGCCCAGGCCCGCCATGGAACGGCGTTGAAACGGTTGCGAAACGTCGGCTCCTCGACGAACGCCTGTGTGCGATAGCGCTGGATCACGTCGCCTCGCCCGGTCAACAGCGCATCAGGCTCCTCGAATGTGGGGAACACCCACTTTGGCAGGTCCAACTCCTTCAAGACCTTCTGAAAGTCTGGACTGGACGGGGCGTGGTAGGGGATCGAAACCAGGTATGCCGGCAGATAGCGCATCAACCCGCTGCTGGGCAGGGCGCAGCTCACCATCACCATCCCCAGCGACACCGCCAATTCTCCGCCGTGCAGCGCCAGGCGCGGCGCGATGGCGCGAAGCGGGACGTTGATCGCCAGGATGAAGACCAGAAAGAACATCAGCAGCCCGATGGGCAGAAAATTGCCCACCAGGTAGGTATTGGCGACGACAAAATCGTTGTAAGGAGTCAGCCCGCAGATGAAGCCGACGCCGATCAGACCCAACAGCAGGCTGCGCCAGTTGACCGGCCGGCGCTGCGCGGCAGGGGCGATCTCGGTCGGATCATCGGCACCTGTGGGTGGCCCACCCGGTGCCGCGCCCGCGCCCGCGGGTGAATCCGCGCCCAGCATCGCGCCCGGTCGCGAATCCGCGCCCATCGCCGCGCCCGGTCGCGAATCCGCGCCCGCGTCCGGTGCCGAATCCGAAGATCCGCCGCCCGATCGCTGCTTATCACTGTCGTCCACCATTGCCATAGCCGATTACGACCTCAGATGCCCGGAAACCGTCCCCCGCGCGCGGATTCCCCACGCCTAATACTGCGCCTGGAACACGCTCTTGCTCATGAACACCAGCCCCAGCGCCAGCATCATCACCAGCCCCACGCCGCACATGTATCCAGCAAAGAAAACCGTCCGGTACTGCATCCAGTTGCTGCCGAACTTCTTGGCGAAGTAGTAGCGTCCCAGCAGCGCCCCGAGAAACTGCGGCAGAATCACTTCGGGCGTGCTCTGGTCCATTCCGCGGATGATCCCATAGACCATCAGCACCGGCAGTCCGAAGAACGACAGCACGCTGTAGGTCGTCAAGGCCAGCCCCATGCCGACCATGAGGTACAGCGGGCGAAACGCCTCATAGAACGGGCCATGCTCTCCGCCCGGCAGGGTGCTGGAGAACATCAGGCCCTGGCGATAGGCGGTTAATTCCCAGAACTTTTCCGCGTACGCGAACGCGCTGCTGGGCACCGGGGCGATCCGCCAGATGAACTGGCTGAAGATCAGCGTCGAGACCAGCACGATGGGGAAAATGAACGCCTCGGCCTTCACCATCGACGATATCTTGGTCCCAGTCAGTTCGGTCTTGCGGAAATAGAGCGTCTGTGCCCCGTAGTTGTGGGCCGGGAACGGCGTGAACCAGATCGCCGCCCCCTTGTAGCCGGTGAGGATGAACGTCGCTTCCTTCACGAACGGAATCTGCACCGTCATCCCGATGATGCCTTCCATTCGCGCCGAAACGTAGCTGATGATCGGGGTATAGATGAACCCATAAAACAGCAGCACCGCCATCAACGTTCCGGTGACGGGGCTGCCGAGGCCTTGCTTGTGGGCGTACGTCAGCAGCGTGTAGGCGATGGTGATCGACGCGAGGGTCGAGAAGACGTAAATGCCCAAGGCCAGCCAGATCGAAAGGTCGCCGCGTCCGGCGGGGGGGTTGAACAACGCACGCCAGTTCACGGCGGTCGTGGCGTTGTCGTCGATGTCCTTCTTTTTCTTCAGCAGCCCGCTGGTGACGTGGAAAATGCCAATGATGGCGATCGCCCCGGTCAGCCCCAGCCCGAAAGAGAAGTAGAAATCGAGCGTGTTGGCGGCCAGCGTTGGGATCGCTCCCACACCCGGATGCCAGGTCTTGAGGATACCGACGTTGTACAGCATCGGATTCAGCGCGATGCAGATCAGCATCCCGATGAAGCTGCCGACCATGGCCCAGAACGGCAGAACCATCCCGGCGATCATGATGCCGATGTTGAAGCTAAGCATCATCGGGACGGCGGGAAGGAACGTCTCGGTGTTGCCGGTCAGGTCCTTGAATGGCAGCGGGAAAATGCTGATCGGCTCGGGCAAAAAGGCGCCCGACACCGCCGGCAGCGCCATGTAGACCGCCGCGAAGACCATCCCCAGCATCGCCCCGAAGCTGAAGACGCGCCAGCGCCAGGTTTCCTGCCCACCCGAGGCGTCGGCCAGCGCGGTAATGCCCATCGCCGCCACCGGCGCCATGGGAAACGGCAATTTCTCCACGTCGCTGGTCAGGCGGTACATCACGTACCCCAGCCCGAAGTGGTCGAGGCGTTGAAGCAGCATCCCCAGCGACAACAGCCCCATCGGCGCCAGCCAGGCGGCATTAAAGAAGCTGCGCAGACCGAGTACATCCGGGCTTTGCGGCGCGATCCAGGTGGGGATCTTGTCGGCCAGTCCAAACTGCCGGAACGATTCGCTCTGCACCAGGAACTGGTTCCACAGCAGCCCCCCCGGGCCTTGGATCAGGCTCGCGCCGGCCATGTAGTACAGGACGTAAATTTCCGGCCGTTTCAGCACCGTAAACGATCGCCGAGCCACCTCGATGAACAGGATGATCGTCACCCACTGCGCCGCCGAGCCAATGTCCTGCCCGATGACCAGCTGCATGTACATGCTCGCCGGGGTCATGATCAACCCGACGAACAACGCGCCGATCATCGCCTTCAATCCGAAGGCGTCTTCCCAGTGATCGGGAGCCGTCATCAGCTCACGGAACTGTTTAAGTTCGAGATCTTCCTTCATGGGCCTGCCGATTCCCTGCTGAACTCCTCCAGCCGCGACGTGTGGCGCGGACTGCGATCCCATCGCCGCCGGGCGCTCTGGCGCACCGAACAACAATCGCTCATGACGCTATGCCAAGCGAAGATCCTCCCCAGGTAGCGTGCGAACCACCGGCGGAGGCGCCGACTGCGCCGCCCCGAACAGCCCGCGGCTTTCCTCGACGTATTCGAGCATCCGCTGCGGCGACAGACTGCGCCACTGCAAAAACTGCTTGCGAAGCTCGGTCAAGAACGTGCGGTTCATCCGGTACCAGCTTCCGTCGTCCCCGCTGAGCCGCTGCAATACCACCTGCACTTCATAAATGTCCTGGAATTGCCCCGGATGGATCAGCAGCATCAGATGCTGGCGAACCCCCAGGTCGAACGGGGTCAGCCAGATCACGGTCTTTAGCCCGCGGCTGACACGGCCCTGGTCGTCGCTGAAGCTGAATGCCTCGACCTTGCCGGCCGAGAATTTTCCAATGCTGCCCTCCTGGTGCGCGTCGAAAAACTCGGCCAGGTAGGCCAGCGCCCCATCCGCGGCGGTCTGGTTGATCGTGAACGGAAGCGCCGCGATGATCTCGTCGCCCTTGGGCAGCGGCACTTTCCAGCTTCGCTCGATGCTGGGGGCGGCGATCTTGCTCGCCAGCCGCGCCGGCACCAGGGCGCTGAGCAGCACGATCACCAGGATCAGGCTCAGGGTGAGCATCGCGCTGCTGCCGGAATAGTTCAGCGTCACATTGCCCAGCCACCCCAGCTTGAGCATCGCCGTGCCCACCCCTTGGCCGATCACATAGCCGAAGACCGACCCGATCAGCCCGTACGTCAGCGCCTCGGCCACAAACAGTGCCCCGACATGGACCGGCGCCAGCCCCAGCGAGGTGTAGACGTGGATCTCACGGCGGCGCTCGGCGATCGAGCCCATCATCGTGTTGAAAATGATCAGCCCCGCGATCGCCAGCGGAATCGCCACCTGCGCCCCGCCCGAAACGCTATACGGCTGGCCCGCCGACACCATCTTCACCCCGTCCTGGAACCCCGCGAACATCGCCACCGCGAACCGCCGCGCCAGCTCATCGCTCACCGGCTTGACCTGCTCCCACCTCGACAGCGGGATCGCCACCGTGCGCAACTGCGCGTTGGGCATCAGCTTCGAGAACTCGGCCGCAACGATCACCATTTGCGAACTGGGCAGATGCTCGTAGGCCGCCCCCAATTCGGCACTTGCACCCTCGGCGTCGAGGTCCAAGCTCTCGGCGTTGGAATCGGCCAGCTTGCGCCCCCCGGCGTCCAATCCGCCGGACTGGTATTTCAGCGGCGCGATCGGCTCGCCGCTGAGCATCGTCATCTTTTGATCGAAGTCGTTCGAGTCGTAAATGCCCGCCACCTCGAGGTCCACCCCGCCGATCTTCACCCAATCGCCCGTCTTTACGTTCAGACGTTCTCGCATCACATCGGGCAGGTAGACGATCCGCTGGTCCCCTTTTTCCAGCCGAGCGAAGTGATCGAAACCCGGCGCAGCGCCGTGAACATCCTTCAGCGGCGTGGCGAGCGATTCGCCGGGGGTAAGCCCCAGCATCGCCTGCACGGCGTACACCTTGGGCGCCGCGGCCGGCTTGGTCTGGGCAGCGAGGATCGCTCGGGCGCGGGGCTGATCGGATCGACCGGGCATCGCGGCCGAGGCGTCGGCGCTCGCCGAGGCATCCGGCGTCGCCCACGGCGCCGAGACCACGTGGATCATGTCTTTCTGATCCCCGGGATTGATATTCCACCAACGCTCGACGATCAGTTGCTTCGGCCCCAGCACCGCCCGCAGGTTTTCCAACACCTTCTCGGGCATCGGACGAAATCCCCGCTGGCGAAGCACCAGCCCGGGCTTGTCGGTGGTGATCCCAGTCGGCAGGATCGTCGATTCCAACGTGCGGCTGGCCGATGTGAAACACAGCACCGCGAAGGTGATCAGCACGACCGTCACGCTGGTCAACGCGGTGCGGAATTTCCGCTTTCGCATGTTGGCGATCCCCAACAGCACCGCGCTCATCAAGACGCTGGCTCGGGCGAAGCTCGTGGCCGGCGCCGTCCCCCGGCCGCTGCGGATTCGCTTCAACTCGGTGTCGAACTTCCCGTACACCACCCAGATCACCACGATCGACATGAAGATGATGGCAAACGCCAGAATGATGATCAGCGGACTTGAGCTGATCTTGAACGCCGGATGGAAGCTCCACAGCGCCGCGGCCATCACCGCGAAGATCGCGCCCAGGAATCCGATCTGGCGATAAATGTTCGGCGTGCCGATCAGCAGCCGTTCCATGCAAAACGAGAATGGGATGCACAGCAGCAGCAGAAAGATCGCCGCCCGGATCACATCGTTGGCCATGTCCTTGGCCGCGAAGTAGACGCGAGCTTCATTCGCCCAGGCCCCGTTGGCATGTTTCATGGTGCCCGGGCCGTCATTGCCAAGGTACGCCTCGCGGGCCAGTTCCATTTCTTTCAGGGCCGAGGCGTGCATCTCGTCGAGCAGTTTGCTGCTGACCCCCGCCCTCTGGTAGTCGCTCAGCCGAATCGCGTCCAGTCGCGAGAAGTCCGTCGCCGTCACCATTGCCAACGGCCCCATGTCGTCGAATCGGTTGCCCCACGCGATCTCTTCACGACCCTCGGGCGTTTTCGTCTCCGTGAACTGCCGCGGACCGGCCGCTGCAGTTGCCTGCGTCGTCGCCGCTTGCGTCGCGGCCCCCATCACCCGCATATCCGATCCAACGCGAAACCCCTGCGCCACTTCCTTGCCGCTGGCCCGGGCTTTTTCCGCCATCGCCCGGTAGTCCCGCGGCATGTTCAGCAGCACCAGCCGGTTGCCCACCCGTCCATAGCGGAATAGCAGGTATGCGCTACTGCCCGGTTCGAGAAACCCCGCCAGAATCTGGCGCTGCACCAGCATGTTGTATCGCTGCGGCTCGGCGTTGCGCCGCGCGTCGATCGGCAGCACTTCCCCCAGGTCTTGCAGGAATCGCGGATCGTACAACCCCACCAGCGAGAACTCGGCGCAATTGAACACCAGACTGCGCAGCGGCGCCGCCTGATCCTCGCGCGTATTTATATACACCTTGATGTTGCCGCTTTGCTTGCCCAGGTCGCTGCACGCCGTGATCGACCCGTCCTCGGCCAACCGATATACCTGCACCGCCAGTTGATGCAGATCTCGCGCCCGATCCCCGTCGAGCCGGGTCAATCCCTCGAACTGGTATTTCCCCTCCGCGTCGCAGTCCTGGATTTCGCTGCGCCGGACCCCCATGCTCCAAGGCAGCCCCCTCAGAGGCGGAACGGTTTTTGCCCCGCTGACGTAGTAGTACGTCGCCAGAAACCCTTCGCGTGGCAAGTCGGGCACGGGACGACCCGCGGCGGTGCTGACCACCTGCCCATCGATCGTTCGCGTCGCCCACTTCCATTCCGGCGAGCCTTTGAACTTCGGATCATTCCAGGCGTTCCACAACAGCGTTGAGACAGCTTGCAGTTGCGGGGTAATCCGTTCGATGCGCAGGTTCGACAGCGTGTCGGCCGGGGTGTCGCGACGAAGCCGCAGATCGTCCAGCGTCAGCAGCGTGAACGCCGGCACGCCCCAACTCTGTGCCATCTCCGTCGGGATCGCCATGGACGCCGCCAGCCACGTCTGCGGCGTGCGCGCCCCGGCCAGAGGCTCGAAGTCGATCGCGTCCTTAATCTGCCCCCACCATGCCAGATCCTCAGGCGTTGCACCCTGTTTCAGCCCGTCCGACCACGAGCGTTCCTGCTTATTGAACCAGTCACGAAAGTCCTGAATCTGGCTGATATTCGTCTGGCGCTGCCATTGGCCCCAGAACATCGGGCCGACGCGAACCCCCTGGTCCGACAAATCCAGACCCACCATCAGTTCGATCAGCCGGGAATTGTTCGCCCGCTTGTCCGGGTCAGCATCGCGGAACATGCTCGTCGCCAGCCACCGATACAGCGATATCCGATCCCGCAGACGATCCCGACGCCGATCGTATCGCGCGATCAAGTGCTCGATCCGGTCGATCGTCCGATCGATGAACTTGCGGGCCGAGAAGAGCATCTCGTCGGAAATCTCGTCCGGGCGCTGCTGAAAAGCGTACTTCAGACGATTCAGCGTCACCTGCTGCGCTTCCATCTCGAGGGCGAACGCCTTGAGTTCGGGCGATTGATCCTCCGGGCGGACGATGCGGGCGCGGAACAATTTGTCCTGATCGAGCGCCGCGTCGGTCTCAACCAGTTTGACGATCCGGTCGATCAGCAGTCGATCCCGCCCGGGATCCAGTGAGCGCGGATCATTGCGAATCTGCTTGATCCGCTCGAGATCGTGTTCGGCGTCGGAGCGGGTCTTGGCCAATTCCGCCAGTTCTTCTCGCCAGACCATCGGCACGTCGGACAGCGCCATCAGCATCTCGCGGGTGGCGCGGAACTGGATCGAATCAGCGCCCCCGAAATAGAAAACCACCGGACGGCTGGGCGGCGACTTGGCCATGGCGCGGAGCATCGCCAACGCTCCGGCCGCCTGCGCCGCCTGGCTGGCACCGGGGGCCAGATCTGGGACCAGCCCGCTGGAATCAAACGGCGCCGCGATCATCAGCGCCGCCGGGGCCGTGCTTGCCTTCCATCCCGGCGGCGATACGTTCGCCGACTCGCCCAGTGCCCATCGCGCCGTCTGAGGCAGCTTGCTCACCGACTCCAGCAGCCCACTGCGCACCAACGCGTAAAAGTTGTATGCCACGCGCCGTTCCCACCGCGCCGACATCTTCAGCGTCGCGGTTCCGTCGATCTGCCCCTTGCGAAGCCGATCCGCCAGCGGGCCGTCCGGAATGAAACACCGCGGCAGCGACACCGGAACCACCAGCTCATGGTGCCGCAAATCGTTGTTGTTCAGCCCCGGCGAGCCAAGGATGATGATCGCCCGGGCACCGTAATACGCCGCCTGCGTCCATTGCGCCCCGGACGAGGATTCGATCACCGCGATGTTCTGATAGAGCGCTGATGGCTTGATCTGTTCGATCCCGCAGTCGCCGACGTAAACGAGCTTTCCGCTGATCCCTTCGGCCGGCGTCGTGTTCAGCCGGATTGTCGCCGGCCACACCGGGTAGACCTGTTCGACCGCACCCCCCGGCATCGTCAACGTCGCCGACGTCGTCGCCGGAACCATGATCTCGTATTCGTGCTTGCGGTATTCGATCCCGGGAATCGCCGCCAGTTCCTTCTCGATCCACTCGGCGGCCTTGTAATATCCCTGCGTGCCCACCACGCGCGTCGGCTCCTGCGCTAGCGCCTTGATGTCCGATGCGAACCGGCTTTCGTCGATCTGCCCCCACGCCACGGCGCACCACATCACCGCCAGCGCGGCGACGCCGATCATCCTTACCGGCCATCCTGGTTGAATACCGCTAGCCATCGGACACGCAGGTCCGATCCGCGATGAAGACGAAGAGTGATTGCGCGGGGTTGATTGCTCGTTCACTGTCCAGTTCCGTGACGGTTGAATCGACTCTGCGACCTTGGCACCGGGCCCCTCGCCGCCATTTCACCCGACGACGCGCCGACATTATGCCCAAGAGAAAGTCTGATGCAACCAGACCACGCGCCGTTCATTTTTTCATTTTCTCATCGCCGACAATACGCCCGCGCCAGCGGCCTGTTGAAGGCCGCTCGGCAAACCAACCGGTTCTCCTCCAACCGAGAACGTTGATGGCTCGAAGGGTGCGTGTTGATGAGGGTTTTAATCAGGACAGGAGTTCACCGGGATACACCTGTGTGGCGATCGAGAGGATCGAGGGGAGGGCGAGATCGGGAATCGAACAGCGAGAAGTGAGCACCGAGCCGTGTGGCTCAGCAGGCGTAGCGGCGAACCTGGTCCAGCACATCGGTAAGCGTGAAGTTGGCTTTCACCAGGTACCCCTGGGCCCCCAGTTCACGGACCCGGCGGCGAGATTGATCATCGTTCGTGGCCGTCAGGACCACCACCGGCAGCGATTTCCAGTCCGGATCCTCACGCAAGGCCTTGAGCAGCGCAAACCCATCCATGCCGGGCATCATCAAGTCCAACAGCATGACCCTGGGCGTCTGCTCGTTGAGTAAATCCAAGGCTTCGTAACCACTCGCAGCGCACAGGGTCTCAAACCCGTGCATCTTGAGAAATCGCGCAAGCGGGATGCGATTTCCCGGCATATCGTCCACAACCATCACCAACGGTTTACTCAATTCAACATCCTCTAAAATAGAACTGATTCGGATCAGTGTACCACGATACGTGAATCCGGGACAACGGGAAATTTTTCACCGGTCGATTTTTTTTCGCCGCGGTTCAGCTCGGCTGTCGGCCTCTATTTGCGGCCCGAATGCGGCGAAGGGGACGTTCAGAATATTTCCGTCGCTATTTCCAGCGAGCTGAGCATTCTGAACGGTCGAAGGGGAAATCCAGAATATTTTTGGCATGATTTTCAGCGAGGCGAGCGTTCTGAGGGGAATATTCTGATTGTCCCCATGTCTACGATGGATGTCCCCGTGTCCACCCGTGTCGCTCGGTCCCTTCCTTAATGGATAAACCGCATCGCGCCGAAATTGGGGATGATTCCCGGGGCCGAGGGCAGCGGGCGGTAGCCGGCGGGCCAGTAGACGAAAAAGGCCTTACCCAGGAGAAATCGCCCGGGAACCCGGCCTGCCTGCACCGCGAGGTCCTCGTACGGCAGGTCGATCGGGTCTCGCCAGTAACGGGCGTCGCCGCTTATCAGCGAATTATCGCCCAGCACGAAATACTCATCCTCGCCCAGAACCATCACCTGGTTGGGATAGTCCTTCGGTACGCCGAAGCGGATGTCGCTGTTGCGGTCGCCGCTGCCGTAGTAGACGTCGCGCCACAAGCTGACATGCGATATCCGGCAGCTCTGGCGCTCGGCCTCGATGGCGATCGTGGCCGGGGGCGGGGGAAGAAACCTGATGGCGTGGTCCTCGTCGCGGTAGGGGCCAAGCAGTTCATCAAGGTCGGGATGATAGTCCGCGGGCGTGGTCCGCAACACGGTCTGGTCGTCGAGGCGAAGCGTGACCTGGTAGTCGGTGTTCATGAACTCGACATGAACGGGCCGGGCTGAACCCGAACCCAGCCGGACGGCAGCGCCGATCTGGCGGCGATGGCCGTCGCGCAGATGAAACAGCCGGGCCTCACGCGGCGTCAGTTCGGCGATGAACGAGTCGTCGCGCTTGGTGAGGGTCAGTCGAAGCGGCCCATCGCCCGATTGACGGTGATAGTAGAGGTCCAGCTTCACGTCCGACACGTTGTTCAGTTGTACATGTTCGGGCTGATCGAACACGTCCAGCGGGGTGGAGGTGTATCCGGCGGTGACATCGTAGGCGAGCCAATCGGTCAGGGCATAGCTGCCGAATCGACGAGATTCCCGCCGGGTGATCGGATCGACGATCCGCTCGGCAAAATTGGGGTTGGCATTGGGATCAAAGGCGATGGCGGCGGCACCGTCAGGATTGGTGAAGGTGAATATCCGCGCTGGCTCGGCGGATTGTTCCAGGGTCCAGCCCGAGCCGGAGCGGACGGTCCACGGCTGTTTCCATTGCCGCGCCGGCAAGTTCGCCTCCGCGGGGCGGGCTGCGCTGCGGGGAACATGGTCGTTGTCGTAGACGATCCGCCACAGGGCGTCTTGCACCACCGGCGGCTTGGTCTGAACCGTCCACGGGCCGTCGCGGCCGGGCGCGACGTACAAATCCCCGTCGAGGATCATGATCGCCTCGCCGGGCTTTCCGACCAGCCGCTTGATGTAATTCTGTCCGTAGTTGTAGCGGGCCGGATCCGATGGGCTTTTGAACACGACGACATCCCAGCGGGCCGGGGCGTGAAGCAGGTAAAGGTACTTCAGCACCAGGATGCGGTCGCCGTAATGGACGGGCGGGGCGGTGGCGTCGTTGTCCTCATCTCCATCGCTGGCGCGGCGAGGGATTTTGTAGCCGCAGTTGGGGCAATGCACGTTGAAGACCTGGGGCTGGGCGGTGATGCCGCCGGCGCCGCGGACTTCGACGCGGGCGAATGGGGGGATTTTCACATCATCGCCCCCGCCAGTCGGATAGTTGACGGTGAACTCATAACCGCAGTCGGTGCAGCGGTATCGCATGTGCGCCCCGAGCAGCGTGGGGGCCATCGAGCCGGTGGGAATGACGAACGCCTCGACCACGAACGCGCGGAAGATGAACGCGAGGATGAAGGCGATCAGGATCGATTCGATCGTTTCCTTAACGCCCCCCTGGGGCGCTGGGGCGTTGGCGGCAGAAGGCACCACGGCGGAGTTCAACGGATCGGATGCAGCGGGAACCGGATCGGCCATGGCGAAGGATCGTAAGCGAACGCGCCTGCCCGCGAAAGCATTGAACCCCGATTGTGCCGCGGTGGGTCCCCGTCGAGGCTTGCTGGATTGTCCCGATCCCCAGACCGCGGCGTCATGCCATTCCCTCGACGCAGGGGCTGAGTTTACCATGGGGCGATGCGGATTCTGCTCACCGCCGATCTACACTACAACCATCCCCGCGGGCGCGGGTTGGCCGAGGATGTGATCGCGCGGATGAACCAGGCGGGCGGGGATGTCCTGGTGGTCATCGGCGACACCGCTGCCGGCGATGGCGACGACCTCGAGCAATGTCTGTCACGGTTCCGGTTCGAGGGTCCCCGGCTGTTCGTGGCCGGCAATCACGAGCTGTGGACCCGCGGACCGGACAGCGAAGTCCTCTGGCGAGAGAGTCTGCCCCGGCGGGTGACAGCGCTGGGCTGGCAGTGGCTTCAGACCGCGCCTTGGATCGCCCCTGACCGCGCTGTCGCCATCGTCGGCTCGATCGGCTGGTATGACTACACCTTCGCGCCCGACGACCTGGGCATTCCATCGCGATTTTACCGGCACAAAGTATCGCCCGGAGCGGCACGGCGGCTCGAGGCGTTCAAGCACCTGCTCGAGCCCGCCGACGACATTCCGGCGGCGGCGATGGAGATCGTGGCGCGATGGAATGATCAGCGCCATGTGAAGCTCGCCCGGTCCGACTCGCAGTTTCTCGACGAGCTGGAGACCCAACTTCACGGGCAGTTGGCCAGTCTCCAGGATGTGCCGCACCTCATCGCCGCGATCCACCACGTGCCGCTTGCCGAGCTGCTGCCGCCGCGGCATTCGGCAACTTGGGATTTCGTTCGCGCCTTTTTGGGCAGCCCGCGACTCGGCCACCTGCTGCTGCGATACCCCAATGTCCGCCATCTCTATTGCGGGCATAGCCATTGCCGTGCCGAAGCGCATCTCGGCGGTGTGGCCGCCGTGAACATCGGCAGCGGATATCGCTCGAAAACGTTCGAAACGCTCGACCTGTGATCCCGAAGCTGAGCCGTCGTGGTCAGCGCGATCCGGGGTGATTGACCTCGTAGATCGCCACGCCCCAGGGCGGCAGAACGGCGCTGCCCGCGACCGTCGCCCCGCTGAACAGGTCGCGCGCTTCAGGAAGTTCGCTCAACGGCTGGGGTACGCCCGAATGGTTCAACGCGCCGATCCAGCGGCGACGGCCTTGCCCGCGTGAGATCAGTTCGATCTGGGCCCCGGTGCCGGTGATTGGCGACAACTCCAACTCGACGGCAAGGATTTCGAGAATCGACTCGACGGCCGGCGCGGGACAATACCCCCCGACATACCAGACCGCCCCGGCGCCGACGGCGCGGCGGGTGATCGCCGGCGCCTCACCCAGGAGCGAATCATCGCCGGCCCACGTCGCTAAAACTTCGGTTCCCTTCAGACACCGCAGCCGCTCGACAAAAGTGCTGAGTTCCACGCATCGCTTCGCCGGTCCTGCGTCGTGGGCCAAGCGGGTTTCCCCCGCCGCCAGTGTGGTCCAGTCCTCGACTTCGACCCCCGCCAACTCGCGCAACAATCCTGGCGGGGTCAGTTCGGCGAGGTGGCAGTTTTCATCCTTCAAGCCTGCCTGGGCGCACAGGACCAACGTCCCGCCGTTCTTGACGAACCGCGTGAACGACTTGACGGTCGCCGCGGTCATGAGCTTGGGATGCGGCGCGATCAGCAGGCGATAGGACTCCAGTCGCCGGTCAAGCTGCGAATCGTTGCTCCAAACAAAATCGCCGGGAAAATGCCGGCGGCTCAGCGCGTTCAACCATCGCCAATATTCTCCGCCGCCCCCGCCGACGTAGGTATTGATCCGCCCCTCGTTGACCTCATCGTCGAAGTTCCGCCACACCGCCACGCAACGGGTCAACGTCGCGTTCCAGAATTCCTCGGGGATCTTTTCGATCTCGCGGGCCACATCGCCAGCTTCGGCGAGCCGGCGGTTGTCGAGGTTGTCGGGATCGAGCAGCCCGTGCCAGTGCTGTTCCGAACCGTAGGGAACCGTGCGCCAGCGAAAATAGCTCAACATCCGCGCGCCGTGCAGGATGCACTGCCAGGCCCACAGGCGCATCTCCCCCGGTCGCGGGGTGCGCTGGAGATATTCCATCTGCCCGCCGGGACCGGCCTGCTGTTCGAGAATGCCGAACGGCTCGGACAAGCTGCGCGCCTGTGCCAGGCTCGCCGCTGGCGCCAGCCAATCCTTGTTGAACAGCGGATACTGATCGTGGCAGAAGAAATCGAGCTGTCGAACCAGGTCCGGTCCGTTGAGATTCGAGAACAATCCGTTGTGGGTGATCTTCCACTTCGGGTTGCCCGAGTGAAGAATTGTCGCCTGCCGGGCCGCGAAACGGACGACACACGCGCTGATGAATCGGCTCTCATCCAGCAGGACCGACGGGTTGAGATAGGTCGCCGTCGGACGCGGCAGATCGATCTGTTCCCAGCGGTCGTAGGTCTGCGACCAGAATCGCGTGCCCCAGGCGTCGTTCAGCCGGTCGATCGTGCCGTATTTGTCCTTCAGCCAGGCGCGGAACGCCAGCGTATCGCTGGGGGCGTAGCTGGCGTTCATGTGGCAATTGAACTCGTTGTCCAACTGCCAGGCGATCACCCGCGGATGGTTCGCGTAATGCTCGGCCAGTGCCGTCACCAGGCGGTCGGACAGCTCCATATATTTCGGCGATGTGTAGTTAAGATTCCGGCGGCTGCCATGCGCCATGGGCACGCGCTGGAAGTTCCAGCGCAGCACCTCGGGATAGTCGCACGCGACCCATGCCGGCGCGGCGTAGGTGGGGGTGCCGAAGATCACGTTCAAGCCGTGCTGATCGCACAAGTCCACCACGCGGTCGAACAGATCGAACTGGAATTTCCCCTCCCGCGGCTCCCAGTACGACCAGGCGCCTTCCCCCATTCGCACGTAATTGAACCCGGCCTTGGCGATCCGGCGAATGTCCGATGAATGACGCCGGGCGTCCCAATGCTCGGGGAAATAACAGACACCGTAGTGGAACGCTCGCCAGAAATCGTTCTGCCTGCTCATCGGCGCAAGAATACCCGCAAGTTGCGATTCGCCACAGAAAGCGGCGGCGACAACGGGTTGATGGTACAGCATTCCATTCTCAACCGCGGCGATGCTAGAATCGCGCTCGAGCCGATCGCGCCGAAGCCCGGCGGAGCGGAGGACTGAAAAATATGGCTAAACGCGACTATTACGAAGTTCTTGGGATTTCCCGCAGCGCCTCGAGCGATGAGATCAAGAAGGCTCATCGCAAGCTGGCCCGCCAGTTTCATCCGGATATGAACAAGAACAATCCGCGGGCGACAGAGAAATTCCGCGAGGTGCAGGAAGCCTATGACGTGTTGTTCGACGCCCAGAAGCGAAAGGCCTACGACCAGTTCGGTCACGCCGGGGTGGGCGCCGCACCGTTCGGCGGCACCGCATCCGGTGCCGGCGGCGACCCGTTCGAGGCCTTTCGCCGCGCCCAGGCCGGACGCGGCGGCGGCCGTCAATGGCGAGCCAGCCCCAACGTCACCGTCGAAGACTTTGACTTCGGCGGCGGGGGGAGTGGCGGGGGGAGCGGCGGGGGGAGCGGGGATTTCGCAGACCTCTTCGAGCAGATGTTCGGTGCCTCGCGCGGCGGCGGGCGCGGCCCGCAGCGCCAGCGACCGGCGCCCCAACCCCAGCGCGGTGCCGATGTAGAACACAACATCACCCTCACCTTCGATCAGGCCGCACGCGGAACCACATTGCCGCTACAGATCAACCGCGAGGGAAAGATCGAAACCATCGAGGTGAAAATCCCCGCCGGGGTCAAAAACGGCAGCCGAATCCGCATCCGCGGGCGCGGACAGCAGATGGATGGCGCGCCAGGTGACCTGTTCATCATCGCCGGGGTGCAGCCGCATTCGTACTTCCGCCGCGAGGACCTGGATATTTATCTCGACCTGCCGATCAGCCTCTGGGAGGCGTTGTTCGGGGCCAAGATCGAAGTGCCGACGCTCGACGGGCCCGTCACCCTCTCGATCCCCCCCGGTGCCAGCAGCGGTGCCAAGCTGCGCATCAAGTCGCGCGGAATCCAGCGCGGCGACGACAAGGGAGACCAGTATGTCGTACTGAAGGTAGTCGTGCCTAAGAATCTCGAGCAAGCCGACCGGCAAAAATTGCAGGAACTCGCCGAGAAATATCCCGTCAATGCCCGCGGCGATGTCCCGTGGTAAAGGACGGGCCTGCTGCGCCTTTCGCGCCCGATTCAACCGGCCGAGTCGCGCTGGCGCCGGGCCTCGAACAAAACCACCGCCGCCGCGCTCGAGGCATTGAGCGAATCGACGGTTTTGCCTCGCATGGGGATCGCAATCAGGCCGCCCGATGCCTCCCCCGCCCGGCGCCACAACGACGACACCCCCGTGTCTTCAGCCCCCAGAACGATCGCGCATCCGCCGGTCAAATCGACGCGTGTGTACGGCGTCGTCGCATCGGGCGTGGCGGCGAACACAAGGGCGCCGCGCTCGCGCAGAAACGACAGAATCCGCTCGGATCGCTCGGCGACCACCGGCGTGGAGAAAATCGCGCCGGTGCTGGCCCGGATCGCGTTGGGATTGAACGGATCCACTTCCCCATCGGCGACCAGCACCCCCGTCGCCCCGGCCGCCTCGGCACTGCGGACCATGGCACCGAGGTTGCCCGGCTTTTCCGTTCCCGCTGCCACCAGGAACAGGTCCTTCTCCGCGCCGTCCGCCGGAAAATCGCCCAACTCCCGGCGGGGCTGCTCGAAGACCGCGATCACTCCCTCCGGAGGGTCCAAGTAAGCCATTTTCCGAAGCAATCCCGCGGGAACCTCGAAAATCGGCGCATCGTCCCCGGCAGTACGCCCCCCGAGCGGGGGAAACATGTCCATCAGCGCCCCCTCATCGCGCCCCAGCAGCTCCGGCGAGAAATACAGCTCTTGCAGCCGAATCCCCGCCCCCAGCGCCCGCCCGACCTCGCGGCATCCCTCGGCCACGAACACCCCCTGGTCACGCCGATCCCGCGCCTTACGCAGATGCACGACTCGCTTGATCCGAGGATTGTCCGCACTGCTCAACCGCATCGCCACGCCCGCATCCTACGAAGAGGCACCGGAGACATCCAGAAAGCGTCGCCGGCCGGCCCTTGATGGGCCTGCCGACTTTGGGCCTTAAGTGAATGGCATTCGTGGATGTCCACCTTTTCTATTGCGCCCCGACGGGAAGCATGCCACGCGACAGTTCCGGCGTGAAGAGCCAAGTCCCCTTCATTCGCACTTGCTCGTGACCCCACGGACAATAATCGCACCGGTCCCGTTTTGCGCTGCCGTGATGCTTGTGCCGGCACGTTCGCCCATTATCATTGTGACCATGGCCAAAAAGGGGAAGTCCGCCGCCGTGATTCCACCGCCCGCCGCAGGCCGCCCATCCTCCCTGCTCGACACCCGCATCGTCTATTGCGGCGACAA
>JBBQNJ010000023.1:0-60978 GCA_038329845.1 Tepidisphaerales bacterium | reverse complement strand
CGAGAGCGGGGGCGAGAGCTGGCGCGAGGGTGGGGGCGAGAGCTGGCGCGAGGGCGGGGGCGAGAGCTGGCGCGAGGGCGGGGGCGAGAGTTGGGGCGGGGGCGGGGGCGGGGGCGAGAGTTGGCGCGAGGGCATGGGGTGAATGGGGCGGTGAAATCGAGGCCCCGGCGACGACCTCGCGGGCCAGGGCGCGAGTCAGCGGCAGCAATGTCCCCAGGCCGATGGTGGCGACCACCGAGAGCGCGACCGCCGCGAGTACCGGGCGCGTGAATAGGGCGCTGGCGGGCGTGTGGGCAACAGCGGCCGGATCCGATGCGAACGCTCGCGGCTCGGGACGCAGGAACATCGCCGCGACGATCCGCAGGTAATACCCGGCGGAAATCGCGGCGTTCACCATCATCAACACCGCCAGCCAGATCAGCCAGGTCGATCCCTCCATCAGGGCCGGCTTGATCAGATAGATCTTGCCGATGAAGCCGACGGTGAGGGGAAGCCCGATCAGGCTGAAGCAACTGATGGCCATGGCCAGGCCCAGCGCCACGTGCCGGCGGCCAGCGCCGGCCAGATCGTCGTAGGTTTCAGCGCTGGTCGCGGCGCGGGAGCCGGGGGAGCCAGGGGAGCCGGGGGAGCCAGGAGGGCCGGACGAGCGGCTGGGAAGCATCATCAGCACCCCGAACGCCGCGGCGTTGGTCACGCCGTACGCCGCGAGGTAGAACAGCACCCCCTGGAGGGCCTCAGCGCGGACGGCGAAACTCGAGGCGCTGATCAGCACCGTCACGCCGACGAGCATGTAGCCGCTGTGGGCGATCGAGCTGTACGCCAGCACGCGCTTGACGTTGTGCTGGAGCAGGCCCAGCACGTTGCCGATCGTCATCGTCGCCACCGCGAGGATCCACAGCAGGGTCTGGATCGACTGCGGCGCGGATCCGTCGGACCCGCCGATCACATCGAGCAGCTTCAGCAGCGCGACGAAGCCGGTGGTTTTCGGCACAAAGCTGAGGAACGCCGTAACGGGGGTGGCGGCACCCTCGTAGACATCGCCGGCGTAAAAATGCAGGGGAACCGCCGCGATCTTGAAGGCGAATCCGCAGATGAGCATGAGGATGGCCAGGGTGGTCCACGATCCGCCGAGCGGTGCGGCCCCGCCGATCGCCGAGGCGGGCGATTGCGAAAGGGTGCGGGCGATCTGGCTGAGTTGGAGTTGGCCGGTGGTGCCGTAGAGGTAGCTGAATCCGAAAAGCATCAGCGCCGCGGCCATGGTGCCGAGAAAGAAGTACTTCACCCCGGCTTCCTGCGCCGCCGGCAGCGGGCGCGAGACGGCGACCATGATGTAGGTAGGGATGCTCGCCAGCTCGATGCCCAGGAACAGCAGGATGATGTCGTTGGCCCCGGCGACGAGGAAGACGCCGGCGAGCGAGAGCAGCATTAAGCCGAAAAACTCCGCCACGTCGTGCCCGACCTCGAGCGCGGAATTCCCCGAGGCCTCGGCGTTGGTAGGCCAGGCGAGCAGGACCAGCAGCACCCCCACGCCGGCGACGAGCATCTTGATGTAGTGGGCGAACCGCCCCACCGCCAACGCCCCGAACTCATCACTTCCCAGCGGTCGATAGGCCACCTCGAGGCAAAATACCCCGACCAGGGTGATCAGCGCCAACCACGGGACGAGTCGGCGCGACCCCATGCGATTCGACACGCCCAGCAGGAACAGGCCGCAGGCGACGACGCAAAGGATGATTTCCGGAAGTAGCAGGTTCACCAACATTGTTTTGCCGATCCGATTGTCGCCGTCCTGGTTCGCATTGTTAGCAGGCCGGGCCACGATCCCCGGACCGCGATCCCCGGGCCGCGGGCCGCAGACCGCGATCCGATTATCGCTCCGCCACTGCGGCCACCGCCGCCACCGGCGCTGTCATGCTCGCCGTCGCCGCACCCTGGCTTGCCGGGATCACCAGAGCGCTGCCCTCATCGCCCCCGTAGGCCGCATGCACCATGCCGGCGCGAGGGCGAAGCTCGTTCAGCGGCGCGCGGATCGAGTTAAGAATCGTCTGCGTCGGGGCCACGCCCAGCAGGACGACCGCGATCGCCAGGGGAATCAGGATCGCGATTTCCCGGCGGTTCAGATCGTTTTTCGCACCGGGGGCATTGGCATGGAACTGCGCCGCATGCCCATGAGATTCCCCGGCAGGTTCCCCCGGGCCACCCGGCCCCCCCGGGCCACCCGGGCCACCCGGGCCACCCGGGAATTTCAGCGGCCCGAAGATCACGCGGGCGACCATGTGCAGCATGTAGACCGCACCGAGGATCACCCCCAGCGCCGCCAGCGAGCCGAACCCGATCCCCAGGTGCGGGGAGGTGAACGCACCGAGAATCGTGAGAAACTCGCTGACAAACCCGTTCAGTCCCGGCAGACCGATCGACGAGAGGCTGAACAGGACGAAGAAAAACGCCATGATCGGCATGGACCGTCCCAGGCCCGACAGTTCATGGATATCGCGGGTGTGGAATCGCTCGTAGATCATCCCGATGACCAGGAACAACGCCCCGGTGCTAAGCCCGTGGTTGATCATGTACAGCACCGAACCTTGCATCCCCTTGCTGTTCAGCGCCACCATCCCCAGCACGCAAAAGCCCAGGTGCGAAACCGAGGAATACGCGACGAGCTTCTTGATGTCCTTCTGCACCCACGCGACCAGCGCACCGTAGAGAATCCCCACCACGCAGACCGCGCCGATCCACGCCAGGAGCCTGGGAAAGGCGACTTGCGATCCATCCAGCAGCCCAATGGGCACTGCGATCCGCAGCAGCCCATAGGTTCCCAGCTTCAGCAGCACGCCGGCCAGAATCACGCTGCCGGCGGTGGGCGCTTCGGTGTGGGCCAGGGGCAGCCAGGTATGCACGGGAAACAGCGGCACCTTCACCGCGAATCCGGCCAACATCGACAGGACCAGCCACCAGCGCTCGTCGGGCGTCAACAGCGGCGAGAGCTTGAGCAGTTCGACGACGTCGAAGGTGCCGAAGCGCATCGCCAGGTAGATTACGCCGGCGAGGGTGAAGACTGAGCCGGAGAAGGTGAAGAGGAAGAATTTTCCCGCCGCGTAGCGTTTTTCGGGCCCGCCCCACACGCCGATGATGAAGAACATCGGGATCAACGTCAGCTCGAAAAAGACGTACAGCAGCAGCAGATCGCGGGCGATAAACACGCCGGTCATGGCACCCATCAACGCGAGCATCCAGGCGTAATATTCCTTCACCCGATCCTGGATCGCATCGAAACTGGCGGCGATCGCCAGCGGTGTGAGGAAGGCCGTCAAGGCGACCAGCCAGAGACTGATCGCATCCAGACCGAGCCGGAACTTGAAGTAAATCGGGGGAAAACTCAACCACGGCGAATAAAAGTCCAGCCGCCAGATCATCGTCTCGGGGGCGCGAAAGAACACGACCATGACCGCGATGGCGACGACGGCGGCGAGGGAGCTGAACCCCAGCGCCGCGCCTCGCGCCAGGCGCGCCGGCATCAGCGCCACCGCGATCGCCCCGGCGATCGGGACCCCCACCAGCATTGGAAGCAGCAAGCTGTTCATGAAACTCTCAAGGCCGTAAAAACAATCCGTTCGCCGGGTCGAGCCGGCCTATCCCAGCATGATCCACAAGATCACCAGCACGCCGAGGATCATCGTCAATGCGTATCCTTGCAGATAACCGCGCTGCGTCGTGAGTTTGATCGCCCACCCGCCGAGCTGCGGCGCCCAGCCGATGACGTTCACCGCGCCGTCCACGATCCAGCGATCCACCGCGAAAAACGCCACGCCCAGCTTACGCAACGACTCGACGATCCCCTGCTGATAAATCTCATCCACCCAGTACTTGTGATCCAGCAACCGGACGATGAGCGGATGCCGCGCGGCGATGCGCTCGGCCTTGGCACGATCCTGCAAATGCAGCAGGTACGCCAGCAGGATCCCCGCCAATGAGACCAGCCCGCCAACCACCAGCGGCCAGATCACCACATCGGCGCTTTCGGCGCTGGCCGAAGGCTGGCCCATCGCCACGGCGTCCACCGGCTCATCGGTGCCGAGAATCCCGCCGGGACCGTAGTACGCGCTGGCCTTGTGGTATCCCAGTACGAACGACGGGCTTTGCCCGAGGAAATGTCCCAGCGAATGCGCCGGCAAGCCGAGATTGAAAGGTAGATTCAGCACCCCGGCGAACAATGCTCCGATCGCCAGCAGATACAGCGGAACCATCATCAGCGCCGGCTCGTGGTTGTGGGCATGGCCGCCGCCGGGGGTATGGCCGTTGGAGGCGTCGCCATCGTCGCCCGCATGGCCGCCGTCGGCATGGCCCTTGGAGGGGTGGCCATCATCGCCCGCGTGGCCGCCATGATGGGGATCGGGGGGGGGAACGATCGTGGGGCCTTCGAACACCCGGAAATAGAGTCGGAATGTGTAATACGCGGTGATGAACGCCGTGAAGAGCAACACTGCGTACAGCAGCAGCCCGCGGGCGTGAGATGCGTGAACGATTTCGTCCTTGGACCAGAAGCCACTGGTCAAGGGGAAGCCGGCCAGGGCCAGGCAGCCGATCAGCATGACCCAGCGCGTTTTCGGCAAGACGTGCTTGAGGCCAGACATCTTCCGCAGGTCCAGCTCCCCGCCCATCGCGTGCATCACCACGCCGCTGGAGAGGAACAGCAACGCCTTGAAAAAGGCGTGGGTGATGAGATGGAATATCCCCGCGACCGGGGCCAGCACCCCCACGGCGACGAACATGTACCCGAGCTGGCTGATCGTCGAGTAGGCGAAAACTTTTTTCAGATCGAACTGGCGCAGCGCGATGCTGGCGGCGAACAAGGCCGTGAACGCCCCGACCGAGGCGATGGCGATCATGGCACCCGAATTGGCGACAAAAAGCGTCGAACAGCGGGCGATCATGTAGACCCCGGCGGTGACCATCGTCGCCGCGTGGATCAGGGCGCTGACCGGCGTGGGGCCTTCCATCGCATCCGGCAGCCACACATACAGCGGAAACTGCGCGCTCTTGCCGAACGCCCCGACCATCAGCAGGAACGGGATGAACATCAGCGCCCACTGCTGGAACTGCGTGAGATCGGCGGGCAGCGCCGCGGCCTTCTCGATCAGCCCGTCGCCGGGAATCGCGGCATTGCCAAAGTAACTGATGGTCCCGAAGGCCATGAAGCTGAGCATGATCCCCAAGGCGAAGCCGAAGTCTCCCACGCGATTGACCAAGAACGCCTTTTTCGCCGCCTCCCGCGCCGCCGGCTTTTCGTAGTAGTAGCCGATCAGCAAGTAGGAGCAGAGCCCCACCCCTTCCCAGCCGAGATAGAGCATGACGAGGTTATTGCCCATCACCAGGCAGGTCATGGCGAAGATGAACAACCCGAGATAGGCGAAAAAGCGGAAGTAGCCATCCTCGCCCCTCATGTATCCGGCGGCGAAAACGGTGATCAGGAACCCCACCCCCGTGACGACGCAGAGCATCACCGCCGTCAGTGGATCCAGCCAGGCCCCGGCCTCGGCGCGGAGAACGCCCCCGGCATCGTCCGGCTCGCCGGCGATAATCCAGTCGAACCATTTGACGCTGGTGGAGAGCTGAGCATGACCGCCGTGCCCCGACGCCCCATCTTCGGCGCTGGACACCTGCACCATGGCCGCCAGGAGCATGAACGACAGCACGGCGCTGCCCAGGACGCTGATCCAGATCGGCCAATGCGAGCGGCCCTTGAGCCACCTCGCCCCGAAGAACCCCGACGCCATCGCTCCCAGCAGAGGCAGCAGCGGGATCAGAAAGCTGTATTGAACGGCAAAGCGATGGTCCATCGGTGTCGTCGGTTGAAACGGTCGAAAACCTATCCGCGCAGGTCGCGCCAGGCATTGGCATCGAGGGTATTGCGGGTCCGGAACAACAACACGACCAGCCCCAGGGCCAGCGACGCCTCGGCCGCGGCGACCACCAGCACGAAAATCGTGAACGCCTGTCCGCCCAAGTTGCCCCAATAGCGCCCGAATGCGATCAGGTTGATCCCCACCCCCTGGAACATCAGTTCCGTACTCAGGAACATGATGATCAGGTTCCGGCGGGTGATGAATCCAATCAAGCCGATCACGAACAGGATCGCCCCGACCATCAGGTATTGTTGCAACACGGGCAGAGTCATCATGCCGAAAACGCCTCGTTAAGTCTCGGGATATTCCTTTTGCCGCGGATTGAAAGTCCCCTGCACCGGGATGCTGTGCGGGCTGTCATCCAGCGGCGTGGATGGACCGACCATGTTGTCCATCGCCACGGCGGATTGGGTCCCGGCGATCCGGCGACGAGCGATAATGATCGCCCCGACCATGCTCACCGTCAGGATCAGTCCGGCCAGTTCGAGATTCACAATCTGGTGATTGAAGATGTATCGCCCGAGATCCTCGGTTGTCGAGGCATAGGTTATCGCGCCCGGTGGGAGCGATTGGGCCTTGTCGAAGATCACGAACAGCAGCACCCCCATCAAGGCGAACCCGGCGGTGCAGGCGAGAATCGGCTCGCGGCTGTGGGCGTCGTATTCGGCGATCCCCTCGGGCGTCGCCTGCGCCGCCAGCATGATCACGAACACGTAGGTGATCAAAATCGCCCCGGCGTAGATGAGCACGAGCGCTGCGGCCATGAACTCAGCCCAGAGCAACACGAACAGCCCGGCGCTGGCAAGCACCGTCAAGACAAAATAGAGGGCCGAATAGACCGGGCGGGGATGGGTGATGACCCGCAACGCGCCGATGACGGCGACGGCGGCGAAAATCCAGAAGTAGACCCCCGCGCCCGCCGCACTGCTCCGGGCGATCAGCGCCCCGGCGATCAGGCCGACGGCCGCCACGATCGCGGCGCCGATCCCGCGCCAGCTTCGCTCGCGACGGGCCGGCAGCAGCAAGACCGTTCCGATCCCCGCGCCCAGGCAAAGCAGCAGGATCAAGGCCGGATGAAGCACCGGCGCGGCCCCCTCGGCGAGAAAATCAACGCGAGCGAGGTTGGGCATGGTACCGAGCATGGTCGAAATCAATCCCGGGGCAAAACCGAATCGGGCTCGCCGTCCGACGAAGAACGGGATACTAAGTTGCGGGGTGGGGACATGGCAAGCGGGTGATTCGCAAATCGCCGGCGGATGGGGTTCATGACCACTTTCGCGGGCTGACCCGTCGAACGCGACGAGCGCCTTGAACGTCGCCACGGCGGATGGGGTTCATGACCGCTTTCGCGGGCCGACACCCGATTCCCCGCTTGGCCGACATGGGGGACTGCGAACTTCTGTTGTTCGGATCATCCGCTGCCCGATTTCCGCGTCTCGGCCGTCAGTTCCGCCGGCCCGGGTCCGTCGAACTTAGCCGCCTTCTGGGTTTTCGGACGAATTAGCAGTTGTCGTACCCGGGTTTGATCCACGCTGATCACTCGCGCGACGTATTGGCCCAGCTCGACGCTGTCGCCCACGCGGGGAAAACGTCCCAGCTCCTGGACGATGAATCCGCCGATCGTATCGACTTCGCCCCCGCCCAGCGACGTGTGCCCGGGCAGGGGAAGACGCTCTTGCAGCTCATGCAGGGGGAATTTCCCCGCGATGCGATAGTTCTCCCCGTCCTTGACGAAATCAACGCCCGGCATCGTGTCGAACTCGTCCTCGATCTCTCCGACGATCTCCTCGATCACATCCTCCAGCGTCACCATGCCCTGCGTGGCACCGTACTCATCGACCACGATCGCCAGGTGAATGCGGCTGCTTTGGAACTGCCGCAGCAGCCGTGGGACCGGGAGCAACTCGGGTACGAACAGCACGTCCCGCTTGATGCGACTGAGATCGATCCCCCCCGAGCCGATGACATGCACGGCCGAGCCGGGGCTGCCGTCGGGAATGGCGATCGTCTCGCCTTGCGGAGTCTTCTCGTCCGTGAATCGCAATTTCCCCGGGACCAGCTTCAGATGGGTGAACAGGTCCTTCATGTGGACCAGCCCGATGACATGGTCGATGTCGACGTCGCACAGGGGATAACGCGTGTATCCCCCTTTCTGCACGATCCGCAGAATATCCCCGATCGGCTGATCGAGCATGAGATAATCCATCTCGACCCGCGGGGTCATGATCTGGCGGACGCGCAGTTCCTGGAACTCGAACGCCGACTCGAGCAACTGTCCGCGCCCCTTGGGGATCGTCCCCTCGGCCACCGCCTGGCTGAGCAGCGTGCGAAGTTCATCCTCGGTGTGCGGCAGCCCGCCGTGCGCCCCTTGCTTGATCGGGATGCCCGTCAGCCGCAGCAGCCGGTTGCTGATGAAGTTCAGCAGCCAGATCACCGGGTAAAGCAGGTACGTGAACACGATCAGCGGAAACGCCACCGCCGGCAAAGCCCGGTCGGCGTATTGGATCGCCCAGTTCTTGGGCGCCTGCTCGCCCACGACCACATGCAACGACGTGCTGATCGCCAAGGCGATGGCGATGGTCAAGGCGTGATGCTGATTGGGCGACGGGGCGTGCAGCCCCATCCACTCGAGCGCCGGCCCGATGATCGCTGCCACCGCCGGCTCGGTCACCGCGCCCAGGCCCAACGATGCCAGGGTGATCCCCAACTGGCACGATGAGAGGTAGAGGTCCAGCTTGTTCTTGACCTCCAGCGCCATCTTCGCCAACAGGCTGCGGGCCGCTTCGCTGCGCAGACGGCTGTGCCGAGCCCCCACCGCCGCGAACTCCGCGGCGACGAAGTATCCATTCAACGCGACCAGTCCCAGCGTCGCTAAAATCTTCCAGACGATATCCACAACCCAACGTTTTACCCGCGATCCGGCGATTAGTCAGCAGAAGAACAAGGCGAGGCCGACCAGGCAGGCAGGAGGCCTTCACCCCAAAGGAGGGCGCGGGGGACATCCAGAATATCCCATGAGGCGATGAATCACCGCGCCGCACCGCTGGGAGAATATTCCCAGATGCCCCTTCGCGGGCGGCGATGGACAGGGCGTACCATATCGCATCGAGTGGGCCGATTTACTGGCGTGGTGTTTCTGATTGATTCCCTTATGACCGTGCCGCGCAGCATTCTCGACCGGGTGGATCGGGTGTACGAGTTTCATCGCGGCACGCGCTGCGCGCCGGGGGTGGCCGCGGCGGAGGCGAGTGTCAATCCGGCATCGATTCCCGCCGTTTATGCGCGGTTCCCGGATCGCCCGCAGATCTCGCTGCCCACGTCGATCCTGGATATCGCACCGGGGGCGCTGTCGGTGCTGGAACAGGGGGTGGCGGCCATCCCCGTCAGCTTCGTCAGCCCGCCGCAGAACCTTAAGACGCTGGCCACCTGGCTGTATCTTTCGTGCGCCAATACCCACAAAATCGTAGACCCCGCCGGCGGGCCGGCGCTGTGGACGCGCCCTTGGCTGAGCATCGGGTCGGCGTATCCTTGCGAGATCTATGTCGCGACGTTCGCCATCGACGGTGTTCCGCCGGGCCTTTACCATTTTTCGCCGCGGCAATTTTCATTGTGCAAACTGCGAGAGGGCCCCGAAACGCTGGGGAGCCTGAAGCGTGGGCGACCGGACCTGGACCTGCTCAAATCCGTTCCGGCGGCGATTCTGGTCACGACAATCTTCTGCCGATCCAGCGCGCGCTTTCAGAAGCGCGGCTACCGGTATGCCGTGCAGGATGCCGGGCACGCGATCCAGGCGATCGTTACCACGGCCAACGGCTTGGGAATCCAGACGCTGGTTCGGTTGCGGATGAACGAAACGCAGATGCGCGAACTGATCGGGATCTGCCCCGACGCCGACTACGGCGTCTGCGAATCGGTGCAGGGGATGGTGGTCTGGGCCGACCAGGCCGTGAATCCGATGGCGTACACGCCGTCGCCGCCGGCGGCGCTGCCGCCGATCGCGCGGGCGCCGTTGGCCGAGCGGATCATCGCGTACGGTTCGATCCAGGCGGTGCATGAAGATTGCGTGGCCCCGGGGGTGGCGATCCGCGAGGTGCGCCCGCCGCTGACCGAGATGGACCCGATGCCGGCGGAGTATCCGATCACCCATTTGCCCGAACCGGACGAGCCGACGCCAGGATTGTCGTTGCGAAAGGTGATGATGGAGCTGGCGCCGGCGGGCGCGTTCGCATCACGCGCGATCGCGCGCGAGGACTTCGCTCGGATCAATCGCCTGACCTTTCGCGGGGGAACATTCCATCCGCTGTTTCCCTCCGGCCCGCACGTGGCGCTGGTGCGGCCATTCTGGTTGGTCCACAACGTCATCGGGCTGGACAAGGGAATCTGGTATTACGACCCTACCAGCGATACCTGGGCCTTGCTGCGGTTCGGCGAATTCCAGTCCGAAGCGGCGACGCTTTGCCTGGCCCAACCCTTCTGCGCCAAGGCCGCGGCGGTCTGTTTCCTGGCCTCGAGCCTGCACAAACTGCTCAGCGCCGCCGGGCCGGACCTGTACCGCCTGGCCCATCTCGAGGCAGGCATGGCCGTGGAACGGATGATCATCGCCGCGACCGCACTGGGGCTGGGAGGACGACCCATCGGATCGTTCTACGATGAGCCGGTGCGCGAGTTTCTCGGCATGAGCCGCTCGGGGTGGGAGATCCTCTCCGCGGCGGCGATCGGTGCCGCCGAGAATAAGCCGGACGAGGCGCCCATTTCCGTAAAGGATCAGTGGGTGGGATGAGCCGTTCGCCCGAAGAGGCCGTTCGCCCGAAGCGCCAACGAGGTAGCGCCGCCGTTAGCCCGAAGCGCCAGCGAGATAGCGCCGCCGTTAGCCCGAAGCGCCAGCGAGGTAGCGCCGCCGTTAGCGAGGGATCGAAGGGGGACGCGCGGACGGGTGGGCCGAAGAATTTTCACCACGAAGCGAGGCGGCGACGCCGTTAGCGAGGGATCGAAGGTGGATGCGCGGACGGGCGGGCCGAAGAATTTTCACCACGAGGCCTCTAAGAAACACGAAGGAATAGATGAAAAAATCCTTCGCGCCTTCTTCGCGTTCAATCCTCCGGGCGAAGTTGAATCCTCCGCGCGAAGAATCAAGTCAGATCAGGACGCACAGGATACACAGGATAATGCCGTTTTGCCCGGGGTCCGCCGGGCGCCGCGATTCTGTTGATCATGGAAGGAACTCACCGCCGATGTACGCCGATGAACGCCGATCAAAAAAGGATGGACCGGATCAGGCGCTTTCGCCGGCTCGTCGCCCGCCCCGATTTTGTTCATCCTCTCCATCGGTGCTCAATCTGGTTCTTGCTCCCAGTCCCGATGTGCAGTTCCGTTCCCTCGCTGGCGCTTCGGGCTAACCGGGCGGGGGGCGGGGGTTCCGTTCCCTCGCTGGCGCTTCGCAAAAACAATTTGAAAAGTGGAAAACGAAGGATTTTCAGTCGAGCGTGCGACGCACTATTGATGAGACACTACACTAGCGGCACGGAAGTTGCAGCATCCCGAGGGCGCCCCAGATCGCCGTTCGTCGGTGGATCGCGGACGGGATTTTTCCGGAGCCGTCATGCCTGATTTCACCTGCGACCTGGACCACCCCGCCGAGCCGTTGCGACCGATATGGACATTTTGTGTCGGCAGCGGACACGCCAGGCTGGCCCTGCGAGCCGACTGGCAACGACAATTGACGCGGGCGAGGCGGGAGATCGGCTTCGAGCATGTGCGATTCCACGGGCTTTTCGCCGACGACATGAAGACGCTCGTCGAGCATCAGAACCAGTTGCGCTATTCGTGCACCCCCGCTGCGAGGAAAAGACGATCCACGTCGATGTAACGTTGCCCGCGCACGCGGTGGCGATTGTGAGAATCGAGTTGCCGAAAAGCGACGAGGCGGAGGGCGCGAAATGAGCCTTGCGGAACTGAGCGAGCAGGAACTGGACCGCATTCAGCGCGAGGCCTTCGGGTACTTCATCCGCGAAGGCGATGACAGCCTGGGATTGATCTTCGACTCGACCCAGCCGGGCAGCCCGTGCAGCATCGCCGGCTGCGGACTGGCGCTCTCCAGCTTCATCGTCGGGGTCGAGCGAAAGCTGATCGACCGCCAGGCCGCCGCCTGCCACGCGGTGGCGACCTTGCGATCCTTCATGCAAAGCGCCCAGAGCGAAAAGTCCGATGCCACCGGTTATCGCGGGTTCTATTACCATTTCATCGAGGTCCCCTCGGCCAAGCGCGCCTGGCGCAGCGAGCTGAGTACGATCGACTCGGCGATCCTGATCGCCGGAGCGCTGTCGGCGGCCGAGTACTTCAACCACGACAGTGAGATCGAGAATGAGATTCGCTCACTCGCCGATGCGATGTATCGGCGGGTCGAATGGGATTGGATGTGGCGAGATTCGGCGATCAGTCACGGCTGGAAGCCGCGCAGCGGGTTCTTGCGTTACGGCTGGCGCGGCTACAACGAAGGACTGCTGCTGTACATTCTGGCGCTCGGTTCGCCGACGCATCCCGTGCCGGTCGAGGCGTACGATGCCTGGCTCAGCGAATATCGCTGGCGACAGGCGTACGGGATCGATTACCTCTACGCCGGCCCGCTGTTCATCCACCAATTGCCGCAGTGCTGGCTGGACCTGCGCGGCGTCCAGGATGCCTACATGCGAGAAAAGGGGATCGACTATTTCGAGAACAGCCGCCGGGCCACGCTGGTGCAGCAGGCGTACGCCAAGGAGAATCCGCACCAATTCCGAGCCTACGGCGAGCATTGCTGGGGATTCACCGCCAGCGACGGTCCCGGCAAATCGACGATGATCATCGACGGCCGCGAGCGCCGGTTTTACGGGTATCGTGCCCGCGGTGCCCCCGACGGGCCCGACGACGGCTCGATCTCGCCGTGGGCCGTGGTGGCGTCGATGCCGTTCTGCCCCGAGATTGTCCAGCCGACGGTGCGGAACTTCTGGACAAGGCACATCGGCGAACAGAGCCGCTATGGTTTCGAGGCGACGTTCAACCCCACCTGTCGCGTACACGATCAGGTCGAACACGGGTGGGTCTCGCCCAACAACTTCGCGCTGAATCAAGGCCCGGTGGTGGTGATGGTCGAGAATCATCGCACGGGCCTGCTGTGGTCCTGGATGCGCAACAACCCCTACGTCCGCCAGGGCCTGCGTCGCGCCGGCTTCACCGGCGGGTGGTTGGAGTAAATCGGACGGATTCGCCTTGGCCTCTTTCCCCCAGCGACGGGTTTGGTAACATGCCCGTTCGTCCAAACGGGAGAGATATCGAATGCGATTTGGGATTTGCGGATCACCGGGTGCATCCGCGGCGATCAAGGCCGCGGGGTGGGATTATGTCGAGGGGAATGTTCAAGGGCTGCTGCAAGGCGAGTTGCCCGATGAGCAATGGAAGGCTGGCAATGCCGCCAAGACATCGGCGATTCCGATCTTGGCGGCGAATTGCCTGGTCCCGGGAAATTTGAAGATCACCGGGCCTCAAGCCGACCTGGGCAAGCTGCGATCGTACATGAGCCGCGTTCTGGAGCGCGCGCCCAAGATAGGGGCTCGGACGCTGGTGTTCGGTTCCGGCGGTGCCCGCCAGGTGCCGGAAGGCTTCGACCGCGAGACCGCTCGACGCCAGATCCTCGATTTTCTCCGCATGAGCGCCGAGCTGGCGTCGCCGCATGATGTGGTGATCGTCTGTGAACCGCTCAATCGCAAGGAATGCAACATCATCAACTCGGTCGCCGAGGCGATGACCTATGTGCGAGCGGTCGATCATCCGAATTTTCAGTGCCTGGTCGATTCCTACCATTTCTGGCTCGAGGACGAGCCACTGGAAAATCTGCGCCAGGCGATGCCGTGGATCAAGCATGTGCATCTGGCCGACAAGGTCGGACGGGTGGCGCCTGGCCTGAGCGGCCAAAGTGACTACGCCCCGTTCTTCAAGGTCCTTAAGGAAGGCAACTACTCGGGGCTGATCAGCTTCGAGGGCAAGGCGATGAACGATTTCCCCGCCACCGCGCCGAAGGTGCTGGACTACATCAAGCAGGCGTGGGCGCGGGCCTGAGGGGCCTCGCCCCCGCCGATTGATTTTTCCATCCGACATTTTACCATTGCGAAACAGATATGAGCAATCGAATCTATAATTTCAGCGCCGGACCGGCGATGCTCCCCACCGAAGCCCTCGAGAAATCCGCCGCCGCCTTGCTCGATTACCAGGGCAAGGGCTTCGGCATCGCCGAGGTGAGTCATCGCGGCAAGGAATTCGACGCCGTGGCCGACGAGGCGATCGCCCGCTGCAAATCGCTGCTGGGGCTGCGCGACACGCACGACGTGCTGTTCCTTCAAGGCGGGGCCACGCAGCTATTCACCACCATCCCGATGAACTTCCTGCAAACCTCGGCCGACTATCTTGTTGGCGGCGAATGGGGCAAGAAGGCCGCGTCCGTGGGCAAGGAGATCGGCAAGATAAATGTCGTGGCGTCGAGCGAATCGAGCAACTTCGATCACAGCCCCCCGCCGTCGCAATGGAATCTCGACAGCGCCGCCGACTACTTTCACGTCTGCACCAACGAAACCGTCCACGGCCATCGCCTGGCGACATGGCCGTCGCATCCGAACCTGGTGGTCGATGCCTCCAGCGAGATCATGTCGCGCCCTCACCCGGCGAAGGATTGCGCCCTGATCTACGCCGGGGCGCAGAAGAATCTCGGCCCGTCCGGAGTGGTGCTGGCGATCATCCGCAAGGATCTGTACGCCCGGCAGAAAAAGACGCCCAGCAAGCTTTGGAGCTTCAAGGATCAGGCCGAGAACAAGAGCATGATCAATACCCCACCGACGTTCGGGGTATACATCCTGCTGGAGGTGTTCCGCTGGCTCGAGGCCCAGGGAGGGCTTGCGGCGATGGAAAAACGCAACGCCGCCAAGGCCGCGATGATCTATGACTTGATCGACTCCTCCAACGGCTTTTACACCGGGACGGTCTCCGTCAAGGAGCAGCGATCGCACATGAATGTGACCTATCGCCTGCTTAGCGAGGAGCTGACCGATGAGTTCGTGAAATCCGCAGCCAAACAGGGGATGATGGGCCTGAAAGGCTACCGCACGGTCGGCGGCATCCGCGCCAGCATCTACAACGCCATGCCGACCGAAGGCTGCGCCGCCCTGTCGCAATTCATGCGCGATTTCGCATCGAAGAAGGCGTAAAGGGGAGAGACGGGGGGAGGAAATTCAAACGCGAAGAAGCGAAGACGCGAAGAGCCAGCGCCAAAAAGAAAAAACTCGATCTCGTTCGGCGTTTCGTCAAGCCCGTCGAGCCAACTCATACGGATTCTACGTGAAACGCGCAGCGACAGGCCGCGATGGCGCGAGAGAATCAGGTGAAATTCGTACGATTCTTCTTCGCCACTTCGCGTTTAATTTTTCCTCCGCCCCCCGCCGCCGCGGCTATTTCAAGCCCAAGGCCCGCAGGTTTTTCAGGCTGATGGCAAGGCTCTCGAAGGGGTCGCGCTGGCAGACGTCCTGTTCGACGATGTACCATTTCGTGCCGCTGGATTTACAGGCCTCGAGGATCGCCGGGAAGTTCATGTTTCCCTCGCCCACTTCGGCCATGATCGGCTGGCGGGAGCCGGCGGCGTCCTGGCGCTTTTTGAACGCCTCATCGTTCTCGCCCTCGTTGCGCTTGAGATTCATCGCCGCCGTGCGATTCTCGGCCACGACCATGTCCTTGAGGTGGACCAGGGGGATGCGCCCCTTAAGTCCCTTGATCACCGCCGCCGGGTCCGCCCCGCCGTGCTGCACCCAATAGGTGTCCACCTCAAAAGTCACCGCCTCCTTGTCCGACTCCTCGATGAGGATTTGCATGCCGGTGCGGCCGTCAAATTTCTCGAACTCGAAGCTGTGGTTGTGATAGCCGAAGGTCAGACCCGCGGCCTTGAGCTTGCGGGCCACTTCGCTGGCGTCCTTGGCGAACCGCTGATAGCCGTCCTTGGTTCGCGGATAGCTTCCAGGCATCGACCCGATCGCCGGGTACTCGCAGCCGATCGTCTTCTGCTCGTCGATGAACGCCTGGGTTTGGTCGCGCATCTTCTCGAACGAAGCGTGCGTGGCGCAGCAGGTGAGGTTTTCCCCCTTGAGAATGTTCCCCAGTTCCTTCGGATCGATCGGCCCGAGCGCCGAGCATTGCACAGCGTCGTACCCCATCTTCTTCACCCTCTTCATCGTGCTGGCGATGTCGGCGGGGGTCTTGGTGAAATCACGAAGCGTATAGAGCTGGGCGGCGAGTACCGAAGTCATGGGTTTGTTCCTGTGAATGAGATTTTCCGAATCGTCGTTCCGATCATCGGGCGACGTTCGGAAAATAGGTCTTCGCCCGGTGAAATGCAAGAATCGCCGGCAGCGGGCGTGCCCACGGATTTTTGCACGGGTTCAGGAGACCAGCCATCACGGCCTCTGGGAAACCGCGTTTTCCCTATGAATACAGGGAAGTGCAAAAAATACGGGGACACGCCCGGCAGCCACTTCCCCGTGTCGATGCGATTCTCACGCCGGTTCGGCGCGTCTGGTATAGTCACTCGCCATGGAACTTAGCGCCTGTCTCGACGATTTGGAAAGCCGCATCGACGATGGCGTGGAAGGCGAATTGCTCGATCAGTGGAAGCGATTCGCCGAGCTGCGCTGCGGTGATGCGGTGTTCGATCCACGACGGCCCGCGCCATCCCTGCCGGCGATCGGCTGGCCGCGGGTCCGTGTCAATTCCACACTCGACGACTTCGATCGCATGGCGATCCACCAGTTTGAAAGCTGTTCGACGATCCTCGCCGCCGCCGGAGGAAATCTGCTGTGCGTGCGATGCAACTACGGGACGCCAATCCTCCCGGCACCGTTCGGCGCTGAGCTGTTCATCATGCCCGATGAGACCGACACGCTTCCGGCGTGCCACCCATTGCCCGGCGGCGCTGAGGCGATCCGGCGACTGCTCGATCAGCCCTCACCGTCGCTGGATCATCCCTACCTGGCCAAGGTTTTCGAGATGGGCCGTCGTTTCGCCGACATCGCCAAGCGGTATCCGAAAATCGGCCGGCATGTGCATATCTACCACCCGGACGTCCAAGGCCCGATGGACGTGATGGAGATGCTCTGGGGCAGCGACATCTTCATCGGCCTGTACGATGAGCCGGACCTGGCCCACGCGATGCTGAACCGGCTGTGCGAGTTCTATATCCAGGTCATGCGCCATTGGGAGTCGATCATCCCGCCGATGCAATCGTTCGCGCCGCATTGGGGAATGCTGCATGCCGGGCGGATCATGCTGCGCGATGATTCGGCGATGAACCTCTCGCCGGACATGTTCAAGGAATTTGTCCTGCCGTACGATTCGCGGCTGCTGAGCGAGTTCGGCGGCGGCGCGATGCACGCCTGCGGGAAGCTAGACCATTTTTCGACATTCCTGCGAAAAATCCCCAGCCTGCGGGCGTTCAATTGCTCTCAGCCGCACCTGAATAATATGGCGAAAGTGTTTGATGATACGATTGACCAGGGCATCACGCTGATTGGATTGAATCGCTCCGCCGCGGTCGAAGCGATGGCGGGTGGACGCGATTTGCGCGGGCGGGTCCACGTCAATTGACGGCGTTTTCACGGAGAGGCTGATGCGCACCTTGGCGATCGACTGGGGCGAGAAGCGAGTGGGCCTGGCCCTGAGCGATGAAGGGGGCCGCTTCGCCACGCCGTACGACGTGCTGACCGCCGGGTCGAGCGAGCAGGCGATCGAGGTGGTGTGCCGAATCGTTCAAACCGAGCGCGTCGAACGGCTGCTCATCGGGCTGCCGCTCAACATGGACGACAGCATCGGCCCCGCGGCCCAACGGACGATCCAGATCGCCCGCCGGCTGGGCGAGCGCTGTGGATTGACTCCGGTTTTCGTCGATGAGCGGCTCAGTTCCTTCGCCGCCGAATCCGAACTCGCCGAGCGAAAACGCGCCGGAGAGCGACTCACGCACAAGAAAAAAAAGCAGCGTCTCGACGCCGCCGCCGCCGCCCTGCTTCTTCGAGAGTTCCTCGACGGCCGCCTGCCGGCGATCCAGGTGAAGGCTTGCGAACGGAACTTCCACCACGAAAACGGCAAGAAACACGATGGTGGCATGCCGCAATGAAGAATTTGAAACGCGAAGTGGCGAAGGCGCGAAGAAGAGCGCGACCCAGCCTGCGGGCTTTCCCACGAGTAACGAGCGCGCCCTCCATTCGTGGGAAAGGCAGTGGAAATTAGAGTTGACCGTCTCGATTGTTCCAGTAAAAGCGGGCCCGAAACGAACACTTGATCCAAAAACACAACATTGACAAAGCACTCGTGCTTATTAGCGCGGCTGCCCAAGTCCTCGACCGAACGGTTCTTCTTCGCGCCTTCGCCGCTTCGCGTTTAAGACTCTTCGATGTGACGCTTCCCCACCGGCTGAGGGCTATTGTCGGGCGGCGGCGATCAGCATCTGGAACAGGGCCAGGTGGTCCGGCTCATCGGGCAGGCGCTCGGGGTGCCATTGGACCGCGGTGAACAGGGGCAGATCGGGGTCCTCGATGGCCTCAATTATCCCGTCGGGCGCTGTCGCCGAAATGCGCAGCCCTCTGCCCAGCCGAGCGATCGCCTGCTTGTGATGGGTGTTGACCGAGATCGTCTCTCGCCCGATCGCCTCGCCAATCCGCGAAGAGCGGTCGAGGCGAACCGTGTGGCGCGGGCGATCCTCGCCGATTGCCCGATGCTCGATCGGGCTGGGGCGCGGATCATCGGGCAGAAACTGGATGAGGCTTCCGCCGCGATGGACGTTCATCAATTGGCATCCCAGGCAGACCCCCAGCACCGGCAGCCGCCGGCGCTCGATTTCGGCGAGTAACCGAAGCTCGAACGCCTCGCGGTCGGGATCGATCAACTCGGTTTTCGGATGCAACGGCTGGTCGAATCGCCGGGGATGCAGATCATCGCCGCCGGTGAACAAGAAGCCGTCGAGGCGATCGATCGCGTCGATCATCGACGCCGGGGTCATGCCAAAACCCAGGCAGACGGGCACGCCGCCGGCACGGTCGATGGCGTCGGGGTAATCCGATTTGATCTGATAGGAGCGTGCCTTCAAGCCGCTGTCCATGGTGATTCCAATCAAGGGTCGCGGCATGGAATGGATTTCTCGAAAACGCTTGGGCAGGCACCTATTTCGACTCGCCCGACGGCACCGGCATCGCCTCGACGCCGGACGCGGGTCGCGTCGTGGCGGGCTGATCCGGCTGCGGAAGCTTCGCCGAATCCAAATCGCCTGGCATTGGGATCGCCAACTTCGCGGGCGACCAAGCCGCGGCGTCGATCGGCTTGGATGTGGCACCAGTCGGCGGTTCCACCGCGGAGTCGATCGGTCTTGACGCCGTGCCGTTGTGCGGCTGCGCCGCGGCGGCGATCGGTCTGGACGCGGCACCGGCTTGCGGACGAACCACGGTGGCGGCGTCATGCTCGGCGTCCGCGTTCGCGGGCATGCCGGTCGGTGCCGCCGGTTCGAGATCGGTCGTGGCCCCGGCGTGGCCCGCCGCCGGGGGCGCTTCCGGGCCTGCTTGGTGAGGAACCGGCATCGCGGAATCCGACTGCACCACCACGAGCAAATTCAGCCTCTGCGCCGGCCGAGACTCGGGAACTGACGCGACGCCTTCGCGCCGCTCGACCGGCGCTGCACTCGACGTCGCCGAAAGTCCGCCCGTCCGAATCGTTGAACCCCGCATTGTCATCGCCGGTGCCGCGATCATCGGCGTGATCCGCCGAACTTTCACCGACTGCGGCGCTATGCCCTGGACCTTCTCCAGTGCCTCGGCCACCGCCGCCGCAAGCTCGTCGCAGGTCCGCCCGGCGGCGGGAATCTCGCCCGTCTCGCCCAGACGCACTCGACCCTCGGCATCCACCAGGACCGTCCATTGCTCGGTCGGCGTCTCGATGCGAAGCAACTCGCGCGGATGCAACGCATCGGCCGCTTCTCGCACGGCGGCGACTGGCGCTGCTGGCAACGCATCAGATTTTTCCCGCCCGCCATCAATCGCCGGTGCCGGTGCGGCAGGCGACGGAAGAATCGCACGGCCCTTGTCTATGTCGCCGGCGCGCGCGGCGGAACTCGCGGGCGGCGTCGTCCGTGCCAGCGACAGACCCGCTGAGCGCTCGACATCACTGTTGGCCGCTGGACGCGATTCAACCGTCTCATCCAGCGCCGGCGTACCCGCGAGGCTGGCCGGTTGCGTCACGGGACGGGCCCGCAATTCCAACTTCACGCCGTCCGCCTCTGATCCGGTGTCGGCATTCGCCGCAACCGTCACCGGCATACGCGCGTTTTCTTCGGCAACCTTGCCGGCGAACCCCGAAGTAACGCCATCCAGCGACGCCGGCTCGAAGATCTCCGTCGCCCCCGCCGGAGGCGCGTTGGCCAGGTCTTCATAAAGCTGGCGAACCTGCGCCGGAGTCACCTCGCGGGCAACGAAAAAGTTC
The DNA here is from genome assembly GCA_038329845.1 of Tepidisphaerales bacterium. GTDB lineage: Bacteria > Planctomycetota > Phycisphaerae > Tepidisphaerales > Tepidisphaeraceae > JBBQNJ01. Next base: position 40,546 of record JBBQNJ010000023.1, on the reverse strand, counting down.
CGCTCCACGTTCGACGGCTCGGCTTGTTTGGACAACTGCTCGGGCGTCTGCCCGGCGGTTTGCTGCCACTGGAACTTCTGGCCATCTCCCTGCGCCTGCGTTTGCGCCTGCGCCCGTGTCGAGATGGTGTCATCGCGCCCGCTCGGCGATGGCTCGCTCATCCGCTCGTTCATCGCCATCTGCTTCATCGGGACCAGCCGTCGATAGTTCAGTTGCTGTTGCGGCAGCGCCTCCTGAGACGATGCGACCTGTGCCTCGGTCTTCGGATCTGCCGCCACGGACCGAATCCGTGTCGTATTCATCCGCGACGCCAAAGCGTCCTTGAGGGCCTGGTCCGACAACGGTGCCGGCATCGCTTCGGCACCCGGACTCCACGCGATTCCGTTGCCAGCGAAAAAGTTCTCGATGCGACGATTCTCGGTGGAAATATCATGGGTGGTCACCACGACGACCACCGGCGCGCCCGAGTCATCGGCGAAAAGCCGGTCCTGCGCCGCCTGGATATCCGGGGGGATTTTCGCCGATTCTTCAGCCCATCCCGCCACTACCGCCGATCGATTGGCGCCGGCGTCGGGTGTGCGGTCGCTGGCGATCTTCATCGCGCCACCAGCGCCCATTCCGCCCAATGTGGCCGCGGTGCCCACGGCGTCCGCGGCGGCGACGGATGCGGATTCCCCGGCGACCTTGCCTTCGGCACCGGCCTCCGCGTACGACGCCGCGCCCTCTCCCTTAAACGCATCACGGGCATCAGCCCGGATCGATTCAGAGTGTTGCCCCGAATCCCCTCGAGTCATCCGCCCAGCCGACCGGGCCAATGCATCGGGCTGCGCCCCGATCGGTTTAGCGACGGCCAGATCCCCGGCCGACCTCGTGCCTTGAATCTCCGCGTTGGCGTCCGCCCGAACCGCCCCGCCGTGGAGGGGCGCAGCGCTATCCAGGCGTGCCCCGGAAGCAAGGGGGGTAGCAACGCTGAACTCCATGGCATGTCCGGTGGGAAGTACGTAGTAAACGATCACCCCCAGCCCGATCGCCAGCAATCCGATCGACGCCGCCGCCGCCAGCCGTGGCATCCAGCGCCCGATCCGTCCGGCGACGACCGGCCGATCGTCGTCGCCGAACAACGCCGCCCGCTCAAGTTGTCCGGTGAACCCCTCCATCAAGTCCGCCGGCGCCCGTTCTCGCGGCAAATCCTGGAGCAACTGCCGGGTGCGCGAAAGCTGCTCGAGCAGAACGCGATAGCGCGGCGTGGCCGCAAGCGTACGCTCGATGTCGGCGCGACCCGCGGCGTCGAGCTCCCCGTCGATGTACGCCGCAAGCTTGGCTTCGATGCTTTCCGATTCGTGACCCATGACGTTTCGTTCAACGATCCCGCATGTAGGGCAATAACTCGTCCCGCAGCGCCAGCCGAGCCCGGAAGAGCCGGCTCTTGAGCGTTCCCAGCGGCATTCCCAGCACCTCGGCCATCTGCTGGTAATCGAACCCTTCGATGTCCCGCATTACCAGCACCGCCCGATACTCCGCATCCAGCCGACCCAGCGCCGACAGCACCTGCTGATGACGCTCCTGGCGCTCCAGTGCCTGCGGCGGCGGCTCATCGTCCGAACGCGAGAGTCCGTCGGCCCGGGAACCGCGATCCGGATCCGATCCTACGCCGTTCGATGATCCATCCAGCGAAAACGTCCGATGCCGCTGGACTTTCCGCAACTGGCTGATCGCCAGGTTCACCGCGATGCGAAACAGCCAGGTATACGGCGAAGAATCGCCGCGAAAACTCTCGATTTTCATCAGCCCGCGGGTGAACGCCTCCTGTGTCAATTCGCGGGCCTCGTCAGCGTTTCCGACCAGCCGCAGCACGGCGTTGAACAGGCGATCCTGGTACGCCAGGACAACCTGCCCGTACGCCGAGCGATCGCCCGCCTGCGCCTTTCGCAGCCACTGCGCTTCTCGCCCCGACGACGCCGATGGCTCGACGGGAAAATCCGCCTCGTCATGTACGCCGCTCAGGCTCGACATGGGATTAGACGTTGAAGAAAGAGAAAAGTTCCGACAAAACCCCGCATCCGTCGCCGGGCCATCCATGACCCGCCCGATGAGTCGTTCAATATGCCCAGCCGGGCGGGCAACGTCAAACAACCCTCGCGGGATTGCGAAACCGCGCTTGTCTGAATGCCGGTTCGTGCTACCATCCTGCGGCCGATGCCTCGCGGGCGGCGCCGATCGACGCGGCCAAGGGGTGGGCGACGGTGAACAAACCCAACCCGGCCGGATACCCAAGTGGACCAAGGGGACGGATTGCAAATCCGTTATTCGTGGGTTCGAATCCCACTCCGGCCTTTGCCTGTGTCATCCCCAGTTTCCCGCCATGGTTTTTAGATTGCAAAGCCGCCGAGGACGTCGGCGTTTCACAGAGCGCTGATCTGTTCGTCGGCATGACTGGGAACGCCGACGTCCTCCTCGGCATGGTAAGAAACCGCGGCCACTGGCAAAACCGGGGATGACTCGGGGCCTTTACATATCCGGCGGAATCTCAACTCACATATCCCGAACCCGATCCGCCCAGGGCCGGTGCCGCTTCTACGCCATGGCCAGCACCGGAACTCGCGAGCGAGTGAGTTTGGGTGCCAGGTAGCCGCCGGTATAGCTGGCGGGAACATTGATGATTTCTTCCGGGCGTCCCTCGGCCACGACCGTGCCCCCGCCGTCGCCGCCGTCGGGACCCATGTCGATGATCCAGTCGGCGCACTTGATCACATCGAGATTGTGTTCGATTACGAGAATGGTATTGCCCAGATCGGCCAGGCGGTCCAGCACGTTCAGCAGGTTGCGAATGTCGGCGAAATGCAGCCCGGTGGTCGGCTCGTCCAGCGTGTAAAGCGTGTGCCCGGTCGAGTTCTTGCCCAGTTCGGTCGCCAGTTTCACGCGCTGGGCCTCGCCGCCGGACAACTGCGTACTGGGTTGGCCCAGTTTGATGTACGAAAGCCCGACATCATTCAGCGCCTTGAGCATGCGGTAAATCGCCGGGAAATTCTCGAAAAACTCCTTGGCCTCCTCGACGGTCATCGCCAGCACATCGGCGATTGACTTGCCGCGATAGTGGATCTCCAGCGTCTCGGCGTTGTAGCGCGATCCGTGACACGCTTCGCAATTCACATAGACATCGGGCAGAAAGAGCATCTCGATGCACTTGGTCCCCTGCCCGCTGCACGCCTCGCAGCGCCCGCCCTTGACGTTGAAACTGAATCGACCGGCCTCGTAGCCACGGATTTTCGCCTCGCGCGTCTTGGCGAACACTTTTCGGATCTCGTCGAACACGCCGGTGTAAGTCGCGGAATTAGATCGCGGCGTGCGCCCGATCGGGGACTGGTCGATCTCGATCACCTTGTCGATCTTTCCCGATCCGTTCAGCGCCTTGTGCGCTCCGGCCTTGACCTTCGAGCCGTACAGCTTGCGTTTGAGTGCCGGCAGCAGGGTCTGGTTCACCAGCGTGCTCTTGCCGGATCCGCTCACGCCGGTCACGCAGACCAGGCCGCCCAGAGGAAATCGCACATCGACGTTCTTGAGGTTATTGGCGCGGCACCCTTTCAGTTCCAGGCAATTACGATCAATGTCGATCGGGCGCCGGACGGCGGGATAGTCGATGGCGTACTCGCCGGTGAGATACTTCACGGTGGTGCTGCGCGAATCGCTCATCACCTCGGGCATCGGACCCTGGACGACAATCTCCCCGCCGTGGGCGCCGGCGCCCGGGCCGATGTCGATCAGATAATCTGCTGAGCGGATGCAGTCCTCGTCATGCTCGACCATCAAGACCGTGTTGCCGATGTCGCGCAGCCGCAGCAGGGTTCGGATCAGCCGGGCGTTGTCGCGCTGATGCAGCCCAATCGTCGGCTCATCCAGCACGTAGCAGACCCCGACCAGTCCGCTGCCGACCTGTGTCGCCAGGCGGATGCGCTGGGCCTCGCCGCCGGAGAGGCTTCCGGTCTTTCGGTCCAGCGTGAGATACCCCAGCCCCACATCGACCATGAACCCCAGCCGGGCGGCGATCTCCCGCACGATCGGCTCGGCGATCTTCTGACCCTCTTGACCGAGTTTGAGGCTCTGAAAAAAATCTCTCGCCGCGGCGACCGTCGAGGTCGCCACATCATGGATGCTGTAGCCATCGGGGCGATGCGGCGCGGCCGATTCGGCATGCAGGCGGACCGCCAGCACTTCCTTCTTCAACCGCGTGCCCCCGCACGACTCGCACGGCTGCTCGGACATGTACTGGTGCAACCGAGCCTTGACCCATTCGCTCTCAGTGTTCTCGAATCGCCGTTCGAGATTGGGGATCACCCCCTCGAAGCTCGTGCCCGTTCCCAGATCCCCCTTTCGCTCGGTCCCATGCAGAAGCACGTCGCGGACGCGCTTGGGAATGTCCTTAAACGCCCCGCTGTAGTTAATGCCGAAATCACGGGAAAACTGGCGCAGCACCCGGCTGTACCAGATGTTCATGCGCTTGCCGTTTTTTCGCCAGGCTTCGATCGCGCCGTTCTCCAGCGACAGCGATTCATCGGCCACGATCAGTTCGGGATCGAACTCGCTGCGCGTGCCCAGACCATGACACGCCGGGCATGCCCCGTGCGGGGAATTGAAGCTGAATAGGCGCGGCTCGAGTTCCGGCAGATTCGCTTCGGGATGCTCCGGACAGGCGAACTGCTCGGAGTAAAGTTGATCGGTCCAAGATCCATCCGGCTGGGCCACGGCCACCACGACCAGACCCTGCGACAGGCGCAGCGCCGTCTCGACCGAATCGGCCAGGCGCGAGCGGATTTCCGGTTTGATCACAATCCGATCGACCACCGCTTCGATCGTGTGAACCTTGGTTTTCTGTAGCGCCGGCGGATTGGTTCCGCCGGACAGGTCCAACACCAGCCCATCCACGCGGGCGCGGACGAATCCCTGTTTTCCCAGCGCCCCGAACGTGTCTTTATGTTCCCCTTTTTGTCCGCGGATCAGCGGCGCCAGCACCATGGCCCGGGCGCCGGCGGGCAGCTTCATCACCGAATCGATGATCTGCGAAGCGCTTTGGCTGGAAATCGGCTTGCCGCACACCCAGCAGTGCGGGGTCCCGGCCCGGGCGAACAGCACCCGCAGGTAATCGTAAATCTCCGTCGTCGTCGCCACCGTCGAGCGCGGATTGCTCGAGGCGCTGCGCTGTTCGATGGCGATCGTCGGGGGCAAGCCTTCGATCTCGTCGATGTCCGGCTTCTGCAACTGCTCGAGGAACTGCCGCGCGTACGCCGACAACGATTCGACGTATTTGCGCTGTCCCTCGGCGTAGACCGTGTCGAACGCCAGGGTCGATTTGCCCGATCCGCTCAACCCGGTGACGACCACCAGTTGGTCGCGCGGAATGTCCAGCGTGAGGTTCTTAAGATTGTGTTCTCGCGCACCTTTGATGCGGATCGACTTCATAAGGTTCATCAAACGTATCTTCCGAAAAAAAGGGTGGACGATTCTAGGCCGATGGTCCACGACGGTCGCGGCGCGGTGGCGTCATCGTCGTTCCACCGGCTGCAACGGCGCCAGGTACTCATTGCATACCCCTTTGAGCCACACATATTGGGTGTCGATCCGCCTGGGTTTGACCACCGGGCTGACAACTACGCCCAGGACCAGCCCCGCCACCAGCAACAATATCCCGCCGGGCAGAATAGAAGGCGAGGGATCGGGCAAATTGAGCATCAGCAGTCCGGCCACCACCGCCGCGGTGCCCGACAACGCCGTCACCCAGGCGATGATCAGAAGCCGCCGCCGTCGGGAGTAATGGCGGTCACACAACGGAACTTCAAGGGTCGCCTGTTGGCGGATGATCAGGGCCACGATCGCGTACACCACGATTCCCGGCGCGACAATCAGCAGGTACACCCACCCGGGATGCCACGCCAGCTTCCGGCGTAGGGTGCGATCGGTCGGGGCGTTGCATTTCACGCACGCCGAGGGAAGCGATGCCTTGCGATGCACGACCAGCACGCCGCCATCGCGCCAGATGCCGTTCTCCAGCCCGTCATATGCAAACGGCGTTGCATAGGGCAAAACCGCACCTGTTTCGACACTGGGTGGAGCGATTGAAGCGACGGTCGGAGGCTGTTGGGACATCGGCGCAGTATACCGCGCGACCGGATGTCTACTGGTTGGAGGCGTTCAGATCGCCCAGGCGCTTCTCGACGCGCCGGCTCAAGATATCCAAGTCGGTCGGCCAAGCATTACGCGGCAACTGGCGGATTTGTTCGAGCAATTCACGGGCGAGAGGATAGTCGTGCTTCGACTCGGCCGTCAGGGCGTCAGCCCGCCACTGCCGGACCATTCGCCGCGCCGTCTCTGGATCGCTCGGCGTCACGGCGACCGGCGCGATGGCCTGAACTTTCGGCGCTTCGGCCGACGTCGGGACGACGCGATCGGTTCCTGGATCGGCGGAATCCACTGCCGCCCGAGGTTCGCTCGGCGGGGATGCCGACGGTTCGGTTGTCGCCAGCGCCGCCTGCACCAGGTCCGTTCCCGGCTTAAGTTCCACCCCCACGCGAATCGCGTCCCGCTCGCCCATCTTGCGGACATCGGTCATCACCGCATCGGCCGGCTCGCTCGGGATGGGTCGCGGAGACTCCACGCCTTCCAACGCTTGCAGATCGGGGCTAGCGGGGGAAGCCGCCGGCGGCTGTACCGGTCGAGCCAGAGCGGCCCGCACCTGCTGATATTGACGCTGAGTCCAGTCGGTCGCCCGGTCGGTCCAGTGCGGCTTGAAAATAAGGATGAACGCCGTCGCCCCGGCACCGATCAGCAGCAGCGCCATCACCCATTGCCCAATCCGCGCCCCTCGAGGCTCGGGCGAAAGTTCGACAGCACCATCCCGCTGAGGAGGAAGATCGCCCACGCTTAGATTGAATGCCGCCGCCAGTTCTTCGGCCGAGAGAATCTGCTCGGCATCGGAAATCTCCGATTCATCGAAACTCACCGATTCAGCGGGAACCGCCTGGCCCGGAACGTCCGACTCGACAACCGCCTCGGGTGCCAGCCCGACCAGTTCGCGCAGCTTCACCGGCTCGGTCCGCGGCGCAGTCTCATCCGGCCGCGGCTGCGGTTGGCGCACTGCGCTGAGCGGATCGGGCGGGCGCACGGGAAGAATGATGTCGGCCGAAAACGTCTCGGGTTCGGCTCGCGCCGACGCGACCATCCCCGAGCCAGCCCCGACCAGCGATTCACGTTCCTCGAGCAGCGTATCAGGGTTCGCCGGCGGTTCTTGCAACCGCCGGCAGTGCGGGCAGACCTTGGCAATGATTTCAATGTCCTCGCCGCAGCCATAGCACACCCCGAACTCGCGGCTGATCCCGCGCACGGTTGCGGCGAATCGCCACAACTGGTGCGTCGTCGGACCGCGCACGATCGAACGGGCCGTCACCTGGCCGCGCTTCAGCAACGACACCAGCGTGCTGAACTTCATCCCCGGTGCCGACGGATTGCGGGTTTGGTAGACGTACCACGGGCCGATGCGCGACTTGGTGGCCTGACGAGTCGCGGGCGTGTTCTCGAGCGTGCAGCGCGGGCAGACACCCTCGGCCCGCTCGGTGACGGCCCCGCAGAAGGGGCAGACATGCTTTCCCGTCAACGATGCGCGGATGCGCCGCGACGCCGTGGTCTGTGCCGGCGCATTCGTCGCGCCATTTTGATGGTTGCCGTTGGCCTGAATCATGTTTTGCTTCCCGCCGACATGGCGAATCTCAAGGCGTATCTTAGGCGTTCTCCGCCCGGCGTACAGCGGGACTACGCCACAATTCTCAGATTCCTGCGCCCCGGAGCTGTCGATTCACCTGCCCGTTCCCTGTTCCGGTTGCTGGGCGATTCCACTTTGAAATCTGAAATTGGAGATCAATGCCATTCACGAGGGGGTTTGCGAACCGGTGTGCTTCAGTTCGCTGCCGAGCCGATCGACGGGTCGAAATAGTCCTTGACCATGACGCGGTAGCGGTCCGGGACCGCACCTTGGGCGACGGCACGCCGAGCAGACTCGACGGCGGAATCCCACGATGCGGTCGGTCGTGGCGAAGCTCGGTCGGCTGCAATGCCTCCCGAGCCGATGAGTCCGCCGGAGCCAGTCTTCGTCGCCGCGTCGTCGTGGCCGGGTTGCCCTCCCGCGGCGACAGTCGCGCCGGACCCGGATTCTCCCGCGGCATTGACCGGGACGGACGGATCGCCCGACTGGCGGGGCTTGCTTTGGCCGATCCCGTCGCCAGCGCCTCCGACTCCTTCGCCGGGCCGATTGCTCGCATCGGTGAGCTTGGCACCCGCATCAGGGGCATCGCGCTCCGCCGACTTTTCCCCGGTCGGACGGCGTTCATCTCCGCCCTCGGCGGGCCGCAACGCAGGATCGGCAGCGCTGACGACCGTTTTGGGGCGAGCCGGTTCGACCGCATTCATCGGCGGCGCGGCGATGATTCGCCATTCGCTCCCGGACGGACGATCCGGGCGAGATTGCGGACCGGTGATCGCCGCCAATCCCAACACCAGCGCTACCGCCGTCCCTAATCCGATCCAGCGCCGCGGTCCCCAGTTCCGAAGCGACACAGCGCCGGCCCGACGGTGAGCGCAGGCATCACTCGCCAAGGTTCTGAGGGTGCGGGAAACGGCCGAATCATGTTGGTCGGTAATCGACAGGGCGGTGCCGAGCAAATCGTGAAGATTAAACTGACGATCGGCCTCGATCGCCGCCGCCAGACGGCTGGGTCGTCGAACCCACCCCCACAGCCCCCCGATCATCGCGGCCAACGCCATCGCCCCCAGCGCCCATTCCCCGCGCAGCGCCCCATGCCCCAGGCCGATAAGTAGACCGCCTCCCGCCAGCCCCGCGCCCCACGCCAACCCCCTGCCCGCCCCCTCCAGCGCCCGCACCGCCACCCAACGGCGATGCACCGCCGCGACAAACCGCTCGACCCTGACCGGCGCCCCTACCGACATCCTCCCATTCAACCACGCCCCGCGCCGGCAACGCAAGATTTGCTCATCGCGGACCCTATCGCTTCGCGCCAGACTCCCTTTTCCGGCTTCACGGGCGGCGAGCCTATTGAATCGGCAGGAGTAGGCTTGTGGCCATCGCGCATCCATTCAAGGGGCCGCGATATCACGCGAGCCTATTGAATCGGCGGCGGGAGGCTTGTGGCCGGCAGCGCCGAGGCCTGGTGCGATCGGGCGATGGTCGGCGTGCCGGCGGGTTCCAGTTCGAGCGTTCCCCAGGTGTTCGGCTTCAGTTGCGTCATCACTTCCTTGGGCGCCGACCAGAAATAATCGGTCGCATGCTGGAAGTTGCGAACATGGATGTTGAACGCCATCGACGGCTGATTCAGCGGATCAAACCCGTTCAGCGCCGAGCGCGGAATGAACATCTCCACCACGTAACGATCGGCCAGAATCCGCACCGCGCTGGTGATGTCGGGCTGAGGGATCAGGTTGTCCTTTAGCGCATCGCCGGGGCGATGCCACTGCCCCACTACGCCGGCGATTCCGTCGGTGGCGGGGAATTCCTGCGGAACGAAAAAGAACTGGTGCGAGTATTGATCGTACCCGGTCTGATCGGGCTGGACCCGGCGGGTGTTGATCCAGAACTCGATCCCATCGCGGGCCCACCACCAGCCGTTGGCGGGCGCGCCTTGGATGTCGTGGTCGAAGACCTCGACGCCCAAGTATAACCCATCGGCGACCCAGCCGAGATAGACATTCGGCACCGGCAGCGGCGAGCGGTCCAGCCCGATCGCCAGCGAATGGCGGACGCCGGGAAGTTTGGCCGAGACGTCCCAGTCGCTCAGCTCTCCGTTGAGACGGATCGGGGTAAGCAGTTGCGGAACCCGCATCACCGGCTTGGTGGCGAAGCTCTCGCGCCAGATGTCCTTCTGGTCTTCGGCGTGGCTCTTGTCATGGAGGCGATTGAGCCGCGGCGTAGTCGAGCGCACCGCGTTAACCAAAGCGTCGTACGGACGGTCATCGATGTCCACGACCCCGAAGTTCACGTCTTCGCCGTCCTGGCTTCTGCCGCCCGGCGGCTCGTCCATCCACTGGAACCACTCGGCCCCGACAATATACGGAACCCGCGCCATCCGGGTGATGAACAGCCGATACCCATCGGCGCGAGCCTGCTGATCGAGGACCTGGGCGGCGAATCCCACGGTGTTGCGGTTGCCGCTGCGCCCGTCGAGGGCATGGAAGCTGAACTCGGAGATGATGATCGGCTGCTGCGACGACTCATGCATCATCCGGAACATTTCCAGATCGAGCCGGGCGTCGTTGGGGTAGTAGTTGATGCTCTGAGCATCGGTCAGCCCGCGCGACGCCTCGACGACTTCCGCCGGGGCGTATCCCTTAAACCGCACGCCCAGCACCAGGTGGTTCGGATCGTGCTTGCGGATCAGGCTGGTGGTGAGATTCAGATAGTCGCTCGCCAGATGTCCCAGCCATGCCGAATAAAGCCGGCTGTAGGCCTGACCGCGCTCGCGATTGAGCATGGGAACGGCGTCAAGTTCGCGCCAATTCTTCAGATTGGTCGCCCAGTCGGCGTTAAAATCCTCGATCCGCGACCAGACGTTCCGGATCACGGCGGTCACTTGGATACGATTGGGATCGGTCGGGGGAAGGTTGTCGAAATAGACGGCTGGACCGTTTCCGCTGTCTCCCCAGTCCAACTCATTGTCGATGAAATACCCGATGAGGTTGCCGTTCTCGCGCAGGACGCTGGTCTGGGCCTCGATCGCCTGCTCGGCGGCAGTCCGCCAACCGGGAGCGTAAAACCGATTCTGCCGCCCGGCCCAGGTCCAGACGTTCAGATCGCGCGTCATGGGGACATCGAGCGAATGGAAAACCGGGTGACTCCAGGCACCCAGGGCCTTGAATCCCGCATCGTAGACCCGTGCCAGTGTCGCACGGCCCCAGGCGGCGAGCTGAGGCGGTTCGGCAGCGCCATCCAGCGTGCCCGGCCAATCGGTGGAAACGAACGCCGGCGAACGGCGATCACGGGCGAACTGGTACGGCTGGACCGTCGTGACGGCGTTGATGAACTCCGGCTTGTTGTTCGGGGAAATCAGCCACCAGGTCCCATCGCTGCGTCGTCCAACGCGCCAAAAACCTTCGGTGCCGCGGACGATCTCGAAGCGCCGATCCAACGCCGGACGGGTCGCCGGGCGAGTGCTGGAGGCATGGTCCACCCCCGCCGCCGCCAGATCGATGCTTGCGGCGTTGTGCGGCTGAGTGGTCGAGGCGCGACCCGCGCTTCGCCGATCCAGGGCCGCCCAGCCCAGGATCAACGTCAGCCCGGCGAGGATGATCGCAACCCTTTTCATTTCCAATCGTTCCAGCTCGTTTGCAGCGCTCCGCGTTTCCCTGCCTTAGTTACGCACGCCTATCCCAAGCTCTGCTCTTGAACCCTTACCCCGTCCGTTCGCTTGCGCTCTCCTTGCCCCGATGGGCCATCGCTCGAACCGATCTCCTCGAGCGCTTTCTTAGATAAATATCGGTCTTCACTCCCTAAATACTTAGCGCAAAATCGGCGCGGGTCAAATGACCTAACTCTTTTTCGCGAAAGTGCTTGTGATATTCGTAACGAACCTTTTTCGGGTTCCGACGTAGCGGATTCATCCGGACCTGCGGATCGATGTATCGCGGGACGGCGTCAATCATCGAAATCGGATAAATAAGCGCGGGAAAACTGGCAAGCGAACGCCGGAATCGGTACAACGTCAGGTCCACGTGGCGATTTGCCGCGGGGTCTTCACGCCGGATCGGCGTGGTTTGCCGGGAGTTGATGTGAGCAGCGGGCGTAAAGCATTGGTGGTCTGGGGCGGTTGGAACGGGCATGAGCCCAAACAGGTGGCCGAGGTTTTTCAGCGGGTGCTGAAGGAGGAGGGATTCGATGTCGAGGCGTCCGATACCCTTGATGCGTTCAAGGACGAGGCGAAAGTCTCGGCGTTAAGCCTGATTGTGCCGGTCTGGACCATGGGCAAGATCACCGGCGAGCAGGTCAAGCCGGTGTTGAATGCCGTGCGGTCGGGCGTGGGGATTGCCGGCTGTCACGGCGGGATGTGCGATTCGTTCCGGGAGAATACCGACTGGCAATTCATGACCGGCGGGCAATGGGTGGCGCATCCGGGCAACGATGGGGTCGAATACACGGTGAAGATCACCGATCCCAAGCACCCGATCACCGAGGGGATCAAGGATTTCACGGTCAAGAGCGAACAGTATTACCTGCACGTGGACCCGGCGGTGAAGGTGCTGGCCACGACGCGGTTCCCGGTGGCCGACGGGCCGCATACCGGCAACGGGCCGGTGGACATGCCGGTGGTCTGGACGAAGATGTACGGGGCTGGACGGGTTTCCTACAACTCGCTGGGCCATCACGCCGACATTGTTGAGTCCGAGCCGTGTTTGACGTTGATGCGCCGCGGGTTCAACTGGGCGGCCCGCCGATAGTGGGCGACCGATACACGGCCGACGGCAGGGCTGGATCGCAGATGGGACACCGTGGCGGTGCCCGCCGATAGTCGGCGAACGACACCCGGCCGATGGGTGCGCGGTGGACAGGAAGGCCCCATCGCGTCGTCGGGTCGTGCGTCGTCGAGTCGTGCGTCGTCGGACACAACGCCCTGTCGGGCAACGCCTCTTCGGGCCGTGCGCCGTCGGGCAGCGCCCCTTCGGGCCGCGCTCCGTCGGGCAACGCCCCTTGCGCCGCGCGCCGTCGGGCAATACGCGGCGAAGGAACTTCGAGTATCCTCAGCGCGTCCAACCATTTCCGGGAGTCGCGGCCTATGACCATTCTTCCCATTGTGGCGATCTGCGCGATCCTGTTGATCGTGGCGTATCACGTATACGGCCGGCTGATCGTGCGCTGGTTGGGGATCGATGATTCGCGGACCACGCCGGCGATCGAGCTGGCCGACGGCAACGATTTCGTCCCCGCGCCGGCGCCGGTGGTGCTTGGCGGACATTTCACGGCGATCGCCGCCGCCGGTCCGGTAGTCGGGCCGATCCTCGCCGGGCTGATGTTCGGATGGCTGCCAGCGCTGCTGTGGATCATGCTGGGGTCGATCTTCATCGGGGGCGTACACGACGCCGGGGCGCTGTTCGCGTCGATCCGCCATCGTGCCGCCAGCATCACCCAGGTCGTCAAGCAGCACATGTCGCCTACGGCGTACCTGACGTTCCTCATATTCGTGTGGATCAGCCTGATCTACGTGGTGATCGCCTTCGCCGACGTGACGGCCGGGACGTTTTCGCGCTACGAAGTGGTGAAGTACGCCGGGAACGCCAACCAGACAATCACGTTCCCGATCAACGGCGGCGCTGTCGTGATCGGGGCGACGGCCTACCTGGTCTTGAGCGTGCTGATGGGCCTGGCGCTGAAGTTCACCCGCATCCCCTGGACGGCGCTGCTGGCGGTGTGCATCAGCGCGTTGATCCTGACGATCTGGAAGGCACCGGAGATGACGTGGTGGCTGAACAGCCATGGGTTGACATTTTTGAACACGTCGCCGCCCGCCGGGATGATGATCGACTCGCCGGAGTTCGCCGCGATCGTCGCGGATCGAACCAGGATGTGGGACCAGGCGCTGCTGGCGTACTGCTTCATCGCCAGTGTGGTTCCCATGTGGCTGCTGCTTCAGCCGCGCGGGGTGATCGGGGCCACGTTTTTATACGCGGCGCTGCTATTCGGGGTGGCCGGATCGCTCGCCGGGGCGTGGAACGGCGCCGATGCGCTGCGAATCCAGTGGCCGGCGTATAAAGGCTTTTGGAGCAGCGGCGGGGAGCTGCTGTTCCCGTTCCTGTTCATCACGATCGCCTGCGGGGCCTGTTCGGGATTTCATTCCATCGTGGCCAGCGGCACGACGAGCAAGCAGATTCGCGCCGAGCGGCACATCCGCCCGATCGGCTACGGAGCGATGCTGCTCGAGGCGATGGTGGCGATCTTCGCGTTGGCGTGCGTGATGCTCTTGCCGGCCAGTAGCAAAGGCGGCTCGCCCGACCTGATCTACGCCAACGGGCTGGGTACGTTCATGGACCAGTGCGGGATTTCCAAGGGATTCGCCGTCAGTTTCGGACTGCTGGCGTTTTCCAGTTTCGTGTTCGATACCATGGATGTCTGCACGCGGCTGGGAAGGTACGTACTCCAGGAACTCACCGGGATGCGCGGCATGGCCGGCGGTGCCGCCGCGACGCTGATCACCCTGGCCGGTCCGAGCATTTACCTCTACCTGGCGCCGGCCGGGTCGTTCAAGACGTTTTGGACGATCTTCGGGACGAGCAACCAGCTCCTGGCGGCACTGACCCTGGTCGCAGTGAGCGTGTGGCTGTGGCGAACCGGTCGGCCCGTCTGGTTCGCGCTGCTGCCAGCGATCTTCATGATTCTGACCACGGGAACGGCGCTGGTGATGAACTTCCAGACCTTCTATCGCGCGTACATCCCGCGCCATGCCACGCCAGCACTGATCAACATGGGGATCGCGGCGGTGTTGTTCCTGTTGGGAACGCTCGTGGTGGGCGAGGCGCTGCGGGTCTGGTGGATGAGCCGTCGCCCGGCGGCGGTGGCGGCGTAGAGGTCCGGCGGGCGGATTCGAGGTGGCGAGATGTTGATTGAAGTGCAATGCACAAGCTGTCAGATGAAGTATCACGCCGACGAGAAGGTGGCGGGGAAGCGCGTGCGCTGCAAGCATTGCGGATCGGCATTCGATGTCCCGGCGTTGCCGCGAGGCAGCGAATCATCGGACTTGGTTGAGGGATTTGGATCATCTGAGGAGGCTCCTGACGGGTCGCCGACGATCATGCGGCACGAGACAAGCGGGTTGCGTCCGGATTGGGCCGATGCGCGGCTCGAGCGCAACGGCGGCGCGCCGCCGTCGGTACTGGACCTCGCCGGCGACGCGCGGGGGCCGTCATTCCGGGCTAATCTGCCGCTGGAATATCCGCTGGCCGACGTGGTGGACCGATTTGGCCCGATCGTCTTGACGCTGCTGGGGCTGGGATGGGTGACGCTGCTGTCGCTCACCGCCGATGACGCCCCCCGCGCCTGGGCCGGACCGGCGCGGGCGCTGGTGGTGCTGGCGATCTTTTCACTGCTGACTTTTCCGATCGGATTGGCTTCGGTTCGACGGGCGATGCGGGCGGTGAAGGTCGAGTTGCCCGGGGGAGAAAAACTTCGCGCATTCGGCAGTTTCGCCATTGGTTTCGCGCTGGCCTACGCGATGTGGCGCGGCGGCGGAATCGGGGGGTTGATCTTCGGAACGATTTTGGGTGCCGGTACCGCGGGGGGCGCGATCTGGGTGTTGTTTCGACTGCGATCGGAAGAAGCGCCCCTGGCATTCGCGTATGTGGCCGGGGGCTTGGGCACGGGGATGGCGGGGTTGGTGCTGGCGATGGTGGGGCTTAACGCCGTGATCTGGGCGGGGATGCACAGCGCCGGGGTGGCGCACACGCTGGGAAACAGTCCGCTGGGTGAGCAGTTTTCGTGGAAGATCGACAGATCGGAAGGGTCGCAGTCGCCGGAAAGCGATGTGATTTCGGCATCGCCGGCGGTCGGGCGCGATCCCGCCGGGACGACCGCGCCGCCCTCGGGGGAGGGGACGATCGCCGCAAATCCACCGGCGCACGTGCCAGTGCCCGGGGCCGGGGCGCGACTCGGCGATGCGCCAATCGGTCCGCAGGACGGGACGGCGCGGCCAACTCCGCCGGTGCCGGTCGGGCCGGATGAAGTGGACACCGCGGGTGGATCTATTTTCGCCACGGTCCCGACCACGCGGTCGCGAGGGTCGGCGCCGCGGGTCGATCGCCATGGCATGCCGAACCGGCCGGATGTGTACGCTCCGCCGCGCGTGCCCGATCCGGTTCCACCGGCCCCGAATCGCGGTACCCGCGCGGCGGTCGAGTGGGGTTCGCCGGTCATCGCCGAGATGCGGACGACGGACCTGGGACCGGGGTCGGGGATATTGCTGCCGCCGGTGGGCGGATCGAGCCTGGGGGTTGTGCGGGAGTTGTCCGCGACCGAAGACGTGATCGAGCGCTGGACCACCGCCCCAGCCGTCAAGGCCCTCGAGCAAGCCAGGTTCAGCCATTCGGCCAGGGCCCGCGGCGAACGGTATCTGCTTAGCCCCGACGGAGACTTGCTGGTACGAATGGTCGATTTTCCCAAGGTGGGGGCGCAGGTCTGGTCGTTCTCGCAGAATCGTGTGATCCAGACCATCGAGATGGGAACACCCACGCTGCTGGGATTCATCGACGAGTCGCGTTTCGCGGCCTATCGACACGAACAGTCCGGCGGACGGGAAGTCACTGGGATCGCGCTGTACGATGCAAAGACCGGCAAACCCTCTCGCGGCGTGCGCACGCCGGTGATTGCGGACGTGGGTGCGGGCAACCCGGTTTTCAGCCGCGACGGGCGGCTGCTGGCAGTGGTCGCGCCTTCGCCGCGAAATGAGGAGCCGCAGATTCTGGTGTTCGACCTGATCGCGCCGGGGCCGCTGGAGCTGGTCAATCCGATGCGCGTGTTGCGGGTCAATGCCGGACGGTGGCTGCCGCTGGTTGGGGTGGCGTTCTCCGCCGATGGCTCGCGCTTAGCGGCGCTGTTCGAGGAGAACAACAACGCCCTGCTGACGGGCTGGAAGTTCACCGAGCCTAAGCCGATCTTCGAGCATGTATACCCGGCGGGATTGCTTCCGGCGGCGGCGGGACAGGCTCGCGCCGCGGGATACGCGGGGCAGGCGCTGGACTGGCTGGAAAACGGCGAGACTCTTCTGGGTTACGGGCGGGCGCTGGTGGACGCGGCGAGCGGCAAGCTGTTGATCGATCTCCAACCCCCGGACTTAGCCAGCCACCGCATCGTCGATGCCACGACGATCCAGTTGATCCAGCAAAACCCCTGGCGAATCACGATCGCCAAGCTGGATGCGAAGAAAGTCGCGGCCCTGAAAAACTGAGCCGGCAGGCGTCGGGCGCCTTGCCGCCACATCCGGATCGATCAGATCCTCGAACCGAAGGCCGACGAGTTTTCGCCAGCGATCATCGTCGCCGAGTCGATCGACCAGTGCATTGTCCCACTTGCGTTTTGGGGTGAATCCTAGTGCATTACCTGAAAACCATTGTGTGATAGA
Organism: Tepidisphaerales bacterium; assembly: GCA_038329845.1. Classification (GTDB taxonomy): domain Bacteria; phylum Planctomycetota; class Phycisphaerae; order Tepidisphaerales; family Tepidisphaeraceae; genus JBBQNJ01. The sequence continues at coordinate 23,393 of JBBQNJ010000023.1, read as the reverse complement.
GCACTTGCAACAGGAATCGACCCGGCGATTCCAGCCCTGCCCGTAGCGGTCAGGGATTCATATCCAAGGAAAAATCGAACCTACACTTCGAGCTTTTTCAGCAGCAGGCAGGCGTTATGGCCGCCGAAACCGAAGCTGTTGCTCAGGGCGTAGTTGATTCGGCGCTGGCGGGCCTGGTGAGGAACGTAGTCCAGGTCGCATTCGGGATCCGGGTTGTCGAGATTGATCGTCGGGGGTATCAGATCGCGGTGGATGGCCAGGGCCGTGACCACCGCCTCGACGCCGCCGGCAGCGCCCAGCATGTGCCCCATATGACTCTTGGTGCTGCTGACCGCCAGCTTGCGGGCGTGGTCGCCGAACGTCGATTTCACGGCGCGGGTCTCCATGACATCGCCTAGCGGCGTGCTGGTCCCGTGGGCATTGATGTAGTCCACGACTTCGCCGCTGACCCCGGCGTCTTTCAGCGCCAGGCTCATGGCCAGCGAAGCGCCGCGCCCGTTCTCTTCCGGGGCGGTGATATGGCTGGCATCGCTGCTCATGCCGTAGCCGACCACCTCGGCGTAGATGCGCGCTCCTCGGCGCTTGGCCATCTCGTATTCCTCGAGGACCACCACCCCGGCACCCTCGGCCATGACGAATCCGTCGCGGTCCTTGTCCCACGGACGACTGGCCTTTTGCGGCTGATCGTTGCGGGTGGACAGTGCCCGGGCAGCGCAGAAGCTGGCCATCCCCAGCTCGCACAACGCCGCTTCAGAACCGCCGGCGATCATCGCGTCGGCCAGCCCTTGCTGGATGAACCGCGCCGCGTCACCGATCGCGTTCGATCCGGTCGCGCACGCTGTCGCCACGGCGGTGTTGGGGCCATGAATCCCGAAGATAATCGAGACATTGCCACTGGCGGCGTTGACCATCAACCGCGGCACGGTGAACGGGCTGACCCGGCTGACTCCGCGCTCGATGAGGATCTTGTTCTGCTCCTGGAGGGTCTCGATCCCCCCGATGCCCGAGCCGATCAGCACCCCGGCCCGCTGGCGATCCATGCTGCCAAAGTCGATCCCCGAGTCCTTGACCGCCGAGAGCGATGCGGCGATCCCGAACTGCCCGAAGCGGTCCAGCCGCTTGGGCTGCAACCGCTCCTCGCAATATTTATTGCATTCGGGCTGGTAGCTGGTGATGTCGAAGCTGAGGCATTCGCCCCCGAAACGCACGGGGAAGCTGGAAGGATCCCAGCGCCGGATCGTTGTGATCCCGCTTTCCCCGGCGCACAGCGCCTTCCACATCCCCTCGGCGGTTTCGCCGAGGCTGCTTACCACACCCAAACCGGTAATGACGACGCGACGTCTCATGTCGGGATTTTCCGGTCGGCGACAGCCGACTCGATGCGCAATGCCTGGCGCCGACCGCCACGAAACGGCGATCGGCCCCGAGGATAAAAAAGCCGGTTACTTGCTCGAGTGTTCGTTGATGAAGTCGATCGCCTGACCGACCGTCTGAATTTTCTCGGCCTCTTCGTCGGGGATGGAAAGCTCGAACTCATCCTCGAACTCCATGACCAGTTCGACGGTGTCCAGTGAGTCGGCATTCAAGTCATTGATGAAGTGGGTTTCGCGCGTGATTTCGCTCTTGTCCACACCCATCTGCTCGCTGACGATCTCGATGACCTTCTGCTCAATGTCTTCCATAGATCTTACCTGCCTGACCGCAATACGATCCTTCAGAAACTGCCTTGAGTCCGGCTTCGGCCGAACCCATCCGAACCACCCGGCCCGGAAAGGCGAAGACTATATCGGCTAACGCCCGCCGGGCAAGTTGCCCGGCCCTCGCCTGCCTCCCCGGCGTTCACATCGCCATTCCCCCGTCCACGCAGATCACCTGCCCGGTGACGTAACTGGCCTGGGGATTGGCCAAAAACGCCACCACCGAAGCGACCTCCTCCGGCTTGCCGAATCGGCGAAGCGGGATGAATTTCAGCACGTTTTCCTTGATTTGATCATTCAACACCTCGGTCATGTCCGTCGTGATAAACCCCGGCGCCACCACGTTGCACGTGACGTTCTTGCCCGCCAGTTCCTTGGCCACGGTCTTGCTCAGCCCGATCAGGCCGGCCTTGCTCGCGGCGTAGTTGGCCTGCCCACTGTTGCCCGCCACCCCGGACACGCTGCTGATGTTGATGATCCGTCCACCGACCCCTTTGAGCCGGATCATCGACCGCGCCGCGGCGCGGATCGCCACGAACGCGCTCTTGAGATTGGTATTGATCACGGCGTCAAAGTCGGCGTCGTCCATCCGCAGGATCAGCCCGTCGCGGGTGATGCCGGCGTTATTGACCAGTACATCGAGATGCCCGTGCTTCTCGATCGCCGCCTCAATCGCCGATGACAGCGCCGCGGAGTCGGCGATGTCGCAGGTCACCGGCTCGGCGGTGCCCCCCGCGGCGATGATCTCGTCGCAGACCGCCTTGAGCTTTTCGAGATTGCGGGCCACGGCCACGACATGCAGGCCATCGGCGGCCAACCGCCGTGCGATTGCCGACCCGATGCCGCGCGATGCGCCGGTCACAAATGCCACTCGTTGATCCGTCATGGTCCTAAGGTCCTTCTGGAACTCTATTCGCACGGCCCTATTTCGCGTCGGCGGCGATGGACAAGCTCTCGACCGGGAGCCGGCGGTTGATTCGCTTCACCAGCCCGGCCAGCGTGCGCCCGGGCGCCAGCTCGATGAATCGTCCGCTCGCCCCGTTATCGCTTTCGCCCACCAGGGTCTGCATCGTCTGTTCCCACTTGACCGGCTTGACAATCTGATCCACCAGCAATTGCTTGATCGACGAAGCATCGCCATGCGGACGGGCGGTGACGTTGGAATAGACGGTCGCTTTGAGCGGCGAAAAATCGACCCTGGCCAATTCCGCCGCCATCCGATCCGCGGCCGGCTGCATTAGGGGACTGTGAAACGCCCCGGCCACCTTCAGTGCCACGGCCTTGAAGCCCGCCGATCCGGCCAGGTCCAGCACGCGCCGGCACGCGCCTATAGCGCCACTGAGGACGATCTGTCCCGGGGCGTTGTAATTCGCGGGCACCAGCACCTCGCCTTCGGCGGCGCTGAGGCACAGCTCATCGGCCTTGGCCGCGTCGGCACCCATCACCGCGACCATCCCGCTGGGCGAAGCCACCGCCGCCTCCTGCATGAACCGTCCGCGGGCCGCCACCAGCCGCAGTCCCTGCTCGAAGTTGAACGCCCCGCCGAGGTGCAGGGCCGTGTATTCGCCCAGGCTTAGCCCGGCGTAGATGGTTTGGGCATCGGCCGGAGGATCGTTGCCCAGACCGGCGCGGAAGCTGGCGACGCTAGTGACGAAGATCGCCGGCTGGCTGATGTCGGTCTGGTTGAGCCGGTCTTCCGGGCCGTTGAAACACAACTCGGCCAGGTCAAAGCCGAGAATCGCGTTGGCCTGATCGAAGACCGCTCGGGCGGCGTCGAACGCCGCGGCGAAATCGCCGCCCATGCCGACCGCCTGAGCGCCTTGCCCGGGACAGAGAATGTAATTTTTCGCGCTCATGGAAGTTCACCGGAACCGTCTCTCTTAGATGCGGACCACCGCGTTGGCCCAGGTCAAACCGCCCCCGAACGCCACGAACACCACGACGTCGTCCTTGACCAATTTCCCCGCCCGCCAGGCTTCGTCCAGGGCGATCGGGATCGACGCCGACGACGTGTTCCCGAACCGGTCGATGTTCACCTGGACCTTCTCAGGAGACACCCCGATCTTGCTGATCGCCGAATCAATGATCCGCTGATTGACCTGATGCGGCACGATCAGCTTTACGTGGTCGGGCGTCAACTCGCACTTGCTCAACGCATCGGCGATCATCTCCTCGAACTTGGTTACCGCGAATTTGTATACCTCGCGTCCGCGAATCTGCATGAACTGCTGGCGCTGGCGGATCAGCTCATCACCGATCGGGTGGCGGCTGCCGGGCATGCACTTCATCACCTCGGCACCGTTTCCATCCGCGTGCAGCGAGCTGTAGATCAACCCGTGTTTCGGATCGTCGCTTCGGCTGAGAATTACCGCTCCGGCACCATCGCCGAAGAGGATGCAGCTCCCGCGGTCGGTGTAGTCGGTGATGCGGCTGATGGTCTCGGCCCCGATCACCAGCACATGCTTGTATTGTCCACTCTTGATGAACGCCCCGGCGGTCGAGAGGGCGAAAATGAATCCCGAACATGCCGCCGACAAGTCGAACGCCGGGCAATCGCTCAGCCCCAGCCCCGCGGCGATAAAACAGCCGGTGGAGGGAAAGACCATTTCCGGGGTGATCGTCGCGCAGACGATCAAGTCAAGCTGCTTGGCGTCGATCCCGGCCGCTTCCAGCGCCCGCCTAGACGCCTCAATCGCCAGCGTCGCGGTCGTCTGTCCATCGACGGCGATTCGCCGCTCCTTGATCCCGGTGCGCTGGGTGATCCACTCATCGTTGGTGTCCACCATCTTCGCCAAGTCGTCGTTGGTCAGACGCTTGTCGGGCACGCTGGACCCGGTTCCGCGGATCGCCGCGCCATATTGTGTTGATCGCTGTTCGCCCATTCAGTTGGTTCCCATCAATGGCTTGTATCGCTTTTCGCCCATCCAGTTAGATCCCATCAACGGCTTGTATCGCTTTTCGCCCATCCAGTTAGATCCTATCAACGGCTTGTATCGCTTTTCGCCCATCCAGTTGGTTCCATCAACGGCTTGTGTGACGGCGGCGGATCGACCGACCCGGCGAAACCGCGCCGCCGCGGATCGACGCGGGCCGCAACCGATCACTCCTCAGTCACCGGAATGCTCCGCTCGATCGACTTGACGATGATCTTGTTCACCCCGCTCGCCTGCAACTGTTTACCGACTCGGATCGCGTTTTTGATCGCCCGGCTATCGCTGCGACCATGGCAGATCAGACAATACCCCCCCACGCCCAGCAGCGGCGCGCCGCCGTATTCCTGCCAGTCGTGCTTCTGGTATATCTTCTTCATCACCGGCTTGAAATCATCCAGCAGATTCGGGGCGAACTCCTGCAATTCCGCCAAAATCGTCTGGAACAGCCCCTCGGCCATCCCCTCGGTAAACTTCAAGACGATATTGCCCACGAACCCATCGCAAACGACCACATCCACCGTTCCCTTGAACAGGTCGCGCCCCTCGACGTTGCCGATGAAGTTGATCAGCGGCTCGTCGCGCATCAACTTGCGAGCCTCCTTGACCATCGTCGTGCCCTTGGCGTCCTCTTCGCCGATGCTCAGCAGCCCGACACGCGGATTCTCGATCCCGCATACCACCTTGGCATAGGCGCTGCACATCAAGGCATATTGCTCGAGGTGCTTGGGCTTGGGCGCGATGTTCGCCCCGACGTCGCAGATCACGATCGGGCCGTGGAACGTCGGCATGACGATGGCGATCCCCGGACGGCTCACCCCCGGAAGCGTGCGCATACGCAACTGGGCCGCGGCCACGCAGGCACCGGTGTTGCCGGCGCTGATCACCACGTCGGCCTCGCCCTTGGCGGCCATCCGGCACATGACGCTGATCGAGCTGTCGGGCTTAGCCCGGATCGCCTCGACCGGGGTGTCGTCCATCTCGATCACCTGGGTGGTGTGGACGACCTGATAACGCGACTTTTTCGCTTCGTCCAGCCCGCTGGCGTCCAGCGCCGCCTGGCTGATGGCCGAGTCGCCGATCAGCAGGATCACATCGTCGGCGGCGAGCAGCGGCGCGGCTTCGAAGCATCCGCGCAGGATCGCCTGCGGCGCCTTGTCCCCGCCCATCACATCTACCGCAGCACGCACCGTGAATCCTCCAGACGCCGTCTCGGTTCGGATCGCATCAACCGCTATCGTCGCGGATCGACCCCAGTAACGGCCGCGCGGCGACCTTCCCCGCGGCGACAACGAGATCATCCTGAGATCAGGCCTCGTCCGTCTTCATCTCCAGCGCCAAGCCGGGGTTCACATACCCGCAGTTGTCGCACGCCACATGCGGCAGCTTCGGGCTGGCGCACTGCGGACAGCGAACGTAATGAATCGGCTTAAGCGCATGATGCGAACGTCGCTTGCGCTTGCGTGACTTGCTGATTTTCATCACCGGTTGCATGACCAACTCTCCTCGAGGCGTCGCAAAAGCGCAAGCGCCGATCAAACCCATTCCCGCCAACGCGGTTCACCAAGGCTCTTCCGCATCGGGGCGACACCGCCCGCCCACCGAAACGGCTAGTAAAAACAACGACGGCGGGAACTCACCCGCCGTCAACCTGAAGCCATGTAAGTTAGGCGTCGCGGAGAATCCTGTCAAGAAAGCCCTTGCGGCATCGAGGCGCCGTTTGCCGGATCGGCGAGAATTGCCCCGTTGCCAATCAAACGGCCTCATCGCACAATGGCGATCGTCGACGGCGCGGACCGCCGGCTGATCCGGTTTTTTCAAAGCGGGCAGTCGCTCGCGGATGCGATTCATGGCCAGGCAAGTCGAAGTCCCCTCCCTCGGCGAAAGCGTCAAACAGGCGATTCTCGTGCATTGGCACAAGGCCGATGGAGATAGCGTCGCCATCGATGAGCCGATCTGCGAGCTCGAAACCGACAAGGCCAACGTCGATGTGCCCAGCCCCGTCGCCGGAGTTCTGCGGCGGGTAAAGGAGGAAGGAGAGACCGTCGGAATCGGGGAAGTGATCGCCCGCATTGATGAGGCCGGCGCTTCGCCTGCCCAGGGGCAGGCAACGCCGGCGAAGAAGCAGGAATCGAAAACCGCCAAGTCTTCCACACAAGCCGCGTCGCCTGCATCAGAAAGCGGCCAGGCTCACCGTCGCGCCGATAGTCCCGACGCGGCGGCTTCGACCCAATCTAACGCGACGAGTCAGGCGACATTTGCGCCTGAGGATTACAGCCCGGCAGTCCGCAAGCTGCTCGAGGAACATCAACTCAACCCCGCCAATATCCCCGCGACCGGTCCCGGTGGGCGTCTTACCGCCGAAGATGTGCAGGGGCACATTAACGATCGGGAGCTGGACAAGGCCCGGCCACAGCAGGCGGCGCCCGTCCCGACGCCGGCGTCAACGCCCCCGCGATCGCCGGTTCACAAGGGGTTGCCGGATGAAAAGCCCGGGACCCGCGCTTCGGCACCGGCGATGGATTTCGATTCGATGGGCGTTCGCCGGGTGCAGATGAGCCGAATGCGCTCGAGCATCGCCCAGCGGCTTGTCGCCGCCCAACGCACTGCCGCCATCTTGACCACCTTCAACGAGGTGGACATGACCGCGATCATGGACCTGCGCGGAAAGTTCAAGGAACAGTTCGAGAAGGCCCACGGGGTGGGGCTGGGGTTCATGAGCTTTTTTGCCCGAGCCCTGGTGCTGGCGCTGCGCGAGTTTCCGCGACTCAACGCCTATGTCGAGGGCGAGGAGATCATTTACCACAACTACACCCACCTGGGCATCGCCGTCAGCACCGACCGCGGCCTGGCCGTCCCGGTGCTGCGGAACGTGCAGGACATGTCCTTCGCCCGCATCGAGGCCGAGATCAAGCGCCTGGCCAACGCCACCCGCGACGGCAAACTCAGCATCGATGAGCTGAGCGGCGGGACATTCACCGTCACCAACGGCGGGATTTTCGGATCGCTGCTCAGCACGCCGATCCTCACCCCCCCGCAGACGGGCATCCTCGGCATGCACGCAATCCAGAAGCGGGCGGTGGTGATCAACGACAAGATCGAAATCCGCCCGATGATGTACGTGGCCCTGAGCTACGACCATCGCCTGGTCGATGGCCGCGAATCCGTGAGCTTCCTGGTCCGCTGCAAGCAGTATCTCGAAGACCCCGCCCGCCTGATCCTGGAGGTCTGAGGACTGCGTGGATTAAGGAATGACGAGGTAACAAGGCGCGTGGGTGACAAGGCGCGTGGGTGACAAGGCAACAAGCCGATAACCTCACCTGTTCACCTGTTCACCCGTCCACCCTCCCACCCTGTCAATCGCACCGCCAGGACCCCGGGGGGCGCGGGGATTTCCGAAAGAACGCCTCGGGAATTACGATCCGCCAACATGTGCGGAATCGCGGGCGTGGTGGCATGGGACGACTCTTATCGCGCCGGGCGGCAAACGCTCGAGGCCATGTCCGCCGCGATGGCCCACCGCGGGCCGGATGGCCGGGGAATTCATCTCAGCGATGACGAAGGCGTCCATGTGGCACTGGCGCATCGACGGCTTGCGATCATCGACCCCGATCCGCGGGCCGATCAACCCCTGAGCGATTCGGCGGGCCGCGTGATCGTCTTCAACGGGGAAATCTACAATTTTCAAGACCTTCGTCGTCAGCTCGATCAAGCCCGCGCATCGCCGTCATGGCGAACTCACAGCGATACCGAGGTGCTGCTGGCCGCCTACGGCCATTGGGGTCGGCGCTGCGTCGAGCGGTTGAACGGGATGTTCGCTTTCGCCATCTGGGACCGGCGCGATCGAACGTTGTTTCTCGCCCGCGACCGGATGGGGCAAAAGCCGCTTTACTACGCGATCAAGCGGCTGGATGGCGGTGAGGTCGCGGCGATCGCTTTCGCCAGCGAGATCGCGCCGCTGCGCCGAATCGGTTGGATCGACTCGATCCTCGATCTGCGCCAATTGACCCATTACCTGCGGCTAGGGTACACCGCCGCCGATTCCAGCATTTATTCCGGAATCGCCAAGTTGCCACCCGCGCATCGAATGCTCATCGGCGAACGTCACGTCGAAGGACCCGAGCGATATTTCGATCCCAACGCCGCTGAATCGCCGGCAAGGGCTGACGATCGCGCCGTCCGCGACCGCGTCATCGCGGCGGTGCGGGGTCAGTTGGTCGCCGATGTGCCGGTCGGATGCTTTCTGTCCGGGGGGATCGACTCCTCGATCGTGGCCGCGGCGATGCGAGCTTCGGTCGGCGCCGATCAACAGGTGCTGACATTCTCGATCGGCTTTGACGATCCTCGCTACGACGAAACCGCCTACGCCGCGGAAGTGGCTCGGCATCTGGGGACCACCCACCGCCAGTTCATGGTCCGTCCGGATGCCGCGGCCGATCTGCCGCGTCTGGCGGCGGTGTACGGCGAACCATTCGCCGATTCCTCGGCCCTGCCGACACACTATCTTTCGCGTCAGACTCGCCAGTTCGTGAAAGTCGCGCTCAGCGGCGACGGGGGCGACGAATTATTCGGCGGATACGATCGCTACCGCGCCATGCAATGGTCGGGCCGAATCCCGCGGTGGCTGCGAAGCGCGCTGGCTCACGCGCCCTGGCGATGGTTGCCCGGAACCCACCCCAAGTCACGCCTGGCGCGGCTGAAGCGAATGCTCAAGACCCTCGACGCGCCGCCGGAAACGCGCTACGCGGGGTATCTGTCGATCTTCGATTCGGCGCAGCTCGAGGCGTTGATGGATTCGCCGGCGCCGTTCGCCGATCCCGTCGCCGCAGCGTTCCTCGACGCTGTCGCCCGCGGCGGCGACGAGGTGGCCGCCGCCATGGCCGCCGACCGCGTGAGTTATCTGCCGGAAGACTTGCTCACCAAGGTGGATCGCGCGTCGATGCTTCACGGACTGGAGGTTCGAAGCCCATTCATGGATCATGAGCTCGTTCGGTTCGCCGCGATGATTCCATCGTCGCAACTGCTCGCTGGGGGGGGCAAGGCGCCGCTGCGGCGGGCGTTTGCGCCGATACTCCCGCGCTCGGTCTTCACGCGAAAGAAAATGGGATTCGCCGTCCCGATCGGGCGGTGGTTTCAAACGGATTTGCGCGCGTTTCTGCGCGAGACGCTCGGCGCTGCCGATTCATTTGCCAGCGGGCATTTCCGTCGCCCCGCGATCGAACGACTGATTGACGAACATGAAACGGGGGTCGCCGATCACTCCCAGCGGCTCTATGCCTTGTTGATGTTGGAACTATGGCATCGCTGGGATCGCGGGCCGGCATGGGATATGGCAACTTGAGAAAAAACCCAGCCGACGGCGGCTGAGCTATAAGCAGCACCCCGCTGTGGGGGGCTGGGCCACAGAACGCCTCTGGGCCGCTATGGATGAGGCGGATTGTGCGGATTCATCATGCGGTAGGCTCGGCGAATACCCAGTGTCCAGCCCATGAAAAGCCCAATCAGCAGGCCGACCGACCCCCCCGCCACGCCGCTTGACCAGCCGATCTGCCCGATGGCCCCCTTGAGCAAGGGATTGTCGAACAGATTGCCGGAAGTATGCAACTGGGCGATTTTCCACTCCCCCTTTTCGCGCAGCAGAGTGGCGGTGAAGTGGCTGTTGAGCTTGACCTCCGTGCCATCCGACATCACGAACGTGTCATCGAGAGTTCCATAGACGACCGCGGCATCACCGGCGATGCGGCTGCCTTCGATCCGCGGGGCCAGGCGGATCGACTCGGCCATTTTACGATCCCCGCTCAATAACGCGCGATAATGATCGCCCATCGCCTCGACGCCGCGGGAGACATGCGCATCCGGCCAGGTGATGATCACATCGCGGTCCATCATCGACGCCAGCGAGTCCATCTCGCCGCGATTGAACGCCTCGACGGCGCGATCGCGCAGGGCCGCGATTTCGGCATCGGTCGCGGCGAGGGTCTGCGCCCGCGCCGCGGTCGCACACCCGACAAGAACACAGGCCCAAAGAACACATCGCATCATGGCTCGTCCGATCCACACCCTGTTATTTGCCCCATTCGCCGGACGATGCTCACGTCCATCGTCCCTCGAGCGCCGCGGTCCACTGTTGCAGGACCAGCGCCAAGCCCACGTTGGCGTCGAGATATTCCTCGGCCCGGGCCGCGGCGTCGATCCCGTCACACAGTGCCTCCAGCAGTTGCGGATCGTCGCTGTTCGCCAAATGCGCGCGAAACACCCCGGCGGCGATTCGCAGATACAGCCCCAGTCCTTCCCGGCGGGCCTGATCCTCACTGGCCAGCGGATCGCGCTCGAGCTGCTTGCCGGCGTAATCATCGGCGGCCTTGCGCATCCATTCGGGCATCCCGTCCGGCGGCTGCCCACCGATCAACTGCTCGATTCGTCGCCGCAGCTCGATCGCCGCGTCGATCACCCCGTCCTCGTGCCAGCGCAGCGCCAGTCCCAGCGACCCGGCGGCAATGTCCGCCGCCTGCGCCGCCCGCGCCGGGGTCAGCCCGCGCCGAGTCAGTTCCCCGGCGACGACCGGCTCGGGCAACGCCGCAAAACGCAGAAGTTGACAGCGGCTGCGGATGGTCGGCAGCAGCGCGAACGGCTGCTCGGTGATCAAGATGATCGCCGTCCGCCCGATCGGCTCTTCCAGCGTCTTTAGCATCGAGTTCTGCGCCGAGGGATTCATCAGGTCGGCTTCCTCGACGATGAACACCTTGCCGTGCCCGAGGCTCGGCTTGAGGTTCACCGGCCCCACCAGGTAATCGCGGATCACGCTGACCGGCAGGTCGCGGGCCTTGGCGTCCTTCTTGTCGATGCGCACGAGTTGGCGGTAGACGCGGTGATAATCCGGGTGACTTTGCACTGCCATCAGCCGGCAGCTATCGCATTGTCCGCAGGGCTTGGCGTCGCTCGTTCGCGGGCATAGCACCGCCGCGGCCAGCGCCGCAGCCGTCGTCGCCTTGCCCACGCCCACCGGCCCGGCGAAGACCAGCCCGTGCGGCAGCCGATCGGCAGCCATCGCGCCGCGCAGCCACTCGACCGCCGCCGTCTGCCCGAGAATGTCGGAAAACGTCACCAATGCCATCGCGCCGCAAGCTTACCGTCGCCCGGGTAATTCACGAAGCGTGATCGGGGGGGGGCGGCAGTGCGTCAACCACACTGCCGACGCCGGCGGTGCCCCAATCAACACACCCGAATGAAAAAAGGGGACGCGCTTCTTTTCCGGTTCTGCAGGACCAATTGTACTATAAATCTTAATTGTAAGTGAAATTTAATAGTGTAACCTTATTTCCTTGTGCAAAAAGAAGCGCGTCCCCTTTTGGGGACCGTTCCGAATGCCATTCACTTAACGTGAAAACGGTCGGGAAAAGCCGCCTTAGCGGCGCGAGACTGCAGTTGAGTTTGCCGACTTTGACCCTTAAGTGAATGGCATTCGGGACCGTTCCTTTTTTTCGTCGCGCCCGGCGGGGTGCGACAACCGGTATCTTGCTCCCGATGGTCCGCCGTGGTTCAATCGTCCATGGTCGTTCGGCCCACTTTGGTCGAGAGATATGCATGAATCTGGCGGAATCCGCCGGGAAAGGAACGTTTTTCGATGTCACAACAACCCTACACTCAGGTCAGCGGAATCTTCCCGCATCTGGCGCAGGTCGCCGATCTCGGACCGCCGCGCAGCGAGATCGGGATCGGATGCCTGATGCCATGGAATACCCGGCTCTATGTGCTGAATTACAACTCGCACAAGCAAAAAAGTGGCTCAGGCGTGAGCCTGCGCGTGATCGAGCCGGACCTGTCGATGCGAGTGGTCCCCGAGACGCTGGGAGTAGACGGCACTTACACCAATCGCTTCATCCACTTCCCGTCCAACCAGCTCATCATCGGTCCGCACGTGATCGACGCCGAGCATCGCATCCGCACCGTCCCGGAACTGGCACCGCTACGGGTCTGCGGCACGACGCGCCATCTGCGCGATCCGCAGAACCTCGTCTACGTGCTGTGCATGGAGGGCGAGCTGTTCGAGCTGAACGTCCACACCCTCGAGTGCAAGCTGCTGTTCGATCTGCAAAAGACCCTCGAGACCGAAGGCGAGAGCAAGGTCCATTTCAAGGATTGTTATTGCAGCTTCGGACGGCTGGTGGTCTGCTCGAACGAGTATCATGAGCCGGACTGGGCCCAGAAACGCTCGCAGGGGAGGCTGGCCGAGTTCGACGGCGAGCGCTGGACGATGCTCGAGACCAAGCCGTTCACCTGCATCTCCGGGCGACACGATTTCGGGGGCACGATGTTCGCCACCGGCTGGGACCGCGCCTCGGCGCTGCTTAAAGTCTTCACCAACGCCGACAAAACATGGACCACCTATCGGCTTCCCAAGGCATCACACTGCTTCGATCACAAGTGGCAGACCGAATGGCCGCGAATCCGCGAGGTCGAGCATGAGCGATTGCTGATGGACCATCACGGGATGTTCTACGAGTTGTCGCCGTGGGCGTATGGCAATCGCATCTGGGGCGTTCGCCCGATCAGCACCCATCTTTGGGTGATGGGCGATTTTTGTTCATGGCGCGGGATGCTGGTGCTGGGCGCCGACAACGCCTCGCCGTCGCATGGGCAAAGCCCCACCACGGCCGAACCGCAGTCCAATATGTGGTTCGGAAAGACCGACGACCTGTGGAACTTCGGAAAACCCGCCGGCTGGGGCGGGGTCTGGTGGGAAGACGCGGTCCGCGCCGGGTCGGCATCAGATCCGTACCTGATGACCGGCTTCGAACACAAGGTACTGCACCTGTACCACGACGGGTCCGACGCGGTGCGATTCGATGTCGAGGTGGACTTTCTCGGCGATGGAACGTGGAAGCGGTATGACCACTTCAAGGCCAAGCCCGGGCGATACGTTCACCACGAGTTCCCGACCGGGTTCAGCGCCCACTGGGTGAGACTGGTTCCCCACGCCGACTGCCGGGCGACGGGGTATTTCACCTACACCTGATCGGCCCGCGGCGCATGATCGACCCGCAGCGGATCAAGGCCAACCAGCGGCGGCGTCAACGCATGGCGCCGCCGCCTCGCTTTTCCAAGGCGCGGGCGTGTTCGATGGAGAACCGGGCCCACGGCTGGGCCTCGAGTCGCGGCTTGCTGATCGGCTTGCCGGTGCCCTCGCAGATGCCGTAGGTGCCGTTCTGCATTTTCCCCAGCGCGGTATTGATCTCACGCAGCAACTGCCGGTCTTTCTCGACCAGGCCGAGAGTGAACTCCTGCTCGTAGTTGTCGGTGCCCATGTCGGCCATGTGCATCGGAAGATTGGACAAGTTTGTCCCGCCCGACGATCGCAACGCCTCGCGCTCCATGGAACTCATGTCCCCGACGATCTCCCGGCGTTTGGCCAGCAGCAGATCGCGGAAATGTTCGATGTCGCGCACCCCCAGGCCCGCCTGGTTTTTCGGAGTCTTGCTCGAGGAAAGTGCCGGCGGCGGAGGCGCGATCGGGGTCACCGGCGCTTCGGGCGTCGCCATTCGCGCCCGCGCGGCTGGTTTCGAGGTCCGATCTTTCCGCTTGCCCGCCGAAGACTTCGCCGCCGGCGATTTCGAGCCGGATGCACGAGATTTCGCGGCGGCGCCAACGGTTGAAGAGGCTTTAGCCTTGCGGGACGGCGAAGGATTGGCGGACTTCTTCGCCGGGGAGGACGACTTTTTCGTCGAAGACTTCTTCGAGGTTTTCTTGGCCACGCGGGTTGCCTCACTCCTTCTTCCAGACCCCAAACCCGGCGGCTCGGTCAACCGACCGAGTGCGAAGGATGAACAATCCCTCCCGCCGGGGACAGACCCTTTAATTTACGAAACGGAGTTTGATTCGTCAACTCCGCCCGGGAAAGGGGGTTTTGCGGATTTGCAATCCGCTGTGGCACGACGTATAGTACGCGGCTCTGATGAATTGACCCAAAGGCTGCCGGTCGGCCGGACCCTGCGAGTCGTCGAGAAAATCCTTAAGGAAAGTACCGCCATGCCACGCGTTTGCTATTTCACCGGCAAGAAGACGTCCTTCGGGAACAAGGTGCGTCATCGTGGAAAGGCCAAGTATCTCGGGGGCGTGGGGACAAAGATCACTGGGATCAGCCGGCGCAAGTTCAAGCCGAACATTCAGAAGGTGCGCGCCGTGATCGAAGGTCGCGTGGTTCGGATCAAGGTCAGCGCCAAGGCCATGCGCAACGGCGTAATCGTCAAGCCCGTGAAGCGCAATTACAAACCCGCCGAAGCCGCCGCGTAACCCGGCGGTTCTTCGCCGATCAAACAGCGCGAGTCGTCACGGTGCCACCGGCAGTTCGACGGTACTGGCGGGCGTGGGCGCGAAGCACCTGGCCGCGATAAATCACCTTCCAAGTAGAGGGAACCAACAGGCTGCGCACAGCGCGAGGTGATCGGCCGAGCGCCCTCATCGCTGCGGCGATCGATCTGATCCCCTCGGCTACTTGCCCGCGACGAATATTCGACCATGCCCGCGCCGACTCCAGCGCCACCCGCTCGAGCGCGAAGTACGCCGGCAGCCGCAGTCCATGACGCCGAGCGACCTGCTCGACCTCTTCCAACCGCCGCTGGCCTCCATCGGCGCTCTTGTTGCCTCCAAACCACCGGTAATTCGCCCAGTGGCGCCGAACATGCGCCACCCGGCATCCGGCGTCGGCCATCTTCAGCCACAGGTCGTAGTCCATCGCATAGTGCAGACTCGCATCCAGCCCACCCACCGCCTCGAACGTCGATCGACGAAAAAACGCCGCCGGCTGGACGATGAAATCCGAGTAATAGCGCAGGCGCGCCGGATCGTACGGCTCGATGTGGGCGCACGCTCCGATTCGCCGCCCGGCGGCGTCGATGAAGTCCACCAGCCCGTACACCAGATCGACCTCGGGATGTTCGGCGAAAAATTCCCCGACCTCAGCCAGCGCGCCGGGCGCCAGAGTGTCGTCGGAGTTAAGCCAACCGAGGATGTCGCCGTCGGCCAGGGCGAACCCGCGGTTAATCGCCTCGGCCTGCCCGCCATCCGGAGCCGAAATCCATCGGCAATGCCCCTCGTGGCGGCTAAGAATCTCCAGTGACTGATCGCTCGAACCGCCGTCCATCACCCGGTAATCCAGCCGGGGATAACGCTGCTGGATCACGCTGGTGAGAGTCTGCTCGAGAAATTCACCCTGGTTGAATGATGGGGTGATCACGGCGATCGAAGGACATTGCCGCGGCGGGTCGGTCACAGGTCGCACTCGGCGAAAAGATTGGTTTCCTGGATCAAAAACGACAGTTTTCGGTTCGCCGCGTCGATGATATGCCCGGAGAACTTGAACGAAAGCCGAGCCGGGCGATGCGAGTCCAGCGTCAGGTCGTGGCAGATCGTCTGTTGTTGACCACCGCGGAGTTGGTATTCGCCCAGCACCTCGCCGTCGCACTCGACGGTGCAGGCGCAATCGACCGGCGCGATGCCCGCGCATCGCAGAGGCTGTCCCGGTGCCGGCGGTCTAACCAGAATCCGCGTCTGCGGACCCATCCAGTTGTCGGTCCAGATCCCCTCGACCCGGCGGTCGGGCACACCGACGCCGCGTCGAAGCACCCGCGCCAGCGGCACCGCCACCGGTGCCAGCGCCCAGGCCGCCGGACGAGCCACCCTGCCCAGAAGTGGCCGCGCCGCCAACGCCCCGGCGCCGCGGTTGACGCCGGCGGCGAGCCGCTCCCCCGTCCGCCGCGCCATCACCCCGGGGCGATAGTGGTCGCGATGCAGCCACTTGTGATGTCCCCACGCCAGCAGGTGCATTCCGCCCGGCATCCAGCGCAGCCGCGCCGGCCAACCCGAGCGAGCCTCCATCACCCGATGATGCCACAGGCCCAGGATATAGCTCCAGTCCACGTAGCCGGCGTATTTCATCGAAATATCAAAGATTTCTTCATAAATCCCCCGCCGCTGGGAAAGCGTCTTGGTGTCGGGATAGAGCCGCGACCCGGCCAGCACGTCATGGGTATGCTCGATGCGCCCGCCGCTTCGGTCGATCCGCATCCAGTATTCATAGTCCATCGTCAGGTGCAGCGACTCATCGAAATCACCGACCTGCCGCGCGATCCGCGCCATCCAGAACGCCGCCGGCTGGCAAATGCAGCAATCCTGCATCAAGCGTTGAAAGCTGTATTCATCGGTGCGGTACATCCCGGTGATCGCGCCGCGTTCGTCGATATAATTGGCCCGACCATACACCAGATCACATTCGGGATGGGTCCGCAGGTATTCGACCACCGTCGCCAGCGCGCCGGGCATCAACACATCGTCGCTGTTGAGGTAGGCGCGAATCGCGCCTTGGGCGCGACGCATCCCCTTGTTGATCGCGTCGGTCTGACCCTTGTCTTTCTCGCTGACCCAGTAAAAACGGTCGCCGTAGTGCTTGAGTATCTCGACCGATTCATCGCTCGAGCCGCCGTCGATCACCATGTATTGCACATGTGGGTATGACTGGCTCAAAACGCTTTCGATGGTCGCTTTAAGAAATCGACCCTGGTTGTAGGAAGGGGTCACGATCGTGATCAGGGGATTCGCATCCTCCACGCGGATGTCCGGCGTCGCGCGCGGTTGCAGCAGCCGGGCGCATGCTTCGGCCAGCGCTGCGGCAGAGCGCTCCCAGGTGAAATGTGATAGCCGCCGGTGCCCCGCCTCAATCAGTGGCACCCTCAGTTGTGGCGATTCCAGCAGTCGCGCCATCGCCTGCGCGATCGCCTGTTCATCGGTCGGGTCACACAGGATCGCCGCGTCGCCGGCCACTTCCGGCAGGCTGGTGGCGTTGGCGCAAATGACCGGTGCCCCGGCGTCGAACGCCTCGAGCAACGGGATGCCGAATCCCTCGTGCATCGACATGAAAACCAGCGCGGCGCATCGTTCCAGCAGCGCCCGGACCATCGAATCGCGGACGAATCCCAAGTGGGTCACGGGCAGCTCGGCGAACTGCTCGCTCAACGCCGTCCAACCCTCGGGGTGGCCACTTAAGATGAATTGCGTCTTTCGTCCCGTCGCCTGAAGCATCCGCCCGAACGCATCGAGAACCCGGCGGTGATTCTTATGCGGCCAGACGTTCGCCGGATAGTAAAAGAACTCGCCTTGAGGAATCCTCACCCGCTCGGCGTCGCTGAGCGCCGCGGTCGCGTCGGTGGAGCCTCGATGTGATCGTTGCAGAGAAGGTTCGGCGACGAACACATCGGCGCAGCGGTTCCAGGGATGCTCGAGGATCGTCCCTCGGGCGTACTGCGACAGCGTCATGATCGCCCCGGCCCGCGACATGGCCTGGTTGAACGCCAGCCGACGCAGTCGAAGCACCTCGTGCGTGAAAAACTCCGGATATCGCTCATGTTGAAGGTCCGGCAGCAGCACGATCTGGCGGCTCCAGCGCATCTCCAGCGCGGCTTGCATCGGAAAGCTTCGCAGCAACACATCGATCCGCCCGTCGGCGGCGAACTGGTCGATCTGCTGGAAAAAGTTGAACCCCGGAAGCGTCACGCCGTGAATATTCGGCGCTGCTTCATCGATCAGCCCCCGGCTGAAGGGGGTGCAGAAGAGCGTCAACTCGTGCTGGGGATGGGTCCGCGCCAGGGTCTCGACCAGCCCCTTGAGATACTGCGCAACGCCCCCGCTGGCGCCCAACGTGATTTGCCGAAGCTCGATCCCGATGCGCACCCCATCCATCGACGACATCCTTCTCAGCGTCTGTGCAACAGACTCACATCATCCCCAGGCGCCGAAGCGTCCGCCCGATCGGGTTGCTTTGCCCGCCCGGCGGACTGTCCGCACGATACGCAAACCCCTCGGGCCGTGCCCCCCAGCGATCGAACAATCCGCTGGTCGCCGACCACATGGCCTCGATCGACCCGACGTACGCCGCCGGGTAGATGTCCGGGCGCTGGCGCGCCAGCCGATGCAGCGTGTCCAGCAGGTAACAGATCACCCCGGGCGTCATCGCCACGTCGGCGTGACGCTCGGCGATCCGGCGCAGTTCCTCGATCCGCGCGAACGCGCCGGTAGATGTTTTCGTCTGCGCGTATTCGCGCGTCGCCGCCAAGGGCGTGCCGATCGCCCGCGGCTCGCCCAGCGCCGACAACTTCAGCCATAAATCACTGTCCATGCCCCACCGCAATTCCGGGTCCAGGTACCCCACCTGCCCCAGGCAACGCTGGTTGATGAACGTCGCGGGCTGAAGAATGTAGTTTAGACCGTAGACCAGCGCCGAGCGATTGAAAATCACCGTCCCGCCGGGGAAATATCCCGCGATCGTGCGGCCCTGTTCATCGGCGCGAACCCCGTCCCCGAACCAGAACGGAGCGTCGGGATCTTCCTTCCACGCCGCGGCGACCGCGCCCAGCGCGCCGGGAAGATAAAAATCATCGGCGTTCAGCCACGCCACCACCTCGCCGGTGGCGCGCCGGAAACCCTTGTTGATCGCGTCGCTCTGCCCGCCGTCCGGCTCGCTCACCCACCAGGTAACTCGCGGCGAAAATTGCTCGATGATCCGGCGCGACTGATCGGTGCTGGCGCCGTCGACCACCAGGCATTCCAAATTGGAATACCCCTGCGCGAAAATCGACGCCAGGCACTGCTCGAGAAATCGCCCCTGGTTCAGCGACGGCGTCACGATCGAGATTTTCGGGAGGGTTGGATCCGCCACGGTCAATCTCCCGGGTTCTGTCCCGCCGGCTCGGCCTTGGTGCCGCGCGGCTCACCGTCGCTTGGGCGCGGCGGCGACGACCAGCCATGCTTGGCCTCGACCCGCGCCAGATTCGCCCGCAGCGCCTCGACCTCATTCGACAGGGCACTGCGCTGGGATTCACTCTGCTTGTACCACTCGGTCAACGTCATGATCTGCTTAAGCCGCTCGGCGCGATCGGCCTCGGCGTCCTTCAACCAGCGGGTGAGCGTCTGAATCTGATCCAGCCGATTGCCGCTGTCGACCTCGACGGCGCTAAGTCTTTGGCCAAGGTCCTTGACCTTACGGTCCAAATCCAGCCACAACAGCGGCAATCGCCCTCGCGACGTGGCCTGCAACTCCTGCTCGACCTGTTCATCACTTCGACGATTCAGCGGCCGCTTGCCGACGAACAGGAACATGTCGTACATGGCGAACATGGCCGGCTCGACCTCGACGTGTTCGGTGCCCAACCGCCGAAACATCTCTCTCGCCGCCGACTCGCTGAACAGGTACAGATGTTCGTTGCTTTTGAATTGCTCGCGGAACGGGTCCGACGTTTCCACCATCTGGGCGTACGTGCGGTGTTCGACGTACTTGGGCGTCTGGATCGCCAGCACGCCGTCATCGCTCAGCAATTCCAGACATTTGCCCATGGTCCCCAGCGGATCGGGCAGGTGTTCCAGTACATCCATCAAGGCGATCGCGTCGATCGATCCGGGGGCGATCGCCTGGTCCTCGATCGGCCCCTGCAGCATCGGAACGCCGAACGTGCGGCAGGCGAACTCCACCACCCACGGGCTAAGCTCCAGGCCCTGGGCGTCGAACCCCGCCCAGCCCAGCATCGCCGTGAATCCCCCGTGCGCCCCGCCCAGTTCGATCACCTTCCCCGGCGGCATGACATACCGCAGGAACGTCCTCAACCAGTGCAGACATCGCTCGCTTAAATCCCGACGCGAGCGCGCTTCGATGTCCACGAATCCCAGGTCCGACACCTGGTGCTTGAACCAATACTCTTTCCCGTAGAAATCCCGCTCATCATCGCGCACATGCGGATCGTCCTGTGCCGCGGTCACCTGCGACACCAGCGTCTGGCAGACCCCACAGCGATGATACGCCGGCGAAAACGGCTCGAGATCCCCGTTGCCGCACCAGCAGGCCCGGGGCGCCGCCGACAGATTCTCAACGCTTTGCGTCTGCATGTTCATGCGGCCCCCCAACATACCTGGCGCTGCGCCGATGGGAAACACCGCCCGGGAGCCTGTGCCCCCTACCAGTCCAGGTCCTTTTCGTATCCCGCCGCCACCAGCAGGCCGCCGTAGCGGGCTTTGAAGGCGTCTTTCACTTTCGCATTGAAATAATTGCGCCAATCCCCGGCGATCCCCTTGCGCTCGTGTCGGGTCACATCCTCCTGCCCCCGGGCGCGTCCCCTGGTCAACTGCTCGAACCGGCACTCGCGAACGATCTGCTCAACGCGCTGCGGCGTTGCCAATCCCAGACGGCCGCTCAGCCGGGGGACCAGGATCTCCACATCCCGCTCGAGCAAATCCTCGTAACGAATCACCTCTTCGCCCGATTCGATCCACGAGACGATGATCTCGGCGACTTTCCACAGCCATTCATCCATCAAATGGATCAACCCCACCCCTTCGGCCACGCCCGGATCGCGCCCGTCCAGGTCCAGCAATTGCCGCCGCAGCGATCCCATCGGCGCTTCGTCAATGCGGTGCGAGACCTTGACGCTGAAGTAGCCGCTGACCAGCGTGTCGCGCGGGTCGCGGATGATCACCAGCGACTGCGATCCCGCCGGCCTGATCCGCGATTCAAACTCCTGGCGCGAAACGAACAGCGCCGGGTAGACCGCGCCCGCGCGAAGCGGACCGCAGAAAAATTGCGCCCGGTCGGCCCGCGGCGCGACCACGCGAGGCCCCGCCAGCAGCGTGAGAATCTTTCGGATCCACTGCGATCCGGCCCGCGGATGGGTCAGATGAAAAACGGTGAACTCCGACGATGCCGCCGCCGCGCTCGCCGGCGGCACCGCCGCACCACTCGCCGGCGGCATCTCCGCACCACTCGCCGGCGGCACCTCCGCGCCGCTCCCCGGCGCTGCGACCGATCCGACGGCGATCGTCGCACCCAGATCGAACCACCCATCGTGCGTCGCCCCCGCCCCCGCCGGCGCTGCGGCGACCGTCACTGCGGCGACGTTGGCGAGGGTCACGGACGGCTCGATCGTCTCGGCGAATGCCTCGCCGGTCATTGTTCCGGCTTGATACCTCGCCCAGGCATCGGCGCTCGAGCGCCAAAGCCCAACCGTCAGCCCGTACGTCACGGCGGACAATCGCACCGGAAAGGAAAACACAAATCGCACGCGCCCGCCCGCCGGCACCGACGCAACCGCTTCTTCCGATCGCTGCCACGAGCTGCTGCCCGCCATGATTACGCCGGTCGAGATGTCGCATAGGCCCACCGATCCCAGCGCCACCTCAATCGCCTCGGCCGCCTCGAACTCGACCCAGACATGGATCGTCTGGCCTTGACTCACCGTCGGGCACGGTCGCTGTTGATCATCGTAGATCGCAAGGCGCGTGCAGCGCGCCGCAGCGCCGGTCGAGACCACCCCCTCCAGCGGCAACCCAGTCGATGGCGATGGCGGCGACAGTCGGTCAATCATGGCATCAACAAGAGAAAGAGGATTTGCCCCCGAGTTTCATCGCCGCCGCCCCGACGCTGCCCCGACGCCGCCCCGACGCCGCCCCTACCAGTCCAGATCCTTTTCATATCCCCCCGCCACCAGCAAACCCCCATAGCGCGCCTTGAACGCATTCTTCGCTTTCGCACTGAAGTGATTGCGCCAATCCCCGGCGATCCCCTTACGCTCATGGCGGGTCACATCCTCCTGGCCCCTGGCCCGACCTCGGGTCATCCGCTCGAAGCGACACTCCAAAATCACCTCTTCCACCCGCTCGGGGCTGCCCAACTGGCAATGCTCCACGAACAGTGGCTTGAGAATCTCCAGGTCATGCTCGAGTAGATCCTCGTAGCGCAGCACCTTCTCCCGCGACTCGATCCACGTCAACTGGATCTGCGAAACCTTCCACAGCCACTGATCCATCAGATGGATCAACCCCGCCTCGATCCCCCCTTCGCGGTCGGCGTCGATCAGGCTCTGACGCATCGACGCCATGAATGTCTCGGACGTGTCATGGCTCACTTTGATGGAAAAATAGGCCGAAACCAGCGTGTCGCGCGGATCGCGGATGATCACGAACGCCTTGCTGTTCCGCGGCTTGGATCGGGCCTGGTAATCCGGATGCGTGACGAACAGCGCCGGATAGACTCCGCCCGGCTTGATCGGCCAATGAAGAAACTGCGCCAAATCCCCCTGCGGCTCGACGATCCGATCCGGGGCCAAGAGCGTGAGCATCCGCCGAATCCACTGCGAGCCACCGCGCGGCTGGGTGATGTGAAAGATCGTCGGAATCGTGACCCGCGGCTTTTCCGCCACCGCTCTCGCCTCATCCGGGGCCAGCACCTTCGCCGAGCATTCTCCCGGCAAATCCACCAGCCCGTGATGCGCCAATCGCCCATCCGGACCCAGACGCACCATCACCTCCGCCGCATTCATCACCCGGCACAATTCCCGCATCGTTTCGGCGAAGGCCTCGTGCCGCAACGCCCCTTTCGCATGCTTGTTCCATGATGCCGCATCCGCCCCGGCCAGCCCCACGCACAACGAGAACCGCCCCGGCCGCACGCGCATCTCGATCGTCTGATGGAAGCGGAGGCGCGACCCCGGCTGAATATCCCGCGGCGGCTCACCCGGAAACTGAAACGAGTTTTTCCCGAAAATGACCATCCCCCCCAGGTCGCGCATCTCCACGCCCCCGGCGGCCACCTCGACCGGTTCGGTCAGCTCATATTCGGTGAAAATGTGAACCCGCGCCCCGTGCGAGACGGTCTTGCATGGATTGCCCGCATCGTCGCAGATCGCCACCAACGTGCATCGCGCCCCCTGATCCCCGGTGCGCTGCTCCAGCG
>JBBQNJ010000022.1:0-62478 GCA_038329845.1 Tepidisphaerales bacterium | reverse complement strand
GGCTGGGGGACTGGGGGACTGGGTCAAACCCCACTATAGTCTTCCCCCGCCGCGCCCGGCGACGGTCTGACACAAAGAAAGTTGCAGCAGTCGCTTACGACAAACCGGTGGCGAGTGGGGAGGCTTAAGTGAATGGCATTCGGGACGCGCTTCTTTTCCGCCGACGGTCGCTATTTCTCGATATAATCCTAACACATATAACAAAATTACAGTGTATCAATAGTATCCATTGCAAGAAGAAGCGCGTCCCCATTTTTTCCCCAGGCCACGATTCCCCATTGGGAGCGGATGGGTTGAGGGCGTGGATCGCTTGCAGGGATACATTGGGGACGGGGTTGTGCCCTATCGCGTGTTGTGGGGCAGTGGGGTACAATGATCCGGGTTGATACCCACCCGCCATGCGATCCGAAGTGGATAGGTTGCAGACGCAACGAAGCCGGCATCGCCGCCGGCCGCTGATCGGTGCCGTGGCGATGTTTATCGTGGGCATCAGCATGCATGAACGGCTGACGGCACCGGCGGCGCTGTCGCTGGTGATCCTCGCGGGGTTGATCGCCGCCGCGACGCTGCTGCGCCGCCGGGGATGGGCATCGTCGATCTGTATCGCGGCGGGCCTGGCGCTTACCGGGGCCATTCACGCCCGGCTGTTTCACTCTCATTTTCCACCCGACCATATTTCCGTTTTCGCGTCCGAATCGCCGCGTTTGGCGCGGATCGAATTGCACATCGACGATCCGCCGCGAATCGTGTCGTCCGATGACGGCGGATTGCGTCCCGCGATGCCGCGGCAGGTGGCGATCGCAAGCGTGCGGCGGATTCTTCTAAAAACCGGCTGGCAGGCGACGTCGGGGACCGTCCTTCTGCAGATTTCCGAGCCGCACGCGCGCTTGCGATCGGGGCAGTTGCTCGTCGCGCTGGGGATGCTCGATCGACCGGCGCCGGCGATGAATCCAGGGCAGTTCGACTGGGCGAGCTACTACCGGCGCGATCGGATTCTCAATTCATTTTCAGTAGCACGGGCCGCGAACGTGTCGATCCTCGACTCTCCGCCGCCGGGGTGGTTAACCGGCATTCGCCAGTCGGTGCGCCACCTGCTCGAGCTGGGATTCACGCCCGAGCGCGCGATCGATCACGCCCTGCTTGGCGCGTTGCTGCTGGGCGATCGAGACCCGCAAATGCGTTCGGTGCAGCAGCAGTTCATCCGCACGGGCACGAGCCATCACCTGGCGATCAGCGGGATGCACGTGGCGGTACTGGGCGGGTTCGTGTTCCTGATCTGCCGGGTGGCGAGGCTGCGCCCTCGAGCCGCGGCGATCATCGGGATTGGCTTCGTGCTGCTGTATGGAGCGATCACCCTGCCCTCGGCACCGGTCGTGCGATCGGTGCTGCTCTGCATGGCGCTGGCGACGGGGACGATCTGCCGGCGAAGCGTCGATCCGCCGCAACTGCTAAGTCTGTGCGCCCTGGCGATGCTCATCTACGATCCGATGGACCTGTTCGGCGCGGGGTTTCAACTGAGCTTCGGGGTGGTGCTGGGTCTGATGCTGCTGGCCGGACGGCTGCACGGCCTGATGTCGAGCTGGTTTGACGACCCGGACCTTCGCGTGCTGCGCGGCTTTGGACTGGATCGACCCACCTTTCTCCAGCGCCAGGGTCGCGCGCTTCGGTCTGCGACGATCGCGGCGATGTCGGCGGGATTGGTGGCCTGGGCGGTGTCGGCGCCGCTGGTGGCGATCCACTTCGACCGGCTCAATCCGTGGGCGATCCCGGCGAGCATCCTGCTGGCGATCCCGGTCTTTTTCGGCCTGATCGGCGGACTGCTGAAGGTGATGCTGACACTGATCTTCCCCGGTGCCGCGGGCACCTGGGCGATGATGGCGGCGTGGCCGATGCAGTCGATGCGCGGGCTGGTCGATGGCCTGGCGAGCCTGCCGCTCAGCGATCTGCCCACCATCGCCCCGCCGCTTTGGGCGATCGCCGGGTTCTATCTCCTGTTGGGGATGCCGCTGATTGCTTCGGCGACGAGCGGATCATCGAGTCTGGCGTTCGTGCGCCGCTTGTCGATCCATCGATTCGGGCCGATCTCGGCCGGGGCGCTGATTTTTATGCTACCGGCGTTGGGCGGATTTTCCGCCAGATTGGCCGACCGCGGCGAACTGCGAATGACGGTTCTGCATGTCGGGGCGGGAAACTGCGCCGTGGTGCGGACGCCCGGCGGGTCAACCCTTCTCTTCGACGCCGGGTCAGCCTCGTTTCCCGACATTTTCGGGCGGTGCATCGAACCGTATCTGCGCATCAACGGACTGCGGCGCATCGATGCGATCTTCATCAGCCATCCCAATGCCGACCATCTCAGTGGGATCGAAGCGGCCATCGAGTCGGGGGTGGCGAAGTCCATCTACACGTCGTCATTCTTCGCAGCGCAATCTCGAGGCAACCCGGCGGCCGAGAGCCTGTTGCAGGCGATGGGTGAGTCGAACTGCAACCAAAAGATCCTGTGCCGAGGCGACCACATCGACTTTGGGGATGGGACCCGCCTGGACGTGCTTTGGCCGGGAGACGAGCCCCGGCTGGGGGTCAACGATGCCGGCCTGGTGCTGGCGCTGCGATACGCCGGTCGAACGATTCTATTTACCGGCGACATCCAGACGGGCGGTATCGCCGGACTACTCGGAAGCTCACCGTCGGTCGGGGCCGAGGTGCTCATCGCCCCGCATCATGGGAGTTGCGAGTCGAACACCGCCGAGTTCATCGCCGCCGTGGCCCCGCGGGCGATCCTCAGCTCCAATGACCGCACGTTGACGGCCAAACAGCGGCAGTTCGACCAAACGGTGTCGCATCGTCCCGCGTGGCGAACCCACGAATCGGGCGCGGTGTCGGTGACGATCCATTCCGACGGTACGTTCGCTATCCGTTCATTTCTGAATCGATAACCGCACCGGCGACAAGAGGCATTGCACGCCGGTTCAGGCCGGGGCGACCTGGCAGGTTCCGATGCTTTGTCCTCGTCTTAATCTGAATTGCGCGCCGGTTCAGGCCGGGGCGACCTGGCAGGTGGCCAGCGGGACTTTGCGCACCTTCCCGATCGTCTGCGGACGACCGGTTTCGGCGCTGACCACCGCGGCGAAACACATCGACAGTCCGCGAAGGTTATCGTGCGCGTTATTATTCGGCACGCGCCGCGATTCGATGGCGCACAGCAACTCGCCCATCGAGCCTTCCATGCCCCCGGTGAACCACTTGCCTTCCAGGTTCACCGGCGCTCGCCCCTTGGCGGTAGCGAAATCAAGCTGGCTGATCCCGCACACAGGGCCCTGCCCGCTGATCGTCCCCTTGGGGCCGGCCACGTACGCCGTCTCGATCGGCCCGAACCGCGTCGCCGCGTCGAACTGCAAGCTCGCCTGCGCCCCGTCGAACTCGATCAGCACCTGCCCGAGCAGCGGCGGACGAACCTTCTGATGCGCGGCACGAGTCAGCGTCGCCATCGCCCGCAGCGGCTTGCGGCCTGGCAGGTAGGCGCTGAGCATATCGAACCAGTGGATGGGGAAGTCATACAGCACGATGTGATGCACCCGGTTGAAATGCGTGGTGCCGATCCATTCATGATTCCAGTGGCACGCCAGGTGCGCCGCGAACGTCTCGCCCAATAGCCCCATGGCGACGGCGTGGCGGATATAACTGACATAGGGTGCCCATCGCCCGTTCTGATTGATCGCCAGCTTGACGTTTTTCTTATCGGCCAGTTCCGCGAAGCGCTCGCCGGTGTCGAGGTTCAGCACGAACGGCTTCTGACTCAGCACATGCTTTCCGGCCTCGATCGCATCGGGGATGAGATACTCCCGGTCCTGCGGATGCGTGGCGATGTCCACCACTTCGATGTCGTCGCGCCCCAGCAGTTGCTTGTAATCCGTGTACGTGCGAGCCTCGGGAAAGAATTCCTTTCGCCGGCCCTCGGCCCGGTCGGGGATCAAGTCGCACAGCGCCACCACGTTCAGCCCGATGTCGCGGTACGCCGTCAAATGCGATTTGGAAATCCCCCCGCAGCCGATCAACCCGATCGGCGGGTTATACCGACGCGGCCGCGGCGGCTGATATTTCAGCTCCGGTGCTGACCAAGACGCGCCGCCCGCCGCGCTCTTAAGGCTGTACGCATCCGACTTGGCTGGCTTTGACTTTGACGACTTGGACTTGGACTGAGACTTGGACTTGGACTTGGACTTGGACTTGGTCATGGCGATTCCCCTTCTTTCCTTCAATTTCGTCGATCTTTCCAACCCTGCCGTCGCCGATCACTTCGCCAGCGGAACGGTCTTCTTCTCCGCGGCGCTACGAACGGCGCTATCCACGATCTGCTGACCGATTCGCGCGATCTTCGGTGACAACGGCCCTTCGATCGGCGCATCGTTCTCCAGGCAATGCAGCACGTAGTTGATCGGATTGTCGAACGGCGCGGCGATCGAATCGACCGGCTGCTGATACCCCGCTTCGCGCCCGCGGGTCTGGATACGAACCGTCGTCGCGTAGTCGTAGCTGCTGATCGTCCCCTCGCGGCCGACGAGAACGAACCCGCATTTCGGCTGCGGCTGGTCGGTCCATGGATCGCTGAACGCGCCCCAGCGAGTCTCGAACTTACTCAGGCCTGAATTGGCGATGTCGTACCGCGCGATCGTGACCGAATGCTCATCCACCTCCAGCCCCTCGGGCCGATCCACCATCGTCGTGATCTCCACCGGCGCCCGACCGTTCATGAACCAGGTGCCCAGCGTCGTGCCGTACCCGAGGTAATCCAACATGCTTCCCCCGCCAAACTGCCGCTTGTACCACCAGCTTCGCGCCTTCTCCGAGTTGGCGATCGTCTCGGGGACCGCGACCTTGTCGGCCACATGGCGCAGCGGCCCGCGATTGCCGTCGTAATAGTGAACTTGGATCACCTCCCCGATCACCCCCTCATCGCACAGCCGCTTGGCCGTGATATGCGCGGGATACCATCGCAGCGGCCAGTTGATGATCAGCCGCTGGCCGGGCCCATTCACCGCCGCGATCATCTGATCCGCATCGGCGAGCGTCGCGGCGAACGGTTTCTCCACCAGCACATGCACCCCGTACGGCGCGACTTTTTCGACATACTCGGCGTGCTTGGCCGTCGCCGGGCAAAGAATCACCAAGTCCGGCTTCGTTTTCTCCATGCACTGATGCAGATCGCTGTACGCCCGGTCGGCGGAGATCCCCAGCTTCTGCATCGTCGGCTTCATCCGCGCTGGATCGTCATCGCAGACCCCGACAATCTCGGCGTCGGGATGTTCACTCACCTGACGCAGCAGATCGCCCATGTGCATGTGATCGAAGTTGATTCCGGCGATTTTCCATCGTTTGGCCATCGTTATCGCTCCCGAGTTGAAAATTGATACGCGTCTCGCGGATTCACGACGAACATCCGATGCAGCGCCTCGTCGCTCACTCCCGCGCGGCGTAATTCCACGCTGAAGTCGGTCAACAAATACGCAAGCCCCGGCGACCCGCCGAAACTACTCCAGTACCCGCGCCTCGCCGCATCCATTCCCAGCATGATCTGCCCGGGAAATTCTTCGATCAGCGCTACCACGAGGTCCAACGTGTGATTCGGCGGCTTCTTCCAGCGAAATGCCGAATCATACTCGACCCGCACGCCGCTGCGCAGGATGCGACGATGAGATTCCACATCGTAACGGCGATCGCAGTGGCTCAACACCACATGGTGCAGATCGGCCCCGCCCGTTTGCAGCAGCTCGATCTGTTCGAGCGCGCCGCGCCCCTGCTCGGTATGCGTCAGAATCGGCGCACCCGTTCGCCGCTGGGCGATGCAGGCGGCGGCAAAAATCGCCCGCTCGCGGACGCTGGGAACATCCTCATCCATCGCCACCTTGATCACCCCGGCGCGATGGCCGCTGCGCTGGATCGCCGGGCCGGCTA
The DNA here is from genome assembly GCA_038329845.1 of Tepidisphaerales bacterium. Lineage (GTDB taxonomy): Bacteria > Planctomycetota > Phycisphaerae > Tepidisphaerales > Tepidisphaeraceae > JBBQNJ01. Next base: position 56,529 of record JBBQNJ010000022.1, on the reverse strand, counting down.
GATCATTGAAGTCGATCCCCAGCTCGATCTCGTCAATGAACAAGTCGGCCATGGCCTCGGCACCGAGACGCGAGGACCAATGCCCGCGCGGATAGTATCGCGGCAGGTGCAATCCCGTCGGGCAGACGATCTGCACGCCACTTCGCCCCGACACCTCGGCCAGCAGCCGCACGTTGCGCCCCGCCCCGCCGCCCGGCATGGAATCGACCATCGAGCGGCCCCCCGCGGCCACGAACTGCGCCAGTTCGGCCACGATTCGCTCCACGTCGTTGAGCAGGAAGTCCGGCGTCTTTTCGGTGGTGTGGCTCTCGTCGATAACGATGTGTTCGTGGGCATAGCACACCCCCAGAGATTCGGGCGCGATATCGCCGAGAACCGTGCGCACAAAGCTCATCGGCCCGCCTCCGGAGACGTGCCCACCGGCCGGTTCTTCGTCCAATCGCCGGTGCCCGTCGCCGCGATCCCGGCGGGCATCTCCAGAACCGCCCCGCCGCGGCGCAGCGTCTCTTGCAGCTCGTTGGCCGCGACCTGCCGCACCGAGCGATCGTCGCGCAGCGACAGTCCCGCGGCCAGCCCCGCGGCCTGTCCCATCGCCATCGTCTGGCCCATCGATCGGCACGAGGCATGCGCATCATGGGTGGCCGAAAAACATCGCCCGGCCATGAGAATTTCATCCCGCCCGATCGGAATCAGCGTCCGATACGCCACCCCATATACGGACTCGCGGGGGACATACGCCCAGGCGGTTTCGGTCTGCCCGGCGGCGTTCTGCCGATGATCTTCGATCGGCGCGCCGCACAGCAGCACCTCGTCATCGAACCGCCGACCCGCAAGGCAATCTTCGCGGGTCAGCCGGTATTCGCCGTATACTCGCCGGGTCTCGCGCACGCCGATCTGCACGGCCAGACCGACGATGCGGGCGTTTTCGTATCCCGGCACGCAATCGCGGACGAACCGCTCGTAGATGAACGCCTGCTTGCGTCCGGCGATCTCGGCGGCGGTAAGTTGGCGGCTGTCGGTCGCATCCACATCCCCCACCCGCACCGCCACCGTGGCGGCGCATCCGGGGATCGCCATGGCGTGAAACGAGCCCTCTCGCCGCGGAAGCGGATAGATGCTCAGATCGGCTTGCCGCATCCGCTCGGCGAGCATCTTCTTGCCCCCGGCCTGCGCAAACCGCTCGTGATTCACATTGGCCAGCCGAAACGTGGTGGTAAGCGTCTGGGCCGGGTCGATCGCGCCGGCCTTCTCGAAATCCAGTCCCGCCCGGGCGCACAAGTCGGCATCTCCCGAAGCGTCGATGAACCGCCGAGCGACGATCCGTCCCGGCCCCGAGCGCGTGGCGACCACCGCCGCGATGATTCGGCCGCCGGCATCGACTTCCGCGTCGATCAGCAGCGAATGCAGCAGAACATCGACCCCGGCCTCGATCAGCAATTGATCCCAGACCAGCTTGAGCACCTCGGGGTTGTAGGTGATCCCCGTTCCCGCGCCATAGGTGTTGGGTCGCAGGTGCATCGCGGTGCGGGCATGAAGCCGATCCACCACGCGATCCGGCAATCCCCCCACCACTTTTCGCGGCTGATCCCCCGGCGTGAAAAAACCATAAAACGTGTCGAGCACCCCGGTGCTGGCACCGCCGGCGAAGCCGTAGCGATCGATCAACATGACCCGCTCGGCACCCAGCTCCCCCGCCGCCGCGATCGCGGCACAGCATCCGGCCGAGCCGGCGCCCACTACCAACACGTCCACCTTCGCCAGCACGGGGATTCGAGAATGAATCAATGCATCAATCATCAGCCGCCACTCGCCGAAGACTGCTCCCAGAATTGCCGCGTGAACGCCAGGTCTGCACGAACCTGCTCATCGGTCCCGTTGGGCGTCTCCAGCACCAGCCACCCGTCATACCCGATCTCACGCAGCGCCCTGGCCGATTCCGGATAATTCACCCGCCCATCCCCCGGACGGGCGTCGCCGGTCCCGTAGCGCGACTCTTTCATGTGAACCTGACGCACCAGGCTCCCCAGCTCACGGATTTCCCGCGGGCCATCCTGATCGACCCAAACGCAGTTGGCCAGGTCGAAATAGACCCCGAACGCCGGCGAGGCGATGCGATGCGCCATCTGCGCCATTTGCGCTGCCGGCAGCGTCCCCTCGAACGCGATGACCACCCCGCATTGTTCGGCACGGCGGCAGAGCGGGCGCAATTTTTCCGCCACGTCACGCCGCTGCACGAAATTGCGCGGTTCATTCGACCCGAAAAACGGAACCAGTAACGTCGCAGCGCCGACGGCGGCGCAGCAGTCGATCGCCGCGGCGATTTCATCGCTGACGGCCCCGCCCCGATCGACGTTGGCGATGAGCCCCTTGCCGTTGTGTTCTCCGATGCACATCGACGGAATCGCCAGCCCCGTCGAACCGGCAAGCCGCTTCAACTCCTCCACTCGCCCGGCGGGATTCGCCAAGTCCCGCAACGGGAGATTGATCTCGATGCCGTCCAGGCCAAGCGATTTGGCCCGCGAAAATCTCGCCGCATCATCGGTCCCGCCGAGAATCCAATCGCACACGCCGTATTTCATGTCCGCCTCGGGTTTCTGCCCACCGATTCGTATAACTTCGCCAGCCGATGGGCGTGCTGGTCGTATGCCGACTCGAACAGTTCGTGCGCCCGCTCGGCCCCCACCACCGCCGCAGCGCTCAAGACCGTCGGCGGTTCGCCCCCCCGCGTCAAACGCAGCGCCACCTCGGCTTTGATCGCGTTGATCAGCATGCATCCCCCGATCGTCGATCCCGGTGCCACCGGCGTATCCAGCCCCTCAATCGACACCATCGCATCCCCCACCGGCGCGCCCGTGTCCAGCACCAGGTCGGCCACATCCGCCAACTTCGTCCCGCGCGGATGGTTGCTGGCGCTCGCCCGGGAGTGATCGACGCTGAAGATCGCCACCACCTTCAGCCCCGCGGCCTTGAACTGTTCGGCCATCTCGATCGGCACGACATTGCACCCGCTGCTGCTGATGATCAACGCGCTGTCCCGGTCGCACAAGTCGAAGTTCCGCACAATCCGCGCTGCCAGGCCGCTGACGTTCTCGAGGAACATCGCCTGCCGCTGTCCGTTGGCCCCCACGACCAGGTTATGAAACGTCAACGACAACTCGACGATGGGATTGAACCCCGGAAACGACCCGTACCGCGGCCACATCTCCTCGACCATGATCCGGCTGTGCCCCGAGGCGAACACCTGCACCATCCGCCCGGCGAGGATCGTCCGCGCAAACCAGTCCGCCGCCGTCTGGATCCCCTGGCGCTGAGCCCGCACCGCTTCGATCAACTCGGCACACCGATCGAGATATTGCAGAGAAGGGCAATTCATAGGTCATCAAAGAAACAGCCATCGCAGGGGGGGCCTGCCGCCCGCGATGCCTGCGCGAAAACTGGTGGGAATGAACCCGAGCCTACGACTTTCCCGGCTCGCCGCCCCATTTTGGCTGCGGCGAATGACAACGCAAACAGCCCGTTCGTCCTGTCGTCTCGCGGCCTCGCTGGCGATTCGGGGTAACACCATGCGTTCCGTCGCTTGCGCGGCCTCGCTGGCGCTTCGGGCTAGCACGGCGCGCTTCGGGGTAACACGGCGCGCTTCGGGGTAACACGATGCGATTCGTCGTTCTCGCGGCCTCGCTGGCGCTTCGGGCTAGCACGGCGCGCTTCGGGGTAACATGATGCGTTCATCGCGAGATCACGATGTCAACTTGTTGACAACGCACCTTTCCCCCTTGGCCAAGTACCGAACGGAACGCTATCTTCCCGGCCATGCCAACTCCCTCTCCTCAACGGGTCATATGGATGACGTCGGACCATATGCGATACGACCACGTCGGTGCCAATGGCAATCCGGGGATGCGGACCCCGGCGCTCGATGCGTTAAGCGCCGCGGGTTTGAACTTCCATCGCTGCTACACCCAGAACGGCGTGTGCATGCCCAGCCGGTGCAGCTTTATGACAGGGCTGTATCCCCAGCAGACGGGCGTGACCCGCAACGGGATCGCGCTGCCCGCGGATTTTTCCCCGACCGTAGCCACCGGGTTTGGCACCGCGGGATTCCAGACGATCCAGATCGGAAAACTCCACTTCCAGCCGCATGAGGACATGGATTTTGACCCAGGCCCGCGCCATCCCTATGGGTTCGACGTCTTCTGGTGCAGCGAGGAGCGTGGCAATTATTCCGATGCATATTACCACTGGCTCGAGGGGAAATATCCCCAGTATGCCGCGGCGTTTCGAGTCCCGCGCTCGAGCGATCCGGCCCGGCACGCCGCCGAAGAAGCGCCGCGGGCGATCGACGCACCCTGGCAGGCGACCCATGCGGGCTGGATTGCCGATGCCGCCCAGCGAGCCTTGTCATCACGCCGCAACGAGCGGGTCTTCATGCACCTGGGGTTTTACAACCCCCACCCGCCTCTGACGCCCGTGCGCGAAGCGCTCGAGGCCTACAAGGGCGTGGTTTTGCCCACTCCCGATCTTCAGCATCCTGACGAGCTCGACCAGAAGCCCGAAGCGCTGCTTCGAATGCTGCGCTCTCGCCGCGACTGGTCGCCGGAGAACTTCGCCACCTATCGGCGCGGGCTGGCCGCGATGGTTACGGAAATGGACCTGGCGATCGGCGGCCTGGTGGAATGGCTGCGCCAGGCGAATCTGCTCGACGACACCCTGTTAGTCTTCAGTTCCGATCACGGCGACATGGCCGGCGATCACTCCATGACTCACAAGGACAATCACTTCTACGAACAGGTGATGCGGGTGCCGCTGATCATGCATTGGCCGAGCGGGCTGGAAGGCCGACGGCGGGAGGCGAACGGCCTGTTCGAGATGACCGACCTGCTGCCGACGCTGCTGGAGTTGAGCGGGGCGCCGGTGCCCGGGCAGATGGCTGGTGCATCGGTCGGCGCGTCGCTGCTGGCCGGTGAGTCGCCGCGCGGGCGAGAGAGTGTGTATGCCTATAGCGATCCGGGCTGGGCGATGGTGCGGACCGAGAAGATGAAATACCTGGTCTTCCAGGATGCGGACAACGAGGTGTTATACGACCTGGAAAAGGATCCCGGCGAGCGGGTGAACGTCGCCGGCGAAACACGCTATGCCGGCACCGTCGCCGAGATGCGGGCGATGCTGCTTACCCGAACGCTCACCGCCGCACGCTCACGCCTGCCGAGGCATCATCCGTATTAGGCGCGCGAGCTGAGCGGGCTGGAGCAGCTTGCCGGGCAGGCCCGGTTGAGCAGGCATCATCCGTATTAGGCGCGCGAGCTGAGCGCCCGCGAGCCGGGTCCGCCATGTAGTGCGGCGACCGATTCGTCTTCGGCGGACTCCCTTCAAAGGACGCTGACGATCACCGTCCTGCGTCTCGGGCGGGTATCGAAGTCGATCAGCACCACCTGCTGATAGTCGCCGGTAAGGAGGCGATGACGGGCAAAGGGGATCGTGAGGCTGGGTCCGAGCAACGCGGCCCGCACATGGGAATGGCCGTTGTCATCGTTCCAGGTCGCTTCATGCTCGTAGCGGGCATCATCCGGCACCAGGCGCTGGAACACGTTGGCCAGATCATGTTTGACCAGCCCCGGCTCGAACTCGAGGGTCGTCAGCGCCGCGGTCGAGCCTACGACGAACAAATGCACCACCCCCTCGCCGTCGATCGAACCCAGCCGCCGGTTCAATTCCGGGCTGAGATTGATGATCTCGGTGTTGCCGTTGGTCTGGATATCCAGGGTGAACCGCGTCATTCGGGAATTCTCAAAAAAAAGCCCCCCGCCGATTGATCTCCCAAGCCACCTCAAGCGCCCGCGAGTATCGTAACGTGAATCAGGTTTGGCAACTGTTTGACCTGTCCGCGTTCGGCGAGGGGGGCGTTGGGCGGAGGCCCCCGGCGGGAGAGCGATCCGGAAAAGCGAGTTCTTTCATCGCACGCCGGCACGTGGAAATTCAAGCCGGCAAGTTTTTCTCAAGCTATCGCGGGAATTCTCTTGACTTCGCGCGAGAATCGGGTATTGTAGGTTAAGCTAATCGATTAAGTTTCGTCCGGGTTAAGTGTAAAGTCGGTGATGAGATGACCTTGGCATCGCCCTCACAGCTCGTTCGCACGCAAGCGGGTCTCGCCCGGTTGGCTGGGGTCTCGACGGTGACCGTTCACAAAGCCCTGACCAACCAGTCCGGAGTCAGCAGCGAGATGCGCCGCCAGATTCATGACTTGGCGATCGAGCATGGGTATCGCCTGAATGTCTCGGCCCGCGCCGTACGCACCGGCCGGTTCGGGAGCGTCGCGCTGTTATTGAGTACCGCCCCCGGTCGAAGCACCGTTCCCCAGGGCTTGCTTGCCGGTATCCAAAGCGCTGTGGACCAGCGGGATCTGCAGCTTCTGCTGGCGGCACTGCCCGATGAGAAACTGACCAGTGAAGGATTCATCCCCAAGATCCTGCGGGAATGGTCGGCCGATGGAATGCTGATCAACTACACCGACCATATCCCCCCCGACATGATGCGCCTGATCGGGGAACATCACGTGCCCTCGATCTGGATCAATACCAAACTGGAAGGGGATTGCGTCTATCCCGACGAATGGGATGCATCGTGGCAGGCGACGCGGATGCTGCTGGATCGAGGTCATCGGCGAATCGCGTACCTCGACTTCGCCCACGATCTGGCACGCGGGCAGGAAGCGCATTTCAGCGCCCACGCCCGACGGCACGGGTATGAAAGCGCGATACGGGATGCGAGTTTGGCACCGATCGTGCGACAAGAGGCTGTTCAGGCCGAGGATCGACTCGATACGGCGATGCATTTGCTGAAAACGCCTGATCGCCCAACGGCGGCGATAACCTACGCCGGGCCGGAGGCCAATGCCCTGTTCGTGGCCGCGATGAAGCTGGGAATGACGGTTCCCGGCGATCTGTCGCTGATCACCCACGGCGGCGCCCGCGTCGGAGATGTGGGCGTGCCCCTTGCCACGATGATCATTCCCGAACGAGAGATGGGGCGCACCGCGGTTCATCTACTCGAAGAGAAAATCGACCAGCCGGAGCGCGTGTTGCCTCCGGTGAAGATCAAGTTCACTTTTGAGGACGGGCAAACCCTGTCCGCCTGCGGCGCGTCGCCGCGGTAGTTCCGTTTTGCTTCTGCTTACAGGAGGTTCGTATGCGTCTGTTCACTTCATGCATCACCACGCTCGGCTGGCTAGCGGGCGCGGGAACGGCCCACGGCGCGCTCATCGCCCAATACGAGTTCGAGGCGAGCACCGGTGCCAACTCCGGCGACGCCGTCACCGGGCTGACGGGCGTTACCGCCTTCGCCGCAGGCCCGGGGCAGCCGAACGTGGTCGAAACGAACACCGGCGTCTCCCAAAGCGGCGACACCTCGACGGGATCACAGACGGGCGGCGCACGAGCCTTCTACATCCGCGGGCGTGTGGCACAGGCGGCCACGCTCGCCGATGCGATCACCGGTGAGCAATATTCCAACTTCAGCTTTACCATCGCACCGAGTTATCAGCTGGATGTCTCCAGCCTCACCTTCGCCGCAGCCCGCAACGCCACCACCGGAAGTTCGCCCAACAAAATCAGCGTCCTGTCGTCGGTGGGTGGCTTCACCAGCGGTGCCTCGCTCGGCGACTCCACTGTGACCACCGGCATGAGCAGCGACGGGAACTACCAGGATTTCTCCGTCGCCGGCGTGACCGGTGCGGCGTTCAACACGCTCGGCTCTGGTACCTACGAGTTTCGCCTGTATGTATTTGGCGGTGCCAACAACGGTGACCCGATCCGCATCGACAACATCGTGCTGAATGGCGAGGTCACCCTTGTGCCCGAGCCGGCGTCGCTGGGTCTGCTGTCGCTAGCCGGGCTGGCGCTGGTGCGTCGGCGGCGGGTGCGTTGAGGCGACAAGATCGACGGGTGACTTTGCACCGACCACGCCGCCGATGCGCGGGCATCGCGCGGCTTTTTTCGAGGCCCTCCCATGCGAAATCGAACCGCCTTTACCTTGGTGGAATTGCTCGTGGTGATCGGCGTCATCGCGTTGCTGGTCTCCATCCTCCTGCCCGCCCTCAACAAGGCCAGGGAAGCGGCCCATCGGGTGGCGTGTTCATCGAACCAGCGGCAACTGGTCATGGCCCTGCGCGCCTATGCCAACGACAACCGCGACTGCGTTCCCCTTGGGTATTTATTCAGCTCGCGCTGGGGGTCTTACATGATCCGCGATCCGGTGCAGTACGGGACCAAACCCTACTTGATGCTCGGAATCCTGTATATTTCCGGGCACCTCACCGACCCCAAGACCTATTACTGCCCGTCGGAAATCGACGAGCGCTGGCAGTTCGACACGGCGATCAATCCCTGGCCGCCCGAAACAGCCACCACGTATTGCCGCGCCGGGTTCGGGGTGCGTCCGATGGTGCAATTCGGCGGCGGAAGCGGCGGCACTCCTCCGCTGGGAGTCCCGGCGGGCAATAAATGGCCTCACCTGCGGGATGTCCAGCACAATGCCCTGGTGACGGAAATGCTCATCTATCGGCCCGCCTCGAATCTCGACAGTCTGGCAACCCGGCACCGCACGGGGATCAACGCCGGCTACGCCGACGGATCGGTCAAGTGGGTTCCGCGGGAACTATTCAACGCCGGCTACTGGGTCGAGAACATCCTCGCCCTCAACGCCAACGGCGCGGCCATCGGCGGAGTCTGGTACGAACTGGATCGCCAGTACTGAACGGCGGCGCGTCCCAGCCCATCGCGCGTTTTTCACTCGCTCGATCAGGGATAAGAGACGATCAGCTTGCCGCGCCGGACAATTTCCCCGAGGAATCCTCCTTCATAGTGCTTCCGCTCTAAAAGCAACGGTTCGATGCGCACGTCGATGTCGCTGTCCGGGCGGATGCCCGCGGGAATACGACCCGAATAGGATCACGTCGCACACCGGCAAATGCCGCCGCACCAGTTCGGCGAACCGCTTCACCTTCAAGATGGCCTGTCGTTGATCCACCGATGCAACCTCCGGATACCGGCCGGCGCGTGAAAACTCCCGATCCCCGCGAACGGGGATCGGGAGTGGTTTTCTTGTCCGTCGCCTTCGGCCCGGGAATTACAGCCGGGTGATCAGCAGCTCGCGCTGGAAGATCATTTCCTTGGGCAGATCGCCAGCGAGCTTGAGGAACAGTTCTTCCTGGCTGGCGATCTCGGCCTTGAAGTCCTCGACATCCACCTTCTGCATCGCCTGGAACTGGGCATCGGGGATGTCCAGCCCTTCCAGGTCGATATCCTCGGGGCGGGGCATCCAGCCGAGGACCGTTTCGCGGGCATAGGCCCGGCCATGGCTGCGGTCGAGAATCCACTTCAAGACCCGCATGTTCTCGCCGAAACCTGGCCACATGAAGCGCCCCTGGTCGTCCTTGCGGAACCAGTTGACATGAAAAATGCGCGGGCAGTCAGTCATCAGCTTGCGCATTCGGAACCAGTGGACCAGGTAATCGCGAATGTTGTAGCCAATGAACGGGAGCATCGCCATGGGATCTCGCCGAACCACGCCCACCTGCCCGGTGGCGGCGGCGGTGGTCTCCGAGCCGAGCGTGGCGCCCAGATAGACGCCGTGAACCCAGTTGAAGGCCTGGAAGACCAGCGGGATGGTCTTGGAGCGGCGGCCGCCGAAGATGATGGCGTTGACCGGGACGCCGGACGGGTCGTTCCAGGCCGGATCCAGCACCGGGTTGTTTGTGGACGGCGCGGTGAAGCGGCTGTTGGGATGGGCGGCTTTTCGGCCGCAATCCGGCGTCCACTTCTGGCCGGTCCAGTCGACCGCCTCCTTGGGCGCTTCGTCGGATTTGCCTTCCCACCAGACATCACCATCGGGCAGCAGCGCCACGTTGGTGTAGATTGTGTCCTTGATGATCGTGTCCATGGCGTTGGGATTGGTCTGGCGGTTGGTGCCGGGCACCACGCCGAAATATCCGGCCTCGGGGTTGATCGCCCGCACCTTGCCGGTCTTTTCATCGACCCACATCCAGACAATGTCGTCGCCAACGGTGGTGATCTTCCACCCCTTGTATTTCGGCGGGGGCACGAGCATGGCGAAGTTGGTCTTGCCGCAGGCCGATGGGAACGCCGCCGCCACGTACGACTTTTCACCTTCGGGGCTGGTGGCACCCATCAGCAGCATGTGTTCGGCCATCCAGTTCTGCTGGAAGCCGAGATAGCTGGCGATTCGCAGGGCCAGGCACTTCTTACCCAGCAGCGCGTTTCCGCCATAGCCCGAGCCGATCGACCAGATGGTGTTGTCCTGGGGGAAATGGCAGATGTAGCGCCGGTCGGGGTTGCAGTCCAAAACGCTGTGCAGGCAGCGGGTGAACTCATCGCTGTCGCCGAGCTGTTTCCAGGCCTTGTCGCCCATGCGGGTCATAATGCTCATCGAGGCCGCGACGTAGAGACTGTCGGTCAGCTCGACGCCGACCTTGGCCAGGGGCGATCCGATCGGGCCCATGACGAAGGGCAGGACGTACATCGTGCGCCCCTTCATCGACCCCTCGAACAGCGGGCGCAACTTGGCATAGCCGGCCTTGTCACTCATCCAGTTGTTGGTCGGGCCGACGGTGTCGGGATTGGGCGTGCAAATGAACGTGAGGTGTTCGCTGCGGGCCACGTCATTCTGATTCGAGCGATGCAGGTAGCATCCGGGCAGTTTCTGCTGGTTGAGCCGGATAAAAACCCCGTCGGTCACGCCCTGTTCGAACATCTCCTTGCGTTCTTCGGCCGAGCCGTCGCAGTAGTAGACGCGATCCGGCTGGGCGAGCGCAATGCACTGATCAATCCATTTCTGGACCGTCTGGTTGATTCGCCCGTCGATGGGCTTAGCGCCGCGTTTCCCGGCGGGCGGGGTGGCGGGCTTGTGGGTCGATGCGGAAGAGGCACTGCTGCTCATGTCGAACTCCCTTGTCGCCTTTTCGCCGGCGCTGGCGTTTGTGTTGACCGAGAACCTCGGCGTCGCCCGTCGAGAGCACGCCGTTCCGTACGAAACGGGATCGAGGCCGGATTGTACATACCACGTCCGAATCGCAAACCGCCGGTTCGGTGAAAAACGGTCAAGCGTCGAAAATGGCAGATCCACGACCTTCGTGAATTATTTCACAATATAGGTCGGATCATCGCATTTGTCAACAAGAAGCCGCGCACGAAGCAAGCGGATTGCCCGGCCCGTGTGAAGGGTCCGCCCGCGTGCAGGGGTCCGCCCGCGCGAAGGGGCGTGCCAGGCTCGCGCGAAGGGGTCGGGAATCGCGAGGATCAACTGTCGCGCACCCCCCGCTCGCCAGCCATCCCTGCTTGGCGTACGATCCTTGCCCATCAGCACATGAACCATTCATTTCCCCCCCCATCGAGCGTTCTCCAAGGCCCGGCAACAAACCTCCGGCGACGAACACCGAGGGTGCCTGCGTCAATGGCGCTGATCCTCGGCCTCGCCTGCATGGCGTATGGCTGCACGCATCGCAACGTCATCCTCAACCCGCTTTCGCGCGATGTCGCCCACCTCGACGCCAATCACACGCGGGCGGCGGTGATGGCACGGTTGATCCCCACGGATGACCACGCCGAGCCAGGGGGACGTCCCGTGATCGTTCCGGCGGCGTCGACCCAGCCGTATGTTCACGATGAGGATGGGATCTTCGTCGGGCTGGCGATTTCCGGCGGCGGGTCGCGGTCGGCCAACTTCGCCGCGGCGTGCATGTTCGAACTGCAAAAGCTCGGGTTGCTTCAGCGGGTGGACTACATTTCCAGCGTCTCGGGCGGATCGCTCACCGCCGCGTATTATTGCGTGGCGGATGATTCCGACTGGAGTCCCGGCGTCGTGCAGCAGAAGTTGACCTACGGCTTCGCCAACGACCTGGTGGGGCAGATCCTGCTGCCGTGGAACTGGCTGGCCCTAACCCTCACCAGTTGGGATCGCAGCGACATCCTGGGGGATATTTTTCAGCGGCAACTGTTCACCACCGCGAAGGGCCACGGCTTGACTTTTGCCGATCTTCGCCCGGATCGGCCGCGGTTATTGATCAATGCGACCAATCTCCAGTCGGGGCGGCGGTTCGTGTTCTGCAACGAATCGTTCGATCAGCTCAACGCCGACCTGGGCAAGTATCCCCTGGGGCTCGCCGTGGCGGCCAGCGCTGCGGCACCGGTGGTGCTGCATCAGGTGACGCTGCGCGACTACTCAACCCGGTTCAAGCAATACGTCCACCTGATCGACGGCGGCGCGGCCGACAACCTCGGGGTTTTGTCGCTGCTCGAGGCATACGAAGCGCAAATTCAACAGGCGCGGGATTCCGGTCGGCCCGATCCCTATCCGCGTGGTCTGATGCTGCTGGTGATCGACGCCAAGACGCGCTACGACGCCAAGCTTTCGGACAGCCCCGACACCGGCCTGATCGACAGCCTTCGCTACGGAGCGAATCTCTCGACTAACAACCTGCTCAACCGCGTCAGCTCGGCGACGCTGGCCGACCTGATCATTCGCTTCGTCCCCGACGGCATCGTCGCCAGCGACATCCGCCAGCAGATGCGAAAGCTTGAATCGGATGGCGTCTTGCATCTGCGTGATCGCTACGGCCATGGGGTTCATGTGGTCCACCTGGCGCTGGGCAGGCTGAGCGATATGAAGAATCTGCCCTTCCCCAGCTTCAGCGAAACGGTCAACAACATCTCGACTTATTTCAATATCCGCCCCACCGAAGCCTACCGGCTTTACCAGGCCGCGGAACTGCTGGTGGATGAGAAATTCCGCTCGACGCTCGAAGAAATGGCCGGAGAACTCCGCGGGGCCACGACCGGTCCGGCTTTGCCCTCACCCGCTACGACGGCCCATGCCGAAATGCCGCACGAGCCGCCGGCCCGCCACGGGCAGCCGTAGAAGCCGCATGGCATGTGACGCAGACCCCGCCGATGTTCCCCGGCCGCTTTCACTTGGATTTGGCGGTATTGCGAATAACCCGTCGGACGATCTCCAGCGCGGTCGAAGGCGAATAGCCCGCCACGCCGTCAGCATTGCTGCCGGACAGGCCGCAGGAGAGGTCCATGTCCGAAAGGATGATCGCCCAGCGACGTCCGACGCGCACTCCCTGAAGGCGCGACTCATCCAGCTTGCCGATCCGGCTCCGGGCGGCGCGGCGGTAGGCGATTTTCAGCGGCAATTCTCCAGGCAATGGCGGCGGATCGAACGCGGGCGGAGCGTCGGGCGAGCGGGGCTTGGTGTTCTCGCCCCCCGCCGCCGGGCGGGCGATCGTCGGCGCCAGCAGAGGGTCGTCGGACCGGATCGGCTGTAAGCGGCCGCCGATGACCAGGTTGCCGAACTCGATCTCAGCGCTGCGGGCGAACTCGGGCGATCCTCCCGCGGCATCGACCAGCAGAGTCCCGCCCTTAGCAATGAACGCCATGATCTGCTTTCGCTCATCGGGCATGATGCGAAAGCCTTGGGTTCCCGTCATGTGGGCGATCGAGTAGTTCGACAGCGCTGGATCGGCCAGCGCCACGGCATCCCAGGTCAGCTCGATCCCGTTTTGATTGTGCAGCAGCCCGGCGACGCGTGACCAGCCGCCCGGCTCGGGATTCCACATGCCCGGATGCTCGATCCGCGCCAATCGGACGTTCATCGACGGGTGGATCGACGGATCGGGGATCACCGCGGGGGCATCGTGCTTGTAGCGAAGGTCTTCGCGCCCGCTGGCGTAGCGCAGAATCCCTGCGCCGATCTGGAACAGCGCCGGCTGCTCGGCGCTCCCCTGCGCCTGCCAGGCGCGGCCGGGATCCTGCTGGGGGATCAGCAAAAACATCTCGCGCAGGCCATTGCCGAGCGCCTGGACCTCAACCGGCCCGCTCAGCGGCAGTTCGCCCTTCATGATCGGATGATCCCTCGGAAGCACCCGCATCGATTCGCCGGGGAAAAGTCCTTCGGCCAAAGCGGCGAAGGATCGGGAAAACTCGACGGATTGGCAATCGGCGATCCCCAGCACCAGCCCGCCGCCCAGCACATACTGTTTGAGCTTTTCCCGCTGGGTGGGCGTGAACCCCAGCGCCCCGCCGCCGCTGATCAGCAGGACCGGGGCGTCGTGAAGTTCGGCGAGGTGGTTGTGGATGCCCACCACCTGCCAGTTGAACTCTCGCTCGAACTGCGATTCGTACCAGCGGGTGAAGTTGGCCGCATCGCGCGGGCGCTGGTTCCAGGTTCCCGGATATTGCAGCTTGTTGATCAGCACCGGCTGGCGTCCGCGGGCGAGAAAGATCAGCGCGAAGCTGGTGTTGTGGATCTCGTTCATCAACGGCCCGGCACTGGCGGGGAACGAGCCCTCCGCAAGCTGCGACCGCCGCAGCTCCTTCACCCCTTCGTTAAACCAGTTGTGCCGACCGAAGTATTTCCGACCACTCGCCACCCCGCAGCGCTCCACCCCATAGAGCCAGTAGAACGGCGCCTGATGTTCGATCGGCGCCGTGCCGGGGTTGATCGCCGTGGCGAAATGCTCGCGCATCCACGCCAGCCCGCTCTCGATCCCCGCGTTGGTGATGTTCCCCTTGCACGCCAGCCCCTTGTCGGCGTGAAGATATTCCTGGCTGATGAACAACGTGGCGACCCCCGCGGCGGTCATCGAGCCATCGACTCCAAAATCCCCTTGCGGCCGCTGGCGATAGCTCCAACCCCCGGAAGGCTGCTGATCGCGCAGCCAGGCCGTCTCGATCCGCTTCCAGTAGTCGTCGCTGGGACCCTGCCCCATCCGATCGGCCATCCACATCCCCAGCACCGCCACCTGGCTGACCGAGTGGTCGGTCACATCGGGCGCGGTTTTCTCGGTATACCCGTAGTGCCCGGCCGCCTTGCCGGGAAGACGAATCTGCGAGCGCAGCAAAAAGCTCACATCGTCGCGCACGCGGTCGCGCACCAGGTTTCGCGGCAGATACCACATACCGTTGAGCCGCATCGCCACGGCATAGACGCCTTTCATCTCGGCCTGCATCATCCATTCCACGCCCCGCCGAATTCTCGGGTCGGAATACGGCTCCCCCGCCGCCAGAAGCGCATAGAGGCTTAGGGCCGTAGTTCCCCCGTGATTGATGTCCCAGACATGGTTCGGATTCGCCGCCTCGCCGACCCGCTCCCAGTTGCCTTGCGGATTTTGCTTGGAATACAAGAACGCCACGGCCTGGCGGATCATGAACTCGACTTCGGACGCCGGCGTCACCGGACCGGGCGCCGACTGCTCTTCGCCCGGCTCGGTCGCCGGCTGCGTGGTATCGGAGAAAATCCCCCCGTCGATCCGGGTCGCCGCCTCGCGGGTCGCGGCCTCAGCCCCCGCGCTCGCCCCTCGGGGATCAGCCGGCTGGGCGCGGGCGGCACCGGCGAGCAATCCGATCCCGCAAACAAAAAACCACGCCGTCCATTTGATTATCGTCTTATTCATTCGCGCTTTGCCTGCCTCAGCGGTCATTGCACGCTCGAGTCCGAGGAATGCCCGCAGTCGCGCATCGCCCGCTCGATCGCCCGCTGCTCATCCATCGTATTGCGGGCGTGATCCGTCAAGCGATCGAACCCATCCTGCACCCGATTGCACGCCTCGCTGCTCGCCTCAATGAACCTCGAGTTGACGCGATCGGTGACATAGGCCATCAGTCGCTCACCGGCTTCCCGTCCATCGTCGCCATCGACCTCGACCGACCGCCCGATCAGTTCCTCGGCCACCCGCCGGGTCGGCGAGTCGGCCCGAGCGTAAAACCACTCGGCGATGCGCCGGTGGGCCTGCTCATGCGCCTCCAGTTTCGGCTTGGACGGCTCGGGAAGCCACAGCGTAATCTCCAGTGACAGCGTTGGCTCGATCCGATCCACAAGCACCTTGGTCCGCACTGTTCCGTCCGAACCGCTCCGCGTCGTCATGCGGATCCTCACCGCGCAGGCGCATCCGAAGCGAGAGACGGTCACCGCCGCCTCGTCCTCGCTGAGGCGCGGCAATTCACTCGGCGGATGGCGCGGATCGAAGCTGCGGCGATGCACGAGCGGCGCGGTGTGGCGGATGCTCACCTCGCCGGGTTTGCCTTCGATCTCACCGGAAACCGCCGGGGAAACCGAGGCGCACGCCGCCGGTCCAAGGCCTGCCGCCAGCATCGCCAAAAGGACCACTCGGCATCGCGCCGTCATCGAGTCAATCGTGCTTCGCATTGAGTCATCCCCTTCGTGCTGGTTGTCGCGACTCTTCATCATGCCGACGCGGTCGTCGGCCTTCCCAGGCATGCCGACGAACAGCAGCGCTCTGCCGAACGCCAACGTCCCATCGGCCCTTTAATGAAAAAGCCGAAACGGAAAATCGGGGATGACTCGGTGCTTGGCATCGGCCGATCATAGGGAGGCGAGAATCAGCCCGACGAAGCCGAGCAGGATGACCGCATACAGCCCGATCGAGACGAACCCGCAGATGATCCCCGCCAGCGCCATCCCGCCGCCGGTGGTCTCGCCGCGCTTGACCTGTCCACGGGCGGTAAACCCGAAGACCATCGCCAAAATCGAGCAGGGCATCGAGATGATCGCTCCGATCGTCAGCCCCAGCACGCACAGGCAGGAGATGATCCCCAACACCATGCTGGCGATCGCCAGCCCGCTGGTGGACCTGGGCCTGCCCGCCATGCCGTGATAGGTCAGGACCGCGCCAGGCCCGGCGGTCGCTTGCGCCCCCGGCGCGAGCGTCACCGGCTCAACCGCCTGCGGCGTCGGGTCCGGCTCACTCAAGGAATACTCCCCGCGGTCGGACGACTCGAGTGTCGGCGCTGGGCGCGCACGCCACAGCTCGCGCAGGTCATCGATGGAATCGGCCGAGTGCCACTGGTCCATCCCCTCGCGCCAGACCAGCGTCGTCGGGCCGATCTCAAGGCTCACCAATTTATCAATCGGCACCGGTCCGCGCTGCTCGTCGCCCTTCTCTCCCGCGGCGTAATAGTACTCGATGGGCATCGGGGGCGGCTCCGGCTAAGCGTGATGCCCCATGTCCATCTTGATCACGCCTCGCTGGCGTTTGACGGCGATAATCCGCTGCTTGAGGGCCTCAAACAACGGGCGCGGCGCGGGAAGCCCCCGAAGTATGAGATTGGGAGTACTCAGGTCCTCCGACAGGATGCTGATCGTGCCGACGCGCAGCATCCGATCGAGCAGCGACTGGTGAAAGCGCACATCATCGACGTGCCACAGCTCGAGTGTGTCGATCGTGCGCGACAGGACACCGCGCTCGAAGTCGATACGGTAGTTGCTGATCCGGTAGCGTTGCGAGCGGGTCAGAACGATCGGGATCAGCGCCACGACCGCCCCGGCAATGAGTCCCGCGCCGATCCACAGCGCCGTTCGCCCCGCCGTAAAAAAGAAGGGCACCGCCGCGAGGATCAACCCGAGCAGCACAAAGCCGATCACATGGCCCAGCTCCCCGCGCAGGCGTGGCGACCCGGCGAAGTAGACCTCCTCCGAATCATCCGCCGGTCGATGCGGCAACCCCACCAAAGGCTCATTCGATTCCATATTGTCGGCGATTGTACCGCAAGCGGGCGATCGAGGCACCCATCGCAAGATCAAATCGGCTGAGGCAAGGAAGGGGTCGAGGCATGGAAGGGGTCGGAGGCATGGAAGGGGTCGGGAGTCTCCAATTTTTTTTCGTCCGACCCCGCAGCTTGTGGTGCAGGCTTCCAGCCTGCATTCTGCGCAAAGCCACGCAGGCCAGAGGCCCGCACCACAAGAGTCATCGACGCCCGCGCAGCGTCGCCATCCGCCCCGTTTTGCGATCCCCGCCGCCAGCGCGTAGGCTAGCCGCCCGTCAAAGCCATGAGTGATCCCCAACGTCGAAAACGCAAGAGCCACGCCCACTTCTGGCGGGCGGCTCGGTATCTCTTTCCCTATCGCCGCCTGGTGATCGTGTCGGTGATCTGCGCGCTGCTGATCGGATTCGCGCTGGCTGGCGGGTTGGGTACTTTGCTACCGATCATGCGCGTGTTGATCACGGGGGATACGCTCCAGGGATGGGTGGATCGACAGGGGGTCGAGAGCCGCCTGGAGGTCAGACTCGCCGAGGACAGCCTCATTCCGACGCTGGTGAGCGTCAAGCCCGCCGGGCCGGCGGGGAAGGCGAACTTGCGGTCGGGAGACCAGTTGCGGCTTGCGGTGAACGCATCGGCGGCGGACGACCTGCACGCCCTGAGCGACCCGGATCGCCGGACCGTGGAGCTGCGGATCAACGATCAGCGCACGATCCAGCTCGAACTGCCGCAAGTTCCCTGGTACGCCGCGGCAGGTCGAAGGCTGGCATCGCTGGCCCCGACGCATCCGGTCTGGGCCATCGCCAGCGTTTTCGGGATCGTCGCGGCGCTGGCGATTTTCAGCAATATCGTCAAGTTTTTCCAGGAATATTTTTCTGACAAGGCCGGCATCAGCGCCGTGAACGACATCCGGCGGCGGCTCTACGATCATGCGCTGCATATCCCCATGGACCAGTTCGGCCTCAAGGGGACCAGCGATGTGACCAGCCGCCTGGTCAACGACGCCCAGGGGCTGCAGGAGGGGTTCAAGACGATCCTCGGCCCCAGCGTGCAGGAGCCGATCAAGGCGTCGATCGCCTTCGCGGTGGCGGTGTTTTTCAGTTGGCGGCTGACGCTCTTCGTGGTGCTGGCGGCGCCGATCATGGTGGCGATCATCCGCAAACTCGGCACGAAGATGCGCCGAGCCAGCCGCAGCGCCCTGCAATCCAGCGCGGTGATGCTGGGGCAAGTCGAGTCAAGCCTGCAAGGCGTCCGGGTGGTCAAAGGGTCCAACGCCGAGCGATTCGAACGCCGGCGTTACAAGCGGATCATGGCCAAGCTGGTGCAAGAGCAGCTACGCATGAGCCGCATCGATGCGTTCAGTTCCCCGACCCTCGAGACGCTGACCCTGTTCGTCGTCTTCGCGGTCGTCTTATACGCCTCGTACCTCGTGCTGATCGTCCAGAGCCTCGAGCCGACCACCTTCTTCCTGGTCATGGCGTGCCTGGCGAGCATCGGTGATTCGCTGCGCCGGGTTAGCAAGGTGAACAACGTGCTTCAGAAAGCCAACGCGGCGGCGGCACGGATTTTCGAAACGCTGGACACCCCCGTCGAGCGCCCCCGCCGCCTCGGGCAGCATCGATTGGTCCGCAAACTGCCGCCGATCAGCCGCGAAGTGCGGTTCGACGATCTGACGTTCGCGTATCCCGGAGCATCTTCGCCCGCGGTGGATGGCGTGTCGTTGACGGTGCCCAAGGGACGATCGCTGGCCGTGGTCGGACGCAACGGGTCGGGCAAGACCACGCTGCTGGCGCTGCTGCCGCGTTTTTATGACCCTCAGGGCGGACGCATCCTCATCGACGGGGTTGACATCCGCGAGGTGACGCTGAAAAGCCTGCGCCGGCAGATCAGCATCGTCACGCAGGACTCGGTGATCTTTCCCGGCTCGATCGCCGAAAACGTCGCCTACGGGATCGCGGCGCCGGACCGCCAGAAAGTGATCGAATCGGCCAAGCGGGCATTCGCGCATGATTTCATCATGGAAAAGCCGCAAGGATACGACACCTCGCTGGAAGGCCTCGGGGGCCAGCTTTCCGGCGGGCAGAAGCAGCGGCTATGCATCGCCCGGGCGATCTACCGCGACGCCCCGATCCTTGTGCTAGACGAAGCGACCAGCCAGGTGGACGCCGAGAGCGAACACCTGATCCAGCAGGCGATCGAGTCGGTGATGCATGATGCGGCTGGCTCGGCCGCAGCGCGAACCACGTTCGTCATCGCCCATCGTTTCAGCACGATCCTGTCGGCCGATTCGATCGTGGTCTTGGAACGCGGCAAGATCGTCGGCCAGGGCAAACACGATGTTCTGCTGAACGAATGCCCCGTCTATCGCCAGCTCTACGAGCGCCAGTTGTTCACGCCCCCCGCGGCCTGACCTCGTTCACCCAGGGTCGCGTTTTTCAATCGCAGCGAGGAAGAGGAACATGCCGGATCGGCCGGTTCTTCTTCGCGGCTTCGTCGCTTCGCGTCTAAAATTTCTTGCCGTTGGCGATCACGCCCCCGCGCCGGGCACGCCGCACCGACTCGCGGGCGGCGCGGCGTACCTGACGCTCCATGCGGCGAAGTGAAGTTTTATTCGGCGCGACCGCAGGTTCTTCACCTGGCGCTGCGCGGGCGGGGATCAGGCTTTGACCATTCGCGCCGATGGCGATTCGATCGCCATGTCGAAGCGCTCGAGGCCCGGGTCCGACTGCGGCCCGCGAGCGGTCGTGTCGCAGAAGTCCTGCAACGTGTTTTGCAGTCGGCGTTCGGCGTTGCGAACGTCCGGGGAGGCCACCCCGGTCGTGCGATGGGCAATCAGGCGATGCAGCCCTTCCGGGCGCGACAGGATATCGACCAATTTGGCATCAATGAGGTTTTCAATCGCCCGACGAAGCAATTCAGCTTGGCTGGCCATGCGGTAGGCTCCTCTCCTCGTGATGCACGCAACGGCGTGCAGCCTCTGGCGATCCGCCGGCGCAGGTCACGCGCGGACCACCCGAAGGCAGGATGACGAAACGGCCGTCAAACAACAGACGGTCCTATTTCCATGTGAGGGGTCCGAACGCCGGAACAAAGGCAGGCGTTGATCCCTTCCAATTGCCTACGGGGTTAGCTGACGGGCTGGGAGTTGAAAGTCTCCCTCGTCGCTTGGACCGGTCCATAGCCCGGACCGGCGTCTGCGCGAACGACTCGCCCCGATCAAGATCGCGGAGAAAAACTCGGCAGACCAAACGTTCGCCGCAATTTTCCGCGTTCTCGACGACGCTCGGCTTCCCGCGGTAGCAGACCCGCCAGCAAGCCAAACGTTGGGTTCCCCGTGCCGGGAAAATAGGAATTTTTCCCTCGACTTCGGCGTATCAATCGCCGCCCAATTTACCCTGCCCGCCTGGCCTGTCAAGCCCCGGCGGCGCTCAGTCGGTTGCGTTATTTCCGACTTCGAAATGCCGGATATTGCCTGAGAAAAATGGGTGAGACGACCAGCGCGAGCCGCCACCGCCGTCTGCCGGATCGGGAAAATCGTACTTTTCAGGGATGGCCTATAGGCGTTAAAGTTTTCCCATCTTATCGGCGGAACATGCATATTTTACCCTATATAGGGCGAAAGGCCTTCCCAAACTTTCCAAAGTCTCGTACATTATCATCCTATGAGACACTCTACGGCGGTTTTTTGTTCGCCAGCCCAGCGAATCGCCAGCCCATTGTTCACCGGTGCTATTCCATTCCCCCGTTTTTCAACCCGTATCTCCGCCGCGATCGGGTTGGGTGTATTGGTCCTCTTGCTCACCGCCACATGGTCGCCAGGCATGGTCATGCCGTTGGGGCGATCGGGCTGGACCGCCTCCTGGTCCAGTGAGAATGACGCGACCCTGTCGCTCTCCGTCGATTTTGAGGACCGGTCCCATGTGTTCATTGAAAAGCTGGCGATTTTCAACGACTTGAAACCCAAGGAGATTCTCTTCACGCAGACCCGCCCCGACGCCGTGGGGATGATCGTGATTAACGATGAGATCGTGATCAACCAATCCTCCAGCGCCTGGTCGGGGTTCAGTATGGAGCTAAAGGCGCTTCCCGCTTCGCCGAAGACGCCGACGTTTGACGTGCAGCGAAGCGCCGCGTTCGACATCAAGCCGTTCTCGCTGGCGAGCTATTCCCAGACGGGCCAGACGCTCGATCTTCTCGGCGGCTCGGGGGTCGCCAATCAAGGCGCGCTCTGGATGGCGGGGCTTCCCACCGGCAGCCTGTGGATCAATGCCGCGCCCGCGAGCGGTGCGCCGCAGAGTTTCAAGCTGGTTGAGACCCCCTCGCCGATTCCCGAACCGGCCACCGCCCTGCCGCTGGTCATTGGGTCGGCGATGTGGCTGGTCCGGCGCTCGCGCCGGGCGTAGCCGGCGCTGGATGAATGGCTTTCTCACGATTTTCGCCAAGCCCGGCACGGCCATTATTTTCGCCGCGCGTAGCTGGCTCTGGACGAATGGCTTTGGCTGCGGCGATGCGAAGCGCCAGTATGTGTGTCGCCGGATCATCCGCTCCCAATCGAATCGCTTCGTGCAGATGTCCCGCCGCCGCCGTTGGATCTCCATGGCTTAGCAGCAGGTTGGCCCAGAGCAACTGGGGTTGCGGATCGGCCGGATTCAAACGCGCCGCCGCCTCAATATCCCGCAGCGCTCCGCGACGATCCCCCAATGCATTTCGCGCCGAAGCCCTGGCCACATAGGCCGGGGCCAAGTCAGGCATCGCTCGTAACGCTTCGCTCAGGTGCATTTCGGCGCCCGAATAGTCCCGATTATTCAGCAGGCTAAGTCCCAGTTTGTAATGGGCACCGGTGGCGGCGGGCTCGAGGGCGAGAGCCGTTCGGTACGCCTGGATCGCTTCGGGGCGTCGATCGCCGCTCGAGAGGGCCTGGCCGTAGTTATACCAGGCGCGGGCGTTGTCCGGACGATGGCGAACCGTTTGGGCGAATAGCGCGATGGGACTCTGATAGTCATCGTTGCGGCGAACGGTAAGGACCGCCAGGACCAGCGTGATCAGGATCAGCATCGCCACGCTGAGTGCGGGGCGCCGAATCAGCCATGTGGCTGGCGGAATCACCACGATCGTCATCAGCCCCAGCAGCGGCAGGTACATCCGTCGCTCGGCGGCGAACTCCCCGGCCAAAGGGATTATGCTGGACGTGGGCGCCAGGACGATGAAGAAGACGGCTCCACAAAATCCCCACCAGCGCCGTCGAACCACGCCGACCGCGGTGATGACCAGCAGTCCGGCGATGAACGCTGCGCTCTCCAGCCATCGATATCCACCGGTGGCCGCCGGCCAGCCGTAGTAGTCGATCACCAGCGGATGGGGCCAGAACGCCAGGCGGAGATAGTGAACCAGAACCCCCGCCTGGGTCTTGAGGTAACCCCACGACGTAAGCGATACATCAGCGCCGCCGCGACGGGCCTGGATATCGGCCAGTCCCAGCAGAAGGACCGGCGGGATCACCCAGCACGCGACGAGCGCGGCATAGAGCACCGGTCGTCGGCGCAGCACCCGGCGAAAGGTCCGGCGCAGAAAAATGGCGTCATACAGCCAGATCAGCACCGGCCCGACCGCCCCAATTTCCTTGGACAGCATCGATCCGATTACGGCCAGCACGACTGCCCAGTTCCATCCCCGGACCAGGCAGTAGATCGCCAGTAAAACAAACAACGAGGCCAGCAGCTCGGTGCGTTGGGTGACGTAGGTGACTGTGTCGGTCAGCAGCGGGTGAATCGCCCAGATCCCGACGACGGCGAAGGCGATCCAGGCGGCGGTGGAGGCTTGGAATCCTTCGAGTTCGAGCGTGCGCCGCAGAATCCCCAATGCCAGCAGCGCCGCCGTCGCGTGCAGCGCGAGGTTTACCAGGTGATAGCCGATCGGGTTCAGCCCGCCGGCGGCGTAGTTGAGGGCAAAGCTAAGCGATGTCAGCGGTCGCCCGGCCATGCCGGAGATCGGATCGGGTCGCATCGACCGCCACCAGGCCGAGGGGTTCTGAACCGATGTGTTGTGCGTGATCGAGACGTGATCATCGAAGACAAAGGGCGTCGCCAAAGCGTTGAGGTAGACGCATACGATCGCGGCGACAATCAGCATCGCCGGCACCGCGGCCCCGGCGCGACCTGTGCCGATCAATTGGTGCTTTGCTGGGCCCATTGCTCAAAACGCTTGAGATGCGCGGGCAACACCGATCGCGGCGTGTCGGCGATCACGTCCGCGATAATCTCACCGGTGATCGATCCCTCCTCGCCGCTGGCGACGCTCTTGAGGAACGGAATGATCGCCGAGCGATCACAGATGTACTTGATGTCGGCGCCGCTGAACCCGTCGAGGCGGGTCGCCAGGTTGTCGAAATCGACCCCCTGCGCCACGGGCCGCTTGCCCAGGTACAGCTCGAGCATCTTTTTCCGCGCCGGCAGGTCGGGCAAGGGGATATAGACTTTGTCGCCGAAGCGCCCGGGGCGCAGCACCGCCGGGTCGAGCTGCCACGGAACGTTGGTTGCGCCCATGAACAGGATCGGGCTGGCCTTTTTCTTGTCGAACCCTTCCATCCCCTGAAGAATCTGCGGGACCACCCGCTGCATGACGCTCGAGCCTTCGTCCTGCCGCGCCGGCACCAGGGCTTCGATCTCGTCGATGAAGATGATTGCTCGCGTCTCCTGCGCCGCGGCCTCGAACAGCTTCTTGATGTTCTGCTCGGCCTCCCCCACCCACTTGCTCAGCAGGTCGGCCGGCGAGACCCGGTAAAACGTTGCGTCGATCTCCCCGGCGGTGGCCTTGGCCATCATCGTCTTGCCGGTTCCCGGAGGCCCGTACAGCAAGATGCCGCCCCCGGCTCGGACGCCGAATTTCTCGGCCAGCTCCGGGTGTTGGAACGGGTAGATCATCTTCAGACGGATGTCCTCCTTGACGTCCTCGAGGCCGGCCACATCAGCGAAGGTGATCCCCGGCTTTTCCTTCACCACCCATTGGTTGGCCTGGGCGCCGTCGTCGGATTGCGAATTAGATTCCCTGCCCCCCGCCGACCCCGGCGGACGACTCGCCGGACGGGAGCGATTTTCACTCTTGGCCGTCTCGCAGTCGCGAGCCAGGTCAAGCAGCTTGGTGGCCATGTCGCGGCGTCCGCTGCGAAGCTCTTCGCTCTGGGCGTCCTTGCTCAGCGTGACCATGGCGCGGGCGGCCTCGAGCAGATATACCTTCGCCGAATCCCACTGCCCGGCACGGCGGGCATCCAGCCCTTTTTGCTTGTAACGCTCGAACGTGTCCCAGGCAGTCGGCATCGCGTCGCTCCTTCCCTCGAGTCGCGGGCGAGACGGTCGCCCACGCCGAATAGTATTGGTGCGGGCACGACGCTTGGCAATGGCTTGCCCGCGGAACGCGCATTGAGCCGCCATGATCCGGGTCGGGCGTGCCGTGATTTTCGACGGGCCTAGAGAACGGGATTTCAGAATAATCCCGTCACGGTGCCGCGGGGCGAGTCATCCCATACTGCCGTCAATTGCGAGATTGGGGGGGAAACGTTTCGAGGAGAATATTCCGATTGTCCCCGTTGCCGCTATTTGTATGACCCGCGGTTGCCCGCGCAGATCAGACCTTGGCCGGCGTCGAGCGGGATTGCAGCGCTTTTCGGATTTCGTTCAGCAACTGTTCGACTTTGAACGGTTTGTACAGCACCGTCGAAAGCCCCTCCTGGCTGGCCCGCACGATCGAATGATTGGGGTCGTAGCCGAAGCCGGTCATTAGAATCACCGGGGTGTTCGGGCGACATTTGCGGGCGGCGGCGAACACGTCGTAGCCGGTCTTGTCGGGCATGCGGATATCGCTGAGGATCAGGTCGAACTCGCTCTGCTTGAGGCGGACGATCGCATCGGCACCGTTGGCGACGACCGTGACGTGGGCATGATACTTGTGCATCACCTCGCGGATCGTGTCGCGGATATTCGGCTCATCGTCGGCCACCAGCACCTCGATCCCGCCGAGCAGCGGGTCGGTGGTCTCCTTCACATCGTCGGCGCCCAGAATCGTCTTCTCCGGGCCGTCGGCCACTTGCCGCAGGCACCGGCGCACCGCCGTGACGTTCTGGATGATCGCCTGTAGCTTGGCGCGGAGATCATCGTGACCGATGTATTCATCCATCAGCGAACTTGCGTCCAGGGCAATGTCGTTAAGCGGACCGGCCGCCTCGGCGCATACATCGTCGGCCACCTTGTGGACCACGCTCACGCGCTCGCCAATCAGCAGGTCGAGGATGTTCAGGGCCACCGCGACGTAGCGCCCGAAAATTTCGGCGAACTGGCGATCATCCTCGTCGAACGCACCAACCTGGCGCGACTCGATGTTGAAGATCCCGATCACCTTGTCATGCAGGCGCAGCGGAACGGTCAAGCTGCTGCGGGCCTGATCCAACCCGCACACGTACCGCCGGTCGTTCTCGATATTCGGGCAGATGTAGCTCTCGCCCTTGGCCGCCACGTACCCACTGATGCCGTTGTTCTCCTTCTCGGCGAACAACTCGACGGCCATCGCCTCGGGCGGCAGGCCCACGCAGATCACCAGCTCGAGCTTGTTCGTCCGCCGATCCAGCAGGCGAATGGCGAAGTGGTCGAAATGCATCAAGTCGCGGGTGTACCTGATGATTTTGTCTTCCAACAGCTTGAGGCGCTGGCCCACGTCCAGTTTTGTCAGGGCGTCGGCCTCGAGGCGCACCAGCTCTCGTCCGGCATTGTCGATCGCGTCGATCTTCTGTTGCAGCCGCCGGGTGCTGGTCGCATCCCACACCACCGCCACCACCTGCACCACCTGGCCCGACGGGCTGATCACCGGCGAGGCGATCATCTCCATGAACTGCTGATCTTCGATGTTGAGGCTATAGCGTTTAGAGCGGTTGTAGGTGGGCGGATCGGCCGCGGTGGGCGTGGTGACTTGCTGGCTGAACAGATGAAACGCCTCCTGGCATGTCCGCCGCACTTTCTCATGCACATGGGGCGGCCAGAGCTGCATTCGTTTGTTGCGCCAATTGCAGCGGCCCTCGCCGTCGATAATGCTGACGCCTTCGCCGATGGTGTTGAGAATCAGGTTGGCCTGCTGGGAGACCAGCGCCCGCTCGAGGGGAAGGAAATCCCCGGTATCGGTGAAAATCGCGTCGTAATGGTCGCGCCGCAGAGCCTCGATCGCCTCGTAGATCGTCGAGGTCATGCTGACATCGGCGTTCTGGCGAAGACACTCGACCAGCCCGGCGTTGACCGGCGGCCCGGCATTCGACGACGGGGGGCTGGAGAGGATCAGAACCTTGTTGCGTGCGCCTTGCAAGCGAATAAGCCTAGCTGGGCATTGCCGGACCCGATGCAGCGTGGGACCGATCAATCGAATCGACCATTCTACCGCTCGCCCGAGCGGCGGGTCAATGACCCCCGCTCGGGAAAGGGATCATATGCAATGGGGTTGATACGGATCAGCCCGCCATACTCGATACGCTCTGGCACGATCGGCGGTTCATCGAGAGAGGAACCGGCCGTGTTATCGGAACCGCGCGCCCTTCCGCCGCGCAGGAACGCCGAGGTCGTCGTCGGCTCTTCATTCAAAAACCGTGGCGAGAAACTGGGGTGACTCAGTGAGGAACCGGCCGTGTTATCGGAACCGCGCGCCCTTCCGCGAACGAATCGAGCGCGGGTCGGATAGCGCCGATGACTCCCTCAGCGGCATGTCGAGATACTCGCTCATCTTCAAACGCGCCCGCCGGCGGCTGCGCGACTTGATCACCGACGACCGGGGCGGTGAAGTGCTGGAATATGCCCTGGTGACCGGCCTGATCGTCATCGCGGGCGTTGCGATCATCAACGCCGTCGGATGCAAGATCGTCAATCGCTGGAACTCGATCGACGCGGGACTTTGACCGCTTGCGGCAATCGCGCGCGGCAACGGCCAATCCGGCGAGTCGGCACGGCGCTAGGGAGCGGGGGCATGCGCCTTGAGATCGGCGATCGCCTCTTCGAGGGCCAGCACGGCGTAGCTGGTGGCCAGTGCGGCGTTGTCCTCCATCCACTTCTTGTCGCCAACCCAGCTTCCGTTTTCCTTCTGAAGCGACGCGAGCTTGTCGATCAGTTCGATGCGCCAATCGTGTCGCTTGCCTTGCGGGTCGATGACGACCGGCTCACCGTGGGCACGCAGGGCACGCGAAAGCGTCATGTAGTAGTAATAGCGTCCCCAGTCGCCGCGGTCGTCTTTCATTCCTGGATTGCCGTCAACAGTCCAGTTCTTCGTCAGCCAGTCCCAGGCCGCCTTGACGCGCGCATCGTCCTTGCTCAGACCGGCATAGATCATGCTCTTGAGACCCGCGTACGTCATCGAGCCGTAGCTTCGCAGCATTCGCCCGCCATCGGGTCCAACATATTCGCCGGCCTGGCTTTCGCCCGGCGCAGCGGCCGTCCCGCCGGCGGGGGTGTAAACGAACCCGCCGTCGTTGCCGCTCCAAGGCTGGTCGTTGGTTTCCGAATGGTTCTGCTGGCGGGTGATGAACTTCAATGCCGCCTGAAATGCCGGATCCTCCGGCGCGACTCCGGCGTCACGCAAAGCATCGAGCGCCAGTTGGGTGTTCGACCCATCCGGTCGAGCGCTGTGGCCATATCCGAAGCCGCCATAGCGGTTGTCCTTATCGTCGGCGACGGTCTCGCCGCCGGGGGCCAGTCCGGAGATGCGGTCGGTCCATTGCAATGTCTTGAGGTAGTTCACGGCCTTGTCGATCGCCGGCTTGAACGATGGATCCTCCGCCGAGGCCAGCGAACTGATGGCGATGGCGGTGTTGTAGTTGGCCAGCAGGTCTTTGTAGATGCCGCCGGTGTCCCACTGGAAGGCGAGCAGCTTGTCATACCCCTTCTTCACGAACTCGTCCTTGGTGGAATAGCGGGGATCCTGGACGATCGCCTTGAGGACGATCGCGGTGATTCCCGGAGGCCCGGGGAACGGCTGGAAACCACCATCGGGCTGCTGCTGGGATTTGAGAAACTCGACGCCCTTTTCCGCGGTCGTCACGGCGCGCTCGACCGGGGTCGCGGCGCGAACCCCAATCGCGGCAAAGGCGAACGCCGCCAAGGCGAACAGTGTTGTGGATCGAGCAAATACGTTCATCGGAGATCCTCGTTTCAGTCGAGTTCAAGGCCGCGGTCGCCCGCAGCGCCATGGAGGATCATAGCCGCCCGGCGATGCCGGTGTGCAGACTTTGCCCGCCCATGGAGCGCTCGGCGGAACCGGGAGGGACCGGGGCGGGGCGCTCGGAAATCACCTGATCGGTGGCCTGGCGGGCGATACGGGTGGCAATCAAGCCATCTTCGCCGGTGGGCATGTCCCCGCAAAACCCGCTGCGAAGGGCGCGATCGAACTCGACGTACATTCCATCGAAGTTTTTCTCGGTCATGAACGGCAGCGCCTCGGTCCCGGTGGAATTGCGAATCTCGAAAATCCGTGCTTCGCGGTCGAAGCGGATGATCCCGTCGGTCCCAATCAGTTCGTAGACAAACTCCCGGCGCGGCTGGGCGGCGGTGTGACAGTAGGAATAGCTGATCTCGATCATCGTGTGGGCACCGCAGGCGTGGTCGAGATGAAGAACCATGTGGTCCGGCGCGGCGTACCGCTCGACCCAGGCGCCGTGGGCCCGCTGGGCGATCACCGGGGAATCGAGCCACCACCGCGCCAGGTCGATCTGATGGACGCCGCAATCGACCATCGGCCCGCCTTCGATCATGCGCCCCATTCGCCGGGGGCTTTCGATCCGGCGGCCGTCCGGACCGTCCACGAATCGCCCGTGACAATCCCAGATGTAGATCAGGCGGAGCATCCGCACAGCGCCGATGACGCCGGCGCGAACCAGGTCTCGAATGCGCTGGGCCGACGGGCTGAAACGGTAGGTGAAGCCGGCGTACAGGGGCACCCCGGCGTCGCGCATCGACTCGATCATCGTCTCGATTTGCCGCTCGTTCATCCCCAGCGGCTTCTCGCACAGCACCGGCAATTTTCTCGCGGCGGCGAGGCGCACGTGATCCAGATGCGCCGGGACTGGCGAGGTGATCACCATCGCGTCAAGCCCTGAACCGGCGAACGCCTCAGGATCGGTGAACGCTTGGCCGCCGAACCGTTCGGCGGCGCGAGACGCGGCATCGGCGTTGATGTCGCAGACCGATGACAATACCAAGCCCGGGGTTTGCGCGATCGCGGGCAGATGGCCGTACCCGGCCACCGTGCCGCAACCGATCAATCCCACCCGAACCGGCCGACCTTCTTCGATGGACAAGGAATCTCCTTAAGCGGCGGAAAAGTTCTGGCGATGCAACGCGGACGCGCCGGCGGCGACATCGGTCGACGTGGCATCGCCGGACGCGGCGGCAACGCCGGACGTGGCACCAACGCCGGGCACGGCGGGGACGCCGGACTCGACGGCGACGGTCTGGGCCGCCAGGGATTCGAGAAATTCGGCCAATCCCTCGGCGGAATTGGGACCGATGACCACGTCGGCGACGGCGCGAATCTCCAGGCGGGCGTTGCCCATCGCCACGCCCAGGCCGGCGTGGCGGATCATCGGCAGATCATTGATGTCGTCGCCGATGGCGATGATCCGCATCGGGTCGATCCCATGGCGCTTTGCCACGTGGAGCAATCCCTGCCATTTGTTCACCGCCGGATCGAACACCTCGAGTACCTGCACGCCCGAGCCGGGGACATGGATCCCCTGGCAGAGAATGCGATCGCCGAAGCGGGATCGCAGTTCCTCGACGACGCGATCCACCTCAGCCACATCCGCGCAAATTCCGACCCGAACCGTGTGCGGATGGGGATGCTCTCCCAGCCGCCCGGCGCGATGGACCTGGGCGCGGGTCAGGCGCATCCAGCAGGCGGTGGCGTCGTTCAGAACGGCACCTTCGCTGGCGAGATAATCCACGCCCGCCGCGTCGGTGTCCTGCAACGCCAGGACCGCGTGGCCGTGGCTTTCGAGATAGGCGCACACTTCGCCCGCCAGAACCGGGTCCATGCAAGTTCGGTACAAGGTGACCTTTTTGTCGGTGTCGATGACCATGGCGCCGCCGACGAAGACGGCGGTGGAAAAATGGGCCACATCCTCGAGCACGGCGCGGCTTTCGGTCCAGTTGCGGCCGGTGGCAAAGCAAACGAGCATTCCCTTGGCGAGCAAAGCGTGAATCGCCCGCCGCGTGCGCGGGGTCACCTCGCCGGTAGGAGAAAGCAGCGTTCCATCGAGATCGATCGCCACCAACTGGTATTCCGCGGCGGCGACGGCGGGTGGGTCCGCGCCGGCGAGTGAATCCGCGCCGATGAGTGAATCCGCGCCGCCGGCGGGATCAGGTGCGGGAGTGGGTCGAACCGTCGGGATCTTCGCCGAACTCACTTCTTCAACTCCGGGTTCTTGTCTTTGGATTTGGAGAGGTGTTCGACTTTCGCGGGGCCGGCTTTTTTCACATCCGCACCGGCGGCGGGCTTTTTATCATCCTTCTTGGCATCGCCCTTCTTGGCATCATCCTTCTTGCCGTCGTCCTTCTTGCCGTCGTCCTTCTTCTGCGTCGCGGGCACGGGTTTGGCCGATTCGACCGATTTACCGTCGGTCATCGCGTAAATCAGCATGTTTTCTATCAACTGCGTGGCCACCGCCGGAGTGTAGCCGACGATCCCGTCGATGGGCATTCCCACCAGCCCCACGGTGATGTCCTCGGGGCTGTAGAAGACCGACACGCGCTCGCCGCCCGTCGTCAATCCGCGCAGGCGCGGGGCGCTAAGCTGTCCGAACAGGGTCTTGCGGGCGAAATCGCGGTAGGCGACGGGGATTCGATTCTCGCCGTCGCCGAAGATCATGTGATCGGCGGGAAGGATATTGAGCTTCGCTTCAGCGCCAAGAATCGCGGACAACTCGGCCTCGGCGGCCTGGGCGAACTCACTGCTTCCCGCCGCGGCGTCGATGATGAGCGTTCCGCCGCCGCGCACAAACCCGCGGATCTCGTCCCGCTCGCCGGGACTGAGTTTGAATTGCGTGGTTCCGGTCAGGTGCGCCACCCGATGACCGGCGAGCTTGCCGAGTCCGGGCTTGACCGGTTCGACCTCGAGCTTGATCTGCTTGTCGTTCAACAAGACCGCCGCCAGCCGGTGCCAGCCGCCGGGTTCGGGATTCCAGTTGCCCGGGTACTCGATCCGCGCCACCTTCAACGTCGGCCCCGGCTTGATTTTCGGATTGGGTGCGACGATGTAGGTCTGGCCTTTGACCCGAAGGTCCGACTTATCGATCGCGTAGAGAAAAAGGTTGGCCGCGATCTGATGTAGTTCCTCTTTCGCCCCGATGCTTCGGGTCTGCCAGTTGCGGGAAGGGTCGGCGTTGGGAAACAGCAGCATCAACTCCCGGGCACCGTTGCTCAGAGCCAGAATGTCCGGAGTGGACTTCCAGCTCGCCTTGTTGAACTGCTGGCCGACGAGAATCGGATGATTCTCGGGCAGGGGGCGGAATTCATAGGCGGGAAACAGCTCCTGTCCGAGCTTGCGAAAGCTTTCGGCGAACTGGGCACTGCCGCAGTCGGAGTTGCCGAGAATCATGCCCCCCTGCTCGATGTACGTTTTGAGCTTCTGCTTTTCGTCGGCGGTGAAGGCCAGGGTCTGGTTGCCGGCAATGTAGAGGATCGGGGCGTCATGCAGATCCGAGACGTTGACCTTGAGGTTGACGACCTGCCAGTTCAGATCGCGTTCGAGCTGGCGCCCAATCCAGCGCGAAACGTTCGCCGCGTCGCGCGGGCGCTGGTTCCAGTTAGCGAGGATCGGCTTGTCACCGGCGGTGTCGAGTTCGTATTCGAGCTTGTTCATCACCACGGGAGCTCGCCCGCGGCAGAGGAATAACAGGGCAAAGCAGGTGTCGGGGATGCGCTCGCCGCGATCCTTATCCTTCTGGCGTCCCCACGACCCATCGGCGTTCTGCGCCTTGACCAGGCTCTCAGCGCCGATTTCATACCAGTTTTCGGTGCCGAAATATTTGTATCCGCTGGCTACCCCGATGCGTTCCAGACCATAGAGCGTGTAATAGCTGTTGCTGCGGATGAACCCCTTGACGTTCTCGCTCATCCACTTCAGACCCTTCTCGATGTCTTCATCGCGGATGTTGCCGGTGCAGTTGATCCCCTGGTTGGGACGGGTGAACTCCTGGGTTATGAACAGCGTGGCGATGCCGGCGGCGGTCATCGAGGCCTTGGTCTTATTCTGCCCTTCATCCCCCTGTTTCCAGCGATATCCCCAGCCGCCGTCCGAATTCTGATGCGCCCGCCAGGCGGTATCCACTTCCCGCCAGTAGCTTTCGGGAATCTCGGCCCCAGCCTGGGCCAACGCCCACATCCCCAGCACGCCATACTGGCTGACACTATGGTCAAACCAGTCTTTCTCGCCGGGGATGCCCTTGGCCAGATCGACATAGTACGGATACATCCCCCGCCCCACACCCTGCTTGTAAATTGCAGCCATAAAGATCAAGTAATCTCGCCGGATCGCCTCGCGCACCTGCGGCGTGACGGGAAGAAACTGCCAGACCTGGGCCCGCAGCCCGGTGGCGTAGATGCCATCCATCTCCAGCGCCTTCATTAGGAACTGCACGCCCTGCTCGAGCCGCTTGTCCTGGGGGCTTTCGCCCGCGGCGAGCAGCGCGTATGTGGCGATGGCGGTGGGACCGCCCCACTGATGCCCGCTGACACCAGCCCGCGGACCCTTGGGATTTTTTTGAGGGAACAATTCCCAATTGCCGCCGTTCTGCGCCGAATAGAGATAGGCCACGGCCTTGCGCACGGCCTGCTCAACCTGCTCGGGCGTGGCGGCCCGCGCCGGTGCCGCGGCCGCCATCGTGATCAGCCCGATCATCGCCAGCAGCAGGCATGGCGCTCCCGTCCGACCCAGTCGTGATTTTAGTTGTGCCATCATCATCCTGTGGTTCAACTGAAGCGGCTTCTATTAAACCGGGTTTTGTTCCGCCGTCCGTTCCGGGACGACTAATTACGCCTCATCCATGATGGTTTCCCGCACGACTTCTTCCAGCGTCGTGATCCCGTCGTAGATCGCCATCAACCCCGAATGTCGCAGCGGGCGCATCCCGCGTTTGCGAGCCTCGATCCGCAGCACCTGCGTGCTGGCATGCTTGACGATCAAATCGCGCATGTCATCGTCAAGATGCATGATCTCATAGATGCCCAGCCGCCCGCGATACCCGGTGTTGTTGCAGTTCTCGCAGCCCTTGCCGTAATAGAACTTTCGCCCCTCCACATCCTCGGGCCGCAGCTCAAGCTCCATCAACTGCTCTTCGGTGGGCATGTATTCGGTCTTGCAGCTCAAACAGATTTTTCGGACCAGGCGCTGGGCGACGATCCCCTCGAGCGTGGCCGTGACCAGGAACGGCTCGAGACCCAGGTCCAGCAGTCGCGCGATGGTGCTCGGGGCGTCGTTGGTGTGCAGCGTGCTGAAGACCAGGTGGCCGGTCAATGACGCCTGCACCGCGATCTCCGCCGTCTCCTTGTCGCGGATTTCGCCCACCAGGATGATGTCGGGGTCCTGACGCAACATGCTGCGAAGAATCCGGGCGAACGTCAGCTCGATCTCCGGCTTGATCTGGACTTGGATGATCCCGTCAATGTCGTACTCGACCGGGTTTTCCGCGGTGATCAGCTTGGCCGAAATATCGTTCAGTTCGCGCAAGGCCGAATAAAGCGTCGTCGTTTTTCCCGATCCGGTAGGTCCGGTGACGATGACGATGCCGTTGGGTCTGTGGATGAGCTGACGGACGTTGGACAGGTCCTCATCTCGAAGCCCCAGCTTGTCCAAGTCGAGACTGACGTTGCTGCGGTCGAGCACGCGCATGACCACGCTCTCGCCGAACATCGTCGGCAGCACGCTGACGCGCAAGTCGATTGGCTGGTTGTTCACGTTCAGCTCGATGCGCCCGTCCTGGGGCATTCGCCGCTCGGCAATGTCCAAGTTCGCCATCACCTTGATGCGGCTGGAGATGGCCGGGGCGATGTGACTCGGCGGGGGCATCATCTCGTACAACACCCCGTCGATGCGGTAGCGCATCTTGAACTCGTCCTCGAACGGCTCGAAGTGGATGTCCGAGGCCTTATCCTTGATCGCCTGGAGAAGCACCAGGTTGATCAGCTTGCGCACCGGGTTGGAATCGGCGGCCTCTTTGAGAGTTTCCAAGTCGATCGATTCGCCGCGATTTTTCAGATCCTTGAGATTTTCGTCGGAGTTCATCTCGCCGAGAACTTCTCCGAGGCTCTCGACATCAGACTGGTAATACTTGTTGATCAGCCGGTCGATCGCATCGGGATCGGCGATCACCGCCTTGACCTGATACCCCATCAGCGAACGCAGGTCGTCCAAGGCGCGGAAGTTCTCGTGATTGGCCATCGCCACCAGCAACTGCTTGCTGGCGGGGTCGTACTCCAGCGGCAGCACCTTGTTCGTGGTGGCGATCTGTGGCGGGACGGCGGCGATGGTCGCCGGAGTGATGTTGCGTCCCTCAAGGCTGATCAGTTCGTAGCCGCGCTGGGCCGCCAGACCGATGTTCAGTTCGGTCTCCTTGATGTAGCCAAGATCGATCAGGATGCGTCCCAAGGCCCCGCCCTTGGACTTTTGGAACGTCAGCGCCTCGACGACCTGCTCGCGGGTGACCTTGCCCATCTTGGTCAAGACCCGACCGATGGGACGGCCTTGCAACTGGTCGATCGGGGGCATGGCAATCGCCGAAGCGCCCGGCGCGGGCACGGACGTTGCCGCACTGGGTCCGGGTGTCGCCGCCGTGCCCGCCACGGCGGGTGCGGGCACCGGCTTGACCGGCTCGCGGGCCGCGGGCGCTGGGGGGGCAGTCGCGGCGGCCGCTTTGGCGGGCGCGGGCGGTGAAGACGACGGCGCCGTCGGCTTGGCCCCGTTGCCCGCCGCGGCCGAGCCCGAACGATGTCCGTGGCCGGGCCCCGGGCGCTGCAACCCGTGCGATCGGCCCGCCGGGGCGGCAGACTTGGATGCGGCGGGCGCGGCGGCCTGGGGATGACGCAGCGGCTGGCCGGGGGGCGTGGGAGTCGGGGTTGCGCGTGACATACTGCTCCTGTTTCAATCCTGCCGTGCCGTCCTCGGCCACGACGTTCATCCACTATATATATGACAGGTCATTTCTTGCCCGCCAGTGCCTGCATGCGGTAACCGACGTTGCGCAGCGCCGCCTTGATCATCGCGTCATTTCTTGCCCGACAGCGCCTGCATGCGGGCCCGATTGGCCTGCATCTGGGCGACTCGCTCAGCTTCGTTCGCGGGCGCCCCCGCCCCCCCCGCTCCCCCAGCCTCGGGGGCGCCC
This sequence comes from Tepidisphaerales bacterium, assembly GCA_038329845.1. Taxonomy (GTDB): domain Bacteria; phylum Planctomycetota; class Phycisphaerae; order Tepidisphaerales; family Tepidisphaeraceae; genus JBBQNJ01. The sequence goes on along the minus strand of JBBQNJ010000022.1, from coordinate 20,565 downwards.
GGGGCGCCGGCGGCCGGTTTGCCGCCCTTCTGCTCTTCGGCCTCGGCAAGCAACCCATCGTCCTGCTTCGTGACCATGATCCCCGCCCGCTGCATCCGATCGACCATCGCACCGGGCACCTTGCTTTTGTCGATCGCCTCTTCCATCGAGATTTTCCCCTGCTGGTACAACAGCCATAGAAAGTCGTCCAGCAAGATCATCCCGTAGCGCTTGCCCGTCTGGATTTCCGAGTCGATGCGATAGCTCTTGTTCTCGCGGATCAGGTTTTGAATCCCCGGCGTGACGTACATGAACTCGTACGCCGCGACCATCCCGTCGGTGTCCACCCGTGGGCACAACGCCTGGCTGAGCACCGCGATCAGGTTGTTGGCCAACTGCACGCGGATCTGCTCCTGCTGATCGGTGGGGAACGCGTCGATGATCCGGTTGATGGTCGAGGCGGCACCCGAGGTGTGCAGCGTACCGAAGACCAAGTGGCCGGTTTCGGCGGCGGTGATCGCCGCGGCGATCGTCGCCAGATCGCGCATCTCGCCGACCATCATCACGTCCGGGTCCTGACGCAAGGCCCGCCGCAGCGCCTCGGCGAAGTTGGGCACATCCACCCCCACCTCGCGCTGCACCACCACGCTCTTTTTGTGCTGGTGGTAATACTCGATCGGGTCTTCCATCGTGATGATGTGGCGATCGAAGTTCTCGTTGATGTAGTTGATCATCGTCGCCAGGGTCGTGGTCTTGCCCGATCCGGTCGGCCCGGTGACCAGGAAAATCCCGCGCGGTCGACGACAGATCTGCCTCGCCATCTCCGGCAGGCCGATCTGCTCGAACGACAGAATCTTGTTCGGGATTTTTCGCAGCACCAGCGAGGCATGACCCTTCTGCTTGAAAATCGCCACCCGGAAACGGGCTTCTTCGCCATAAGCAAAGCCAAAGTCCCCCGAGCCTTCCTCCTCGAACTCCTGCTGAATGCGCTCGGGAGTGATCGACTTCATCAGCGCCACGGTGTCCTCCGGCTCGAGCTTCTTGGTCTGAAGCTCGCGCAGATGCCCGTGCAACCGAAGCGTCGGCGGACGCCCCACCACCAGGTGAAGGTCGCTTGCCCCGCGCCGAACGCAGGTCTCGAGCAGCCGGTCGATCTGAATCGTCGATGTCGCCATAAATGATCCCGCACGTCGCCTGATGTCCCGATCATCCGCGGCGGCCCGCGCCGCCGCGACGCTTCAACTTCCAATCGCTTACGGCGTCACGATCCCCTCGACCTGCGCCACCTTGACGATTTCCTCGGCGGTGGTGACCCCATTGACCACCTTCAACTTCCCGTCCAGCAGCAGGCTCTTCATCCCCGCGGCGATCGCCGCCTTGCGGATCTTATTCGTCGGGGAGCGATTGAACGCCAGCTCGCGGATCTCGTTGTTCATGTGCATCATCTCGAAGATGCCCAGCCGTCCGCGGAAGCCCGTTCCCGTGCAATAGTCGCACCCGCGCGGCTTGTACAACGTCTTGTCTTTCATGTCCGCGGCGGTGATCCCGCACAGCTTCAGCCACATCGGGTCCGGCTCACGGTCCGGCTGCTTGCACTTGGGGCACAACACCCGGATCAGCCGCTGGGCCAACACCGCCTGGATCGAACTGGCGACCAGGAACGGCTTGACCCCCATGTCGATCAGCCGGGTGATAGCGCTGGGTGCATCGTTGGTGTGCAGGGTGCTGAAGACCAGGTGCCCGGTCAACGCCGCCTGGATCGCCACTTCGGCCACTTCCAGGTCGCGAATCTCACCGACCAGGATGATGTTGGGCGCCTGCCGCAGCATCGCCCGCAAAATCATGGAAAACGTCAGCCCGATCTGCTCCTTCACCTGGCACTGGTTGATCCCCACGAAGTTGTACTCGACCGGATCCTCGGCGGTGATGATCTTCTTGTCCGGGCGGTTCAACTCGTTCAGCGCGCCGTACAACGTCGTGGTCTTGCCCGAGCCGGTCGGGCCCGTCACCAGAAAAATCCCGTTCGGGCGCTTGATGATCTTCTGAAACTGCTTGTAGTCCTCTTCCTCGAACCCCAGGTTCTGAATCCCGATCCGCACCGAATCGGGTCGCAGAATACGCATCACCACGCTCTCCCCATGATACGCCGGCAACGTACTGACGCGGAAATCGACCGCCTGCTTGTCCACCGTCAACTTGATCCGGCCGTCCTGGGGCAGACGCTTCTCGGCGATGTCGATCCCCGCCATGATCTTGACGCGGCTGATCAGCGGGCCTCTCATCCGCAGCGGGATCCGGTCGCGCTCGACGCATTCGCCGTCGATCCGGTAGCGCACGCGAATGCGGTCCTTCATCGGCTCGATGTGGATGTCGCTGGCACGGTTGCGCACGGCCTCGGCGATCATCGCCTGCACCAGCTTGATGATCGGTGCCTGCGTCGGATCGCTCTGCGAGTCCTCGCCCATGCCCGCAAGATCCACCGACTTGTCGATCGAACGATCGACCGATTTGTCCATCGACTTGTCCAGTGATCGGTCCATCGACTTGTCCAGCGACGCCCGCATTCGGTCGATGGTGCGGTCCACCGTCTTGTCGATGGTGTTCTGGGCGCTGGTATTGAACAACTCGTCGATCAGGGTCTTGATCCGTCCCTTGGGACTCAGCACCGGGCGCAGTTCCTTTTGCAGCCGAAAACGCAGGATGTCGAGCATCTCCAGGTCCAGCGGATCGTGGATCGCCAGCCGCAACTTTCCGCTCTCGATACCCAGCGGAAGGATCAGGTGCTTGCGCATCAACTCTTCCGGCAGCAGTGACCCGGCATTGGGCGGCAGCGATGAGCGGTCGAGTTCGACGTACTCCATCGAGTGCTGCTGGGCCAGGGCTTTATAGACGTTCGCTTCGCTGGCGAGCTTGAGGTCCACCAGCGCCTCGCCGATGCGCAAGTTCTTCGTCTTGGCGTGATCCAAGGCCTTGGTCACTTCGTTGGCGTCGATAATCCCCCATTCGACCAGGATTTCGCCCAAGAGTTTCTGCTGTCGTGCCATCGTGTGATCCCTGCTGTAATTCGACGATCCGCATCCTTGCGCAATCCAAGGCCCCGCCCGACCACGAAGTGGTACGGACGCCGCACCAACTCGGTTCTCCCCTCCTCCTCCCCCCGCCGGCGAGTTGCCCTATCCTACTCCCAATCCACCGCCCGCCACAAGGCAAATTGAGAATTGAAACGCGAAGACGCGAAGAACTTATGAAGAGCCGACGAGGCGGCCGGCGTTTCCGCCGAGATGACTTTCCGCCCTATGTCCCTCCGCCCATCCCACAGCCGAAGGCGCCTGCGACACACACACAGCCGAAGGCGCCTGCGACACACACACAGCCGAGGGCACCTGCGACACAAGTACAACCGAGGGTCGCTGTGCCACTCCCTCAGTGCCTGCGTGCCTCCGTGCCTTCGCCTCCCCATTCCGCGTTCGCCATTTCCACGATCCGCATCACTTCCAGCGTGTGTTCTTCGCCAATGGCTGAGTGGCCGTGAGGCAGGCTGCCGAGGATGGCTTGGAGCAGTCCGGCGTACGGCGGGACGGGCGATGAATAGGCGTCCACGAATGAAAATCCGTTCTTGCGGTGCAGGGTGATGCCGAAGCGAGAATGGCCGTCGCGGATGCCGTGGATCGACGCGATCCGTCCATCACTCCATTCCAACGACAGCAGATCGTGCGACCCCGTGCGCATCCCCTGGACGCGGCGGCAGCCGGCACCCATCGCGGCGACCACCATTTCCACCGTGTGGATGCCGTACCAGAGCCAACCCGGCTGGGTCGGCTGTTCGGGCATGGGGCCGAAGGCGTCGCAGCCGAGAATCTCGCCGGGGGCGTTGAGCGCCTCGAGCAGCGGCGCTGCGTAGCGCAGCGACGAAGCGCTCATGACCGGTACGCCGGCGGCACCGGCGAGGTCGAAGATTTCCCGAGCGTCCCCGAGCGTCGTCGCCATCGGCTTGTCGATGAACGTCGGCTTGGCAAACCGAATAATCCGCCGAAACAGGTCCAAATGGGTACGGCCGTCGACCGCTTCAACGAAAACCAAGTCCACGGCGTCGGCGACGGCCTCGGGAGTGGGCAAAATCTCGACGCCGTGCTGATCACGCAGTTCGGCGGTGAAACCGGCGACGCGATCGCGGCTGAGCGGAAAATCGTCGCTCCCGCCGGAGTAGCCCGCGACGACCCGAGCGCCGGATACATGATGCGGATGAGCCGTATCGTTGAGTAAAGTCGTAAAGGCGGTCACATGAGAGGTGTCCAGCCCAATCAATCCAATTCGCAAGGGTGTTTTCATCGTCGCTCCAAGCCATTTCAGAATATCTGGTATAGGGTACTGGTACAATCTCGAACTCACATACTCCGGGAAAAATGGGAACATTCGAGGGGATTTCGGGACCTGAATTTGAAATCTAAAATCTGAAATTGAAGGAGGTTACAAAAATTTTACCTGGGGCCGAAGATCTTTCTTGCTTTTTCGGCCTGGCCTGCTAGACTCTCCTGCAATGTCAGATTGTACCAGTACCGGTACCAATTCGACCCTCTACCTTGCGATTGCCGATCGGCTTCGCGAGGGAATTCGCACCGGCGAATATCGTCCCGGTGAGCTTATCGGATCCGAACACGCCCTGGCACGCGAACAAAGCATCAGCCGCATGACCGTCCGACGGGCCAGCGGACTGCTGGTCAACGAAGGACTGCTCGAGCGCCGCCCAGGCAAGGGCCTTTTCGTGCGGGAAAACCATGTGACGACCCGCCAGGTCCAGGTGATTGTCAGCAATCTGGCGTGGGAAACCTGCCTCCAGGTCTCGCGCGGGCTGCAAGCGGCGGCCAAGGAAGTCGGGATTCAGGTCCAGTTGTACGATGCCCATGGCGATGCCGAGTTGGACTTGGAAGTCGTACGACAATTGCCCTACGGCGTCGCCCGCGGCGCGGTGATCGTGTCGCTGCACGGGCAGGCGTTCAACGAAGTCGTATTCGATCTGAAAACCAAGCGGTTCCCCTTTGTGCTGGTCGATCAGCAACTGCGCGACATCGACGTTCCGTCGGTGACCGCCGACAACTATGCCGGTGGATACCTCGCCGGCCGCACGCTGCTCGAGGCCGGACATCGGCGGATCGCGTTCGTCGGCGACCTGGTCGCCAGCACGGTGCGCGATCGACTCAACGGGCTGCGCGATGCCGTGAACGATGCCGGCGTGGCCTTTGACCGCTCCCTGGCGATCGACCTGGGGACCGAACAAGACCGCCTGGGCGACTGGTCGGCGAGGGTCGAAGAATGCGTGGCCGACTTAATGGGCAAGTCTTCGCCTCCGACCGCGCTGTTCTGCAGTTGCGATGCCATCGCCCGTTCGGCCTATCGAGCGCTGGCGAACCTGAACTTGAGTGTGCCCCAGGACGTGAGCGTGGTCGGGTTTGATGATGATCCCCTGGCCGAGTGGCTCACGCCGCGACTGACGACGGTGCGGCAGCCCTTTCGCCGGATGGGCACCGAAGCCCTGAATCTGCTGGGACGATTAATGAACGACCCGAATTCGCCGTCGGAGCGGCGGGTATTGCCGGTCGAGTTGGTGCGCGGCGAATCGGTGGCCGCGATCGGGTCGGCGAGGGGATCACGGCTTGACCTGGGGACCGGCCCCGGATCGGTGCCGAGCGCGGTGATGCAGTGACCTTGTTTTTGGAGTGTGCATGCTTTTTCGTTTGATGATCGCCGGGATGATGGTTTTGTTCGTCGGCGCCCGCCTGGCGCTGGCCGAGCCGGCGCCGCGGTCGTTGATCCACAATGGCAACTTCGAGACCGACGACAATGACGACAAGACCCCCGATGGATGGGGAGCCCCCGCCGGAGTGAGCTATCCGATCGAAGATGGCAATCACTTCGTGCGCCTCACAGTCCAGGAGCCGGGGAAGATGGTTATGATCTACCAGTCGATCCCCATGACCGAGGCGATGAAGTCTTTGGAGTTGAGCTATCGCGTCCGCTACGAGGATATCAAAGTCGGCAAGGAGATGTGGTTCGACGGGCGAATCATCATGAACTTCAAGGACGCCGAGAAGAAGCCGCTCAAGCCGAGTCCGTCGCCGCCGATATTTCGCAAGTCCTCGAAGGGGTGGGTGGAGAAATCTCAGAAATTCCTGGTTCCCGAAGGGGCCAAGACGCTCGAAATCATGCCGTGCCTGTTCAACGCCGCCGCCGGAACGTTGGATTTCGATGATTTTAAGCTGGTAGAGCTGGACGCGGCGGCGACGGCGGAATTAAAGACGGCCTACGAGGCCGCGGCGGTCGAGCGGGCGGCGCGGGACGCGGCGCAGGAGAAAAAGGCCGACGAGCAGATCGCGGCGAGGCTGGAGGCCGATGGGAACCTTCTGGCGAATGGAAATTTTGAAAAGCCTTCGAAACAAGGGGGTTTCCCCGACGGCTGGGGCCGGCTCAGCGAAGGCAGCGGGATCACCTGGCAGAGCGATGGGGACGACCATTTCATGCGCCTGACCCAGGTCGAGCCGGGCAAGGTCACCATGCTGTACCGGATCGTGCCCTTACCGACCGACGCCAAGGGGATCGAAGTGACGATTCGCTATCGAACCGACGGCGTGCAAAAGGGCAAGCAGATGCCCGGCGATGCGCGGGCGATTTTGCATTGGCTGAGCGGTGCGCGAGTCGGGCACCTCGAGGCGGGCCACGCGGTCAAGCCCGAACCGCCGACAATCGGATTCTCATCCAAGGCCAAGGAGTGGACCGAGTCGAGCAAGCGAATGCTGGTTCCCGAAGGGGCGACCAAGCTTCAGATCATGCCGGGCTTGTGGTTCGCCAAGGCCGGGACAGTGGACCTGGCCGAGATCGCGGTCAAGCCGATGAGCAGCGTCGATGCTGATGTCATGGCCGCCGAGCAGCTCGCCGCGTTCAAGCTCAAGAACGAGCGCGCGGCGATCATCGAGAAGGAATTGGCGATGCCGGCGATCACGCCGGAACTCAAAGTCTCGGGCAACCAGTTGGTCGGCCCCGATGGCAAGGGCGTCTGGCTCCAAGGTCTTTGCGTGGACAGCATGGAATGGAGCCACGGGGAAAACGTCCTGTGGTCAATCCACGTGGCGATCGACGACTGGAAGTCCAATTGCATTCGCCTGCCGGTGATCGATCCGCTGTGGTTCGGGCAGGAACACAAGGGTACGCCGGCGAGCGATCGAGAAAAATATCGCGGCTTGGTCGATCAAGCGGTGAAACTGTGCGCCGCCAAGGGAGCGTACCTGGTCCTGGACCTGCACCGCTTCGGTGCCCCGATGCCGGCCCACGTCGATTTCTGGAAGGACGCCGCCGAACGATACAAGAACAACCCGGCGGTGCTGTTCGAGCTATTCAACGAGCCGCACGGCATCCCCTGGAACATCTGGCGCGACGGGGGCGACACCTCGGCCACCAAGCACGCGGATAACGCCGTCGTCGAGAACACCGAGAAGAATTCCGACAAGATTTCGGTGGGCATGCAGGCGCTGGTGGATGCGGTGCGATCGACTGGGGCACGCAACATCATCGTCGCCGGGGGGCTGGCCTGGAGCTACGACCTGTCGGGCATCCTCAACGGATACGCGTTGGCCGAGCGCGACGGGGGCAACGGGATCATGTACTCGCATCACAATTACCCATGGAAGAGCGGGTGGCAGAAGGCCGTGCTGGACGCGGCGGAAAAATATCCGATTTTCGTCGGCGAAGTCGGCTGCCCGGAAAAGTGGGAGGATTTCTCGTTCATCAAGGTCGATGAGCGAACGGAAAAGCTCGGCCCGGGTTGCACCTGGCCGGCCGACATGCTGGGCACGATCCAGAAGCACAAGCTCAACTGGACGGGTTTCAGCTTCCATCCCCGTTGCGGTCCGATGGTCATCAAGGATTGGAATTACACCCCCACGGAGTATTGGGGCGTTTTCGTGAAACAAGCCCTCGAGGGCAAGCAGTTCGAGGTCGAACGGTTGAGATAACAGCCGCCGGCGCGTTGCCGGCGGGCGGATTTTGCGGCGCGGTGTCGATCATCGAGCGACCCGGCGACCGAACATTTCAAGGAACTCGATTCGAGGAGAATTGCAATGCAACGGAACAAGCTCAGTACGCGGAACATGATTCGGATGGCGGCGATCAGTGCCGCTCTAGGCGCGGGATCGACGGTGGTGAACGCCGCGACGGTCTCCAAGGATGCCAACACCGATGCCCTGAACCTGGCCAGCAGTTGGGTTGGTGGATCGGCCCCCACCAGCGCCGACATCGCCACCTGGGACGCGACGGCCCTGACGGGCAGCCAGTCGTACAGCCTGGGCGCGGACCTCACCTGGAGCGGATTGAAAATTGAATCGACCCATTCGGGGAATATCACCATCGGCTCGGGCAACACGCTGACCCTTGGTTCCGACGGCATCACGTCCAACCCCAACGTCACCAACACCTTCAACAACGCGATCACTCTGGCGGCCGCTCAGACTTGGACCGTCACCAGCGGAACCACCGTCTTTGGCGGAACCGTTGACACCGCCGGCCACACGCTTCACCTGGACGGCGGCGGCACCAAGCAGTTCAAGACCACGATCATCGGGAGCGGCAACGTGTTCGTGGATGGCTCGACCAAGTTCACCAACGGCAGCCGGGCGACGGATTCGGATGTGACGGTCTCGGCGACCCTGACCTTTGACTCTCAGGTCGCTTCCGCGGACCGGGCCAAGAGCTTGACGCTCACCGGCGGAACACTCTCCCTGGCGGCTAATTCCAGTAGCGATCAGGTCGACACGATCACCAACGCCCTGACCATCGCTCCAGGATTCTCCACCGTCATCGTCAGTGCCCACGCCTCGCGCAACGAGCGTTTGGAGAGCGCCAGCCTGGTTCGCCAGGCGGGCGGAACTGTCCTGTTCAGAGGTTCGAATCTCGGTTCAACCCCCGGCGCGGGCGCGGCCAACATTAAGTTCGCCACCGCTCCGGCGCTCGTTGGCGGCTCCGGCACCAACACCACCGACGGTGCCATCCTCGTCGGTGCCTATGGCGATTCGACATCCGGCGGCGATGGATCGACTGCCACCGGCGGCCTGGTTACCTACGGAACCGATGGAGTTCGAGTGCTGACCACCGGCGAGTACAAATCCACCATCACCAATGCCCAGACTCAGCTTGACAACGTCCTTCTGGCACGGACATCCGGCGGTCTTTCGCAGGACGTCAATCTCACTGCCGACACCACCATCAATTCCCTGTCGTTCAAGCTCACCGGGGCGGGAACCGACACGGGGATCGCCGTCAGTGGCGATCCCGGAACGAAATTGACGGTCAACAGCGGCGTCATTTATTCCAGCCAACGGGTGACGGTTGCCTCGCTCACCGATGCGACGACCATCAGCGTTCCCACGCTTGACCTGAACGGAGGTGAGGGAACTATCATTACCTTCGCCAACGGCTTCAGTAATGGAAACACCCCCGGAGCTTTAACTATCAATAGCGTCATCACGAACGATGGCGGCAAGGGAGTGACGTTCGGGGGATCGGGCGAAACCCTGCTCACCGGATCGACTGCCAACACATACACCGGCGTTACCACAATAAACAGCGGCTATCTGCGACTGAACAAGTCGGTGGCCAACACTGGCATCACCGGCGACCTGGTCATCAATGGCGGGGCCCTGCTCAAGAACAGCAACGCCATCGCCGACACCTCCAACGTGACCGTTAACGGCGGATCGTTCGTGATGGACACCACCACCAGCAGCGGAAACAACGGCCATAAAGAGACGCTGAACAACTTCACCATGAACGGTGGCAACTTCACCAATCATGGAAAGGACGCGGCATTGACTGTCAACGGCAACCTCACCATCAACGCCAGCCAGATGGGAATGAACCAAGGCGGCGACATCACGGTGCTGGGAACCACCAGCCTGCACGGCGGGCTACTCATTGCCAGGGAATCCAGCAGTACCAGTTCGGCCAATGGCGTGACCAGCTTGAATGCGATGGACATCACCAATACCGCCGCCGATCCCTATACTGCCACCCAGCTCAATGCCCATGCCACAAATAAGGGTGCCCTGCTGAAGCTCGCCGGGAACGTGACGTTCACCGGCAACGCCACCAACGCCAACAGCGTCCTGATCGACACCTCGGACGGGGCGTTGGCTAACCAGGGCATCATCGCCCTCGACGGCGCTCGCACCTTCAACATCGGCGACGGCGCCGCCACGGTGGACCTGGCCATCATCCCGGCGATCGTGGACGGCGACACCGCCGGGGCCTTGGCCAAAACCGGCGCTGGGACGCTGGGGCTTAACGGGGCCAACACCTACACTGGTGACACGACGATTACCGCCGGAAAAATCGCCCTCGGCGCTGGCGGGTCAATCGCCTCGGGCCTGATCGACATCAATGCCGGGGCGATTCTCGACAGCACTTCGCAGTTGTTGACCCTGGGCGCCCAGACGCTGCGGTTCACCGTCAACGGCGGCGGGGCCGGATCGGCTGGATTGCTCGCGGCCGGCGCGGTCGATTTCAGCGCCGCCGGGATCGATTTCACCGCCGTCGGGACACTGGACGATCCGGCGTACATTCTGGCGACCTACACCTCCCGCGGCGGGAGTACCTTCGCCAGCGCCAGCAACATCCCGGCGAATTATCAGTTGAACTACAACTACTCCGGCAACAACGTGGCCCTGGTCCTGGTTCCCGAACCGACGTCGGTCGCGTTGATCGGCCTGTTCGGCGCCGGGATGGTCGGCCTGCGTCGCCGTCGCGCGTGACTGAGTCATCCCCGCCGGCGTCGATTTCGGCGCCGGCGGGGTGAGTTTTTTGTCTCTTGCTCTGGAGTCGGCCATGCCAACACACAGAAGCTTTAAGAACAGTGGTAAGTGGAAGCTGGAAGGCGGAACGGGCCAAACCCCCGCTCCTCACCCCACCGCCTCCCCCATTCGTGCCTCCGGGCGTTCGTTCCTCCGGGCCTCTCGTTCCCCCGTTCGCGCCTCCGCGCCTTCGTGCCTCCGGGCCTCTCGGTCCGGTTTTACCCTCGTCGAACTGCTTGTAGTGATCGGGGTGATCGCGGTTTTGATCGCTATTTTGCTGCCGGCGCTGAACAAGGCGCGGGATCAGGCCCGCACGCTGATGTGCTTGTCGAACCTTCGCCAGATCGTCGTGGGGATGACCATGTACGCCGGAGAGAACAAGGACTTCCTTCCGTGGGGCGACAATGCCCCGGCGGGAATCCAGTCGTGGCCCAAGGCCGTGGCCAAGTACGTCGGCGGGACGCTGGACGCCGCCGGCAACGTGGTGGTCATGCCGCCAGTTTACAAATGCCCCGCCGCCTATTTCGACGAATGGGGCACGGTGCATCACTCGGTCAATCCCATCATCATGCCCGACCGAACCCGCAAGTTCGGCTCCATCCCCCCCTACTACCTGACCCCGTACAAACTCACGCGAGTGCGACCGGCCCAGGACATCATGATGGTTTTCGACGCCGCGCAGATCGGCGGCAAGGGATACAACACCTACACCGCCTGCTGGGGAATCAACAATGGGCTGTCATCGCAAACGGCCGGGCTGATCTATCGGGAAACTTTTTTCAACGGGGCGCGGGTGGATGGACCGCTGGCCTACAAACTCTCGGCCAACATCGACTTCCCCGGCTCGGGCAATTACGGCAACGCCGAGATCCGCTATCGCCAGTACCGCAATACGGCGTGCAACATCGCGTTCGCCGACGGCCACGCCGAGACCCGCCGAATTGGGTCGGTGATGCAATCGAACCTTCGGCCGTATCAGTTTGACAATCTGCGGTGAATCCCGTCACCGCGACAGGTCGGATTGAAATTCGATCTGGAAAGAATGTGCATCGAGTTTCGTCAACTCCAAGTCTTTTTTGACTTTTTCGGAGGTGCCTTATGTCTCGTCAGACCAGAAAGAACCTGTTGATCGCCGCGGTCGCGGCGGTTTGTGCCCCTGCGTTTCTTGCCCAGGCCGCCGACACCGGCTGGAACCAGACCGTCGGGGGAACCTATGACTTCAACGACACCGCCAACTGGGTCGGTGGCAATATCAATGGGGTGTGGGATTCCACGCTGACGCTCACCGGGACGCAGGTCCTTACCATGGCGGGTGACACCGTACTGAGCGATCCGCTGAACTTCGGTTACGCAGGCAACTTTGCCACCTCCATCTACTCGGTTGACACGACCACCCGAAATCTGACCCTGGGCGGAGATATCACCGTGGCGACGCTCGGCGGTTCGACGGCGTCGGTGACGTTGGGCAGCAACACCAACAACCTGAATGTGAATTTGAACGGCAATCGGCTGTTCACCATCAATACCGGCCGCACGCTGACGTTTCAGAACGCCGTCAGCAACGGGAACATCACCACCGCCAGCGCCGGCACGCTGCGTTTCGCCGGGCAAGGCGGGGCGATCGGCTCGGCGATCACCCTAACCGGCGGAAGCACCCTGAACCTGTTCAGCGGATCAAGCGGCGACGTGGGCGCGACGCGGGCCGCGAGCGTCAAGGTGCTCAACGGCTCGCTCACGACCAACGGCAACTCGACGCAAAATTCCAACGAGACCATCACCGGCACCGTGACGATCGACGGTGCCGTCGGTGGATTCACCACGATCACGCTCAGCCCCAACGCCGCCCGCAACGCCCGCCTGACGGCCGGCAGTCTGGTCCGCGCCAACAACGGCGTGGCGCTGATCCGCGGCACCAACCTTGGCGTCAGCCCCATCGCCGATAGCGCCGCCGGGAAGTCCAACATCAGCCTGGGAACCGCCCCGACCCTGTCCGGTGCCGGCGGCGCCTCGGCAACGCACAATATGAGCATCCTCCCCTGGGTCGTCGGCAGCACCAACGTCAACGCCGCCGGCGGCGGGGCCGAGTCGTTCGTGACCTACGACGCGACCAACGGCCTTCGCCCCCTCGATCTCACGACGGAATTCGAACCGAGCATCAGTGACGGGACGACGACCACGAATAACGTCCGCCTCTCGGGCACCGGCACGCTGGCAACCATCACCAGCGACACGACTGTCAATTCGCTGTTCCTGAACCTCGGCACCAGCGCTAGCAGCAAGATCGACGGCTCGGGCACGCTGAAGATCACCAGCGGCGCTCTCTTCCTGAATGTCGGCACCAGCGGGTCGGCGTCGATCACTATCAACGCGAACCTCGATTTTGGCTCCGCCCAAGGCGTCATTGGACAAAGCACCGCCGGGAAAAACCGGATAATCAGCGGCAACATCGCTGGCACCGGCGGGTTGGTTGTGTACCAGCCCTCGCAGAGCTTGGCGGGCAACAGTCTGGCGCTGAATGGAACCGGCAGCACCTATACTGGCGATACCTACAACTACGGGAAGATCGGGGATGTGAAAGCCGGCGTGCTTCCCAGCGGGGTGCGCTCGGGCAACATTTACAATTACGGCTACATCAGCCTGACCGGCGGAACGCCGGCCATCAATGGACTGAATGGTACGGGAACCGTCTTTTACAACCATACGGGCAACGCCACACTCACAATCGGCAGCGACGGCTCGGGCGGTGACTACAGCGGCGTCATCGACAGCGGATCCGGCGCGAATTATCTGAAGCTGGTCAAGACCGGCGCCGGAACACAGATTCTCGGTGGAACCAACACCTACTATGGCTCGACGACCATCGACGACGGCAAACTGATCGTCAACGGCTCCCTGGCCAACAGTCCCACCGTCACCGTCAACGGCGCCGCCGCTGTTCTCGGCGGATCGGGAACGATCAACGGCAACGTCGTGCTGACCAACGGCGCGCTGGCCCCCGGCAACAGCCCCGGCACGATCACTCTTGGCGGGCTTGCGATGACGGCCAACAGTGTGCTGAGCTACGACCTGAGTGCTGCCAATCACACCGTCGGGTCGGGGATCAACGACTACACGATCGTCAACGGCGACCTCACGCTCGACGGGACGATCAACCTGACATCGCCAACCGAACTGACCAACGGCGTCTATACGTTGGTTCACTACACCGGAGCCTTCAACGACAACGGGCTGCTGATCGGTTCCAACTTCGGCAACGGCGGCGGGCAGACGTATTCCATCATGACCGACACCAATGCGGGCAACGTCAACCTGGTGGTCGTCCCCGAGCCGGGAACGTTGGTGCTGGGCCTGGGATTTGGGGCGATGACACTGCTGGGACGCAAGCGCCGCGCCTAGCACCAGTTGTTGCTGGAACGGGACGTGGCGATCCGCAAGAGCCGGGTTTCGCGGGAGGATTTCCGCCCGCGAAATCCGTCAGGAAGACGCCTTCCAGGCGGGTCGTTCGGGTTCGGGCCGACGATGAAAGAGATTGATCATGCCCATGACTAACCCCAAACACCGCGGCGAGCGAAGCGGCTTTACGCTCGTCGAATTGCTCGTGGTCGTGGGGATTATCTCGGTTCTGATCGCCATCTTGCTGCCGGCGCTTAACCGCGTGAATGCCACGGCGCGATCGATCAAGTGTGCCGCGAATCTGCGCCAGATCGGCATCGGGTTCCAGATGTACCGCAACGATTACAAGAATTTTCTCCCGCCCGTGCAGTCGTTCGTGAGTTACAACGCCAACGGAACGCAGAAGAGCTACGGCATGTGGAACGCCATCGGGCCGTACACCGGGCAGAAGGAATGGGCCGGGCTGAATCTGCCGATCGGAACCACCGAGGGCGTCTTGAAGTGGGACAGCTACTGGGGATCGCAGAAAAAAGTGATGCGCGACAGCGTGTGGGGATGCCCGGAAAACCCCGATTGGGCCTGCCCATGGAACTATGGTTACGCTGAGTCGGTTTACCTGCAATACCCGGCCGGCTGGGGCGCTAACAACCCCCGGGCATGGTCGTTTCCTCGCCGCGCCAGCGTGATCCCCGACCCCTCGATCCGGGTGCATGTGTCAGAGTCGAAGGACTGGCACCTCGGCAAGCTCGCCGACGCCGGGGATCCCGACGGCGTGTGGGACACGTATCGCCACCTCAAGGGGTGCAATGTGTTGTTCCTGGACGGGCACGTCAGCTACTATAAAGGTGCCGACATCGCCCGCGATATCACCCACGCGACGAGTTCGACCTCGATGGATAATTTCGGGCTGCGATGACCGTTGGAACAAGACTTGGCCACGATAGCATCGTATGCACAAATGCGATGGATAATTTCGGGCGTCGATGACCGTTCAAACCCCGCTTTATCGCAACGCCTCGGCTTTCTCACCGCACTCTTATGACCCCTACGCTCGGAGTTATCGGCGCTGGCTACATCAGCCGGTTTCATTTTGGTGCCTACGCGACGACCCAGACCCCGGTGGCGATGGTCGCGGATATCAACCGCGCCGCCGCCGAGGCGGCCGCGGTGCCGTTCGGCGCGGCCGTTACAGAAAATTGGCGCGAAGTGGTGAAGCATCCGAAGGTCAATGTGGTCAGCGTGCTGACCAACAGCCCCAGCCACTTCGAGATCGTCAAGGCGGCGCTCGAGGCCGGCAAGCACGTCATCTGCGAAAAAACGCTGACGCTGTCCCCGGCCGATTCCCTCGAACTCGCCACGCTCGCCGAGCGCTGCGGGTTGATGCTCTACACCAGCTACATGAAGCGGTTCTTCCCGGCGGCGCTGAAGGCCAGGGAACTGATCGGGCGTCTCGGCCACTTGATGAGCGTCTATTGCCGCACCTACCAGGGTGTCGGGCCCGACAATTTCCATGATGGACCCCTGGCCGGATGGATCAGCGGTTCGGCGCAGTCGCCCAGCCCGATCCGCCGCGCCACCGGCGGCGGCGTGCTGGTCTGCGGCGGCAGCCATGTCCTGGACCTGCTGATCCACCTCACCGGCAAGCCGCGCGGGGTTTTCGCACGCAACTTCACCCGCGCGGGGTCGGACGTGGACCTGATGAGCCATGCGCTGTTCGATCTCGACGGCGGCGGTGCGGCGCACTTCGAGGCGAACTGGCATCCCCTGCGGGCCATCGGATTCGAACGACGCGGTTGGGAAGAGATGTTCCAGATCAACGGCGTGGCCGGGCGGATGGTGCTTCAGACTCCGGTGTGGAACGAGTTCCACAACCCAGCCCAGCTTTCATGGTATGACAACGTCGAGGGAACCTGGACCGAATTCGCCTTCCCCCTCGTCAATCCGTTTGTCGAGGCGCAGCGACATTTTCTCTCCCAGATCGCCGCCGGCGAACAGGGGCCGCACGATCGCTACACCGGCTATCGCGTCGATGCCCTGCTCGACGCCACCCAGCGCTCCGCGGATGAAGGCCGGCGCATCGAAATCCAATGGCAGGCATAGCCGCCTCCCGCGCATCACGCCGAGTTGCCCACAATGAAAACCACCACCGCCCAACTGCGTTCACCCTGGCAGACCCGCCTGATCGACATCGACCTCCCCGACGCCCCCGGCGACAATGAAGTGTTGCTTGATATCGACGCCTGCGGAATCTGTGGCACCGACTTAACGGTGGCGGTCACGAAAAAGGAATGGGGACCGTTCGGCCACGAGATCGCCGCCACGGTGCGAAAAGTCGGCGGCCAGGTTCGCAACGTCTCCGCCGGGCAGCGCGTGGTTCTGGAAAGCTCCAGTTTCTGCGGCGTGTGCGACCTGTGCCGATCCGGCCGCGTCGACCTGTGCAACAAGGGAAAGAATTTCTGGTCGCAGCCGGCCATGGGGTTCAGCACGTTGATGATCGCCCCGGCGTGCGCTTGTGTGGCCTACGAAGGATTGTCGGCGGAGGTGGCGTGTCTTGCCGAACCGGCGGGCGTGGCGTTCGACCTGGTGAAGACCGCCGACATCCGCATGGGCGACCGCGTGGCGGTCGTCGGCATCGGTCCGATCGGGCTGGCGGCACTGGCGCTGGCGAAGTATTCCGGCGCCGCCAAACTGGCGGCGTTCTCCCCCGCCCACAGCCATGGCCGGATCGCTCTGGCCCAGAATCTGGGTGCCGAGGTGGCAACCGTCGAGCGCGATGCGCCGTTCGCCGAGGCCCATCGCCGGCGCTTCGATCGCGTTCTGGTCACCGCCCCGGTCGAAACCCTGCCCGCGTCGATGGATCTTCTCGATTTCGGCGGCGTTCTCGCATTCATCGGGATCGGCGCGGGCGATCCGTTCATCCGATTCGACGCCAACGACTTTCACTTCCGCAAACTTCAGCTTCGCGCCAGCCACGCCAGCCCGGCGATCTATTATCCCCAGGTGCTGGCGCTGCTGCGTGCCGGCATCATTCCTGGCGAACGGCTGATCTCCCATCGACTGGGCCTTCGCGAAATTCAGTGGGCCATGGAGATCGCCCGCGATGACAAATCCAAGGCCATCAAAATCGTCGTCGCGCCGTAGCCGCCGCTGCATCTGAGATTTGCGGTACAGGCTTCCAGCCTGCATCCCCATGAGCAGCCCGGACGATTGCACCCCAATGACCTTTGCCGGTGCAGGCTTCCAAGTCCTCCAGCGTCGCGGCGCAATGGGCGAGATCGGAGATTCGCCGCGATGAAATTCTCTGCGTTCGCCGCCCAAGCCCACAGTCCGGAATTCCAGCAATATCTGGCGGAAAATTATCGATGGATCTCTGCCGCATTGAAAGCACGCCCCAGGCGGATTCCAGCCAAGGCGATGGAAACGAGCGCCGCACGTTCGATGCGATCGAATCGCAACTCGACGAGCGGCATGCCAGTCCGCTTGCCCTCCCTCCGTGCCTCCCTCCCTCCGTGCCTCCGGGCCTTTCCTTCACTTTGTTTGTTGCCCCCCGGGGGCAGCGCCGATATAGTTTCATGTACGGTTGTTCTGCGTTGCTCGTGATTCGAGGGCAGTCGTTTGGCGAACCGATAAGCAACCCTCGGGGATCGTTGCTCGCCGGCAGTAGACCCGCTGATGCCCGTTTTTGCGACGGGTGTCTTCGTCGGGAAACGAATGGCGAGACAGACCGGAGAACCCTCCGGATCGAAGGATCACCCACGTGTTTTGTAAAGGGTTTGCCCAAAAAGCCTTCACACGGCAATCGCGGTTCATAC
Source organism: Tepidisphaerales bacterium (assembly GCA_038329845.1). Classification (GTDB taxonomy): domain Bacteria; phylum Planctomycetota; class Phycisphaerae; order Tepidisphaerales; family Tepidisphaeraceae; genus JBBQNJ01. The sequence continues at coordinate 2,549 of JBBQNJ010000022.1, read as the reverse complement.
CGTATATGGATGGGACGGCGGGTGAGGGAGTGAGGGAATGGGTGAGGGGGTGAATTCGCCCGCCCACCCTTCGCCCTATTGGATTTTCGCCCTGTCGCCCTGTCGCCCTTGTCACCCCTTCACCCCTTCACCCACTCATCCCTTCCGACTCCGACGGCGGGGCGAACAGTCCCGCGTCGGAGGACGCCGGTTCGCGCGGAGGGGTCCACTTGATCCCCATGTGGTCGGCGGCGGCGCGGGTGGCGCGGCGGCCTTGGCGAGTACGGGTGATCAGCGCGGTCTGCAGCAGGTACGGCTCGATCACGTCCACCAGCGTGTCCGTTTCCTCACCCATGGTGGCGGCCACGGCCTCAATTCCGACCGGTCCGCCTTCGTAGACAACCAAAATCGTCCGCAGGAACTGGCGGTCCTGCTCGTCGAGGCCGCGATCGTCGATCCCCTCGAGTTCCAGCGCCAAGCGCGTGATCGGCAACGTCAGTTTCCCCTCGTTTTGCTTGCCTCTCACCGCCGCGTAATCGCGCACGCGGCGAAGCAGGCGGTTAGCGATGCGCGGCGTTCCACGGCTTCGACGGGCGATCTCCTCCAGCGCCCGTGGCTCGGATTGGAGCTTGAGCAGCGCCACGTTCTGGTGAAGGATCATCAGCAACGCCTCGGGGGTGTAGAACTCGATGTGCTGGCGGATGCCGAAGCGGCTTCGCATCGGGCCGGTGAGCAGCCCAATCCGCGTCGTGGCCCCGATCAGGGTGAACGGCGGGATCGGCATGGTGATGGTGCGGGCATGCATCCCGGCGTCGAGCGTGACATCAACCTTGAAGTCCTCCATCGCCGAATAGAGGTATTCCTCGACGACCACCGGCAAGCGATGGATTTCGTCGATAAACAGCACATCGCCGCGAGCGAGTTTGGTCAGGATGCCGACCAGGTCCGCCGGCTTGGTCAGGGCCGGGCCGGTCGTCACGTGGGCGTGGGCCTTGACCTCGTTGGCGATGACGAACGCCAGGGTCGTCTTGCCCAGTCCCGGGGGGCCGTCGAGCAGGACATGTTCGACCGGCTCTGCGCGACCCACCGCGGCCTCGACGGCGATGCGCAGCTTCTCGATCAGCTTCTCCTGCCCGATGTACTGCTCGAACGACTGGGGGCGCAGGGCGTAATTAAAGTGGTTTTCCTCTTCCCCTTCCGACGCGGCGGTGACGATGCGCTCTCGAGCCATGGGCGACTGTTGTAGCATCGCGGAGGGATCGCATAAAGCGGGCAAAGCGCGGACCCGCCGTCAATGTCGTAACCGAACGCCGACTGAGCGCACGGCAAGGTCGGAAGCCTGCCGAAATAAGTGGGGTTTCGCTCTGTGCGGGCATGGGATACAATGCCCCGATTGACCCAAGAGGAGCTGAACGCAATGGAATACACGACGCTGGGAAGAACTGGACTGAAGGTCTCGCGGCTTTGCCTGGGAACCATGAACTTCGGGCCGGAAACGCCGGAAACCGACAGTTTCGCCATCATGGACAAGGCCCTGGAGTCGGGGATCAACTTCTTCGACACCGCCGATGTGTATGGCTGGAAAAAAGGCGAGGGCGTCACCGAGCAGATCGTCGGGCGTTTCTTCGCCCAAGGCGGCAATCGACGCGAGAAGGTGATCCTGGCGACCAAGGTGTTCGGCGACATGGACCAGGATCCTGGGGATATGACCCTCAAGCGCGGCCTGAGCGCCGTGAAAATCCGCCGGGCCTGCGACAATTCGCTGCGACGACTCAAGACCGACTACATCGACCTGTACCAGATGCATCACATCTCGCGGCAGACCCCGTGGGAGGAGACCTGGCAGGCGATGGAGGTGCTGGTTCAGCAGGGGAAGATCATCTACGTCGGCTCGAGCAATTTCGCCGGGTGGCACATCGCCACGGCCAACCAGGAAGCCCGGCGGCGGAACTTCATGGGTCTGGTGTGCGAACAGAGCAAATACAGCTTGGCCGAGCGCCGGATCGAGATGGAGGTTCTCCCGGCGTGTCGCGGATATGGCATGGGTGTGATCCCTTGGAGTCCGCTGGACGGCGGGCTTCTCGGCGGCGTGCTGGGCGAAGGCGACAAGAAGCGCCGGGCCAATGAGGGCAATCGCAAGAAGATCGAGCGTCTTCGTCCGCAGCTCGAGCGCTGGGAGAAGCTGTGCGCCGAGCTGGGCAAGCCGTGTGCCGACGTGGCCCTGGGATGGCTATTGGCCCAGCCGGGCGTCACCGCCCCGATCATCGGCCCGCGAACCATGGCGCAGTTTACCGGTGCCCTGGGCGCATTGGACGTGAAACTGGATGCCGAGGCGCTGGGCAAGTTGAACGAAATCTGGCCCGGCCCGGGCGGTGAATCCCCCGAAGCCTACGCCTGGTGAACCTCGCCGTCTGGCCGCAACGAGGAAATTGAAACGCGAAGCTACGGCGACGTTTCCGTTTCTCGGCCAGCCTTGGCGTTTGTCAGCGGGCGATTCGGATCGCCGCCGAGGAGCAGGGTTTGGGTCGGGAACGCGAATTCGATCTGCTCGTCGTTGAAACGGCGAAGCA
>JBBQNJ010000021.1:0-63152 GCA_038329845.1 Tepidisphaerales bacterium | reverse complement strand
GGATGAACTCCAGGGTGAAGGTTGATCGAAACACAACAAGCGTTTCGGACGCGTGGGCGGGAAGGCTTTCTTTGGAAAACGGCTGGGGAAAGTCGCCTTATTGGTCCAAGACTGCTGTTGAGTTCGCCGACTTTGGCCCTTAAGTGAATGGCATTCGTGACATCCACCTTTTCGTCGCTTCCATGCCACACTGCCCAGCGCGGCGGTGCCATATTCGGCGACGGTGCCGTGTGTAAGGCGCCGGTGCCAGACGCCTTCCCGTCAAGCCCGCGGGCGTTACCCCGTCGCGAAGTTCTCAAGAATCCTCAGCCCGACCTTCTGGCTCTTCTCCGGGTGGAACTGCGTCGCCATCAAGTTGTCGCGCCAGATGCTGCTGACGAACGCCCGGCCGTAGTCGGTGGTCGTGGCGATCACCGAACTGTCCGAGGGCACCACGTGATAACTATGCACGAAATAGGTTCCTGACCCCTTTCCCACGCCGCGATAGATCGGCGCGGGCCGCTCGATCTGCAAGCTATTCCAACCCATATGCGGCACCTTCAGGCCCAGGGTGCTGTCCACGTCGAATCGCACGCATTGCCCGGGGATGATCCCCAGGCCGCGGTGTTCGCCATCCTCGAAGCTCACGTCCATCAGCAACTGCAGGCCCAGGCAAATGCCCAGGAACGGCCGCCCGCGATCGATGTGATGCTTGATCGGCTGATCAAATCCTCGCTCGGTGATCGTGGCGATCGCGTCCTTGAACGCCCCCACCCCGGGCAGGACCAGGCGGTCGTAGCGCGGCAGACCCGCCGGCTCGCTCACGATGTCCGCCCCGACGCCGACGTGTTCGAACGCCTTCTGCACCGATCGCAGGTTGCCCATCCCGTAATCGACGATCCCAATGCTCGCCATCATTTCGCTCCCGCGACGCGGATCACCGCGCCTGAATCGCTCCATGAATCCCGCTCGACCCGATTTAGCGGACTTCCATCGCCACCTCGTAGATGGACCGTACGCCTGCGCGGTTCGCGGTGAAAATCACCGACCCGCCGGCGGGGGTCGTGATCGCGTGGGCGTGATTGTCCTGCTCGCCGAGGCCCTCGGTGTCATGGCGGCACAGGACCGTCGCCCGCGTGCCGCCTTGGCCGTCGGGAACGATGTGGTACACCGCTCCGTCGTAGGCGTCGGCGATATATCCGTTCCCGCCGGCCGCGGGCGTGGTGTGGTGTACCGCGATGCCGCAACTTCGCAGTTCTTCAACACATTCACCGCTTTTCTTCCGCCGCGCGACATAGTGCGCCCCGTCACGAATGCCGTGATACACCACCGTCCCATCTGGCGCGAAGTTCTCGTGGCCGATCATTTCCCCCTCGGCCTGCTTCACCAGGGGTCGATGCGTTCCATCCGGCTCGGCCACCCACAGGCGCGGGATTTTCGCTTGCTGGTGCCAGTGGCCTTCGCTGTTGAATATCCCCCATCCGCTGCCGGTCGGATCGAACTGCACGTGCGTCAACCAGAACCCCACCTCCAGCCACGGCCGCGCCTCGCCCGTTTCCGTGTCAATCACCCACAACGTCGTGCGCACTCGCCCGGCGTCGATGTGCCTCGCCAGGCGCTCCATTTGTTCCGCTTGGCTGGCGGTGGGGTCCCCGAACACATCGGCGTTGGTCAGCGGCATCACCAGCTTTCGCCCATCGGGCGAAACATGCGTGAACGCGGGCATCGAGTTGGGCGGGATCCTCCATAATGGGCGGCTTTGCCCGGTCTGAAGATCGATTCGCACCACCTCATCGTCGATCAACGCGAAAAGACGATTGCCGATCGGATCGAGGCTGGGCGTGGGCCGCGCCAGTCCTCGCGCCGAGCCATAGGGGTAGCAGTATGCGACGCGCGTGCCGTGATGATTGTCGGTGAGTTGATGGCATACTTTCTCGACACGATCGATGGCAAACAGATTCGCCTGCCCGTCGCGGTCGCAGATTCCCACCAGCCATCGATCGTCCACCGTCACGGATGGCGACGTGAAGTAGAGATGCTGCGACGGCACGGCGGGATCGGTCCACTGCGTGACCCGCCGGCCGCTGGCGGGGTCGCGCGACTGCCGCGGTGAACAACGCCATGTTTGTGCATAACCGTCCGCCATCGTGTCTCCTCGTCGAATGCCCTGTTCATTCCGCAGCTTCGGATGCATTAACCGCAAATTGCGTCCGCCGCAATTCGACACGTCCTTCTTCTCCGCGCGGGGTGCATGACCGCTTTTACGGGCTGAACCTCGACCTCCCCCAGCGCATTAAAATCGATCGATCCATCGCCGATTTCAGAGTTTCAACCGAGTTGTAAAATCGCCGAGGCATGACCCAGATGGAACCGGGAGCAAGGACCCGGATGGACAGGATGGACAGGATGTACAGGATGAACAGGATCAATCGCGCGGTGGGACCCGGCCAAAAGGCCTTATCCAGTGCATCCTGTTTATCCTGTGAACCCTGATCGAACATGATTCGATCCCAACCGGCACTCCCGATGCATCGGCGTTGATCCGCGTTCATGGGCGGTTGGCACATTCGAGGCCGTGTCCCATGAGCCGACAACGCACTGGGGATTTCGAAGAACTCACCGCCGATGCACGCCGATGCACGCCGATCAAGGTCAACGATTGTTTCCGCCGCCCCCGTGGCGTCGCCATCGAAGACGGCGCTGGAGGGGCCGAAGGCGGGGTGAGCCGCGTGGCTCGGCGAAAACAACGATTTCCATGACCCGTTCCCAAGAATCCTTCGAGCAGTGGACGGCGGAAATGGTCATGCGCCCGTTGTTGCCCCAACCGCGAGCCATCGGTCAACGAACGCCCGCCGAAAGCGTCCTGGACTCTCCACGTCTTCGGCTGCGAAAAAGCTGGCCTTCGTGACAGTTCCCCGTGATAATGCGATGGGGTACTTTCGCCGGAGACCGACATGGCGAACGAAAGCGCAACGTCAAGCGGGCGGGAATTGATGAACTACCGGGTATTGCGGGCGCTGTACAACTGCGCCGATGGCCATCGCAGCCAGATCATCTCGCGGGCCGAGCTGGCCCAGTCGGCGGGCCTGACCCAGCCGCAGGTGGCGGCGGCGGTCGAGGCCCTGGAGTCGATGGGCCTGGTCCGCCGGACCGATGAGCAGGGCGACGTGCATCTGCGCACGGCCGGCGTCGCCGAGATCGAGCAGTCGCACGCCGACCCCACCCGCGCCACATCGCATTTTCCGGTGGCGGTGATTCAACATTTCAACGCCGTCGGCGGCGGCGTGGCAGACGCCGAGGGGATCGAAGACCGCATCCGCGCCCAGCCCGCCGCGCCAAGGCGCGCCCAGGCGGATCGACCGGCATCGACCGATGCCCCGCCCGCCGGATCGCCGCGCGACGGTTTATTTCCGGCGGTCCAACTCGTCGAGGCGATGATGCTCCGCGCCGACGAGACCGGCGATCGCAAGGAGGAATTTCTGGCGATGCTCCTGGGCCTGCGTGAAGAACTGACTCAGACGCATCCGGATCGCTGGCGCGTCAAGTCATGGCTGCTGGGGGTGTGGCATTGCCGCACCCGCCTGACCTGGCTGAACACCGGCGTGCCGCGACTGGCGATGGAAATAAAAACCCATGGTTTGGACGTGGGGGAATTGCCGTTCCTATCGCGCTGACGCCGGATCGACATGGGGTGCCGAGTCCAGGACAGGATCGGTTTCCGCAGCCTCGACGCCGCTGGATGCCCGCCCCGACGCTGTGGCGCGGATCGCCAGAAACATCGGGATTTCCTTCCGCGAAAGGTTCTCCGCCGCCGCTCGCGGCCCGGACGTACTGATCTTGTGGCTGGGCCACTCCTCGATCGCATCGATAAGCAATCTCGCGTCCGCCAGGGCCTTGACATACGCCTCCAGCGGCTTGTGAAACGTCCAGGTGTATTCATCGGGGGCGCTGCCCGGATGGGTGACGATCGGAATTTTTCGCGGCACCAGATAGCGATCGACCCGACGATACTGCACCCGCGACTGTTCGTCCCATCCCCAGTGCGATTCCCTGGCCCCGCGAAAACAGGGATGCGTCAGCACTAAAACCAACCTTCCCCCGCGTCGCAAGGCGCGGGCAGCGCCGCGGAAAACTTCTCCGATCGGATGGATGTTCTGGATCGCCAGCACGCACGCCGCCGCGTCGAACTCCCCGGCCGTCAAAAGCGACAGCTCGCGGGCGTCGGCGATATGGTATCGAATCTCCCCCGGTCCACGGCGACGGGCGGCGCGAATCAGCTCGGCGGCGGCATCCACCCCGACCGCCCGCGCCCCCTGACGATGCGCCAGGCGGCACAACACCCCCTGCCCGCACGCCACATCGACGAAGCGCTCTTGCGGCTTCAGCCCCAACAACCGCATCGTCCCGGGCAGCACAACCTGCCGGTGATACTCCGATCCATGCTCACCCACGAGCTGGTCATACCACGAGGCGACCGAGTCCCAGTCGGTGGCCTTTGCGAGCGCCGCCGCCTGCGAACCCCCCGCTTGCGAAGCGCGACGTTTCATCCCTCCCATTGAACCGCCCCTCCCGCCCCCTGACAAGCCCTTCACCGGCGCCCTTCGGCGACCGACTCGCAGGTTGGGACCGCCAACGCAGCGATCCCCACCAGCACTCGCATTCCTGCGCGGTAACCATTTCCCCGATGGGCAATGCGTTGTTATTCCAAGAAACCAGATCCGATTTCAAAGAAGGCCCGCGACAAGATTACCCCGCGGTTGAGCGTGTTCGGGCAACACCGTCAGCGCACCGCGTCCCATTTTCAAATGTCGCACAAAAAAGGACGCGCTTTTCGGGGAAAAGCGCGTCCGGAGAAAACAGCGGTAACGGTCAGTCGAGGATGGCGATCAGCGGGTCGGACTCGGGATCATCCGACGGGTCGGAGAACGCCGTCGGCTGAATGGCGGTTCGCGCGAACGGCGAGGCGATCATCGGTCGAACGTGAAGCGCGGAATCGGCAGCGGATCCCAGGGATGACGAAGCGGCCGCGAACAGCGGCGGCGATTGAAGCTGCGACCCGCTCGGCTTCCATCGCCCGGCGATGGGGATGTCGCCAGCAAGGCCGAACGGGAATCCCACATCACCGACGTTGAAGCTGCGACTCCCGTTGGCATCCAAGACGAATCGTCCGCCTCGGAACACGCCCACGTCGGTCTTCCCGTCGGCGCTGAAATCACCGGCAACCGGCAGATCGCCGTTCAGGCCGTAGGCAAAGCCGATGTCTCCGGCGTTGAAGGTGCGCGATTCGTTGGCGTCAATCACGAATTTCCCAGCGCGGAAAATCCCCACCGACGCCGCCGGTCCACCGGCCCAGTTTCCCGCGATCGGCTTGTCGCTGGCCAGCCCGTAGACCACCGCCGCGTCGCCCGCGCCCGAGGCGCGGTCGCCGTTGGCGTCGATGATGAACTTCCCATTGCGGAAGACCCCCACATCGTCGGCTCCGTCGCCGTTCCAATCGCCCGAAACGGGGCTATCGCTGGCGAGCCCGAACACGAAGCTCACATCGCCGGCATCGGCGACGCGGTTGCCGTTGATGTCGAGGATGAATCGTCCGTTGCGATAGACGCCCAGCTCGCTGAATCCGTCGCCGTTCCAGTCACCGGTGATCGGCTTGTCGCCGGCCTTGCCGAAGTTGAACGCTAAGTCGCCGACGTTCCAACTGAAGCTGGCGTTGGCGTCGAGGAACCATTTCCCGTTGCGGAACACGCCCACGCTGGCGGGCGACGGAGGCGCTTGATCGCTCAGCAAAATCGCGTAACTGCCGGTCGATCCGTTCTGCGCTCCCGAGCCGTCCAGCGGGTTATAGCTCCGCGCCCCGGCCCCGGCACCCGTGACGCCGAAGTAATAAGTCTGACCGGCCGTCGCGGTGAAACTCACGGCGCTGGCGGTCGTGGCCGAAGAGATATTGTCGTTCCACGCCACCTCGGTGCCGCTGGCGTTGAACACCCGAATGACGGTATCGGCGCTGCCTTCAACGCTGGTGTTGGTGCGCACATAGAACGTGGCACTGGACGTGGCCGTCCACTTGTAAATGTCGATGTCGCGCGGACCGATGAAGACGCTGCCGTCCTTGCCCAGATCGCGGCTGGCCGCGCTACCCAGCGTGATCGGCTCGGGCGTGTGAACATTGATCGAGTCATTCGACACGCCGGTGAACTCGCCCAGAGGGCGCTGGGTCAGGGCGAAGTTGTAATTGCCGGTATCCCCGCCCGAACCCGACGCCTTGGCGAACCAGTTGAATCCCTCATTGCCGCGCCCGGCGATCGACAGGTAATAGGTCTGGTTCGCCGTCGCCCGGAACAAGAGCCGTGGCGATGATCCACTGGTGTTCGCCACCTGGTTGATCGTGCTTTGCTGCTGATTCAACACCCAAAGCCCGATGACCGGATCGAGCGACTGGTCCGGACTCGTCGCGACTAGATCGATCAACTGGTTGGCGGCCGGCGTGAACGTGAAGAAGTCCACGTCCTTGTACCCGCCGTTGGCGCCGAGCAGTGCCTGGCCAAAGTCGGCGCCGATCGTTCCAACCACCGTCCCATTGGTCGCGTACTGGGTGAAGTCCACCGCGTCGAACGCCGTCCCGTTCTGATCGCCGTTATCGAAGGAAATGTACAAATCGTAGTACCCCACCTCCGGCTGCGAACTCGTTCGATTGCGCGGATCCAGCGGATCGAAGTTGCTGTTGCCGTACGTGGTGACGGCCACGTAATAAGTGAATCCCTGGGTCACACTCAGTTGCAGATAGCTGTCAGTGCTTCCCCCATCGTCGTCGTTGCTTCCGACTTCAGACAATTGACCTTGCGGGTTTCGCTGGAAAACCCGCACGAAGGTATCGACGGGATTGCCCGGCAATCCAGATGCCGTCACCGCATTGGTATCGACCGTCAAGACCCCCGTGTCCGGTGCCGTGACCTGGAAAAAGTCCACGTCGGTGTCGCCGATGGTGATCCGCGTTCCGTTGGGATCGATCGGGTTGGGGTCCGATTCCAGCGAGCCGGGGAAGTAGTTCGCCACCACGTTGGTATTCGGCTCGATCGCGTCGGGGTTGGTCAGATCCACCGGCACGGCGCCTTGGATCACGCCGTTGGGATCGGGATTGCTCAGCGAAACCGTGAAGACGTAATCGCCGCGACTTTGCCCGCCGGTCGCCCCGGTGCCGTTGGTCGGGGCGTAATTGAGATTGTTGGCCGAACTGATCCCGATGTAGTAGGTCCCGGCGTTAAGCGCCACGCTAAGCGTCTCGTAGCCGGTGGTGGCATTGCGAGTCCCGGCGGCGGCACCCGATGAATCGAAGATCCGCAGCCCCAGGTCGAACGCCTGTCCGCCGGGCGCGTTGGACGTGCTGAACAACACGTTGCCCGGCGATGCCAGCACCAGCTTGAACAGGTCCACATCATTGGCACCGACCACGTTCGTTCCGTCGGTTCCGAGATTCGACTGGATCGAGTAATTGCGCGTCCCGTTAAGGCTCGGCACCTGCACCGCCGTTGCCAAGGTATTGTCCACATCAGTGGTTTGCGGCGTCGGCCCGGGAGCGGTTCCTCCGCCGAACAATTGCCGAATTCGTTGCATCGCCTTGTAGACATTGACCCGCTTGAACGTCTGACCGGTTTCCGGAACGTTCTGCTCAGGTCCCGATCGTTCGTATTGCCCGGCGGAGTTCTGCGTGACCGGCTGGCGGCGCGTCGAGGCGGTCTCGGTGTCCACGACGGTGTCGCCGGTCTCCTTCATGATCTGCAGCACCTCGTCGGGCTGAAGATATCGCCCGCCGAAGGTCAACGCCGCATCCTGCATCAACGCCGCCATTCCGGCCACGAAGGGCGAGGCCATGCTGGTGCCGCGAATGGTGTTGTACATCTGTCCGTTCGATCCGTTCCACGTCGAGTAGATCGTCGTGCCCGGTGCCGCAATCTGGTTCGGCAGCGTCGATCGCTGGCTCGAGGTGGTGAACTGATCGGGGACCGGGTTGTCGTCGATGACCAGGTAGGTTCCGGTCCCCGAGCCGCTGTCCAGACCGATCCATTCCCGATCCTCGCGCGTCCCGGCATCCTCCCAGGTATTGCCCACCGAGATCGTCGAGTAGACCGCCGGGGTCGAGGCACCCGGGGCCATGAACCCGGCGTAACCGTTGCCCGACGCGGTCACCACCGTCACCCCCAAACGTTCGAGTTCGTCGATCGTCGCCGACCAGTCGTTCGCCGCCGGAACCTGGTTGTAATTGGTGCTGGGAATCCCCAGCGACATATTCACGACCCGGATGTTGTATCGTGCCTGGTTGGCGATGACCCATTTCAGCCCGGCCAGAACGGTGTCGTAGCTCGGCTGCGGTTCATTCTCCGCCGCCAGCACCCGCACGCCGATCAGCCCGACCTTGGGCGCAGCGCCGATCTCCAAACTGGTCGATCCGACGGTCCCGGCCACGTGCGATCCGTGCCCACCGGGATCCTGCGCATCATTGATGTTCGTCGATCCGGGAACGTTGGGATTGGCCCCATTCTTCACGGCGTCGAAATAGGCCACGAAGTTGCCGCGCAGGTCCGGATGCTGGGCGTAGAGGCCGGTATCGAGAATGGCCACGCGAATCCCCGCCCCATCCACCGCCGAGTAGGTCGGATCGGCCCGCATCGCCGTCAGGCCGGTGATGTCGAACGCCGCCGAGAGCAGCATGCGCGATTCGAGCGTTTCAATGACCGCCGCCGCAAACGCACCGGCGGCGCGAATGGATCGATTACCCATGAGATGACTCCAAAAAAACCCGAAGACCCTGGACCCACTCCACGGCATCACCGACGCCGCGGGGAAAATGAATGGAACCATTATCGCATACCGACCGTGCGAAAGTAAACAACAATAATTTTCTTTCTCACGGGAAGTGCCCCGTCTTGTGAACCACGGCCAGGGGGACAACCAGAATATTTCCGATGCGGCTAATCCGGCAAGTTGATCCTCGACAAATCCCCAACCCGGTCGCAGGTGGATCCACACTTCGGGAATACTCTGGATGTCCTCGTTCTTCCCGAGCGCTGCGCCGTTGTCACGGCCACGGCGCAACGGCGATTAAACAAATCAAGAAACACACGCCGGGTAGTTGTACGGCAAATGCGCCGCGATCCTGCGCCGCAGGGCGAAGCGTTGCGCCGGGAAACGACCAGCCGCGCAACTTCCTAGTCGAGGATGAGGAGCTTCGACATGGACCAACCCCTGATTCCGGCATCATCACTGATCGACCCCGACGACCTTCAGACACGGCTACAGACATTGCGCCAGGTGCAACGCCCGCGCTATGGACGCCTCTGGAGCTACTACGCCAACCCCATGCGCGTGACCGGCCAGGTCTGCAACGGATCGGATCGCCCCTATCGCCAGGGTCAGGAATGGGGGCTGCCCACCCGCATCACCGGGCGCGGCGGCCGAGCCGACGAATCCGGACAGACCGCCCGTAAGGAGATCGTCATCGAGAACGACATCGCCTGGCGGGTCGAGACATCGGTGGATTACCTGTTCGGCCAGACCGTTTCCATCGCCAGCGATTCGCCCGATCCCGATCGCCGCGCCGTCATCACCGAACTGCTTCGACGGATCATCGAACACAACGGCGGCATCCGGTTTCTTCAACAGCTTTCGTTGCTCGGCGCCATTTACGGATTTATCGACGTGCTGGTGAAACTGGAAACGCCGCCGGATCCCTCGGCGTCGTCCGATCCCGCCTCCGCTTCGTCGCCGGACTCGACGCTCCAGACCCCCGACCCGGGCGCGACCGTGATCAGGTCGCTGGATCCCGCTCTCGAGCGGATCGCCCGAATGGTCCGGCTGGAGATTGTCGAGCCGGCGCGAGCGGTGCCGATCCTCTCGCCGCGCGACTGGCGAGAGGTGATCGGATATGTCCAGCATTACGAGCTGCCGCGCCCGCGCGTGGCGCCGCGCCGGCAAAATAACGCGGGTTGGCTCGATCGGCTGCGAACCGCCGGGCGCGAATCGCCCGATCGGCGCCCGACGACGATCCCGGTCATCGAGATCATCACCCCCGACCGCTGGCAACGCATCGAGGATGGACGCATCGTAGCCATGGGGATCAATTCACTGGGGCGAATCCCCCTGGTGCATATGCAGAACACCGCAGTCCCCTTCGCCTACGAAGGCAACAGCGATGTCGAGGCGTTGATCCCGTTACAGGATGAACTGAATACGCGGCTGAGCGACCGCGCCAACCGGATCGCGCTGCAAAGCTTCAAGATGTACCTGGGCAAACGGATCAACGACTTCGCGTCGCTGCCGGTCGGTCCGGGACGCATGTGGTCCACCGATGATGATCAGGCGCAGGTGCAGGAGTTCGGCGGCGACGCCCACTGCCCGTCTGAGGAATCGCATCTGACCGATCTGCGCGAGGCGATGGATAAAACCAGCGGCGTGTCGCCGATCGCCGCCGGCGCCATCAAGGGGCGCATCGGACGGCTGACCAGCGCCGCGGCGCTGCGGATCACGCTGCTGTCGCTGCTGGCCCGCACCGAACGCAAACGAACCACCTACGGCGCGGCGATCGAGGCGATGTGCGAGTTGTCGCTCGCCTGGCTCGATCACGCCGGACTGTTTCCTAACACCCCGTCCGAGCGCCGGATCGAATTGAACTGGCCCAGCCCGCTGCCTCAGAACGATGTGGAAAAGCTTGAGGAAGCGGAAATCAAACAGCGTCTGGGCATTCCGCGCGAGGTGGTTCTCCAGGAGCTGGGTTACGGCTCCTGAATGTGTTGTCAATCCGAGCCGGGACGGCGTTCGTCGCCGGCATCTGTGTTCCCCTGACCCCAAGGAGGTTCGCCATGAGCGATCCGATCCCCGAAGTGCCCGAAGCGCCGCCCGCCGCCGAAGCGAGCGATTCAGCGCCCGTTTCATTGTCGCCGGCATCATTGCCGCAGTCGCCACCGGTGTCGGCTATCCCGCCGCGAGCGCCGGCGGACGAGCCGCGCTCTGAACTGGCGATCCTCGCCGAGCGAGTGACCCGCGATCCATCCGACCGGCGTGCCCTGTTCGCGTATCTGCGTGCCCGACGCGCCCAGCGGGCGTAGTCGCCTCGCATCGTGTTGCATTGAGATAGTTCCCAACCCTCAGAAGGAGATTCATCATGCCTTTCACTGGAAAAGCCACGTATTCAGCCGGTCCGGACCTGCCGGAAATCGCCGAGGATGTCAGCGACCTCGTCGCGATCAATTCCCCGACCGAAACCCCCTTGCTCAACGCTTTGGGCGATCCGGTCCGCTCGGCCCGAAGCACGGTACACGAATGGCTCGAAGATGCCCTGCTGCCCAATTCCGACACGCTACCGACGCAGTCATTTACCGATCCGCAGACGCAGACACTCTTCGAGGTGTCTCATCCGGAGCGATTTCGCGCCGGCGACCAGGTGCGCCTCGACAGCGGATCGGAAACCATGCTCGTCGTCGCGGTCAATGTCGCCAGTTCGGAGTTGACGGTGATCCGCGGCTACGGGGGCTCGACCGCCACCACGCTCGCCGCCGACGCGACGCTGCGAATCACGTCGAACGCCGCCTTCGAGGGCGCCGACGCCGATCCGGCCCGCTACACGACCCGTTCGCGCCGGACCAACTACACGCAGATTTTCTCGGCGACGGTCGAGGTCAGCGGCTCGGAGCTGGCCGTGCGCCAGCTCGGTCTGGCCGACGAGATGGATTACATGAAGCAGCAGCGGACCCGCGAGCTGATGCGCGATCTCGAGAACGCGGTCATCAACGGCCGCGCCGCCATCGCTTCGCCGATCGGAGGCGCTGAGGTTCGTCGGACCATGCAGGGCATCCTGGGGTTCTGCCAGACGCATCGCTTTGTTCCCGGTCAGAACGGGTTTCCCAATGACCCAGCGCTGACCGAAGCTCAGCTCAACCGGGCCCTGCGCGAGGTCTGGCAGACGAGCAACGGAAACATCGACCTGATCGTGGTGGGTGCCGGACAGAAGCGGGCGATCAATGCGTTCCTCGCCTCGAGCCGTCGATTCACCGGCGCCGCCGAGACGTACAAGGACCTGCTCAGTGTCTACGAAAGCGACTTCGGCATCTGTCGAGTGATCCTCAGCCGCTGGGCGCCGCCGGGAACCGTCCTGCTGCTGGATTCCAGCCGCATCGAAGTGCTTCCCCTGGGCGGGCGGAGTTTCCACTTCAAGCCCCTGGCCACCGTCGGCGACCGCGAAAGCGGGCAGATTCTCGGGGAATACACCCTGGAACTGCGAAATGAGAACGCCCACGGCGTGATCAGCGGCTTGGCCGGGTGATTCGATCCCCTCTGCGCGGGGCGAGCGCCGGCGCCGCACCGGCGTCTCGCCCCGCCGCTTTTTTCATCGAGGTCTGCCATGATTTTCTGCACCGATGTGGACTTGCTCCACTGGGAACCCCAACTATTTCACCACGCGGCGATGGCGTCGCAAACGCTTATCGCCGGCGTCGGCAATCTCGACGATTCGACGTTCACCCTGAGCGGGGATGGTTCGTTTACCGAGGCCCACGTGGCGCGGCATCACGTCATCAGCCTCGAAGGCGACGTATCCGGCGCGTATCCGATCCTGCGGGTGATCTCCGCGCAGCAACTTGGGATCAGCGTGCTGTACGAAGGGCTGCTGCCGGAGAATCCCGATCCCCTGCCCTGCCCGGTGGGCAATGCCCTGGCGGTTGGCTTCGCCGTCCGAAGTTTCTGGGCCCAGCGCCAGACTGTCAGCGACCTGTTGTTCAACGCCACGGGCGCGCCGGCATCGGCGGTGGTGATGAATCCCACAGCGCTTCGCGTCGCGTGCATCCCGGGCGTGTTGCACCTGATCCACACCGCCCTGGCGGCCGTCGCCGACGATCCGGCCCCGCTGCTGCCGATCGCCCAGGCGTACGAAAGGCAGTTCCGCCGGGCGTTGCGAAGTACCCGCGTCGAACTCGACACCGACGGCGATGGACGAACCGACCTGGTGCGCCACCTCGGGGTCATCCATCTGACTCGATAGCCCAGGCCGATCGGCATCTCGGCCAATTGTCCGGTTTTTCCGAGAAAAGGAGCGAAGATGCACCTAGTGCGTTGCCTGGCCGAAGCCCCGCTGGGCGAACTGACCAACCTCGGCGCCGCCGGCGTCATGGGGGCGATGTGGCTGTGGGAACGTCGCACCAGCCGCCAGCGCGAGCAGCAGATCGACGAAGCCCACCAACGCATCATCTCCGATCGCGTCGCCATCGACCAGGTGCTGATGGTGGTTCGCCAGAATGCTGAGGCGATGACCCGCCTGTCGGCCACCCAGGACCAGCTCGTCGAAATCCTCACCCGCGCCCGATCGTATTGAATGCGATCTTTTGACCCTCCCACCTAAGGAACCTCTCATGCGACTACGAATCTTCATGCTGTTGGCCCTATCGCTCTTGCCCGGTTGCCGCGGATGGATCCAGACCCGGCTTGACCTGGTGGATCAGGCCCGCCGCGGGATCGCGCTGGGCGCCGGCGACCTGACCGATCAAGCTCGGGTTGCCGATGAATTGACCGTCCTGCGCCGCCGATTGCTCGATCAGGCTTTCGATCAGGATGCCCGCGCCCAGGCGACCTTAACCCCCGAGTGGGTGATCGAAGCCCGCCAGGCTTATGCCGTGGGGCTGACGGCACTGGAGGATCAGCGACGATCACACAGCTCGGCGCGATTGGTCGCCGCGGACAATCTCACCGCCGCCGATCAAGCCCTCGAGCGGCTTCGCTGGCTGGATGAGCTTGAACTGCACTCTCTCGACCGGCTCACCGCAGCATTCCGCGCCCGCCGCGACTCCGCGACCACTCGACCCTGACTCCCCGGCTCGGCGAACAGCGCGGCGCGGAATGGCCCGAGTGGTTCCCGCATCTTCAAATCATCAAGCACTTTTCCGGAGCATCCCATGACTGAAGTAATCTCTCTTCGCGCTCAGGTCGAGGCGGCGGTGGCTGACCGATGGCCCGCCTTCGCCGCCCGCCATCCACGGTTGGCCGAGCAACTGGATCAACCGTTCTTGATTCAGTTGATCCACGACCGCCTGCGGGACGATCCGGCTTATCAAAGCGCCATGGCCCAGGCATTGGCCGCCGGGCGCAGCGCTGAATCAATCGGCGACCTGCTCGAGCAGATCATCGGTGCCTTTGTAGGACGGTTTCTGAATCTGAAATAGCGACCCTCGCCGCGACCTACGTCTTGCGCTGGACCGCCTTGCTCGAAATTGGTTTCTGAATCTGAAATAGCGCCCCTCGCCGCGACTGTCATTCATTTCTTGCAATCCGCCGCATTGCTCAACAGTTCGCAGCCGCCCGCGGGATTCTTCGATTTTCACGCGGTACGATGGGACGATGGATTTCCCGCGGGCGATCGAACTGTATTCGAACCAGCCGCAAGCGGCCTGGGCGCGAAAACTGGGCCCGGCACGAGCGGTTCTTTGGTGCGGCACCGACGGCCGTCGAGCCGAGTTGCGAGCCGCCGGAGGCGAGCGGCAACGATGGGATGATCCACTCGAGGCCCTGGCGTGGATGGCCAAGTCGATTCAACCATCGCCGGACGAAACGCCCAGCCGATGGGTCGGATATCTCGGTTACGACCTGGGCCGCAGGTTCGAGCAAATCCCCTCCACCGCCATCGACGATGCCCCCACCCCGCTGTTCGTGTTCAGCCTGCATGATCTGCTCGATGGATCCATCCCGCCGCCGGCCGAGCCGATTCAACGGCCCGCGTCCGAGATCCAAGTCCTCTCCACATTCACTCCACAGTCCTATCGCACCGCCGTCGCCCGGGCGGTGGACTATATCGCCGACGGCGATGTGTTCCAGATCAACCTGTCTCAACGCTTCACCGCTTTCACCGGAATTTCGTCGGCGGAACTATCGGTGAATCTGCGCGCCGCCGGAGGAGCGCGATACGGAGCATTGCTGAACTACGGGGACTTTTCCCTGGTGAGCAATTCACCTGAACTGTTTTTGCGTGTGACGGCGAACGGCCGGATCACCACCTGCCCGATCAAGGGAACCCGACCGCGACAACCCGGGATGGACCGCGTTCTCGAACAAAGCCTCAAGGACCAGGCCGAGCTGAACATGATCGTGGACCTGGAGCGCAACGACCTGGGGCGAATCTGCCGCACGGGCACGGTGCGCGTCACAGACCCCCGCCGGATCGAGGCGCATCCGACGGTTTTTCATGGCGTGGCGACGATCGAAGGGGAGCTGCGCCCGGAGGTGGGATTCGTCGATCTGCTCGCGGCGGTCTTTCCCGGCGGATCGATCACCGGCGCGCCCAAGGTGCGGGCGATGCAGATCATCGAGTTGCTCGAGCCGGTTCGGCGCGGCGTCTACTGCGGGGCGATCGGATACCTGGGATCGGATGGGTCGATGGAATTCAACGTCGCGATCCGCACCGCGATGGTCCTGCCCGACCGCGTGTTGATCCCGGTCGGCGGCGGGATCGTCGCCGATTCGGACCCGGCGGAGGAATATCACGAGACGTTGACTAAAGCGCGCGCGATTTTTCAGGCGTTGGGGGCGCGGCTGCCTACTGAAATCTAGAATGGATGGGCCGATCCTCCGGGGCAAAGGCGGATCAACCCGGGGAAGCTCAGTCGGTTCCTTCGGAATCGGGACCATCGATCCACGAACGTCTGCCGGCCGGCGCGGGGGCGGTGGCCGTCAGTTCCAGTTCACTGGCGCGGACCGTGTGGCCGATCGCCTTGGGCGCGGTGCCGATGGCGATCTGCACCTGCTGGCCCCAGAGCTTGGCCTGTCGCTTTTCAATGGCGCGATGCAGCTGGTTGGACTGGTAACTCAGCTCCACCCGCTGTTGACGCAGTTGAAGAGTCAACACCGCCAGCAGCACCGCCGAGAACAGGCACAGGAGTAACTTGAGCATGATTGAGCAAGAGAAAGGGTCGAGGAAATCCGCGATTCATGCCTGGGGCCGCGCCGGGAGTCGCAGCTTCATGTCCGGTCGAACGATGTCCGAGCCGTGAAGCTGTTCCTGGTTCAACTGCTTGATCGACTCGACCGCCCGCGGATCCCCGAGTTGCTCGGCGGCGATCTTCCACAGACTGTCGCCCGACTTGACGGTGTAGGTCGCCTGCAAATGACTCGCCATCGCCGCCCCCGCCCCCGCCCGCGGATCATTCGCGGCCACCGCCGCTCGGCCGGGAAGATTCACCGCGACGGCCACCGATGGGGCCGCGGGCACCGGCGAGGCGGGAACCACCAGCGGCGCGGCGGGAATCGCATAGTTAAATCCCGCGATCACCTTATCCGGATTCGCCTGCAGCGTCGGGTTCGCCTGGATGATCGCCTCGCGGTTGGCGCGAGAATTGGAACCCATCAACTTCAGCGCCATTCGAGACAACGTATCGCCCGGCTCGGCCTTGTATTGACGCACCGAGCCCGCGGCGACCGGCGAGCCCGGCTGGGCATTGGCGGGATTGCCGCGCGGGGCCACATGCACGACCGGATTGAGCGGGACCAGCTCCTCGGCATGATGGCTCGCCACCATCGCCAGAGGCGAGTCGGCGCGATGGGCGGAGGCGCCCGAGTTCGGCGGATTGCTCGCAACCCGCACGGGGGCGGGAATCGGCGAGACGGCCGGTGCGGGGGCCGGAGTCACGATCGGTGCCGCGCTGGGCGCCGGGGTCCGCGCTGGAACCGGAGCATGTCCGATCTCGACGACGATCGCCGACGGCGCGGGCACCATATCCTGGCGAGTGAGAACCGGATCGGCCGGCGAGACCGACGGTGAGATCACCCGGGTGATCACCGGCGCCGGCTCGGGCGCGGGCATGCCCGTGCCCTGACGCACGTTCGCCCCGGCCCGGGCGATGTCCGCCGGCTGAGGCTCGACTGAATTGGTAATGTGATCCGAAAGCAGAATCCCGATCACAATAATGAACGCCAGACCCACCAGGAGTCCGATTTTAGTTTCGCGTGTCATGGCCCGTCCGTCGCCAGAGAAAAACCGACCGCCCGACCCACCACCCGAGCGGGTCGCCAATAAGGTTATCGGTACTGGCGGCGATCGAGCTTAAAGAAGACTGGTGAACCTGAAGAACGGGCGGTAAGTTGCGGTGCGCTTCCCCACGAATGGTGGGCGCGCCGGACGGACAGCAGAATGGCCGTTGAGCAGGGGCGACGACATGGCCCCTATGCTATACCGCTTGCGGCCTTCAGTGAGACATCCGTAACGGCTCGGAACCTGCGGGATATCCCGGTATTCCGAAGCGGATTGTCTCAATACGGACCGCCAGGGGTCTAAAGCCGCCCCTGCGAAGCTCCCAGTAGGGGCGGCTTCAGCCGCCCGAACCCGCCGTCAGTCACGGGCGGCTAAAGCCGCCTCTACGAAGCTGACCCCGGTTCCCCCGTCTGCGCCACCCCCAACCGGGGTGTGACCCCCCCCGCCGATAAAAACGCCGCAGCCAGCACTGCTCCAACGCGCGCGCGTCAGCGCTGGTCCGATGCGCGTCGGCAATGATGGCGCGCGCGTCGGCGTTCATGGCGCGCGCGTCCACTTTGGCCCAGCGCCCGCCGGGTTTCTCCCATTGGGACGCCCGAAGGGGTCAGGTCCATTGGGTCAGGCGTGAGGCTCGGACAGCCGAGGTGGTGGGCTTGGAGTGGGATTTTCGCCAACGCGGAGAGCGCAAGTGAGCGAATGGCACCCGATGGACCTGACCCTTTCGGCCTTCTCGAAGTATGACGCCTGACCCCTTCGGTTCCCTCAGCGTCGGGTCTGGGCCGTATTGAACCATGTCACGTTTTCTTCGCTGATTCGAACATCTTCGCCAACGTTAACCGGGCAGTCGTGTGAAACACCGGCGAATCAACGGTCAATCTTGCAGACTCGGGTGTTTCGAATCCTGTCCCGTTTTCCGGTCCTCGTCCCTTCGACACCCCCCCCAATCACAGCCGGGGGCGGCTGTGCCCCAATACTTCCTCCTATCATCCGGCATGTGTGGACGGTACACGCTGATTCTGTTGCACGATCTGGCGGAGGTGTTTGATTTTATCGAGGCGCCCCGGGATACAGCGCCGAGGTACAACATCGCGCCGTCACAGGATGTGCTGGCGGCGAGGAATGTCGATTGCCCGGCGTTCGAGCCGATTCGCTGGGGGCTGGTTCCGTCGTGGGCGAAGGATACGGCGGTCGGAAATCGCATGATCAATGCCCGCGCCGAGACGCTGGCGAGCAAGCCGGCGTTTCGAGAATCGCTGCGCCGGCGGCGCTGCATCATCCCGGCCGATGGGTTTTACGAATGGCGGGCCGACCCCGGGTCCAAGAGCAAACGGCCGATGTACATCCGGATGAAAAGCGGCAAGCCGTTCGGGTTCGCCGGGCTTTGGGAGCGCTGGCGCGATCCCGGTGGAGAGGAGTTGCTCAGTTGCACGATCATCACGACGGTGCCCAATGAGTTGATGACGTCGATCCATGCGCGGATGCCGGCGATCTTGTCGCCCGGGGATTACCGCGAGTGGCTTTCGCCGCGGGAGATGGCGGCGGAGCGGGCGGGATCGATTCTCGGTCCGTATCCCTCGGAGCAGATGGAGGCGTGGGAGGTTTCTCGATGGGTCAACCGCCCGGGGAATGATTCTTCCGATTGGATCGCGCCGATGGCGCAATCGCCGGGGCTTTGGGAAGATGGGTGATCGGGGGTCGATCGGTCTGCCGATCGATCGCGCGCCGTACAATGGACAGCGGCGCGGCATCGTGATATTCGTTTGGGGATGTCCTACCAACCCGATCCCCCCGATCCCTCGCGGTACAAAGTTCATTCCCAATGGTTTCGCCGCTGCGGCAGTTCCGGGTTGCTGCTGCCGGCGATCTCGCTGGGATGCTGGCACAATTTCGGCGATCCGGGGACCGATGCATCGCGGCATAGCGATGAATCATCGATGCACGAGAACGCGCAGCGGATGCTGTTTACGGCGTTCGATCACGGGATCACCCATTTTGACCTGGCGAACAACTACGGTCCAGCGCCGGGGTCGGCCGAGGCGCGGGTGGGAAGGATTCTGCATGAGGATCTGTCAGCGCATCGGGATGAGCTGATCGTCAGCACCAAGGCGGGCTACCGGATGTGGCCGGGGCCGTACGGAGAATGGGGATCGCGCAAGTACCTGCTGGCGTCGCTCGATGCTTCGCTGGCGCGGCTGAAGCTGGATTACGTGGACCTGTTTTATTCGCATCGGTTCGACCCCGGCACGCCGTTGGAGGAGACGTTGTTCGCGCTGGATTCGGCGGTGCGGGCGGGCAAGGCGATGTACGTCGGGATCAGCAGCTACAGCGGGCAGCAGACGCTCGATGCGGTGCGCATTTGCCGCGAGAACCACTGGATTGTGCCGGTGATTCATCAGCCCAGTTACTCGATGCTCAATCGCTGGATCGAGAAGGATCTGCTGAGCGTGACCTCGCGGTTCGGGCTGGGCACGATCGCGTTCTGTCCGCTGGCGCAGGGGTTGTTGACGGAAAAATATCTGCGCGACATTCCCGAGGATTCGCGGGCGGCGCAGCCGAGCGGGTTTCTCAAGGCCGATCGGATCACGGCGGCGGTGCGGGAGAAGATCGGGCAGTTGAACCAGATCGCGCAGCGACGAAACCAGAGCCTGGCACAACTGGCGTTGCAATGGGTGCTCCGCCGGCAGGAGCATGGGACGGTGACGACGGCGTTGATCGGGGCAAGCCGGCCAAGCCAGATCGTCGAGAACGTCAAGGCGATCGAGGGGGCCGAACTGTCGGTGGAGGAACTGGCGCGGATCGACGAAATCGTGAAGGAATGAACCGGGGAATCGGGCACCGAGGCCGGGGGGTTTAACTCAAGACCTTGGCGATTCAATCGCCTTTGTGCCGCCGGTGTCCTCACCGGCGGTGTTTCCCACCCCACCCCCCACCGCCGGTGGGGACACCGGCGGCACTTGATCCGTGGCATTCGTTCTCTGGTTCATTCTTGAATGAACCAAGCTTGCCAAGAACATGCGCTACCCCCTGGCCCGAGCCGGGGCCTGCGGGCGCTGCGTTTTACAACGGGCGGCGGCAGGGGCGATCGATCGCCGGGGTGGTGATGGCGAACGCGGTTCGGGTCAATAGGCGCGGGCGTCGACATCACCGGCTTGGGCGTTGATGTAGAAGTAGCGCAGGGCGTCGATGAGGTGATCGTGGCGGCCGTCCTTGAGGGGTCTTTCGCCGGCGCCGTCGTCATAGCGGTAGGCTTCGAGGGCGACGATCAGGCGGTCGCAGCGGGGGTGGATTCGCAGTCGTGGCTTGGCCGAGCCGCAGCAGAGTCCGGCGCGGATCAGCTCGACGCCGTCCTGGATGAGGCTCTTGCGATAGCGGACCGCGTGGCCGCGGCGGCGAAGCAGTTGCACGTTGGACACCGCCGTCTGATCGTTGGGACCGGCGCCGGCCGGGTCGCAGGCGATGCGTTGGGGCCGGGGCCATTTTCGGATTGCGAGTTGGCGGAGATGCTCGTCGAGCATCATCGCCTCGCGCACGTATTCATCGGCGACATAGACTTCGTCGGCCCCGGCCCCGGCCCCGGCCCGGGCGTCGGTGCCGGGGGTGCGTTGGATCCACAGGCAGACGAACGGCGCTTTGAAGCCGAAGTCGATTCCCCACCAGATTTCCGAGTGCGGCGACGTGGATGACAGTTCGATATCGCTGACATGGATGGCGCGATCGAACATGGGGAAGACTCTTCCGCGCGTGAGGGGGCGCTGGCAGAGCATTTCGGCGTTCCAGGTTTCGAGGCTGACTCGGCGCTTCATGACGACCGCATCGTCGATGGAGAGGAAGCCGTCGCAGTCTTGCTTGGCCCGCCCGGCGCATTCGGTCCACAGCTCGCATTGTTTGCAGGGTCGCTGCGGCGGGCAGCGCTCGAGAACCTCCATCAAACACCATTGGAAAACCGGGATTTTTGCGGCGACGGCGCGTTCGACGATGCGGCCCATGAGGCCGAACGGGTCGTGCCAGGTCGAGATCGCCTCGATGGCCGCGGCGCAGGAGGCCGGCGGCTCAGCCCCGCTCGGGGCGGGGCCGGCCCCGGCCAGCGCGGTGGGGCAAGAGGCCGGCCGCTCGACATCGGCAGGCATGGCCCCGGCCCCGGCGAGCGCAGCGGCGCTGCGACGACTTCGGGTGACGAGCTGGGCGGCTTCCCAGACTCGCTCATCGAAGCAGTCCACCTCATCGCAGCGCAGCTTCTGCACCCGCACCCCGCGGATGGCGCGCTCGGACTGGGTGAGGACCGAGACGTTCGATCCGCTCACCAGTTGCGCCGAGCGCGACTTGAGATGCTTGAGCTCGATCTGCCCGCGATCGCTGTAATACTCGAGGTCTCGCCCGAGGTGGTCCCACATTTTCAGGCTCTGCTCGAGCGATCCGCCGAGGATGCGAATCTCGATCCCCGGCTTGTGGAGCAAGTCGAGCAGGGTGGCGACGGCCCCGAGGCGGGTCTTGCCTCCGCCGCGCGGGGCCCAGACCACGCAATCTCCGGCCGGCTCGAAGTAGGCGTGTTTGAGGTAATCGAACGGCGCCTGATGATTGGGGCAGACGGCCCGTCGGGGCGTGCGCAGGTGGAGATGGAACTCGATCCATCGCCACAACTCATCGGGCGTTCGGCAGGGATCGAGAAGGCTGGGGGAGGGCAGCGAGTCGGTTCGCGTGGATTGGCTCATGGGATACTCGGTGAAGATTGCGGATCGGTTCCGGCGCGGGCGAGGTAGTAACCGTCGCTGATGAGGGTCATTCCGGCCCGCTCGAAGAGTGGATGGCCGGCGCCCATGCGGGCGAGGGTCTCGATCCAGGGGGTGGGGCAATGCTCGCGCAGGCATCGGACCAGGCGCACGGCCAGTCCGATGCCGCGAAACTGGGGATGAACGATGATCCGCGAGAGGGTGCGGAGATTCGCGTTGGCGAAGCGAATCTGCTCGGCGTAGGGCTGCTGAGTGATTCCGAAAAAGCGCTGCCTGGGTTTGACGCAGGGCACGCACCAGGACAAGACGGCGACGGCGACGATGCGCTCGGCGTGATCGTCGGTCGGCTGATGGCGGATGCGCCAGACGTCGGCGAACGTGGCCGGGAGGGCCTGGCGGTAGTGGAAGCGCTGAAGGGATTGGTAGTCACGACGATCGCCGCGCTCGAGTCGCAACGATCCGGGGACGATCGGTTCAAGGAGGATCGACATTATGGCTCCTGGGGTTGAGGCGACGAAGCGATTTGCCACGATCCGAAATCGCAGCGAATGCCGAGGGTGGGCACCAGCCAGCAGCGAAGATCGTCGCGGACGCTGGCGACGACGGCGGCGACGGCGGGGGTCGAGGCGATGAATCGGCGCAGTCGTCGGGCGATGATCGCGGCGGTGACCGGATCGAGCGCGGAGGCGAACTCATCGCAGGCGAGGATCGTGAGTTGGGCCGGGTTGCTGGTCGTGGCGCTCGCGGTAAGCGAGTCGCTCGCGGAGCTCGTGGCATCCGCAGTGCCCGCGGCGCTCGCGGTGGGCGAGTCGCTCGCGGCGATCGCGGTGACCGAGTCGTTCGCGGCGGTCGCATCGGTCGCCTGACGCATGGCGATGGCCAGGCGAAGCCGCCAGCGCTCCCCTTCGCTGAGTTGTCGAGGCTTTTTGAGATAGGTCCAGGCTTCGGCCAGCCCGACATGCGACAGATCCGACAGCGCCTCGTCGAGGGATCGTCCGAGGCAATCGATGATGGGTCGATCGGGCAGCGGCAGTCGGCGCAGGTCGATCCAGTTGGCGCTGGAGGCATTTCGTCGGCGGAGACAGCGCATGAGGGTTGATTTTCCCGCGCCGCTGGCACCGGTGATCAGCCAGAGCGCCGCGGGCGTGATCGGGGGCAGCGGGATGGCGGGCGGGCGGGTGGGTTGCGGGCGATCGATTTCGAACCATTGGCGGACCCACTGGGCGCGCGGCGAGGGCGTGGTGGTGGAGGGAGTGGAGGGGGTCATGGACGATCTTCCGAATGAGCGTGTTCAGCGTCGGGCGCAGCGGGCCCGCAGCCATCCCTTGGCGAAGTCGATGATGGCCGTGACTTCGCGTCGTTTCATTTGGTGGATTTCACAGAGCCGGGCGATGGAGGCCCCGTGGAGCAGGTATTCGACGGCGAGCTGGCGGGCCTCGGGGCGCAGGTCGCCGGGATACTCCAGCAGGGCGATGACGATCGGATCGTTGAGTCGGCGCGAGAGGCGTTGGATTCTGCGGGTGACGGTGCCGGGGTTTTCCCCGAGGAGCAGGGCCAGTTGTCGGACGGACAGGTGATCTCGCAAGAGGGTTTGCATCAAGAGTCGATCGCGGGGGGCTAAGGCCATGGCCCGGGCCCAGAGTTTTTCGCGGGCTTCGGCCAAGGCGACTTGGGGTGATCCCGCGCTCTGGGGCGCTTTATCGACGTTGGCCAAACGCATCAGGCACCTCGAGTTGCTAGAACGGACCGGTCGCACCCACGACGAGTCTTTTATTTTATAAACGCCGGGGCACAACGTATCACATGTTAGGGTTTTGTCAAGGTATGGACTTGCGGATTTCAGGCCAAGAGCGTAGAATGTCGCGGATGATATAAAATTGCTTGAATCGGGGCAGGTTTGGATTGCGAGCGCAAGAGGCGGGAGGGTCTATGGAAGCGATCGGGCCGAAGATTCGACGTCAGCGGCGACGGCTGGGGCTGACGCTGGACGACCTGGCGGGCCGGACGGCGATCAGCAAGCCGTATTTGTCGCTGATCGAAACGGGTCGGGTGCAGAATCCCCCGAGCGACGAAAAGCTTCGGCGGCTGGAAGTGGCGTTGGGATTTTCGCCGGGAGAACTGCTCAGCCAGGCCCATTTGCAGCGGACGCCGCGGGATGTTCGGGCGGTGTTGCAGAAGCTGTTGTCGGCGGCGCATTCGGCCGGGGGCGCGGGCGGGGCCGGGGGCGCGGGCGGGGGCGCGGGCGGGGGCGCGGGCGCCGGCGAGCCGGCGGGTTCGGCGTCGTCGCGGGATTCCACGACGCCGGCGGGGAATGCGTCGCGCCGAGCAGGGGACGGGGCCAAGCCGACGCCGCCGGGGTCAAGCCCGTCGCAGCGGGCCATGGCGACGGCGGCGGAGATGACGGCGGCGACGCATCAGGCCGGGGCGGGCGCGCTGAACCTCGACGATGCTTATTTGAGCGGGGTTCTGCAAGAGCTGGTGGATCGTCATGCCGGAAACGTTGAGCAGGTTTCATCCAATGTCGTGCCGGTGATCAACAAGGTGTCGGCAGGGTATCCCAGCGACTTCACCGATCTGAGTTATCCGCCTCGCGTCGCCGATGATTACATCACGTGTCCCAACGTGGAGGACCGCGATGCGTTCGCGGCGCGGGTTTACGGCGACAGCATGATGCCCAAGTACCAGGAGGGGGACATCGTGATTTTTTCGCCGGTTCGGACGACTCGCAGCGGGGATGACTGTTTTGTTCGATTCGCTGACGGGCAAACGACGTTCAAGCGGGTTTTTTTCGAGTCGGATGACAATAAGCCGGTGTATCGGCTTCAGCCGCGGAACGAGCGGTATCGGCCGCAACTGATCGAGGCTGAGAAGATCGCGGGGCTGTATCGGGCGGTGTTCAAGTTTCAGCGGGTGGATGAGGATTAGGGTGTGCGGAAAGGCACGGCGGCGCGGAGGGACTGAGGGACGAAGCGACGTAGGCACGCAGGGACGAAGGCAGGGAGGGACGTAGGCGCGAAGGGACGGAGGCACCGAGGCACCGAGGCGCGGAGGGGGTGGCAAGCTCGGGGTTTGGCTGCGCGGGGAG
Organism: Tepidisphaerales bacterium; assembly: GCA_038329845.1. GTDB lineage: Bacteria > Planctomycetota > Phycisphaerae > Tepidisphaerales > Tepidisphaeraceae > JBBQNJ01. The sequence continues at coordinate 38,362 of JBBQNJ010000021.1, read as the reverse complement.
GGGGGTATTATTTTCGGCTGAAGGTGTCGAGGGTATCGCTGCCGACGCCGTAGTTGAGTCCTTCGGGGATGAGGGTGAAATTGAAGCTGGTGGTGTCGGCGACGGCGTCGTAGGTGAAACGGAAGCTCGCCAGCAGTCGATCGAATCGGCGGGTGACTCCCAGGGTGGTGCCGACGGCTTCGCGGTCGCCGAAGTCCCAGCTTTGGGCCATAATCAGGGTATATTTGCGGCTCAGTTCGTAGTTCAGGGCCGCCGCCGCGATGGTGGAATTGAGTTCTTCGATATAGCGCAGTCCAAGGAAATAGGCCATGCGGGGATCGCGTCGGACGGCCAGGCCCACGGACGCGGTAGCCAGCTCGGCCGCGTCGATGTTGTAGGCGGCATCGGAGAGAAGGACGGTGGTGTCGCTGATTCGCCAGGCGGCGTCGGCGTTGATGGCATTTCGGGGGATCGAAGCCTCGGGGATCGAGGTGAAGAACAGGTCTCGGAAGTTGTCGGGTCGCAAGACGGCCGGATCGGGTCGGTTGCTGAAGAAGTTGGCCTCGACATTGAGGGCGAAAAAATCGACGCTTCGCCAGGCGCCCGGTCCGCCGCGTTTGGTCTGCCAGCGTTGGCGCAGGGCCAACTGCATCGCCGAAACGTCGTTGATCGCGTCCACTGGCTCGTCGTAGATGAAGACCTCGGTTCGGTCCTTGGTCGCGGCGCTGGTGAACAGATGGATTTCCGGCTCGATGACATGGCGCAGGCGATGGATGTCGAGCAGGCGGGATTGGGCGCTGTCGTCGACTTTCCACAATGCGGTGGTCAAGCGGATGCCGAGCATCCCGAGGAGGCGGTTTTTCTTATTTCCATCGGGGGAATTGGAGTAGCCGGTGTAGCGTCCCATGACGTAGGGGACGACGCGGAACTGTCCGGCGGAGAATGGCAGGTCCACTTCTTCGCGGAAATCGACCCGGCTGACATCGCGGTCGAGGGTTCCGGTGGTTCCCGTCGAGGCCAGCCCGGGCGTGACGCCGGCGGCGGGGTTGAAGCCTTGATCGGCGAGTGAGGCGGCGCTGCTGCGATAGCGCAGGCGGCTGTAGGTGTTGTCGGAAAAGAACGTCAGTGAATCATCGGGGCCGACCGCGTCGCCGACGCGGTAGTAGCCGATTTCAGGCAGTCGCTGGACCTCGAACTGTTCTTGCTGGAGATCGGAGCTGCTCACGAAGTCGCGGACGGGGTAATCCAGCAGCAGGGTGAAGGCCTCGGTGCCGCGTTGTCGCTTGAGATAGAGCGAATCCTCGACGGGCAAATTGGTCTCGAACTGTCTGCGGAACCATTCCTCCTGGAAGGTCGCGTCCGAGAGCCATCCGGCCCGCGCCTGGACCTGCCAGCCTTGGGGGAAAAAGTATTGATGTTCCCAGAGTGCGCGTCCGCGGAACTCGTCAAACGGCGTGACATTGGCGCGGCCGAGGTGATCGATCCCGTGGTCGGAAACGACGAAGTAGCTGGTCAATTCGCCTTGGTAATCCCAGCGTTGTCGGGTGGTGTCGCTGACGAAGCCGCCTTGGTAGTCGCCGTCGAGTCCGACCGCGGCACCGCGATCGGAGAGGTAGTCGAGGCTGTAGCTCAGATCGACGTTTTCCGGCGGGAGTTGACCGAGGGTCTCGAACAATCCCCATTCGCTGCGGACGCCGAGTCCGAAGTCGGTGCTGTTGGTGACGCTCAAGGCGCGAAGGGGGAAGCCGCGTTCGGTAAACGATCCGCCGGCCACGGGCAGCCAGAAGAAGGGAAGGCCGTAGAGGTTGAAGGTGACGTTGGAGACGGACAATTCGGTTCGGCTTCCGTAGCGTGGATCGGTGGTGGGGCTTTGGCGGACGTAGGCGCGGTCGGCGGCAAGGGCGTAGGAGGGGGTGGCGAAACTGCTGGTGCTGAGCCGGATTTTTTCCGCAGAATATTCGCCGAGAGAGAGCTGTCGCAGGACGCTGGCGCGCAGGACGATGGGGATTTGCCGCTGGGGGTCGATGGCGTGGATGACCGCGTCGGTGAGGACAGCGCGATCGGTGGTGAAATCGTAGTAGACTCGTTCGGCCTCGAGGCGTTGTTCTCCTGCGCCGCCGCGGGCGGAGGTCAAGGCGATCCGCACGTCGCCTTCGAGGTAGGCGCCATTGACGGCCTGGTCGGGGCGGGTGATGGGCGAGGCCGAGCCGTCGGAATTGCCACCGCCGCGTGCGGCGGTGTGGATCACGGCGCGGCGGGCGCGAAGCTCGAGAAAGTCGCCGTCGGGCCGGCGCTGGATGAGGGTTACGCCGTCCCAGAGGATCAAGCTGACGTTTCCATCGGTGGTGACGGTTCGGCCGCGGCCGGCTTCGATGTCCACGGGGGACTGCGATGCCGGACGATCGGCGCGTCGGGCGGCGGCGGCGGCGCTGGCGGGTCGGGGGGCGGTCAACCATTGTCCGCCGGTCGGGTCGTCGCGTTGCGATGCGGCGCGAAGCTGTTGGGCCTCGCGGTAGAGCGGGGACTGGGAAAGGTCACGCAGGACCATTGCCTGGTGCGGGCGCAGGGTGATCTCGCCTCGGACGGTGGCGCTGATGAACAGTGCCGGGCCGCTGCGATGGACCATTTCCTGACGGGCCTGGGCGTTGCCGAGCAGGGCCACGCGAAGTTGCTGTTCGGGGATGATCGCGTCGGTTCGGGGGGATATCCATAGCACGGCTTGATCGGCCGAGAGCGATGCGCCGTCGAGGTCGATGCGGACCTGGCCTTGCAACTGCACGACGTTGTCGCCAGCCTGATCCCAGACGCTGGCGGTGTCGGACACGACCAGGAGATGATCGACGATTTCCTGTCCGCGCGCCGTCGTGCCCGACGCCGCGAGGGCGCCCAGTGCAACGATCACGGCGATAAGGTCGATGCCTCGGACGCGCAAACGCTCGGCTCCTTCCCGCAGTTCCCGGGGCGCATCATAGAGGCGATGCGCCGGGGTGAAAATCCCAGTGACCTGCGGGAGTTTTCCGGCGGTGTTTGTGGCGAGGGCGGCGCTGGCTAGAATCGGGCGAATGACCGTCACGTCGAGTTCGAGCGCGGGTGGGCGCGGGTGGCTGGGGGGTTCGCTGCGGCTGCTTCGGCCGGAGCAATGGGTGAAGAATCTGCTGCTGTTCCTGCCTTTGCTGCTGTCGCACCATCCGAACGACCTGGAACGATTGCCGGCGCTGATCCTGGCATTTGTGCTGTTCTCCTTCTGCGCTTCGGCGGGATACATCCTCAATGATCTGCATGACCGGCAGGCCGATCGCTATCACCCGACCAAGCGGCGACGGCCGCTGGCGTCGGGGCAGGTGCCGGTGGCGCTGGCCGGGGCGCTGATGGCGGGGTTGTTGATCGCGGCGTTCGGGATGGCGCTGGTGTGGCTGCCGCGGGCGTTCACGGCGGTGATGGCGATCTATCTCTTTTTTACAACGGCCTATTCGTTGTGGCTGAAGTCGCGGCTGCTGCTCGACGTGTTCGTGCTGGCCGGGCTATACACGCTTCGTCTGCAAGCTGGGGGCGCGGCGACGGGGATCGAGCTGACGCCGTGGCTGCTGGCGTTCAGCATGTTCATTTTCCTGAGCCTGGCATTCGCCAAGCGCTACACCGAGCTGACTCTGGCCCCCGGGGACGACGCCGAACATCTCAAGGCCCGCAACTATCGCGCCGAGGATGCGGCGAGCATCCTGAGCGTGGGACCGGCAAGCGGCTACCTGGCGGTGCTGGTGATGGCGATCTACATCAGCAGCGATCTGGCCCGCCAGCAGTATCGCCATCCGCGCTGGATCTGGCTGGCGTGCCCGGTGTTGCTGTACTGGATCACGCGCATCTGGTTTCTCGCCCGCCGGCGCGAACTGAACGAGGATCCGATCGCGTTTGCGTTGACTGACTGGGTGAGCTGGGCGGCGGGCTTGGTCACGGCGGGATTGATCCTGCTCGCGGCGGTGTGGCCTTGAGACGGTCGAGGCGATGATGCGCGACGGGGCCATGCTCACCGGCGGCGATGAGGGGGGACGATCCTCCGCTGATCCCCAGCGCTCGGGGAATGCATCGGCGGATGCGAAGAACGCTTTGCCCGGTGCGATCCGAGGGTATCTGACAAAATACGCCCGGCGGCATCGCCGGATGGCGCTGGTTCGATCGTTGGGAACTGTCTCGGCGATCAGCCTGGCGTGGATGATGTTCTGGGCGCTGTTCGACCGGGTCAGCCCGATGCCGGGCTGGGCGCGAATGGGAGTTTTGGGGATCAATGCGGGCGTGGTGGTCGTGTTTCTCGGGCCGTCGGCGCTGGGGATGTGGCGGCGGATCGACTGGCGTGCGACGGCGGCGCGGATCGAGCGGGGCGAGGCGACATTTGCCGAGCGACTGCAGACCGTGGTGTCGCAAGCGCTGGCCCCGGCAGAGGAACGCGGATCGGCGCAACTGCTGTCGCGGTTGGAAAGCGGGCTGGATTTATCGCGGCATCCGTCCCCGCGGGTGATGCCGGTGCGGCGATGGGCGACGCCTTGGGCGGTGACGATCCTGCTACTAAGCGTGATGGCGTGGGCATGGTCGAACCCATGGCTTGATGCGCCGCGGCTGCTCGAGCGCTACGGGATGCCATGGACCGCGACGTTGCCGGCGCGCACGACGCGGCTGGAGGTTGTGCCCGGTGACGTGGATGTTTCAGATGGCGACCATCTGGAGATTCTCGTTCGCGTGGCCCGGCTCGAGGGGGCGTTCGTGACGATCTTTTTCAGCGCTGAGGACGGAAGCACCGCCGGGTGGGCGCATGCGGCCATGACGCCGTTGGGCGACGGGCAGTTTGCCTATCTGTTTCATAACGTGGATCGCGATCTCCGCTATTACATCAGCGGCGGCGACGCGGTGAGTTCGACGTATCGGATCCGCGCGCTGCGCAAGCCGAAGGTGTCGCAGTTTTCGATCCGGTACGAGTATCCGCCGGCGACGGTGCGGGTGCCGCTGACGGTGACGAACGTCGATGGCTTGATCGAGGCGCCGGTGGGCACCGAGGCATTGGTGACGGTGACGGCGACCGAGCCGCTGGCCGAGGCGATCGCCACGGTCGGGGAAGTGCGGATCCTCGCGGATGCCACCGACGATGTGAAAGTGCGGCGATTTCGTCTGACGATCCAGCGCGATCGGACGTGGCGGCTGGAGTTGAAAAGCGCGCGTGGGATCAAGGGTGGGGCGTCGGGGACCATGACGGTGCGGGCGCTGCCCGATCGTCCGCCGCTGGTGCGGCTGCTTCGAGCGGATGAGCCGGCGATGATTGCTCGACAAGATATTCTGCCGGTGGATTACGAGGCGATGGACGATTATGCGCTGGCGTCGCTGGGGCTGGAGTTGGCGGTGAATGGATCGACGGTGTCTCGACGGGTCATCGAGTTGGGGGCCGACCCGCGGCGGTGCGCGGGGGTGTTCAACGTCGATCTGGGTGCGATGGGCGGACTGCAGGTGGGCGATGTGGTTGCGGTGCGGGTTGTGGGAAGCGATCGCGCGGGACAGCGATCGGGGAGTGTTGTCGGGCATGTGTTGATATCGCCGCGATCGCGAGATGCGGAGTTGGCCGCGCAGGTGTTGGAGTTGCGGCGGGCGGCGAGGTTGGCGCAGACGCTGGCCGACGAGACCGGCGCAGCCGAGGAGATTCGGCGTGAGCCGGCCGGGGCCGACAACGCGGGGGCGGTGGATTATTCGCCGCGCTCGGCGCGGATCGATCAGCGGCTCGCCGCCGCGTCGGAGGCGGGCGCGGCGATTCGGTTGTCGCTGTTGCGGGCGGTGGCGCGGAGTCATTCGCCGGGGTTGACGACGGCGTTGGGATCGCTGCTGGATGATCAGCTTTGTCGCCGGCGCCGGCTTAATTGGGCGGCGGCGCCGATATCGGGCGCGCGGCGGGAATCGTTGGAGCGCGCGGTGCTGCCGGAGGCGGTGCGCGATGCCCGGCGGTTGGCCGATATTCTAAGCGACTTGGCGGCGGGTCAGGCGGCGCGGTCGATCCTGGCTGATCGCGCGGCTGTGTCCGCGGTGGAAGAGGTCTGGGGGCGTCGCTCGGATAAGCCCGTCGCGGGTGATGTGGCCGAACAACGGCGGCGCGTTCGCGCCGGGGTTCTTCAGGATCTGGCTGCGCAGGCGAAGCGGATCGGGCTGAGCTTGGATGCTTCGGACGTGGACGCGAAGTTAGAGCATCTGGTGTCGCAGGCGCAGCGTCGGGTTCGCTCGCTGGGTGAGCCGGACCTGCTGGGCGCCGCTGGCACGGCTCGTGCGGCGGTGAAGTCCGCTGCGGCTGGCGGCATCGAGGACGCATCGCCGATGATTCTGGTCGATCGGTTGCGGTTGGCGGCCCAGGTCGAGGCGCTTCGCCCGGATTTCGATGCGATTTGGGCGGGTGATCTGCTACTTTCATCGCGTGCTGTCGTGGGGATCGAGTCGTCCGCGGCGCGGTCGGCGTCGACGCGGCCGTCCGAGAGCGATGATTTCATTTCGACATTTGGCGTCCTGCTCGCGGCCCGCGAGGCTCGCGCGTCGCGGGGGGATGTGTCCGCATCGCAAAAGGCGATGGCCGGGGCGGATGCGGCTCGCCGTCGAATGCGCCAGTGGGCGGCGGCCAGCGACCGCGAGCAGGCGGACGGTTGGGAACTGGCTGTCGAGGCCAGCGCCGATCAGGCAGACACCGAGGCCGCCGTGATCGAACGGTTCCCGTGGCTGCGCGCCGGCGTCCCACTCGGCCAACCGTCGCGCCTCCGGGGGCGCGGCGGCGACTCGAATGCCCATTCCGTCGAACCCGTCGATCCCCTGGCCTATCCGGACGCGCTCAAAGCCTATTTTGACGCCTTGGCCGGCGCCCGCTCGGAGTAGTCTCAGCCTGCTTATTCCGCTCGCCTGCGGCGAAATCAGGCAAGTGCGTTTCCTTTCGTAAGCACGAGACAAAAAATCACGTCCCCTTTACGAAAGTGGGTGAGCAAAAGAAGCGGTCAATGCAAGGAAGTTGCAGGAAGGGCGGGGGGGACAATAGACTGGGCGAATCCAATATGGCGGAGAACGATCCGATCATCGACATCGCGGAGCTGGATTTCGCCTACGGGCGGCAGGCGGTGCTGAAAGGAATCGACCTGCCCGTGCGTGCGGGGACGGCGCTGGGGATCATCGGGCCCAACGGCGGAGGGAAAAGCACCCTTCTGCGATTGCTGCTGGGGTTGTTGTCGCCGACGCGAGGGAGAATCCGCATCGCCGGACTTTCCCCGCGGCAGGCGCGGCGGCGGGGGGATCTGATGGGATATCTACCTCAGAATCCGCGGATCAGCCGTGATCTGCCTCTGACGGCGCGGCAGGTGGTGCATCTCGGATTGGCGGGCAAGACCGGGCTGCTGCACCGCGTTGAGGCCGCCGACCGCGCCTTTGCAGACGCCCTGATGCGCCGAACCGGTGCCGAGGAATTCGCCGATCAGCCGGTGGCCGAGTTGTCGGGCGGACAGTTGCAGCGGGTGCTGATCTGCCGCGCTTTGGCGGCGCAGCCGAAAATCCTGCTGCTGGACGAGCCGACCACCGGCATCGACGCGGCCGGACAGGTCCGATTCGTTGAGTTTCTAAACGATCTCAAGCAGTTATTGAACCTGACGCTGGTGCTGGTCAGCCATGACCTGCGCACGGTTTCGGCGATCGCCGACCGGATCGCCTGTTTGAATCTCACGCTGCATTACCACGATATCCCCGGGCATGTCCCGGCCGAGGTGATCCATCGCACGTTCGCCTGCGACCTCGAGGCGATGCAGCCATGGTTGACGCAATCGGCGGGCAGACCCTCGACGGAGGCGCCGGGTTGATCGTCGAACCGATCCAGCCTCTTTGCCTGATCGCCTCGGCATCGTCGGCCGTGGTGTCGGCCGCGACGCTGTCGATGGCCTGCGCCCTGCTCGGGCTGGTGGTGGTCGCCCGTCGCTGGGCATTCGTGGGCGAAGGGATCGCCCATGCGGGGTTCGGCGGGGCGGGGACGGCGTGGATGCTGGTGGTTTTCTTCCCGTCCCTGGCGCAGGTCTCGTGGCTGGTCTACATCACGGTGGTCGTCTTCTGCCTGTCGATGGCCGTGGCGGTCGGGTGGCTGGAGCGCAGCGGGCGGGTGAATTCGGATGCCGCGATCGGGATTTTCCTGGTCGCGTCGCTCGCGTGGGGTTTCGTGGCCCGCGAGGTCTACCGCCATTTCAATCCCAGCTATCCGCCGGACTGGGAGACTTATCTCTTCGGACAGTTGCGAGGCATCTCCGCCGGATATGCCCTGGTGACGGTGATGATCTCCATCGCCGTGGTCCTGGTCGTCGTGGCCCTGAGCAAGGAAATCCTGGCCTACTGCTTCGATCCGGAACTCGCCGAGGTCTCGGGAATTCCCGCCGCGTTCATCCATTATCTGCTGATGATCCTCATCGCGCTGGTGATCATTCTGGGGGTGCGGATCGCCGGCGGGGTGCTCGTCACAGCGATGCTGGTCCTTCCCGCGGTGACGGCGCGGATGCTGGCGCAGCGGCTGCGAAGCGTGGTGATCGCGGCGATGGTCTGCGGTGTGCTGGGAGCGATGGCGGGCCTGGCCGTCAACCACCGCTGGTCATTTCTTCCGGCCGGGCCGTCGATCGTGTTGATGCTGTTCGCGCAGTTCCTGCTGGCATACGGGATCGGGCGGCTTCGCTGGATCGGCGGGGAATGATCCGGGGCACTCGCGCCGGGACGACTTCAGCCGCAGCATCTCATGCGGGGCGCGTCTCGCTGCGGCGCGTCTCATTGCGGCGCGTCTTGCCCCGGCGCGTCTCTCGGCGGCGCGTCTTGCCCCGGTGCGTCTTCGGCCAGTTCGTCGGAAATCGTTCCCTCGCACATTTTCACCCCGTCGAGATAAGCGGCCCGCGCCAGCAAGTGGGCTCCCACTGGGGCGGCGACAAACTGGAAAAGGATCAGCAGGATTCCCTTGGTGACCACCGCGGCCATCGGGGTCGTGCCGGCGTAGGCGACTTCCTCCTCGGCGGCGGCCGGCGCCTCTTCGAGCGGTTGCGGGCGAAGGTGCGAGCTGGAGAGGTGAATCACCGTCGCCAGCAGCAGCCCGCTGACACCCAGGGTCATGCACTTGCTGGCCGCGTGCATGCGGTTGTACAGATCGGGCAATCGCCACAGGCCCAAGGCCCCGATAAACAAAAACCCCAGGCCCAGGATCATCGTCGCCACCGTCGCCAGGCTGATCAGCGTCACCATCATGAGTTATTCTCCGCGGGCGGGATCTTATTTTCCGTGGGCGTTCGCCCGCGCAGCAGATGCGGGCGGGCGATATACATGGCGGCGGCGACCGTGCCGGTGAACCCCAGCAGCGCCAGAATCATCACTCCATCGAAGAGCAATGCCGAACGGGCCCGCAATGAAAACAGCGTAACCAATCCGACCAGGTGGACGCTGAGCGTGTCGGCGGCCAACGCCCGATCGGCCACGTGCGGGCCGCGAAGGATCCTGCCCACACACAGGACCATTCCGGCGATCACCACGACCAATCCGATATCGGCGCACCACAGAACCAGTTCCGGACCCCATTGCGGCTGGGATAATCCATTCATGTGAAGACCCCCCGCATCAATCGATCGCGCAGCTCGTCCAACTCGCGGATCATCGCCCCCCGATCGGGCGCGTTCAGGCAGTGAACGTACAGCCACCGCCCATCAGCCGAAACGTCCATGGCGACGGTGCCGGGTGTGAGGGTGATCGCGTTGGCCAGCACCGTCAGCCGCACCGGCGAAAGACCTTCCACCGGATAGCGCAGCACTCGCGGATGCAGCGATGGCCGCCAGGCCGTCACCACCCGCGCCACCTGCCAGTTGGCGAGAATCAGAATCCGAACGAAATAGCCGGCGAAGGCGACGATCCGCCACAGCCGAGTTCCATAGCCGCTCGAGCCGGTCGAGCGCCCCAGAAGCCCCAGCAGCAGATACCCCACGAGCAATCCGCTCAGCAGCATGTAGCCCGAGAACGACCCCCACATCATCGTCCACAGCACCGCCAGCAGGAGATTGAGCAGAAAAAGCCTCATTCGACCTCCCCCTCCCCGGCGTTGTTCGCCCGGGCAAGCGGCGCTGATCCGATCAGCGATGACTCGCCCAGTACGGCGCGGATATAGTCGCCGCTGTCGAGGATCCCCCGGGCCGCGACGGTGGCGACTTTCAAGTAGGCCCCGGCGCCCAGCCCGACCGACAGCGCCAGCGCCACCATGACGCCGATCGCCGCCATCGCCGCGCCGCGCCGCTGAGGAACCAAAGCCGTCGCAACCCGCGCCGGCGCCGGCGACCAGAATGCGAAACTCCAGATCTTCACCATCGACAACAACGTCAATAAGCTGGTCAGAAGCGCCACGGTCGCCAGAGCGTATCCGGCAGCCGATGGCACCAGGCGAAGGCTCTCGATCAGCAGCAGGAATTTACCGAAAAATCCGCTCAAGGGCGGCAATCCCGCCAGGCTCAGCGCCGCGATGAGAAACATCGCCGCCAGCCAGCCATCGCGCCGCAGCAGTCCTCCGAGTTGGCCCAGCTCGTCGCCGCCGGCGTATTTTTCCATCATGCCGCAGCAGAGGAAAAGCGTCGTCTTGACGATCATGTGCTGGATCATGTACAGCACCGTCGCGGCCAGAGCCAGCTCGGTCCCCAGCCCGACGCCGAGAATCATGTAGCCCACCTGGCTGATCACGTGGATCGACAGAATCCGGCGCACCCCATGGCTGGAGACGGCGCCGAGTACGCCGATGAACATGGTCCCGGCGGAACTCACCAGCAGCGACGTCAAGGCGATGAAGCGGATATCGGGATCCGCCCCGAAGACCATCAAAAAGACCCGGATCAGCGCGTAGACCCCGACCTTGGTCAGCAGGCCGCTGAACAGTCCGCCGATCGCCGGGGGCATCGTCGGATAGCTGTCGGGCAGCCAGTACCACACGGGGAACGCCGCCGTCTTCGACGCGAAAACCACCAGCAGTAGCAGGATGGCGGGCACGGCGGTGCGGGGGATCTGACCGGCAGCGGCGAGCCGGGCGAGGTCGGCCAGATTAAGCGTGCCCAGGTGGCCGTAGATAAAGCCGCAGGCCATCACGAACAGCGTGCTGGCGACGACGTTGAGGATGATGTACTTGTAGGCTTGACGCAACTGCGGGCGGGTCGTCCCGGCGCACAGCAGCACGTACGACGCCATCAGCATCACCTCGAACGCCACGAATAGGTTGAACAGGTCGCCGGTGATGAAAGAGAAGTTCACCCCGAGCAACAGCATGGGGTAGACGGCGTGAAAATACCCCCCGGCGAATCGGCGCTCGAGTTGGGACAGGGCGTAGAGGTACACCCCCAGCGTCACGGCGGCGCTGACGCACAGCATCACCGCCGACAGCGCATCGACCACCAGCGTGATCCCGAACGGCGCTGGCCAGTTGCCCATCTGGCTGACCAGCACCGCGCCCGGATTCGACTCGCCTCGATAGACCTCGCCCAGCGTGGCGACGGCGAGAACGAGATTCACGACCAGTGCCACCACGACCACCCAGCGCTGGAGGCGCGGGAACGAATGCAGCGCCACGTTGATCGCGCCGGCGAGCAGGGGCACGATCACGAACAGCACGATCCCATGGGGCCAGATCATGACGCCCCCCGTCGCTCGGACTCTAGCGGTCCGTACTCGTCTTTCGGCATGTCGCGCAGCACATCGACGCGGATCGACCCGGCCCGGCGCCAGGTCACCACCAACACCGTCAACAAGAACGCTTGCATGGCGAAGCCGATGACGATCGCGGTAAGCACCAGCGCCTGCGGCAATGGGTCGGCCTCGTCGCCGCTGAGAAGCCCGTACTCGGGAAGAATCGCCGGAGTTCGCCCGATCGGCGAGCCGCCGGTGGTGACGATCGCCAGGTTGGCGGCATGACCGAGCAGAAATACGCCCATCACCACGCCCTTGAGATCGCGCCCGCTGAGCAGGAAAATCCCCGCCCCGAACAATACTGCGACGGTAATGGACATCAGCAGGCTCATGCCGGTCCTTTCACTTCCGCCCGGTCCCATTGGCGAAACAGCGCTTCGATCATCCCCACCGTGACCCCAATCACGACAAGAAATACCCCCACGTCAAACGCCAGCACCGTCGCCCAGTGATAACGTTCGTTGCCCGGCAGCGGCAGGTACCCGTTGTTGCTCGTCAGAAACGGCAACCCGAAAAACATCGCCCCAGCGCCGGTGGCGACGGCGATCAGCAATCCGGCGGCGATCAACGTTCGCTCGCGCGTCCCCAGCACTCGGCGCAAGGCGTCGGCGCCGTAGCTCATGCGGTAGAGGATCAGCCCCACCGCCGCGACCAGCCCGCCGATGAATCCCCCGCCGGGAAACTGGTGTCCGCGGATGAAGATGAACGCGGCCAGCAGCATCGCCAGCGGGACGATCAGCAGCGACGCCTGGCGGAGGATGACGGTTGAGAACAAGCCTGTCAGTTCACCATCGCCTTCGCCGTGCCGGGGCTTTTGCCCGCGGAGCAGGGTCCAGACGCCCAGCGCCGCCAGGGCCAGCACGGTAATTTCCCCCAGCGTGTCCAGGGCGCGGAAATCGACTAGGATCACGTTGACGACGTTCCCGCCGCCGCCGCCTTTGTGGAGCTGGGCCGTGGCGTCGGGATCCGCCGGGCGAAGCGGCTGGGGGTGGGTCCCGAAACTGAACGGATGATCGGCCCCGCGATCGACCAGCCCGCCGGTCCGTTGCGACATCGGAACATTCAGACTGTCGCGGCCGTGGTAGGCGTTGCGCAGGAAATACTCCCCCAGTCGTCCGATCCCCGGGTTTTGCGAAGCGCCCAGGGTCAGCAAAAAGATGATCGCGGCGGCGGCGCTCGAGATCATCAGCCGGCCCGCGACGTTGCTGCGCCTGCGATCGGGCTGCTCCGGCAGCAGCGCCAGCACCAGCAGGAAGAGAATCAACGACACCACTTCGATGCTGATCTGGGTCAAAGCGAGGTCGGGCGCCTGGTACTGGTAGAAGATTGCCGCCGCCGCCGCCCCGGCCACGCCCAGCAGCAGCACCCGCGCCACCCGCAGTCGCACGATTGTCATGAGGATCGCGGCCAGGCACATCAGCCCCGTCAACAGCCAGCCGGCCAACAGATCACGGCTGAGCAGCGATTCATTCGAAAACGATCCGCCGATGGCGCCCAGGCGGATCATGCTCCATGCGAGAAGACCGATCAGCACCACGACGCTGAAGAGCACGTACGTCGGGAGATATCCGGGTTGAAACAGCCCGAACACACGAGCTCCGCCGCCGACGACCATCGCATAGAACGCCGGAAACAGCCGGTCGTGCCAGTCGGCGATCACGGGCTTCCCCCACCGGGAGAATCCCAGCAACAGTCCCAGGCCGATGGCCAGGGCGCTCAGATACAGCGGTACGCCGGGGTGCCCGATCGCGTCCCAGGTCAAGGGAAAACTTCCCGCCGAGTCGAACGGCGGATTCAGACTCGAGGGCCGTTCCAAACCCCCCATCGTCCAGGCATAGGCACCGGGGATCAGGCCGAAGCCGTATTGGCCCAACAACAGGATCGCCGCGGGAAGCCAGAGAATCGGCCCCCAGGCCGAACGATGGGGGGGCCGGTGGTCGGGTTCTTCGATCGGCTCGGCGCTACGTGCGAGGACGACCTGCGCGATCCGCACGAAGATCGCCACGTTGAACATCCCCGTGGCCACCGCCGCGGCCGCCACGCCGCCCATCCAAATCGACGGCGATGCCTGAAGTCCATGCCACACCTGGTAAAGGAACAGTTCCTTGGCGGTGAAACTGAGCGTCAGCGGCCCGGCCCCCAGCGCGTACGCCGCCAGCAGCAGCAGAATCCCCAGCAGCGCCGGCGTTCCTCCCCGGCGCAACAGCCCGCCCAGTTCTGACAGCCGCTTGGCGTGCAGCGAATGCCCGATCGCCCCGGCGAGAATGAACAACGGCGCCTTGTACAGCGCGTGATTCAGAATCTGCGTCAGGTCCCACAAAATGTTCGCCGACCCATCGTGCTGGAACGCGCTCAGGCCGTACATCGTCATCAGCAGCCCAAGCTGGCTCACCGTGGTGTAGGCGAAAATCTGTTTCAGTTCATCGCGGCGAAGCGCTACATAGGCGCCGAGCACCATGGTGATCGAACCGATGGCGATGATCAGCCCCGGCCACAATCCCGGCAGCGCCGCGGCCATGACCGGCCACAGTCGGCCCATGAGATAGACCCCGGCCTTCACCATGGTGGCCGAGTGGAGATAGGCGCTGACCGGGGTGGGGGCGGCCATGGCGGCGGGCAGCCACGAATGCAGCGGCCACTGGGCGCTCTTGGCCGCGGCGCCGATGTAAATCAACACGAACGCCGCGGCCAGCGTCCCGGCGCTCAGTCCGCCCATGCCCCGCTCGACAAGCGCGCTGAACGACCAGGCGCCGCTCGCCGTCCCCAGCACCACCAGACCTGCCAGTAGCGCCAGTCCACCAGCGCCGGTCACGATGAACGCCTGCATGGCGCTTTTCACCGCACGCGGATCTTCCCGGTCCCAGCCGATCAACAGGTACGAGCTGATGCTGGTGAGTTCCCAGAAGCACAGCATCAGCAGCATCGAATCGGCCAGCACCATCCCCAGCATGGCCGTCATGAACAGGTGCAGGCTGGGGAAAAAACGGTACAGATCATCGGCGTTCGCGCCGAAATACGCGCGCCCGTACGCCGTGATCAGCAGCCCGATCCCCGACACCAGTAACGCGAAAAATATCCCCAGGCGGTCGGCATGGAATCCCAGGTTCAACTGCAATTGCGGCATCCACTCGAGCGACACCGCCGGGTGTTCCAGCCCGAACCGCCGAAGATAGGTCCCCAGCAGACCGATCGCCCCCAGCGGTCCGAGCAGTGCTAACCCGACGCGTAGAGACACCCAGCTTCGCGGGATCAGAAGCGTCGCCGCCCCGGCGACCACCGGCGCGAAGACGGCGGCGAAAATGAGTCCCAAGGCCAAGTCCATCGCTCTTAACCGGTCTTCACCATTTCGCTGCGATGCCCGCTTCGTCGCGATGCGCGTTTCGGCGCAGCGCCCGGTTTGGCGCGATGCCCGCTTCGGCGCAGCGCCGAGCTCGGCAAACCCAACGTTGTGCGACAACGATAGGAGGCTGTCTGTCGCGGTCAAACACCCCCTACGGCAAAGGTTGCAGCGCGTCGCTCGACAACGGATTTCGCGGTCCAGCGGCCGTTTGACTCACGCGGTCGCGCGCGGCAGCATCCGGATGGTTTCGAATCGGATTTCCATCATGGACAACACGGTTTCCCATCCCCTGCGCGCCGGGGTCGCCATCCGCGTCGCCGCGACCCTGCTGGACCTGGCGATTTTCACGCCGTTGCTGTTTTTCGCCGCCGCGAATGTGGGCCGCTGGATGGACGCCAGTCCGGTCTGGATCAGCGTGATGATCGGCAACGGAATGGCGCTGCTGTATAGCCTGAGCGAAGTCGCCTTCGCCGCCACCCCGGGCAAACTCCTCCTGGGGCTGCGCATCGTTGCCGCCGACGGGCAGCCGGCGGTCTCCAGCGCGCTGCTGCTGCGATTTCTCGCCAAGCACGCCTGGCGGGTCTGCGCGCTGGTCGCCGCGGTGAGCGATGTGCTGAGCGTTCGGCTGATCGCGGCGCAGTTCGGGTTTGCGGTATTTCGTGACAGCCCGCTGGACTTCGTGACGCTGCGGGCGGTGGGCGAACTGGCGCTGCTCGGCGTGGTCGCCGGGTTTTTCCTGACGCTGCGCCCGCGCCGTCAGACGCTGCATGACCTTCTGTCCGACACCTGCGTGAGCCGCCGGACGTTTTCGCTCGCCAAGCGCGGCTTCGAACCGGTCCTCCCTCGCCCGGTTCTCATCGAAAGTGTCGAGCAGCGAATCTCGCCTTGACGGCTGGCATGATGATTGCGAATCCAGTGCCCCGGCAGAGCAATCTCCGCTTTTCCGGGAGCCGTTTTATGTCCGATTCCAACCGTAACGACGAGAAATCACGCAACGGCGACTCGAGCGGCGAGAATCCGGATTCGCAAGCGCTGAACGTGCGATTCATCGCTGAAGTCGTCTCGCCGCGGCGGCATGGTGCAGACAAGCGGTCAAGTCGCCGGCACGCAGCGCCTCGCCGGCGCGGCGGCGATGGGCCCAGGCCCGGGCCGCGATCCGCATCAGCCCCGACAAATCTGTTTTGCAGCGCGAGCATTCTTCGGCACCGCGAAAACGGGCGCGGCAAACTGGACATTGAAGCGGGGCCGAATCGCCGGGCATAATCGCTCAGTCGGGCTTAATGGCCCTCGACAAAAAACAGGAACTCGCGCAGCGCCGAAATCGCCGTCGCCAGCGATTCTTTCTCGTCATCGCGGATCGCCGTCTCGACATCCTCGATTAGATTCACCGCCTCTTCGCGGTCTTCATCATGCATGCTCGCCAACCGGCCGCGGCATCGCTCGAGCAGTTCGCGGGCCTCGGGCGACGATGATTCTTCCGTCGCGGCGGGCGTCCAGTCCGAATGAGACTGAGGGATCGACGCATCGTCCGCCACGCCCACCGCGGTCTGCAGGGCCCCGAACGCATCGGTGGGCGACTGCTCGATCGGCGCTACGCCCTGGATCGTCTCGAGGTTGTCCTCGGTGATGCGCTGGGTGAAAAGCCGCTCGAGCTGCTCGCGCCCGCGCGTCAACTCGGCCGCGTCGCGCTGCCGCGTGGCGCCGGTGATCGCCACATGCTTGCTCAGCCCGGTCTCCTTCTCGATCGCCGTCACATGCAAAATCCCATCCAGGTCCAGGCGCATGCGGCAGAGAACCGAGTTGTACTCGGTCATCGGGCGAAGTCCTTCGATCATGAACTGCCCCACATGCACGTTTCGCAAAGCATGCGGATCATCCCCCTGGTAGACGTTGATCTTCACCGCGATCTGCCCGGAATAACTGGTGAAATATTCTTCGGTGCGAGTTACCGGCAGGGGGGTATTGCGCCGGATCACCGGGTGATAACAATGCGGCGACTCATACCCGTCGATCTCTCCCAGGTAGCTGATCCCGAACGAGTACGGCGAAACATCGACCAGGATTTGCTCGATTTGGTGTCCGCCCAGGCGACTGGCCAATATCCCGGCACCCAACGCCACGCACAAGTCGGGATGCAGATCCTGGCGCGGCGGCTTGCCGCAAATCTGCTCGAGCAGCTTGACCACCAGCGGCGTGCGGGTTGAACCGCCCACAAGCACCACTGCATCCAGCGCCGCCGGCAGCATCCCCGAATCATTCAGCGCCTTGGAAACGCTGTCGAGCGTCTGGTCGAGCAGCGGGCGGATCATCTCTTCGTATTGTTCCCGCGAGATCTCCACATCGAGGTTCAACGGCCGCCCGTCGATTGTCACCAGCGCCTCTTCCAGCACGCGGGCATACGGCTCGTAGCTGAGCTGTTTCTTGGCCGATTCCGCGGCCCACCACAGCCGGGCATACGCCCCGGGATGCTGGTCGCGCAGATCGACATTATGGCGTTTCTGAAACTCGCCGAGCAGATGATCGACCAGTTTCTGATCGAAGTCGTCGCCCCCGAGTCGATTGTTGCCGTGGCTTGCCAGCACCTCGGTCACCTCGCCCTCGACGCGAACCACCGACACGTCGAAGGTTCCCCCGCCCAGGTCGTAGACCATGACGGTGTGGCGCTTGTCGCGGTCCAGCCCGTAGGCCAGGCTCGCGGCGGTCGGCTCGTTGACGATGCGCACCACTTCCAACCCTGCCAGCGCGCCCGCTTCGCGGGTGGCGCTTCGCTGGGCGTCGGAGAAATACGCCGGGACGGTGATGACCGCCTTCTTCACCGGCTCGCCCAGGCGATTCTCGGCCCAGCGGGCGAGTTCGCGCAGGATCAGGGCCGAGATTTCCGGCGGGGTGAACGTCTTTTCCCCCAGCTTGATCGGCTCGTCGCTGCCCATCAGGCGCTTGACGCTGCGGATCGTCCGTTCGGGATAGAGCAGCCTCTGGTTCCGCGCCGACTCGCCGATCAGCAGCTCGCCGTTGGGGGCCAGCCCCACGCACGACGGGAGCATCAACTGCTCGGCGTTGCCGATGATCCGTGGCTTGCCATCCACGAACGCCGCCACCTCCGAATTGGTGGTTCCCAAGTCGATTCCCACAATAATGTCGGACATTTTACTTGCTCCAAACTTATTCCGGTTCACTCGGTTTCGCGCTGCTCATCCGGGCCACTTTCACCTGCGCCGCCGCCAGCACTTCGTGGTTGACGCTGTATCCGCCGCGATAGACCTCGAGAACCTGTCCATCGGGCACATCGGCCCGCTCGACCACCTCGACGACCATCATCCGCCGCGGATCGAACGCCTCGCCCGGCTCGCCAATCCGCTCGATCCCCCATTGCATCATCACCGCCTCGATCCGCGAGATCGCCATTTCGTATGTCCCGCGCATCGCCTCGATTGCCTCGACGCCCGCCTCGACCCGCCGCGCTGCGCCGTTGCGCCGCGACCACCAACCCTGCCGGCGCTCGCCGATCGACTCTAGCCCGTCGCCGAATGTACGCAATCCGCGCACAAGCCGCTCATGCAAATCCATGATCACCGCCAGCGCGTCCTTGGCCGATGGCAGCGACCCCGACGCCGGTGCCAACTCGCGCAGAACCCGTGCCGCTAACGTTTGGGCCGACTCGAGCTGCGACAGCCGCTGCGGGATCACCGCCAGCGGTGCCAGCGCATCGGACAATTGCTTGAATGCCCGGCCCTGAAGGCCCACTTCCCCCTTGATCGCCGTCATCGCCGCGAACAAGTCGTACAGGTCGCTCGACTCTGGCGCCGCATCCTCCGAATCGACCTGCTCGAGCGCCCGGGCGCACAGTTCCTCGGGCAAACCCGCCGGCGCGGGCTCGCCCCGCTCCATCTGATCCAGCCAGCGCTCGAACCGCTCGATCAGTCGCTGGCGACGATGCGACGACGGTTCGCCGTCCGGCTCCGAGTCGTCCTCGGGCCCCCGCGGCGACGCCGAGACGATCTCGAGGCTGAACTCGGCCCACCGCGGGTTCGGCGCGGGCGCCTCGCCGGGCAACGGCGGGTGGAATTCATCGAGTACAGGGAAAAAATCCTCCCCGTCGCTCACGACGAACGCTCCTTCCGCGGTTTCCCGGCGGTTTTCTCGACGAGCGCGGCCCGCATCGCTTCGATCCAGAGCTTGGGACCGGCGAAATGTCGGACGCGTTTGCGATGATCGGCGAAGTGGGTGAGCGCTTCGACCGGATCGGCCGCCCAGAGAATCCTCGCCGCCCGGGTCTGCTCGTCGCGAAGGATCTCGTAGGCGTCGCGGATTCGCTCGAATTGCTCGGGCTGCTTATCCGGCGGATGCAGTCGGACCTGCTCGAGATAGGCCTGGCGTATGGCCTGATCGTCGGCGTCCGAAGCGACCCCCAGCACCGCGCAAGCGGCCGTCTGAGTCTCCTCGCTCGGAGCATCGTTGAATGATTCTTCATTATTCGGCATCGATCCGCCTCCTTATCTTCTTCGCTTATCGCGTCCTTTTTCTTTCGACCCAGCCCCCCCCCAGTGCCCGGAGGAAGTCAGTTTATCCACGAACCGCTGAAACGAACTCATAAACTGCCTGGCCATCTTCTTATACTCCGTGTGCATCTCGGGCGAATCGCTCTGCATCTGCTCAGGGGTCACATCAGGACCAAACCTCTTGACTACATCAACGTACCAGCGGTGCAGTTCGGGATCGAACCCGAACGTCTCGAGCCACGATTTATCCATGGGGACCGGCGAGTTCCGCGAGTCATTCGCCGTCGCCCCGGGCTTCTTTTCCGATTGATCTGCCAGGAACTGCTCGAACAACGATCGGGCGGATGAACCCTCCGGAACCTCGACCTCCTCCAGTTCGTCCAAGTCATCCTCATCGTCCCAGTCGTCGTCCTCGTCGTCATCATCATCGCCTTCGACGAAGTCCCAGCCCTCGCCCGCCTGCATCGATGAGGAGTCGATAATCGATACCATCGCTGCTTCCAACGCGGCGTAGGTTTCCGGCCACACGTTGGCGGCGTGTTCGGCGCTGAGAATCGCTTGCAGCGTCGAATCCTCGATCACCCTGCGACTGCCCATGTGCCAGGCGACCATCGGCATCTTGTCGATCAGTCGGTGGATATGATCCACCAACTCGCGGTCGTGGGCGCGGCCCGCCAGGGCAAGCGCCGCCTGAAAACATTGCGATGCCCGCCCCTCATGAAGCGCACACAAGCACAGCGCCCGCGAAATCAGGAACCGCGCCGCCACGACCCCCTCGCAGCGCTCCAGTCCCGCCACCGTCGCCAGGTACGCCAGGGCCGGCATCGTCTCGACTTCCGACGCCCAGAGCAGATCCGCATCGCTCAGTTCGCACGGCCGCGCCGTCAACACTTTGCGAATCACTTCAACCCACCAAACCGGCCGCGGGAAAAACTGGCCCATCAGCGCCATGACCTTCGCCGCCCGCCCCCAGGCCGACGCCACCTCGACCGGGCGCGACACCTTCCGCTGAGGCCAATCCGGCAGGTAATCGGCGTATTCCGGTTCCATCTTCCCGCCCATCGCCAAGGCGTGGATCAACGTCACGCCCAACTGTTCGCCCACCAGCCCGCGTGTCGCCTCGACCCCGGCCTCGATCGCCTGCTCGTCCCGCCGCAGGACCGCCACGATCGTCTTCATCGCCTCGAGCACCCCCGGGCGGTCGCCTTCCCGCATCGACGGCAACGCCGCCAGCGCCTCGATGTCTTTCTCGATCAGATGCGGCTTGTGTTGCTGAATATGACGGTGCGCTGTCGCCAGCGTCACCCGCGTCCGGGCTTCGCGGACCGCCTTGCTCGTCGCGTCCAGACGCTCGGCCTCCGCCAGGTAATCCAATGCCTTTTTCAACGCGCCGCGACCCTCGGCCGCCACCGCCAGCATCGTCAGCGGCGTCGGATCGTTCGGCAGCAGCCGAACCCACAGTTCGCAGATCTCGACGATCGCATTGTCGTTACTGCTTCCGAACCGATGCTCACCGACCCACCGTCGAAACACGCGCGGATCAGCGTGCGCCTCGACCGATCGCCGATGCAGCGAATCCGGGGTCAATTGCTCGAGATGCTTCTCGGGATCCTCCGGCCCCAGCGCCGCGATCGCCGGCGGCATCATCGCGTATAGTTCAGAAAACTCGAAGAAGTCCTCTAACGCATCAATCCCCAGACTCCCGTAAAACTCGTCTTGATAGTCATCCTCGAACGCCCCGTCGTCGGCGTGAGCTTCATGCCGGGCCCGTTCGCAGTTCGACGCGGCCCGAGCCAGGATCAGGCCCGCCTCGGCGCTGTTCGGATTGATCAAACCCTCGTGGACCGCGTGAAGATAGAACCGTTCCCAACACATTCCCGCCGACAGCGGCGCACCGCCGCGTTCCTGCGCCACCGCCAACGACCGCCACATCCAAGCCTCGAGGCTCGTCAGCTGCAGGCCGGCGGCGATTCGCGACAACCCCCCATGCTCCGACCCGATGGCGACCCACAGGTTCTGCTTAAGCAGTTCCATGCGACGCGGCTCGACCCGCTGGCACTCGAGCAGCGTCCTCCTCGAATAGCGCACGATCGACTCGCCATCTCCGTGGCGAATATGGTGGGCCACTCGCGTGAGCAGGCTCGCCAGCGTGTCATCGACCCGGCTGATTCGTTGCCACAGCGCTCCTGCCGCCCCGCGCGATTCCGGCGGCTCCTCGCGGAGAATCCGCCGCATCAGTTCCGTGATCGGATGAACGGCCGTCTCGGGCTCGATCGCATCAAGCGTTCGCACGCACGCCTCGGCCTCAGTTTGTCGATGCAACAACGCGATCGCACGGACCAGCAGCCTCCACCCCGCCAGCGGGCTTCGCCGCGAAATCTCCGGCAACGCGATCGCCTCGTCGCTCACCGGCCCGCTGGTGACCGCCTCGAACGCCCGCTGAGCCGCCGACGCCGCCACCCGTAGCGGGTGTTCCGGTGCCAGGGTTGCCGCCGACGCCAGCGCCGGCAGGTCCAGCAGGCGCTGGCGGATTTCCGCGCCGATCGCCTCTCGCTCTTCGGCGCTGGTCGAGTCGCTCGCCAGCGGGGCCACCAGCGCCGCGGCGTCGCCCTGCACCGCCGCCGACACCCGCGTCGCCTCACTCAGCTTCGAGGCATGTTCCGGATACCGCTGGCGCACCAGGTCGATCAGGGTCTTGGCCTCGACCGGCTGATTCTTGGCCTGAAACTGGGCAATTCGCGCTAGATAGGCCTCGACGACCAGGGCCTGCGACTCGGCCGTTGACTGTTTCTTATGATGCTCTTTGGCCAGCTCGACCGCCTGCTTGCATTTGCCCGCGGCGATCCATTGCCTGACTTGCTCGGCGACCTCGCGCGGATCCTGCGGCGGCCTGGGGGAAGACTTGGACATGATCAACGAAACCTTTGGAAAACGAACGAGTAGCTCCCGGGTCTGCGATCTCACGACCCTGTCATAGCCCTCGCATGGTTGCAAGAGCGTTTCATGCACCGAAACCCAACGCCCGCCAGGACCCTCTTCGCAACTGTCGTACCCGATGTCTCCCTTGGCGTCCACCATCGCCCGAAGCTAGAATCCAAGCGATGGATACCCTCTGGTTCTACGCGAAAAACGGCCAACAACTCGGCCCGGTGGGCCATTCGGAAATGCGGGAAATGGCAAGCAGCGGGCGACTGGACCGCGCCGATCTGGTGTGGCGGGCGGGGATGGCGAACTGGCAACCCGCCGCGACGGTTCCCGAGCTGTTTTCCGATGTCGCCCCGGCCGCAGCCGCATCCCCGGTGCCCCCGCCCGTCCCGGCGCGGCCCGCCGCGGCCATTCCCGTCGAGTATTACGTTCCCCGCGGCGGTCCGGCACCATTGGGCGAAGATGCGGGAATGCGATGGCTCCTGCCGGTCGGACGATCCGGCTGGGCCATCGCCGCCGGATACCTCGGACTGCTGAGTGTGCTGCTCCTGCCGGCACCGATAGCACTCGTCCTCTCAATTCTCGCCGTCTGGGATATCCGAAACCACCCCCACCGCCACGGCATGGGACGGGCCATCTTCGGGATGGTGATGGGTACACTCGGCTCGGTGGGCCTGGCACTGGTGATCCTCCACCGCTTTGCCTGATCCGCTTCGCCTCCGCCGCAAACGGCCCTTCGATCGCCGCGGCGATGTTACGCCCTGGCTCTTGAAAGTATGCACTCGCTCTTGAAGATACGCCCTGGCTCTTGAAGTTACGTCCTGGCTCTTAGCGCGGCGCTCATGGGATTCGCGTACAATCCGCCGTGACATGGAGCGATCGATGGTGAATTCGTCCGCCGCGCCGATCGACACCGACACCCGTTCGGCCACGCCCGGCCCATCGTCCGACCGCGCCGAGGTTGCGGCGGCGCTCGTCCCGTCGATGCAGGCGATCGCCGATATGCCTCGCGGCGATGTGTCGCCGGCCGAGTTTCTTAATCGCGATCTGAGCTGGCTCGAGTTTAACCGCCGGGTGCTGCATGAAGCCGAGGATGAACGAACCCCCTTGCTCGAACGGGTGAAGTTCCTCGGCATCTTCACCAGCAATCTCGACGAGTTTTTCATGAAGCGGGTCTGGCAACTCAAGCGCCAGGCCGCCGCCGGGGTACTCATCCCATCCCCCGATGGCCTGACCCCCGCCCAACAACTTTCGGCGATCCGCCGGATCGTCCGCGACTTGGCCACCCGACAAGCCGATGTCTACACTCGGCAAATCCGCCCGGCCTTGACCGCTTCGGGCATTCACTTACTCGCATGGGACCAGCTCGCCGACGCCGAACGCGCCGACGCCAACGCCTTTTTCACCCGCAACGTCTTTCCCATCCTCACCCCTTTGGCCGTCGATCCCGGCCACCCATTCCCCTTCATGTCCAACCTCTCCGAGTCGCTCGGCGTGATCCTGCATCACCCAGACCACGGCGAAAATCTCTTCGCCCGCATCAAGGTGCCCGAAACCCTGCCGCGCTGGATCGCGCTGCCGGCACCCAATCCCGCCGACGGGCAGTTCCGCTTCGTCTCGTTGTACGACATGATCCGCCACAACCTCGGCGATTTGTTCCCCGAGATGCGGGTGGTTGATGTGATGCCCTTTCGCATTACGCGTAACGCCGATATCGAACTCAATGATGACGACACCGACGATCTGCGCGAGCTGGTGACGCAGGAGCTTCGCCAGCGCCGATTCGGCACCGTCGTGCGACTGGAGCATGGACCGGATCCCAATCCCTGGGTGCTTGATTTTCTCACCCATGAATTGGAACTGAGCGACGACGATGTTTACGAACTATCCGGGGAACTGGATTACCAGGAACTGCGTCCCCTGTGGGATCTGAACCTGCCGCCGCTTCGCTACGAGCCATGGACTCCTTTGGTGCCCACCGCCTTGCTCGATGAGGAGGCGGACATCTTCGCACTCATTCGCCGCGGCAACATCCTGGTCCATCATCCCTACGAAAGCTTCACCGCGTCGGTCGAGCGCTTTGTGAAGGCCGCGGCCGGCGACCCGAAGGTGCTGGCGATCAAGATGACGCTCTATCGCACCGGCGATGATTCACCGTTTCTGCACACCCTGATCCAGGCCGCCGAGGCCGGCAAGCAGGTCGTTTGCCTGGTCGAACTCAAGGCGAGGTTCGACGAAGAGCGAAATATCGTCATCGCCCGCAAACTCGAGAAAGCCGGTGTCCACGTCGTCTACGGCGTGCTGGGCTACAAAACCCACACCAAGACAACGCTGGTGGTCCGCCAGGACTCCGACGGCATCCGCTGCTATGCCCACATCGGCACCGGCAACTACCACGTCCAAACCTCAAAGCTCTACACCGATGTGGGACTGCTGACCAGCGATCCGGGGATCACCCAGGACCTGGTCGAGCTGTTCCATTACCTCACCGGACGGTCCCTCAAACGGACGTACAACAAACTGCTGGTGGCGCCGGTGAATATGCGGAGCAAATTTCTCGAGTTCATCGACGCCGAGATCGAGCATGTCCGCGCCGGCGGCTCGGGATACATTCTGGCCAAGATGAACAGCCTTGAGGATCGCAAGGTGGTCCGGGCCTTGTACCGCGCCAGTGCCGCGGGGGTGCGGATCGACCTGATCGTCCGCGGGTTCTGCTGCCTCCGCCCCGGAGTGCCGGGGCTTAGCGAGAATATCCGCGTCATCAGCGTGATCGGACGGTTTCTCGAACATTCGCGGATCTGGCACTTTCGCCACGGTGAGTCCGACTCGCTCGGGGGACGGTTCTACATCGGCTCGGCCGATTGGATGTATCGCAACCTCATGTCCCGAGTCGAGGCCGTCGCCCCGATCGAGGACCGCCCCTTGCGCGAACGGCTGTGGGAGGTCCTCCAAATCATGCTGCACGACCACCGCCAGGCCTGGGACATGGACCCTAATGGCCACTACACCCAGCGTACCCCCACCTCTTCCGACGACACCGGCACCCACCAAACCCTCATGACCCTCTACCGCCAGCGCACCGCCGCCACCCTCGTCGCCTTCGCCTCCCCCAATCCCTGAATCGCATCGCCACCCCGCGCCCTCGCCCTATTTTCGGGCGGCCCAAGCCCGTCCAGGGCCACCGTTGATCACGCATCGCCACCGGTACCCGCGCCCCATCTTCGGCACCCATTGAAAAAAGGGGACGCGCTTAATTAAAAAAGAATCGCGTCCCCTTTTTATGTAACTCTAGATATGTAAGTATATTAAATATATCTGGCTAAAACCATGTATTGTTGCTTTGTAAAACGGGGACGCGCTTATTTTTTTTCTTGTTTCCAAAAAAATCCCCCGCGCGCCACATTGGGCCGCGCGGGGGAGTCTGATTGGGGGACCTGCTTATTCGTCTTCTTCGCCGGCTTCGCTGGCGGAGGCAAGGACTTCGCCTTCGGCGATGTCGGTCAGCTTCTTGTCGGCGGCACCTTCCTCGTCGAGGGTGGCCTGGAGCTGCTTGGCGACGTCGGACAGCCCCAACTGCTCGGCGATGGCGCGGGCGGTGCCGTAGGCGGCCATTTCGTAGTGCTCGACCCGCTGGGCGGCGCCGATCAACGCCGCGTCGATCACCGCCGCGTCGCCGTCCTCTTCGATGACCTCCTTGCCTTCCTCGAGCAGCCCCTGCATCCCCTTACACGTCTTGCCCTTGAGTTTCATCCCCATCTTCGTCGCGATCTTCTCTAATCGATCGACATGCTTTTCCGTCTCCTTCAGATGCGACGTAAAGGCTTTCTGCAATGCCGATGATGACGCCTTCTTGGCCATCTTCGGCAATGCCTTGATCAGTTGCGTCTCGGCGCTGTAAATGTCTTTCAGTTCGTCGATCAGCAGATCATTGAGGCTGTCCATTGCGAAACTCCTGAAAATTGGTTGATGCATCATCGGGCCGGACTGGCCTCAAGGCCCCCGGCCCGACAACGCGCAGATCGCCACTCCCGATGAGCGACGGTTCGGACACTCCTTTTGCAACCCGCGTGCCTGCGAAGTTACAGCCTGTGTCGGTATCGTGTCACGTCCTGGCCCGCCTACGAACATTCCCCGAAGCCGTGTACGCCGGCGGGGCGTAGAAATTGATAGTGACCAGCGGCGATCGGCCCGTATTGGTGATCTGATGCGGCTCGCCCGCCTCGATCCACACGAGCGATCCCGCCCCCAGCGCCGCCGACCGCCCAGACACGCGAACCCGCCCGCGACCGCGAACGACAAACAGCCACTGCTCGGCCCGCGGATGCTCGTTGGCCATTTCGTCGCTGGACGACTCCCCGGCCGCCAATGTCATCATCGCCGCCTGCAATCGCTTCGACTCCATCAATGGGTTGAAAAATTCGGCGTGTCGCGCGGTTTGGATATGTTTCATGGCTTCATCGAATATTCGGATTTCCCGTCCGTCAATGAAAATACTGCGATCACTTGGTTCAACATGGCATCCTCCGCTTCGGGTTGCGGTAAGTCGCCAGCTTCGTCAGCCCCTGGCGCAGAATCGCGCCGGTGCCCGGGCGAATCTCCTGCGGCGATGCGACCTCTCCGGCGTGAGCAGATGGAAGACCGCCTGGTTGAGAAAAGCAATGCACGGGTGATCTGCTAATCCGCCCGAATCGCACAGCGCCACGCCTGGGAATCCAGCGCGGCGGGCGGCGTCGAACTCGCGCTGCAGCGCGGCTCGGTCGCCGGATTCGCCGGCGCTGAGAAGGCCATCCACCCGTGAAAAATCGCAGCCGATTTTCTCGTCAGCGGCGATCCGCTCGATCGTGTCGATCGGAAGATCGTGGCTTTGCCAGGCCAGGCGTGCCGAATCGATCCCGTGCAGGCGCTCGATCTCGACGAACCGGTCATCCAGGGCGCTGGCTAGGTGAGCGCTGGTGCGCCCGGTCTGACCGGACCCGATGGCCCGCTCGTCCAGCAGGACCACCGACTTTCCGTCGCGGCACAGCAGGTACGCGGTGGTCAACCCGGCGATGCCTGCCCCGACGACGCAGACGTCATCGGGTTCCGATTTTTCCGGCGGGGCAAACTGGGGAATCCGTAAACCAACATTCCAGCAGGGCCGCGTCTCATCATCGGGGATTTTCATGCGTCCGACGGTATCCCCAAGTCGCTGGGCGCGCCAGCGCAGATTTTTTGTTACGGCTCAGCTCGGCGGGTTTTGCACGGTGGCTTGGCGACTGGACAACCCCACTGGATGGACCCCGTATGGATCGAAAGGGCTTTTGATCCATCGGGCGCTTTTCCGTTCGACCGTACGAACGCGGGAATCTGAACAATCATTGGACCGAGCAACCCCGGACGCGGTCATGCCGCGCCCGGCGTGGATGCGCCATGAGTCTCAAGCGATATCGAGAAAAACGTCGATTCGACCGCACCCCCGAACCCGCGGGCGATACGCGCCAATCGCTGACCGGCAAGAACGCCCAGAGCGCCCAACGCATGTTCATCGTCCAGAAGCATGATGCCTCGCGCCTACATTACGATTTCCGCCTTGAACTCGACGGCGTGCTGAAAAGCTGGGCTGTCCCGAAGGGACCGAGCCTCGATCCGGCCCGCAAGGCCCTGGCGGTGCAAGTCGAGGATCACCCGATGGAGTACGCCGAGTTCGAGGGCGTCATCCCCGATGGGCAATACGGCGGAGGGACGGTGCTGCTGTGGGACCGCGGAACCTGGTCGCCTCTGGGCGATCCCGCCAAAGGACTGGCGGCGGGCAAGCTCCACTTCGAGCTGCACGGCCAAAAACTTCACGGCGAATGGAGCCTCGTCCGCATGGCGGGCAAAGCCGGCGACGACGGAACAAACTGGCTGTTGATGAAGATCAAGGATACGCACGCCCGCAAAGGCGATGAGGTCGTTGAATCTTTACCAAAGAGCGTCAAGTCGTCGCGGTCGATGGACGAGATCGCCGAAGCGCGCGATTCGGTCTGGAGCGGCGAGGCCAAGCGCATTGCGGAAATCCCGGGGGCGAAAAAATCGCCGTGGCCGCACGAGTTTTCCCCGCAACTGGCGGTGCTGGCCGACTCGGCACCCGCCGGCGATGAATGGTTGCACGAGATCAAGTTCGACGGCTACCGGCTCATCGCCGAAATCCGCAACGGCCAGGTGTCGCTCAAGACCCGCAACGGCCATGACTGGACCCATAAGTTCGCCGGCGTCGCCACGGCGCTCGAGGCGATCAAGACCGATACGGCCATCCTCGACGGCGAAGTCGTCGTGCTGGACGACGATGGGAAAAGCGACTTCCAAGCTCTTCAGGCGATGCTCAAGGATCGGCGCAAGGCCGCGGCCGTGTATTACCTGTTCGACCTGCCCTGGTGCGATGGATTCGATCTGCGGCAGGTGCCGCTCGATCGGCGAAAGGAACTGCTCAAGGAAATCTTCGACCGCTCTGGCTTCGACCCGATCGTGCGCTACAGCGAGCATGTGCGTGGTGATGGATCGGCGGTGGCGAAAAAAGCGTGCGAGATGCAGCTTGAGGGGATCATCTCAAAGCGCGCCGATGCGGCCTACACATCGCGTCGCGATCCAAGCTGGTTGAAAAGCAAGTGCGTTTTGCGCCAGGAATTCGTGGTCATCGGCTATACCGATCCGCAAGGTGGCCGCCCGGGGTTCGGATCGCTGCTGCTGGGAGTTCACGAGCACGACGGCGAGCTTCTGTACGCCGGTCGGGTGGGAACGGGGTTCGACGACAATCTGCTGGAAGACACTTTAACGCGACTGAAGAAGATAGAACAGGAATCCGCCCCCACCGCCGAAGCGCCCCCGGCCCGCGAGCGACGTAGCGAGCATTGGGTCAAGCCGCAACTCGTGGCGGAAGTGAAATTCACCGGGTGGACGCGGGATGGGCGGCTGCGCCATCCGGCGTTCGTGGCGTTCCGCTCGGACAAACCGGCGAAGCAGGTTATGCGTGAACGAGCCGTCGATCCCGAGAACGTGACCCGCGCTGCGACCGCGCCCGCTTCGGCAAGCGCGCCCGCTTCGGCGACTGGGTCCGCTTCGGCACCCGCGCCCGCACCCGCGGCCCCTGCGGCGACAAGGCGGGGATCGAAGAAGCCGCCTCGCCCCGCCGGCGCGACGAAAAAATCCCGGGCCGCCAGCCCGCAATCCATCGCGGTGAAATTGACCCATCCGGATAAGGTTTTCTACCCCGACCCTGGAACGACCAAGCGCCAGGTCGCAGACTATTACGCGATCGTCGCCGAGTGGATGCTGCCGCACGTCGCCCATCGTCCGCTGGCCCTGGTGCGATGCCCCGGGGGCGTGGGATCCAAATGCTTCTTCCAGCGCAACTGGTCCAGCACGCTACCCGCGGCGATCGGCAAGGTGGACATCGGCGAAGGCAAAAAGCGCGAGGATCACGTATGCATCGACGATGCAGCAGGACTGATCGCGATGGCGCAGATCGGCGCGCTGGAGATCCACACCTGGAACTGCCGCGCCGATGACATCGAGCATCCGGATCAGTTGATCTTCGATCTGGACCCAGCGCCGGACGTGGCGTGGACCCGGGTGCGCAAGGCTGTCCGCGACTTGCGAAATACTATCGATTCGCTCGGGCTTCCGGCATTTCTGAAAACATCCGGCGGCAAGGGCCTGCACCTGGCGATCCCGATCCGGGCCAACCTCGAGTGGGATGTGGCCAAGGGTTTCACCCAGACCATCGCCCAGTCGCTGGCGGAAAAATCGCCGGAAATGTTTATCGCCAACATGCGCAAGGACCTTCGCACGGGCAAAGTGTACGTGGATTACAATCGTAATGGCCGCGGCGCTACCGCGGTGGCGCCCTATTCGACCCGGGCTCGGCCCGGGGCGCCGCTGGCCATGCCGATCTCATGGGAGGAGTTCGGGAAACTGAAATCGGCAAACCATTTCACGGTGGAGACGGCGGGCCGCTATCTCGAAAAGCGAAAGACCGATCCGTGGCGGGATTTCGAGCGATCGCGCGTCGATCTGCACGAAGCCCTCAACGCGGCGGGCTGACGCTTTGGGAGCATGACCGATGTCGCGTCCAATATGGCAAGGCTCGATCGCGTTCGGGCTAGTGAATATCCCCATCGCGATGCAAACGGCGGTGCGTGAAAAAAGCGTTAGCTTTCATCTGCTGAGCAAGGACGGCTCGTGCCGACTGAAGCGAAAACTGTATTGCCCTGAAACCGGCGAGGAGGTCGATTACGACCAGACCGCCCGCGGGATCGAGGTGGGCAAGGACCAATATGTCGTGGTGGACGAGAAGGAGATCGAAAGCCTTCGGCCCGAAAAGGGCAAGGCGATCGACATCGAGCAGTTCGTCGAACTGGATGAGATTGATCCAATCTACTTTGATCGCGCCTATTTTGTCACGCCGTCAAAGGGAAGTGACAAGGCCTATCGCCTGCTGGTCGATGCGATGAAGCAAGCCGGGCGGGTGGGGCTGGCCCGGTTCGTCATGCGCGGCCGCCAGTATCTCGCGGCGGTTCGGGCGATGGATGACGGGCTGGTGCTTCACACGATGCACTACCGCGACGAGGTGTTGTCGTTGGAGGAAACGCTCTCGAGCAAGACCACCAGCGCCAAGGTCCCGGAGAAGGAGCTGAAGATCGCCGGTCAGTTGATCGAGTCGATGACGCATGAGCTGGACCTGTCGGGTTACAAGGATGACTACCGCGAGCAGTTGGAGAATCTGATCGAGCAGAAGAAGCGCGGCCGCAAGACGGTCTCGCCTTCCGACGACCACGATGAGTCGCCGGCGGCCCCGACGATCAACCTGATGGAGGCCCTGCGAAAATCCCTCGCCTCGGGCAAGAGCGCCCGCGGATCGGCGAAGACCCTGCATCGCAAGAGCGCCTGAGCTTTCCGGCTTTTTACCAGCCGCCGCGGAGGACGGCGGCGCGGAAGTCGGCCAAGGCTTCTGGCCAGGGGCGCATGGGGCGGGCCAGGGATTGTTCCAGGGGGGTCAGGTCCAGCACGCTGTAACTCGGCCGCCGGGCGGCTTGGGGGCGAAGCTGGGCCCAGGCCTGCGAGGTAATTGGCTCGACCGAGTGATCCACGCCAAATGCCTTGAGCGCGGCCACGGCGAACTCCCACCAGGTGGTTTGCCCCCGGTTGGTGGCATGGAAGATTCCCGAACACGATTCGGACGCCAGGTCGATCGTGGCGCTGGCCAAGTCCTCGGTGTAGGTCGGCGCTCCCACTTGGTCGCTCACGACGCGCAGAGGCTTGCCCTCCTTCGCCGCCTGCACCATTGTCCGCGGGAAATTCGCCCCCCCGGTCCCGTACAGCCATGCCGTGCGGATCAGCAGCCACCGCTTAAGTCCACTGGATTGCAGCGCCCGCTCGCCGGCGAGCTTGCTTCGCCCGTAGGCGCTCACCGGGGCCGGGGGATCGTCCACTCGATAAGGTCGATGACTGGCACCGTCGAACACAAAATCGGTGCTGAAATGCACCATCATCGCACCGCGCCGGGTAGCGGCTTCGGCCAGAATCCCCACCCCGCGTCCGTTCACAGCCTCGCACGCGGCCGGCTCGACCTCGCACTTGTCCACCGCCGTATACGCCGCGCAATTGATCACCAGGCTCGGCGTTGCTCGATCGAAGGCTCGATCGACGCTCGCTTCGTCGGTGATGTCGCACTCGGGCAGGTCCACCCCCCGCGCATCGATTCTCCGGTCCGCCAGTTGCCGCAAGATCGCCCCGGCGAGCATCCCTCGGCTTCCCACCACCAGCACCGACTTCATAATGCTCATGCGACGCCCCCCCCGTACTGGCGCTCGTAGTAACCGCGGTATTCCCCGCTTTTGATCGCCCGCCACCACGGTTCGTGATCGCGGTACCACTGGATCGTCGTGAGGATCGCCTCCTCGAAGCGCCGCCGCGGTGCCCACCCCAGTTCTCGCTTGATTTTACTCGCGTCGATCGCATAGCGACGATCATGTCCAGGGCGATCCTTCACGTACTCCACCGACTCGTCCCAATCTTTCCCCATCGCTCGCAGGATCGTCTCGGTGATCGCGCGGTTGGTGATCTCGTTGTCGCCCCCGATGTTGTACACCTCGCCGACTTCTCCGCCGTTGAGCACCGTCCAGATCGCCCGGCAATGGTCCTCGACGTGCAGCCAGTCGCGCACGTTCATTCCATCGCCGTACAGCGGGACTTTCCGGCCCTCGATCAGGTTCGTGACGAACAGCGGGATCAGCTTCTCGGGAAAATGCCACGGTCCGTAGTTGTTGCTGCATCGTGTGGTCAGCACGGGCATGCCGAACGTGTGGAAATACCCGCGAACCAGGCAATCTCCCGCCGCCTTGCTGGCGCTGTACGGCGAGTTCGGCTGCAAGGGCGTCTGTTCAGTGAACTTCAGGTCCGGGCGATCCTCCGGCAGCGAACCGTACACCTCGTCGGTGCTGACCTGGAGATACTTGCGAACCTGTCGCGCCCGCGATGCGTCAAGCATCACCTGCGTGCCGACCACGTTGGTTTGAACGAACGGCCCCGACCCCTGGATGCTGCGATCCACATGGCTTTCGGCCGCGAAATGAACGACTTCGTCCACCTCGAAGCGGTCCAACGCCGATCGCACCGCGTCGGCGTCGCAGATGTCGCCCTTGAAGAAAAAGACCCGCTCGTCGTCGATCAATCCCTCGAGGTTTGCCAGGTTTCCGGCGTAGGTGAGCTTGTCGAACGCCACCAGCCGGGGCGGATCGTTCTCCGCCGCGAGCATCCGCACGAAATTGCTTCCGATGAATCCGGCGGCGCCGGTGACGAGGATCGTTCTCATGCCCATCTCCCTCCGGCGCTTCTTCAGCGCTGCTGCGACTCGTGCAATACCCGGCGGAGATAGTTGCCGTATTCGCTCTTGCCCGCCTGGTCGGCCAATGCCGTCAACTGCCGCGCGTCGATGAACTCTTTCTGAAACGCGATCTCCTCGATGCACGCGATTTTCAGACCCTGGCGCTCTTCGAGTGTCTGCACAAACTGGGAACTGCTCAGCAGCGAGTCGTAGGTGCCGGTGTCCAGCCAGGCCACGCCGCGCCCCATCGGCTGGACCTCGAGTCGTCCCTGTTCGAGATACGCCCGATTCACATCGGTGATCTCGTATTCCCCCCGCGCCGACGGCTTGAGCCGCCGGACGATCTCGACGACTTGCGCGTCGTAGAAATACAACCCCGTCACGGCCCAGTTGCTCTTGGGCTGTCGCGGTTTCTCCTCGATGCTTAAGGCCCGGAACTGCCGGTCAAACTCGATCACTCCGTATCGCTCGGGATCCTTCACCTGGTAGGCGAACACCCTTGCCCCGCCGGTCAGTTTCGCCGACGACTCGAGCATCATCGTCAGTTCGTGGCCGTAGAAAAGATTATCCCCGAGGATCAGGCATGCCGGGGACCCGGCGAGGAAATCGGCCCCGAGGGTGAACGCCTGGGCGATCCCGCGCGGCTCATCCTGGACCTTGTAGGTAAATTGCATCCCCAGTTGCTCGCCCGAGCCGAACAATTCCTCGATTCGCGGCAGATCTCGCGGGGTGCTGATGATCAGCACCTGGCGGATCCCCGCCAGCATCAGCACCGACAACGGGTAATAGATCGTCGGTGCTGATGCTGGCGGGTCAGCGGATACAAGCGCGTTCCCGCGCCGCCGGCGAGCAAAATCCCTTTCATTCGCCTGCTCCTTGCAGTTGAATCGACTGGATCGCCGCCACCCACGAGGGCAGGCGCTGATCCCGATCCGACAAGACCGCCCGGGCCGGGTCGATGCCCCAGTCGATGCCCAGGTCCGGGTCGTCCCAGCAGATCCCGCGCTCATGCCCGGGCGAATAATAGTCGCTCACTTTGTAGACCACTTCGGTATTCGGATCGAGGGTCACGAACCCATGCGCGAAACCGCGGGGAACGAAGATCTGTTGCCAGTTCGATTCGCTCAGCACCGCCGAGACGTGCTTGCCGAACGTCGCCGACCCGGGGCGAATATCCACCGCCACGTCCAGGATCGCCCCGCGCACAACGCGAACGAGCTTGTCCTGCGCCATAGGCGGGATCTGGTAATGCAGCCCGCGCACCACCCCGCGCTCGGCCGACAACGAATGGTTGTCCTGCACGAAAACCGTCTCGATTCCGGCGTCGGACCAGGCCTTCCAGTTGTAGACTTCGGAGAAAAACCCCCGCGGGTCGCCGAATTTCTTCGGCGACAACAGCTTGACATCCGGGATATCCGTTCCCACGACCCGCATCATCGTCGCAGAGCATATCGGCAATTTCACCACCCCGCGACATCGCCGGCGCCGGGCCTTGCCGGCACCGGGTCTTTCCGGCATCGGGTCAAGCTGCTGTCAAGCTGTTCGGGTCGATCGTCCCAAATCGCGTCTTGCGCTCGCAAAGGCGGCGGCTACGAGCGGATCAAGGTTGCCGAGCGTTCCGGACCGACGCTCACCATCCGTATCGGCGCATCGATCAACTGCTCGATCCGCTGGACGTAGCGACGGGCCGGCTCGGGAAGCTGCTCGTACGATCGGCAGGCGCCGATCTCGCCGGTCCAGCCGGGCATCGTCTCGTAAATCGGCTCGACTTCGGCCAGGGTGTCCATATCGGCCCGGAAGAAGTCCAGTCGTTGACCACGGTGCTGGTAGCCGGTGCAGATGTGCAGGTGCTCCAGCCCGGACAGCACATCCAGCAGCGTCAGGGCGATCGCCGTGATGCCATTGAGCTGCACGGAATAGCGAACCGCCATGGCGTCGAACCAGCCGCAGCGGCGTGGACGGCGGGTGGTCGTGCCGTATTCCTGGCCGCGCTCGCGGATGTAGTCGCCGATCTTGTTGGCCTGCTCGGTGGGAAACGGTCCGCCGCCCACGCGGGTGCTGTACGCCTTGATGATGCCGATGAAGTTGTCCACCGCCTTGGGCGGGCATCCCGCGCCGGTGAACAGCCCCAGGGCCGAGCAATTGCTGCTGGTCACGTAAGGATAGGTGCCGTGGTCCACATCCAGCAGCACGGCGTGGGCGCCTTCGAAGACGACACGCCTGCGGTCCTTCAAATACTGCAACAACACGAATGACGTGTCATCGACGAACGGCCGCAATCGGCGTCCAAAGTCTCGATAACTCTCGAAAATCGCCCTCGAATCCATGGGAGGAGCGTCGTAAAGTACTTTGAATATCTTGTTTCGTTCGACGACGATCGGGCCGATCTGGCACTCGAGCTTCGGCTCGTTGATCAGATCGGCCATGCGGATGGCGGTGGTGCGGTGCATCTTGTCGGCATAGGTGGGTCCGATCCCGCGCCGGGTGGTGCCGATGCCCCCGGCGTCGGCGGACGATTCGCGGTGGGCGTCCTCGGCCTTGTGCCAGGGCATGACCACATGGGTCTTGTAGCTGATGCGCAGGTTTTGCGGGGAGATGGCGAACCCCTTGCCGATGAACTCGTCGATTTCGCCGACCAGCGCTTCGGGATCGAGGACCACCCCGTTGCCGATCAGGTTCATGATGTGAGAGCGGAAAATCCCCACCGGGAGTAAGTGGGTGGAGTATTTTTCGCCGTTGAATCGCACGGTGTGCCCGGCATTCGCGCCGCCGCAATAGCGCACCACCATGTCGGCCGATTCGGTGAGCAGATCGACGATCTTGCCTTTGCCTTCGTCGCCCCATTGCAAGCCCACCACGGCGGAATTTCCCGGGAACAAGCTCTTCACATTGACCTTTCTTTGATTTTCACTCGCATTCGGCGGCACCGGCCCGGGCGGATGCGGGCGGATCCGGCCGGTTCGCACCCTTGGCCGCGAGAATGCCGCTGAAATAGCCCCGGCCCGGCTCGAACGGGCAACCTACGCTTTAGGAAAGCGTTGCTCTATCCAATTGAGCTACGGGGCCACGCGTGACCATTCTACCGGCCAACTCGCCTAGGACCAGTGCCCGGTTCGGATGCGGCGCTCACGGGCGCGGCCCCATTTTTGGGGGCGCGGTAAAAGAATGGCATTCGTGACATCCACCGTCCTTGTCCGGCACCGAAAAGGTGGATGTCACCCTTCATGTCGCACGGCATGGCTGGAGGCATACCACGCGACATGTCCGGCATGAAGAGCTACGTCCCCTTCGGTCCATCCCAGCAAGCGAAGACTCCTGACTCTAATGCCATCAACTTAAGCCGCCCGTGCCTTGTTTTTCAATGAATTGCGTAATGTTTCCCGGGGTCGGTTCATCAGCGGGTAGGCCTTGGGACGGCGCTTTTTCACCCGGGGTTCGACGCGGTGCGGGCGAAGGGGGTTAACGATGAATCGCGGCATCGCATCGCCGGGCCGGGCCACGCAGATCCAGTCCAGCACGTCGGCTAAGCTGATGCGATCCGGCTGGGGTTTTTTGCCGGGCCGCCGCCTCCAGCATCAGCAGGCGAATCAGATTGTACACCAGCCCGAACACCGTCAGTTCCTTCTGCACTCCCTCGACGCTCTTGCACTTGAGCACCTCCAGTCCCATCGTTGTCTTGAGGTGCCGCAAATCGACTTCCACTTGCCAGCGACGCATACGCAGGTCCACGAGTTCCGACGCCGGATAGGCCTCGGGGTCCAGCAGCGTGGTCGGGATCGTCAACTCGATCCACTGATTCAATTCCGGGCGATACACCCGACGTCGGATCTCGCGCATCTTGATCGATTCGGGCAACGCCGCGTACTGCTCCCGGCTCATGTACTTCGGGCGGGCGGGCGGCTTGAACCACTCGACCACCTGATCTTGCTCGCCCAGTGATTCGATCCAGCGCGAGCGCGGGAGACCCGCGCTCGACTCATCGACCTTCCCCGGCTGCACGAACGGACGATGCGGCGTAAAATCAACGATCCGCTGCTGATGCAGCGGCATCAATCCATGCATTTTTCCCTATAATAATAGGGCAAAATGGGCGTACGAGCCGAAGGCGGTGTCGCCCAGAAGCACATCGCCCTCTTGCATGCATGGGTGCAGGCCGCCGACCTTGGCCAGGTCGTGGGTGCGCATCGGCGAGGCCACGGTGTCGAGAAGCATGCCGCTATTCAAGTCGAACAGGGTCAACAGATGCGCCTTGGGAAACCCGCAGCCCGGCTTGCAGGCCCCGGGCTGTCCGAACGCCGCTTGCAGCGCCGGGGTGTCGGGCATCCAGAACGTCGTTCCATCGACGACGAACACGCGATGGCCGTGGAACAGAGCCGACGATGACCAAGGGTCCGACTCGCGGGCTTGATGGACCGATTCGGATAGACGCTGTGACAGGCTCGTCAGCACCGCCAGCGGCAAGCGCATCCGGGCCTCGCAATAGGCCTGGGCGGTGAACTGGCATTCGCCCAGATGCCGGACCTGGGCGCAGGAACTGTTGCCGTTGGCGATCTGTTTGATGAACAAGGCCACCGTGGTGGCCGGGTCCAGAATCCGATGGCGATAAGGCACGCCCAATTGCTCGCACACCTGCTCGACGTGCATCGGCAAAACCGACAGGGCGCTGGCAGGATCGTTCTTGATCTGCTCGACGATGGATTGGATGCTGACCATCCGTGGCCTCCTGTGAAAAAGGGGTTCAGTGAAAGACAACCCCTATTTATCACAGAATACCGAAGCTGGCGATCTCGAATTAACCATCTAAAAAACCGCTACTTATATGACAAATCATGTTCCCGCCATCCCTCTCCGCCAAGCCCGGCAGCTTAAGTTGATGGCATTAGGTCTAAGACTCGTTTCCATCCTGAACATCCTCTTCGGCCCCGGCGACCGCCGGGACGGATCGCTTCCGCGGCCGACCTTGCGGCCGGAAGGTCGCCTCAAGACCCAGCAGGCGGGCCGTCTGGCGCTGCCAGGCATCCTGACCGTACGGCCGTCCTCGCTTGGCGCTCACAC